>DASZTF010000001.1:0-2073 GCA_035548315.1 Minisyncoccota bacterium
GATATCGGCAGAGGACATTGTACCGTCAAGCAGCAGACGGCCGCCTTCGAGGCGCCGTTCCTCCATCTGCTCCCGACTCAGTTTCTGAGGATGCCATGGCATCCGCTCAAATTAACCAACTACAGCAAGTGTCCATAAGGAGGGACGCATGATGGAAGTTGATGCACAGATCGCTGGACGTCAGCCATTAGTCCCAATCGCTGTTGCGAGGGAGTTTATTCCGAGTCACGGAGCACAAGCACTTCGTGATTTTCTAATGGAGCGTGGTGGTCGAATTGCAAAAGCAGGTAGCGAGGCAACGGCTGCCGATCTGCGGGCACTTGGAAAACAACTTCGCCCAAAGCGCGTTTTGCATGTTGCCGACTCTCATGTTGCCGCGTCTGCGCTCGTAGAAAACGTACCAGTTTATACATTCGACAAGAAATTTTACAAATATCTTGTCGCAATAGGACAAAAAACGGAGATGTAGCATTATGAGTGCATTCAACCTCGTCGAAATTAGATCTACCTGCCCGGCCTGCGGAGCCTTTGCCGCAATCGAGTGTCAGGCGCATGTGGCGGCTCTCTATGATGGGCCATATAGCGCCATTTTCGATTTGGGCAGACACGTAATCGGTCAGCCATTTCTCGTACAACCTCTGAACATCGTCAATATCGGTTCGTGGCTCGAATCGGTGAAGGGAAAGTCAGCACGAGAATGCTGCTATGCTGAGTGCGACGTATGCCATGCTGAGCTATTCGCTGTCATCGAATTTGATGAGTTCACTCCGGCTCGGGTGGTGCAGGTTGGTCTGGAAGTTGATTGGCCGGCGGAGTATGAGCGTTGATAGTTGCGGCCCGCGCTGATAGCCCGGCGTGTTTGCGTATGTAAATTATGGGGATGTAAGAGGATACTCTGTGAGTGCTACTGAGAAACTCCTAGATAGCTAAAGTCGGCAACTAGGAATGTCCAGGATTGAGGCCTCTTCCAGCGTCTGTATCGGTTTTAGATATTAATGCGCTTATCAGTAAGCTCATCGTGAGGAAAGCAACGTCAGAGGAAGACAGGTCTGCGTTCGCCGCATTGGCAGAGTATCGAACGACTGGACACACGGAATTCCGATGTCCCTGGTGCGAGGATCGTATCCGCTTCATTCTGGTCGGAAGCCCCGGTGAGATCAAGTGCGAGGATGATATGAAATTGCTCTTCAACCCCGAATCGAACATTCGGTTTGACCTGATGTACGATGACCTGGTAGGCCCACTTCGAGAGGTCATTTCCGAGCGTAACTACGGTGATTCCGTGACAACGTTCATGGCGTCATTCCGGATCATGACTGACGATTATCTCCGGGAATTTACGCGTCCGGGCGGCATTACCCGGTATTCACCCAAGCACAGGACACTCATCGTGGTTCGTAACATCGACTACGAGACGTTCGGTCTCGGTTCTCCGGAAGTGCGCATGAAGCTGGTTGCCGATTGCATCCGGCGAATCTTCGCGGAGTCCGATCAAACCCGCCTGAAGCCGAAGGAGTACGACAAGGACCGGCTCTGCGCTGACGTCGAGGCGTTCCTTCAGAGCCGGGGGCTATAGGAGGCTCGGCCTGCCTCTCCATGCGTTCCCGCCCCCGGAGCGCAGCCGGGAGGTACCTCCATTCCCTCGGTGCTCTACGGACCCGGCAGCGGGGCGGGGGGCGGCGGCCCGCAGTGGCTGAACGGCATCGCCTCCGCCCTGCGCGACATGAGCAACAGCGTGCGCAGGGCGTTCTCGGACCTGATGGATGGCACGCTCGGGCAGCTTGGGAACGTTGGGCAGTTCATCGGCGGGATGCTGAAGCGGGCCTTCGACTACGGACTGATGCTTACGCCGGCGGGGTTCGCGGTGTACGAGGAGGAGGTCAGCGGGATGGGCTCCATGATGGTGATGGTAGCCGACGCGGTGTACTCCCCGGACCCTGAGCGGTACAACCGTCTTGGTCAGATGCTCACGATGCTTCCGGAGGCGTTCGCGCAGATGAGCGCGGGTGAGTGGGGAAGCATGACGGTGGATGTGATCGTGGGGATCTTCACGGGAGAGGCCGGGGAGGCTGA
>DASZTF010000002.1:0-1651 GCA_035548315.1 Minisyncoccota bacterium
ACGGGTCGACGTCGCTCATCACCGAGGCATTGTCTGGCTCCGACGACAACCTCTTGTGGACTATGAAGCTCGACGACGACTTCGTCGATATCGAGAAGACGCCGATCTCGGCGGGTGTCGCCCCGACCTCGACGTGGGCCGGCGAATGGACGCACTATCAATTCGCCGACATCAACGGTGATGGACTCGCCGACGCAGTCAGCAACGAGTCCTCGCGCTCCAGCTACCTCAATACGGGCGCCGGCTTCGTGGTAGCCACCGGCTTGAACGCCGGTACGATGGTCGACGTCAACGAGGATGGCATTCTCGATTCGCTGTTGGGCGCGAACTTAGGCCCCATCCCCTTAGCCCCTCCGATTTACGCCGCGATCTCGGACCGGATGGGGTCACAGAAGCCGATAGAGTCCCTACGAGACACGAACGGCAATGAAATCCGCCCGTACGCGTACTTCACGGCAGACATCGACGGTGACGGCCGCGTCGATCTCATCTCGACGCCCGCGACCTGGGGCACCTCAGCGCCATTCACGATCTACGTGCGAGACGGCAAGAAGGCCGACCTGGTCACCGGCATCACCACGCCGCTCGGTCACCAGATAGATATCGACTATGCGCCGACCTCGAAGGCGGCGACACGAGGACACTTCAGCTATCCGGTCTACAACCTCATGAGCGGTGTGTGGGTCGTGTCCGCGGTGCATGACCACGACACGCGGCAGCCCACGGTCACGACAGAGTACTATTACGACAGCCCCGGCGTCGACCTGCTGGGCCGAGGGTGGCTCGGTTTCGCGAACCGAGTGGCCGTGACTAAGGACACCTCCGGTTACGAGGCGCAACGCACGACAACCAGCTTCGATCTGAGCTGGATCGGCTACAGCTCTGGCGCTGGCGGTCGCGTCGCCTATCCGTACCTTGGCCTACCGAAGCGCGAGGTCACGACCACCCACGTAGGAGCCGAGGGATTCCCGGTGACTAACGACGTCATTAGGGACGCGACATTCAAGAAGGTTTCGGGAACGTTGGCGGCGGGGCAGTCGTTCTCGATCGGGTACGACACCGTGACCGATACGGAGCAAGAGATCATAAGCGGATTCGAGGCCTTCGGCGTGCAGCCCACGGTCTTCCGGTTCGCGAAGGACATCTTCACCTACGACCCGAACGGGCACGGCAACGTCGAAACGAAGATTCGCCAGTTCACCGACGGAAAGGCCGCCGACGACTGGACCGGGGGGATGAAGTCGACGTTCGGGTACACGGGAGACGAATCGACCTGGTTGATCGGAGCGCTCAAGAGTTCGAAGGTGCAGGACGCGAGCGGCGACGGACCGACCCTGCAGAGAACGGCGGACTACGTCGTGAGCGGTTCGACAGGTCTCGTCGACGAGGTCACCTATCAGAAGGGCCTCGCCGAGCAGCAACTGGACGTCGTCTACACCCGAGGCGAGCGCGGGCTCGTGAGTGACGTCACGAGGACCGATCCCGTCGACGGGGTCCGCGTCTCGTCCTTCAAGTACGACGATGACGGGGTCTACGTCACGAGCACCACTGATGCGGGGATGATCACGACCAACGTCTATCACCCGGGGCTTGGTTCGATCGTGGTGCACACGGACGTGAATGGATTGGCGACGCACCGGACGTTCGACGG
>DASZTF010000003.1:0-3144 GCA_035548315.1 Minisyncoccota bacterium
CTCGCAGGCAGCGGTTCCGGCAGCACCTTCCGAAGCAGAAGACTGTTGCCGGTCACCATGATGGTCTGCCGGTCCGGAAGCATGTTCACACGATAGAACGGCTGCGTGCTGTCGGACGGCTGCGGCGGCCAGGGATACTCGTGCTGCCACGTACGTCCGCCATCTGACGAGGAAAGGATCGCTCCCTTGAAGGTGACGGCATAACCGATCTTGTCGGTGAAGAAGCGGATGTCGGAAACCGCACCGGGCGCCCCCGTGGCAATGGAATCCCATGTGTCGCCACCGTTGTCCGTATGATAGATGATGCCGTTGCTACCTCCGACGAAGCCGTGCTGGGGGTCGAGGAACCATGAGCGCTTCAACATATTTGCACCCTTGCGCTGAAGAACATTTGCCCAATGCGCACCACTATCCACTGTTCGAAAGATTATCTCGCGATAGGTAGTAGCGACGCTATCCTTGGTCCACCGCGCGGCGGTTACATAGGCCACACCTGGCCGGACAGCATCAAGAAGGAATACCAACCCGCTATCGTTGTGATCAAGATCGGCAATTGGGGCGCCCTTCCATGTTCGCCCCGCATCAGAAGTCACGTAGACACGATTGTGTACAGAAAACACACCAAAATTCTCGTCTGCAAAGCTCATCGATTCAAATGTATTCAGCGGAGGATCGATAGTATTGTTTGCGAAATTCCAGGTACGCCCTTGATCGGTCGAAACGAACATTTGATCCGAGGAACCGACAATCAGCCCTCGGCCTTTTGTTGGGAAGCACAATGAAAACAGTGCATTCCCGAAATTCATTACATGGAATTGATTCCATGTAACCCCGCCGTCAGTTGTGCGCAGATATGAGCCTCCAAACAGCACCGCCCCCGTATCGCGATCGACGAATGCGATATCGAGAATTCCATCAAGGAGATATGTGTTGAATGGGGTATACGAAACCGTACGCCAGGTTGCGCCACCGTCATCCGTCGCCTTGATCGAGGCCTGTAGCCCTACCGCAAATCCATGAAGTGCATCCTGGAATACAACGTCTGTGTATTCCGCGATATTCTCATCGGGGTTGAAGTCAGCATTCCAATCCCATGATGTCCCCCAATTGGATGATTGCGCAATCTTCGAGTTGTTGTTTCGCGTACCAACGGCCACAACACCATTACTGTCAAATGCCCAGAGCGCATCGATGCTGCCGTATTCCAAGCTATCCGCACCGGACTTCTCCCATGTAGCCCCGCCGTTCTCCGTTCGTACCGTTACTCCGCGCTCGCCAGCAGCCAGACCACGGTCACGACCAGCAAACGTAATTGCATAGAGTCCCAAGTTGGTGGCTGACTGCATGGTACTCCATTCGCTTCCCCCCGAGGTCGTACGAACAATCGTTCCGCTATCACCAACGGCTACAACCGTCGCTGAGTCGATCGCAGCCAGACGCCAGAGTCGCCGGGACGTTCCGCTCTGAAGCCGTTCCCAGCTTCTCCCTCCATCCGTGGATTTGATAATTGTGCCATTCGTACCGCATGCATATCCGATCGAAGATGTCGGGAAGACGACGACATGAAAATGCTCCGAGACGCCGACATTGCCGACACTCCACGTAATGCCAGCATCGTTCGATATCAGCACGACACCACTATCGCCAACCGCCACCAGCCGATCGCCTGCCTTGGCAACAGAATACAGTCCGGCATACATCCCACTGGCCGGCTGCGTCCATCGGGCGCCCCCATCGGTGGAGCGAAGCACCTTCCCATAGGTGCCGACGACGACGATGGTTCGGTCATCGACCAGCACGATACCATGGTTATCTGTGCCAAGGCGCTGCCATGGCTGCGCATGTAGGGGCAATACAGATGAAGCTGTCAGCCAAAGTGTGAACACCCATGGCTGGACAAAGCGATTGAAACGAACTTTCATCGCAATAGATATTCTTGGTTGAATGGTACCTGATGGGTCATTTGTCGATCTGCTTTGCCATGCGGCTTTCCATGGCCTGCTCGACTGAACAGGCCATGGAAGCAGTCTGTTCATACGGCATTCCTACTGCGGACAGACTGGGATACATGCCGGGTCCGTACAGTCTGATGTAGTTGCGTGCCATAGAAATGTTGTGTGCGTTCCGTTGGCGTCACAGCAAATCGAATAGGCATCGATGCATGCCCCTTCGGCACCGGGACATAGGACCCACGCACCCTGGCCCAACTGCTTATTGACATGTAACGTGTTTAGGTAATTTGGCGCCATGGCATGGCACCCAACAACTCTGAGCCGTGAGCAACAAGAAGAGCGCCGTCTCGAGGAGCCCGGTTGCTGCGCGAAGGAGTGATGTCCCAAGCGGAGATCGCTCGTCACCTTGGCGTCAGCCAGGTATCGGTATGTCGATGGAAACAACGTCTGGCCGAGGGCAACAACAGGCCACATGCTCTGCAATCAACCAGGGCCAAGGGGGCAGCGCCACGGTTGAGCGCGGCACCGTGGAAGCAGATCAAGAAGATGATCCTTGCTGGGCTGGGGCTCAGTCCGCGGGATTCTCGACGGAACGATGGACCCTGGCACGGGTTCAGGGGGCGATCGAGCAACGATACAAGGTGCGGTACACGTTGGCCTGGTTATCGATTCGTCTGCGGCAGCTTGGTTTGAGCGCGCAACGTCCTCAGGCAAAGGCTCGCAAGCGAGAAGATCAACTGGCTGAAGCGTGGCTTCGGCAGGACTGGGAGACGATAAAACAAAGCGTCACGACGTGGCGCCGTCATCATGTTCGCTGATGAGTTCGGGCTCAGTTTTCGAGATCGACTGGCAACGCCATGGGGGGCGGTTGGACAAACACCCGTTCTGCGCCGCGAGGACAAACGGCGCGGCATGTCATGCTTCTGGGGCCTGACGACCACCGGCAAAGTGTACACGGTGTACTTCAAGGGGTCGATCGACGGCGAATGCATCGTGATGGCCCTGCGGCATATCCGTCGTTACCTGAAGGGTCCGGTGACATTGATCTGGGATCGATTGAGTGCGCATCGTTCACCGGCGGTCAAGCACTATCTGGGTCGAGACCGGAGACTGGTTGTCGAACAGTTGCCGGCGTACAGTCCGGATCTGAACCCGGAGGAGTTCTGTCACGGCTATGTCAAAGAGCGGTTGC
>DASZTF010000004.1:0-2379 GCA_035548315.1 Minisyncoccota bacterium
GTCGATTTCTCGCCTCGTCGACCACGCGACGCATTGCGCGCCAGCGCGAGAAATACCGTCACCGCTCATAGCACGACGTATCCGCGCTTGCGACCCTCAGACTCTACCCTTGCGCAAGATCGACTTCCTCCTTGATGGAAATGGACGCGAGAGTAAACGCCATTGGCTGCGGCGGTGTGGAAGGACACACGGCCAGCAAAAGGCCCGAGATGGTGGCCAGAAGGCAGCGGCGTAATGGCTCGGTGCGCTAAGCCCATCCACTAGCCGGTTTCGAGTCCGGCCCGCGGCACCGTCTAGGGTCCAGCCATTCGATCGGCCAACGATTGACCCCAAGAGCGAATTCTTGGCAAGTCATCGGGGGAAAACACTAAGAACGATCTCTTGACTAACGGTCTCGACTAGTAAAGAGTCCGTTCTTAGTTATGCTGACAGGGAACGTGGGCGTTCCTTGTATGCGGCCCTTGGAACGACGACGTCCCTGAGTCAGCCACCGGATATGCCGAAGCGCACAACAGGCCGATATGAAAGTGTGACCGCCGGCGGCGAAAAGGTCGATGCCTTCGTTCCTTTCGATCTGCCGCCCGCGCGGCCGTCGCTCGCCATCGACGCCAAATTTGAACGCCGCCTCGGGCAAGCCGAGCAGGCGCTTGTCCGGCTCGATCTGGCGAGCGAGATGGTGCCTTCGCTCGATTGGTTCATCTACGCATTCGTGCGCAAAGAGGCGGTTATCACGTCTCAGATCGAGGGTACACAGGCATCGCTCGTGGACCTTCTGGCCTTCGAAGCCGAGGAGCAGCCCTCACCCAACGCAGATGTCGAGGAGGTCACGAACTACCTCGACGCCCTCACCTACGCGCGAACCCAACTCGGGTCGAAGCGCGGTCTGCCAATCTCGCTGCGGCTCTTGAACGAAGCCCACAAGCGGCTGATGCGCGGTGGGCGCGGAGCAAGCAAGCAACCTGGAGAAATCCGCCGCAGCCAGAACTGGATTGGCGGGAGCCGCCCGGGGAACGCAGTCTACGTTCCCCCGCCCTCCGACAAGCTTCCAAAGCTCCTCGGCGCATTCGAGAAATACATTCATGCCGAGGACCGGCTGCCGAAACTCGTGCGGACTGCTCTTCTGCATGCTCAGTTCGAATCCATTCACCCCTATCTTGATGGCAACGGGCGGATCGGGCGCCTGATGATCGCCCTGCTGCTGGAGCACTGGGGCTTATTGAAGCAGCCGCTTCTCTATCTCAGCCTTTTCTTTAAACGCCATCGCGAAGAGTATTACCGGCGCCTCAACCTTGTGCGTCTGGAAGGCGACTGGGAAGGTTGGACCGATTTCTTTCTCGATGGCGTCGCCACGATCGCCGACGAAGCCGTTGCATCGGCGCGCGAATTGTTCAACCTCGTGAGCACGGATCGCACGCGGCTGCTTGGTGTTGAATCAGCATCGGTCTCTGCCTTCCGATTGTTCGAGCTACTTCCCCGTCATCCGATCGTGAGCGTCGCATCGGCCATGAGGCTGCTCGGCACCAGCAAGCCGACTGCTACCCGTGCAATCGAGGTGCTGACCGAGATCGGCATCCTCGTAGAAACGACAGGAAAGAAGCGCGACCGCAGCTTTGCTTATCGCGCCTATATGGAGCGCCTGCGAACCGGAACTGAGCTCGACCTTAGCCGCTGAGCGCTGCGGTTCTGCATTAACATGCGTTAAAAATTGCCAGTTCAGAGCCGCGCCCCCGCAACCAGGGCGCTGGCCAATATCGGAAACAACCCACAATACCTGTTTGCGCGTCCAATCGCGATAATCCTTACCGGGCTATGCTGGCGGATGCCCAGCGCGCTTCCCGGGCCGGCCTGAAGGTCGCCAGGCTCGCGGTCCACGCGCGCCGCGCTGACCTCATCTGCCAAACCGCCGCCGTCTCGACCGGGCTGATCGTAACAAGAAGGGTCACGAAGCTCGATAGAATGAGGGTGCGACTGCATGATGGACTTCGAATTCAGGTCGTCGGCACTAATGCCTCTAACCAGCAGCAACTGATCGGCGAGAATGCACGTGACGAGAGGGATCGGAGTCCAATGGCCAGCGTCACCCAGGTTCCGAGGCGCGCCCGCATTGCGCCAGGTTGTCGCCAACGTTCAAACCCTCGATGAACCGTGGGAGCTCCATAATTGCGTCAGAGGCTCAGTTGGTCGTCAGCACTCGCACTGGCCCTCGTCGCGCGAGGACGTCGACGACGACCTGCTGACCGGATCGCCGTACCGCGACATCGGCTGTGTCATCGCCAATCGACAGATTGCGGAGGAGGACCTCATTCAGAAAGGCCGGCATCATCGGCTCTTCGAAGGTGATCCGCCTTTCACCAGGGTCGAAGCCGAGCCCAAGACAGA
>DASZTF010000005.1:0-1665 GCA_035548315.1 Minisyncoccota bacterium
CCTACATTTTCAACTGTAGTGGGTTCGGACCTCCACGAGGTATTACCCTCGCTTCATCCTGGACATGGATAGATCACTCGGTTTCGGGTCTATTCCTGGCGACTAGACGCCCATTTCGGACTCGCTTTCGCTACGGCTACGCCTAACGGCTTAACCTTGCCACCAATAATAACTCGCAGGCCCATTATGCAAAAGGTACGCAGTCGCACATTGCCCGAAGGCCATAGTGCTTCTACGGCTTGTAGACACACGGTTTCAGGGTCTTTTCACTCCCCTAGCAGGGGTTCTTTTCGCCTTTCCCTCATGGTACTGGTTCACTATCGGTCGTCAGGTAGTATTTAGGCTTGGAAGATGGTCCTCCCGGATTCCCACAGGGTTGCTCGAGCCCCGTGGTACTCAGGAACCAGCTAGGAGATCCGACCTTTTCGCCTACGGGGCTGTCACCCTCTGTGGCCGGCCTTTCCAGGCCGCTCGGCTAAAGTCTCGTCTTCCATGTCGCTGGCCCTACAACCCCGTCATACCGAAGTACGACGGTTTGGCCTGTTCCCCGTTCGCTCGCCGCTACTAGGAGAATCTCTGATTTGATTTCTTTTCCTGGGGGTAATTAGATGTTTCAGTTCCCCCCGTTCGCATCACTCATCCTATGAATTCGGATGGACGATAATGGGATATGACTCCCACTGGGTTTCCCCATTCGGAAATCTCCGGATCGACGCTTGCTTGCAACTCCCCGGAGCTTATCGCAGCTAACCACGTCCTTCATCGCCTCCTGACGCCAAGGCATTCACCGTGTGCCCGTAGTAGCTTGGTCACCAACTTAATCGGAACCCCGAAGGGGTTCCGAACCTCCAGCTCGCTCCGGGTCGGCAAAGCCGCCCTTCGCTCACCGAAGGCGCCTCAAAGAGCGAACTCTTTGGGGCTAAACAATTGGTGCATCGCTACTTTCAACTATCGCGATACGCCGTCTACAAGGTCGAGATGTCGTCGGAACGACAACTCGTATTCTTTTGACGCTTGATTGCTTCGTTCAACTTGCGTTTTGAACGATGTACTCAAGACACGCTTTCGCGTCGTCGTTTCCTATTTAGTTTTCAAAGAACCAACCGCGTTTCTATCGAGAATCGCGGCGAAGGGGGCGAATCCTATCTGAACTCGCAAACTTCGTCAAGACTCTCGGGGCGCTGCGCCGGTGGAGCGTAAGGGGATCGAACCCTTGACCCCCGGCTTGCAAAGCCGGTGCTCTCCCAGCTGAGCTAACGCCCCCAGATGGTCTAGAGGCTTGGTGGGCCAGGAAAGATTTGAACTTTCGACCCCACGCTTATCAAGCGTGTGCTCTAACCAACTGAGCTACTGGCCCGTACGTCCTTCGATCAATCGCACCTCGCTTAGCTGCTCTTAAGTGGGGTGCGTCGGGCCCTCAAAGCTGAGTAGCAACCAAGTTCGTGTCCGAGTCCGTAGCATGCTCGGACAACCGATATTTCGATGAGTATTGACCGAGATGAGTGGAGCTCCGAAGAGCCCACTAAATCTCCAGAAAGGAGGTGATCCAGCCGCACCTTCCGATACGGCTACCTTGTTACGACTTCACCCCAGTTACCAGTCACTCCTTAAGGACCTGCCTCCCTTGCGGGTTAGCGCAGCCATTTCTGGAGCAACTGACTCCCA
>DASZTF010000008.1:0-3137 GCA_035548315.1 Minisyncoccota bacterium
TTCGCTGAGTCCCTGGTCGAGACAGTGCGGATGTTGTTATGCCATTCGTGCAGGTCGGAACTTACCCGACAAGGAATTTCGCTACCTTAGGACCGTTATAGTTACGGCCGCCGTTTACTGGGGCTTCGGTTCAATGCTTCGATTGCTCTGACATATCCCCTTAACCTTCCAGCACCGGGCAGGCATCAGACCCTATACGTCGTCTTACGACTTCGCAGAGTCCTGTGTTTTTAGTAAACAGTCACAACCGCCGTTTCACTGCGACCACCAACAGCGAGCAGCGCAGAGCTGCTAACCATCAGCGGCACACCTTCTCCCGAAGTTACGGTGTCAATTTGCCGAGTTCCTTAACCAGGGTTCTCTCACGCGCCTTGGAATATTCATCCCGTCCACCTGAGTCGGTTTGCAGTACGATCACCAAAGGGGCTCCGCACGCGGCTTTTCTAGGAAGCGTGGAATTACTCAGTATCCCAGTCTAGGACTGGACCTCATCACCTCTCGGCCTGATGACTCACCGTTTGTCCCTATTGGGTCCTAGTGAGTCAGCCTACGGGCTTGAACAGGCAACCATGCAGCCTGTTGAGCTATCCTTCTCCGTCCCCGCTTGCTTCAACGCCATCCTTGGTGGTGCAGGAATATTAACCTGCTTTCCATCACCTACGCCTCTCGGCCTCGGCTTAGGAATCGACTAACCCATGGGAGGATTATCCTTCCCCAGGAAACCTTGGACTTACGGCGACTGGGTTTCTCACCCAGTTTATCGCTACTCATGCCCGCATAGTCACTCCTGAAGGCCGTTAGTGGTCGTCACCGTCCACCGTGTATCTCCTTCAGGACGCTCGCCTACCGATCTCTTGCGAGATCCCGTAGCTTCGGTACTAGGCTTAGCCCCGTTACATTTTCGGCGCAGGGTCGCTTGACCAGTGAGCTATTACGCTTTCTTTAAAGGATTGCTGCTTCTAAGCAAACCTCCTGGTTGTCTAAGCGCTCCCACATCCTTCTACACTTAGCCTAGATTTTGGGACCTTAGCTGACGATCTGGGCTCTTTCCCTCTCGGCAACGGAACTTATCTCCCGCTGCCTGACTCCCGGGCAGTTGTCATCGGCATTCGGAGTTTGGTTGGGTTTGGTAATCTGGTAGGACCCCTAGCCCATCCAGTGCTCTACCTCCGACGCAATTCACCCGAGGCTATACCTCAATATATTTCGGCGAGAACCAGCTATCTCCCCGCTTGATTAGCCTTTCACTCCTATCCACACCTCATCTCCCTTATTTTCAACTAAGGTGAGTTCGGTCCTCCAGGCGGTGTTACCCGCCCTTCAACCTGGACATGGATAGATCGCAGGGGTTTCGGGTCTACGCTGCGCGACTGTACGCCCTGTTAAGACTCGCTTTCGCTACGGCTACACCTTACGGCTTAACCTTGCCACGCATCGTAACTCACGGGCTCATTATGCAAAAGGTACGCGGTCACACATTGCCTTGCGGCCATAGTGCTCCCACTACTTGTAGGCACACGGTTTCAGGTTCTATTTCACTCCCCTAGCCGGGGTTCTTTTCACCTTTCCCTCGCGGTACTAGTTCACTATCGGTCGATGAGTAGTATTTAGCCTTGGAAGATGGTCCTCCCAGATTCCCGCCGAATTACACGTGTTCTGCGGTACTCGGGTGTCCTTCACGAGAGCTCAACCTTTCGCATAAGGGGCTGTCACCCTCTATGGCCGGCCCTTCCATGCCGTTCTGCTAGATTGAACCTTGTTGACTCGTCGGGAGACTTGCCGCTCTCCCAGAAAGATCCCACGACCCCAATTCAGCAACGCCGGCACGCTTGCACTGAATCGGTTTAGGCTGATCCCCTTTCGCTCGCCACTACTAGGGGAATCGCTGACTTGCTTTCTTTTCCTCTGGTTACTTAGATGTTTCAGTTCACCAGGTTCGCTACTAACGGCTATGAATTCACCGCTAGTTGGCAGGTAGTCCCTGCGCGTGTTGTCACATTCGGGAATCTCCGGGTCAGAGCCTGTTAGCGGCTAACCGGAGCTTTTCGCAGCTGTCCACGCCCTTCATCGCCTCTCATCGCCTAGGCATCCACCGTGCGCCCTTTGTAGCTTGACCTTATCCCTAAGGCACGCATCGAGCTGGTGCACGGACTCCGATCGGAGTCCTAGCCAGACAGGGCTCAGTTTCCCTGTCTCCAGCGCACAGAGAATATCGAAGCTGACTCGCTACATGCCGAATCTAAGCTCGCTATCCTCACCAGAGAATCGACTCGCTAGAGTCGTTCTCGCTTAGCTTTGGACGCTAAAAATCAACTATTGAATTGTCAGAGAACATCGAGACTTGCGCCTCGCGTGGCACTGCGGCCACTTCAACCGGAGTCCGAAGACTCGGAAGAGATTGTGGAGCTGAACGGGATCGAACCGATGACCTCAGGCTTGCAAAGCCCGCGCTCTCCCAGCTGAGCTACAGCCCCGCACTGAGCAGGAGCTCAGCGGTGGGCCAGGGCAGAGTTGAACTGCCGACCTCACGCTTATCAGGCGTGCGCTCTAACCACCTGAGCTACGGGCCTATGGCTGGCCCGTATGGGCGCGCGTTCTCCCGCCGTCAACAAGCGGGAAGAGATCGGAGAAGAGAAACGGAGACGGCGGAACGCCCGTTCTTTTTGCGCCTCGGCCCGCTCTTTCGAGATTGGCCGGGAGCGTGTTTCTAAAACGCGTCTGAAACGTCCGTACACGGAGTGTACGGCGTTGATCAGGAGCGTCCTTAGAAAGGAGGTGATCCAGCCGCAGGTTCCCCTACGGCTACCTTGTTACGACTTCACCCCAGTCGCTGACCTTACCGTGGCCGGCTGCCTCCCTTACGGGTTAGCACACCGTCTTCAGGTAAGACCAACTCCCATGGTGTGACGGGCGGTGTGTACAAGGCCCGGGAACGTATTCACCGCGGCATGCTGATCCGCGATTACTAGCGATTCCAACTTCATGCCCTCGAGTTGCAGAGGACAATCCGAACTGAGACGGCTTTTAGGGATTATCCCTCTGTCACCGCCATTGTAGCACGTGTGTAGCCCCACGCGTAAGGGCCATGAGGACTTGACGTCATCCCCACCTTCCTCCGGCTTGCCACCGGCAGTTCC
>DASZTF010000009.1:0-3887 GCA_035548315.1 Minisyncoccota bacterium
TGTGCGCTCGCCGAGCCGTCCGAGCGCACGCGCCTTGGCGCACAGCAGACTCGTGCGCAGGGCTTTGTACTGCCGCCGCGCGAGCTCGGGATCGACGTCGTCGGCGATGGCGACGATCCGCTCCCAATCCTCGAGCCGCTCGTAGTACGCACACCGCGTCAGCTGATGCGCGAGGTCGTACCAGGAGCGAGCGGGGACGGTGTCCGATCGTGCGATGGAGACACAATGCTCCAGAGCCGATTGGCACGATTCGATATCGTCGTTGGCCAAGTCGATTTGTGCCAAGGTGTCAGACGCCCCGAGACGTACGTAGGTCAGCTCGTCCGTCATCGGAATCACACGCTGAATATGTCTTTTCGCGCGATTCGAATTGCCCGTATACAGCGCAATAACAGCTAGATTTGTCAGCGCGCCGAGACGATATTTGGCGAAACCGATGGCATCAGCTCTTCGCAGGCACGCATAAGTCAGACTTCGAGCTCGTCGAAAATTTCCGGAAATCGACTCCAACGACCCTTCAATAAGATCTAGTGAACATCGAAAAGCTTCTGTAACTTCCGCACAAGCCAAGCGTCGCGCAAGTTCGAGATGGCGATGCGCGTCGACGCAACGGCCCCGTAGGCCCTCAAGGCGAGCGACAGCCAAATGCAGCGACGCCAACGAAGTTGCGTTACCTGCTTGTGCAGCGACCTGCCTCAGCAGGCTGAGCAGCGGTAACAATTCTGCCGGAGCGTCGAAATCAGAGGCACGCAAGAAAAGCGCGAAGGCTGTTTGAAGCCTGTCATCGACGCTCTGTTCTGGCAAGCGCGTCAACTCGTCGAGAAGCGCGAGAGATCGGACAATATCGCCAACATCAAAATGAGCCATCGCTTGAAGCATTCGCAAGCGATAACTCTCGCTGGAGCTCAAGTTCCAGGCTGACGCGTCTATCGAATTCTCCAAGAGCAGTTTTGCCTTGCCGAGGCGATAGAGCCGCTCGGCTTCGACAACACGGTCATCACGCAGCTGAACACCGGCCCTGTCGCCCATGTCGTTGCCTCGACCAATCGACCGTTCTGTATGTGCGAACGGTAAAAGGTTGCTGTTGAACGGGGGAGCCAGACACTATCAAAACGCGGTTGAAATTGACAGGGCTATCCGGGTTCGCGATGAGGTTTAGTGGACTCTTGAAACACGTGAATCGGCCTGCGGTGCCTGGGCGGTTTGCACACGACCGGTCGCCCACGTCGACGAGCCGAACAGGGTTGCCGCACTTTCAAGCATGCGGCGATGATCGTTATCGAATGGTTCGCTGCCGTAGCACGTAACGACACCCAATGCTTCGCTCGGACCGTTCAGGATTGGCACTGCCAGCGCGTAACGCAGCGGCGTGGCAAAAGTTCTTGCGACTGGTCCGAGCTCAAGAGCAGCATTGGAATTCACAACAGCTTGTTTGTGGGCGAGAGCCCAACCGGAAATTCTGTCTCCTACAGGGATTCTTAGGTCTGTAACAGCGGAAGTGCCAATGCCAGTACAGGCAATGGCGGCCAAATCGTTCGTCTCTGATGGGATAAAGAGTGCAAGAGTAGCCGCCGGAATGACGCGACGAATGTGGGCAAAAAGGATATCTGCCGCTGCGGAGACACTGTTTGCCAGTGGCAGTTCTCGTCTCAGCTCGTTAAATTCGCGTTCTTCGGCGGTCGTTGCGGCAATGACCTCAAGTTGAGCGGGAGCAATGGTGGTTTGTTGCGTGGTGGATGCGTTGTCGCGCGCCTCTTCGGCATCCATGCGCTCAAGTTGATCGAGGATTCTCAGAAATTCATCCACTACCCATGGATCGTACCAAGACCCCCGACGCTCACGAAGGACGTGCTCTGCATGCTCGCGGCTATATCGAGGTCGATATGGCCGGTCTGATGTCAGGGCGTCATAACAATCGACGACGGACAATATGCGAGCACCGAGTGGAATCGCCTGCCCCTTGAGTCCAGCAGGATATCCGCTGCCGTTCCAGTTCTCGTGATGGTGACGAACGATCGGCTCGACCGGATACGGAAAGTTAATAGATTTTAGAATATCTGCACCGACAGTCGCATGAACCTTCATGCGTTCATATTCTGGTGGTGTCAGCGGGCCTGGCTTGTTCAAGATGTATTCGGGGACGGCAAGCTTGCCAGTGTCGTGTAGCAGAGCGGCAGCTCTAATCGCATCCAGCTGCTTTTCATCCTTGATGCCGAGGGCTTCAGCTAGAGCCATAGTGTAGCGTTGAACGCGACGGATGTGCCCGTGCGTGACTTGATCTTTGGCATCGATAGCGAGGGCCAATGCTTCTACAGTCGAAAGAAAAACGCGGTTGAGTTCAATGTTTCGTTCGCGTTCGACTTCGATGCGCTTATTTGACCACCTGTACGTTAGAAACAAAAGGATCAGTAAGGGAACAATTGCGAAGACGAACTCGGGGCGGACCTCTCTCGTGTTGTAGACGAGTAGCGCCGCAATTGAACCGCCAGCGGCGTAATTGACGAGAACTTCACGGAAGTGATCCCACCAAGTCGAAATCTTTATGCGAGCTCGCTGCTGAATTGCCACAGCGATCGCAACGAGCCATGTGTTAATGAGGAAGTAGAGTGAACTAAAGGCTGTTACTTGGACAATGAACACCACGCCGAATGCCGGCGCTGTGCGAAATAGCGGATCGACCGCCGCAATCGTTGCGGCAAGCCAAATTGAGAGCGGCGGAGCGGCGAGATTGAACAGTATCTGCTGCCATTTGAGCCGACGAATCCAGAAGAGATAGAGGGAAATGAAGAGTGCGTCGAGCAGGACCAAGACGGTGCCGCCCGATCTTCCGAAGAGAAGCGTTCCCGCTATGACGAATGTTTCTGAAATCGAAATGCTGACGTTAACGGTCGGGAGGGAGACTGGCAGCAAGCCGCTCAGAACGGTCAACCCGACTAGCCATAGCCACTGGCTTCGATATTCGGGAACCTGCTTGAGGAGGTCGACGACACTGACGGAGACAGCCAGTGCGCCGCAAGCTGCAACGAGAAAAATATAGAAGTGCAGCCCGTTAGAGAAGCTGCGATTCCCCTTGTTCGCCATCGAAGAGCGACCTAACGCTCTATAGATCTATCGAACAAAGAGGCGTTGGGCTTAACTCCAAATGATGATTTGAGCGGAGTTCATGGTTTTGCCTCTCGATCCACAATCAACTTTTTCCTAGCTCCAAACGACAATCTTCACTGTCCACCTCCAGAAATCCACAATTCATGCCTGCCGTTCGATAGCGCCGGGCGCTTGAGCGTTAAGGCTTTCGTATCAATGACTTACTGGCAATATACGTCGGCCTAGTCAGAGAGCGCGGGTGTTCGAACGACCCCACGTTCCGCCATGACGGACTCCGTCAATTACGCTTCCGTTAGTGGCTGCCCCAGACAACAGTGTCGCCAGTAACAGTGGATCCACCGCGACTGCCCCAGACAACCGTGTCGCCCGATACGCCGCCGCGGCTGCCCCAAACGACTGTGTCGCCAGCGACAACGCCGGTCCGGCTGCCCCAGACAACTGTGGTGCCTTGCACGCCGCGACTGCCCCAAACCACGGTGTCGCTCTGCACGCCGCCCTTGCTTCCCCAAACGACCGTGTCACCTTGCACGCCACCACCGCCGCGGCTGCCCCAGACGACCGTGTCGCCCGCTACACCATCGCGGCTGCCCCAGACGACTGTGTTGCCCCAAATCAAAGAAGCGTCCGAATTGACGCCAGAACCTCGACTGCCCCAGACAACGGTGTCGGCCTCGGGACCGCCGCGGCTGCCCCAAACGACCGTATTGCCCCAGACGACTGTGTCACCCTGCACGCCACCGCGGCTGCCCCAGACGACCGTGTCGCCCTGCACACCGCCACGG
>DASZTF010000010.1:0-67448 GCA_035548315.1 Minisyncoccota bacterium
CGCGAAGTAGGGTGCGGATGTTTTATACCACGATTATCGCTTATTTGCTTACTTATAGGACGGCGCTTCGCGGGCGATGCCCGCATGTTCATTCGCCAAGCGCGCAAGAGCGAACAGGAGCGAGGAAAGACGGTTCATGAACGCCTTAGTGTGCGGCGTGAGCGCGCGCAGCCCCAAATCCTCGATGCCGACCACGCGCCGCTCAGCGCGGCGCGATATCGTGCGCGCGACGTCGAGTATCGCCGAGAGCTCGGTACCACCCGCAACGGTGAAATTGGTAATGGGCGGAAGCATCGCTTCGATCGCGTTCACGATGTTGCTCTCCCACTGCACTTTCTCCTCCCCCACGTGCTTATCCGCGCCCGCGACTTCCGCCTGCACGATGAAAAGCTGCTCCTGCACTTCTTTCAGAATGGCCGAAGTCGTGTGCTCCGCGCCGCCCACCACGACCGATGGATCGTGTTCGCCTTTCGCGCGCACCTTCGCGAACCCGATGTATGAATTCAATTCGTCGAGTGTCCCCAGCGTCTCCGGCAGCGCCGATGCTTTGGAAATACGTTCCTCAGAATCAAACACTTTTGTCGTTCCCCCGTCGCCCTTACCGGTAAAGAGTGCCATGGACTCCTAGTATACCGAATAGAAAAGAGCCCGCGGCGAAGCGAGCTCTTTGCCATTTCGGGGCTGGGATCAGTCTGCAGCGGGTGTCGGCGGCCGCAGTGCGAACACGAAAAGCCCTCCGGGTTTCCAAGCGCCGTTGCGGTACTGCGGATCGAAGTAGATGTCGTTGGTGCCGTATGCATCAGAACCGCTGGCGAGTCGGAACCACATCCGTTCATGAAGGTCGAGGACTTCCATGCGGTCGTGTATCGCAGCGACGTATTGGTAGCCGCGTTCCCACAGTTTCATCTGTTTTGCCACGCTCATCTCTGCACACAGTTGCGGTATGAGCGCCGCGCGAGGGTCTTCATACCCGCAATCCTGTGTGCCATAACGATAAATCACGTCATTGGTCAGCTCATCCAGGTTCGGAAAGTGGTCCGCGGTGCCGGGGACAAGCATGAGCCGATACATGCGACCAGGCTCTAGAAGGTGATGGATGTATCCCTTCTTTCCCCGACTCGCCATGATCCCGTACCAGCGAGGATTCACCGCTCGCCTGTCTATGCGCAGCGCGCTATTGACGTGGGTCCAGTGTACGATTCCCCGTTCTTCCTCCGAACTTTGCAGGAGTGATGGCGGGGATGTAATCACATAGGACACGTGGTGAGCGGTGTCAGGTTTACTCGCTTGACCAGGTGGTCGGAGCGGAACAACGTCATGCATTTCATATCTCCCCTTGCACTGTAGTTCCGGACGGAACTCCGTGGATATATATACATTAAAATTAGCACCTGGTCAAATCGCGGTGCCCAGGAGAGGACTCGAACCTCCATGCCCTTAACGGGCGCTACCACCTCAAGGTAGTACGTCTACCAATTTCGCCACCTGGGCAGGTGTGCTTCGCTACTATACCGACTCAACGCAGTAATTACAACGAGTGCGTAAAAGAAGAAACGGCCCCTTAGGCCGCGACTTCTGCTTCTGCTGGTGCTTCGGCAGTCTCTGCCGGAGCTTCGACCTCGTGGGTCTCGGCTGGCGTTCCCGGTGCTGGTTCTGCCACTGGATCTTCCGGCACTGCCTCTACAATGGACTCGTCCGTAGCGACGTTCATCATGCGCATGTTGCGGAGCTGGCGGCGGACTTCCTTGGATGCCTTCTCGCGGATGAAGTAGAGCTTCGCGCGGCGAACCTTGGAGCGACGGACGATGGTAATCGACTCAATAGCCGGAGAGTAGAGCGGGAAGATCTTCTCGACGCCGATGCCGCTCATCACCGCGCGTACAGTGAAGGTCGCGCCCGGCTCGGTGCCATGCTTCACCGAGAGGACAAGGCCCTCGAACGCCTGGGTGCGGAAGGTCTGGGTGACCTTCTCCTTCTTGTCGGCGCCCTTCGATTTCTTCGCTTCCATGATCTTCTGCTCCACGCGCACCGTATCGCCCGGGCGGATGCCGAGCTGTGCGCGTTCCTTTACTTTCACTGGGGAAATCACCCGAGAAATATTTTTACCTGACATGTCGCACTACTGTACCATTCGCACCCTCAAAAAGCAAAGTCAGCCTATCTGCGCGAGTGCCGCGGCAAAATCGGCCGGGAATGGCGCCTCGAACACCTTTTTCTCTCCTGACGGGAGCGTAATAGCGAGGGTGTAGGCATGGAGCGCGGGACGCGCAAAGCCGAGCACGGCCGGCCGGCCGGCCGCATAGAGCGGGTCGCAGACCACCGGATGATTCATATATTTAAAGTGCACGCGTATCTGGTGGGTGCGGCCCGTCTTGGGCACTGCCTCAAGCAGACTCACCTTCTCTCCCGTCGCCGCATCAGCACCACGAGAAAGCACCTTCCACACAGTAACCGCTGCGCGGTGCTTCTTCTCTTCCCCAGCGCGGCGGATGCCCCAGCGCGGCGGTGTGGAGCGGATGCGCACGATCTCGGCCTTGATCAGGCCCTTATCGCGTGCGGGATGCCCATACACAAACGCACGGTACGTCTTCTCCGTCGTGCGGTCCTGGAATTGCTGCTTTAAGAATTCATACGCTTCCTGCGTCTTTGCGAGAATCACTACGCCCGAGGTCCCGCGGTCGAGCCGATGCACGATGCCCGGCCGCGCGATGACCTCACCCTGCGGCGATGTCCACGGTTCTCCCGCGGTAGCGGACTCCGGGTAGTGCTCCACCATCCACTCGGCGACCGACGGCTCCTCAGTCCGCCCATCCGAATGCATGATCAGCCCTGCGGGTTTATTGATGACGACCAGATCGGTATCCTCATAGAGAATCGGCAACTCCATAGATTCACCATACTAGAGCGTTGACATAATTGCCATTTTTCGGCAGTATCCGGGCAGCCTAGTAATGGGCGGAAAACAACAGGAGTGCGTCATGACGTTGAGATCAACAGCCGTCCTCGCCAGGTCAGACACCGGCACGAGCGGCGAGCGGTCAACACCAGCGACGAGTCCGCTGGCGGCCGTGAAAGCATCGCTCGCGGAATACATGCTCATCATGGGCCGCGTACAGGCGCTTACCAAAGCGATCAAGGAAGCGACCGACCGTACACCGACACAGTGCCTCATCCTGGTCGCACTGCTCGAGAAAGACGGCGTGAACCAGACCAACCTGGGCAAAAGAACGGGCATTCAACGCTCGTGTCTCGCCGAATGCGTCACTCGCATGGTCAGAAAGGAGCTGCTGCTGCGGAGCGACGTCGAAGGCGACAGCCGCCCGTGGAGTGTCACCCTCACCAACAGGGGTCGGGCCGTGGCGAGGAAACTCGTCATCGAGCTCGGCCACCTTCTGCCGCAAGAAGCAGAATGAGGTCTCGGGTCGCCGAGGGAGTTCCCTTCGGCGACCCGGTCCGCACTATGCACCAAACCGCTCGGCTCTGCCGGCGGTTCGTTTTTTAATAGCGTGTGGGAAAAGAGAAAAGCCTACTAACCATGACGGTGTTCGGCCTTCCAGGGTGACCCCGCACTAGCATGAGAACCGTCAAGAGTTGGTGCACCCTCAGCGACACCGCTCGAACTTTTCGATTTGGTGGCTGGGCATATAGACACAATACAGCTATGGAATGAGGCGGTCAAAGAGTTTTTAGCCCAAGAGTCCTTGGGAAATACGCTGTCGGTTCGCCTCTGAAATTGGTAAAATACGACCATGGAAAAGAAGGACGCCCTCACGGATTTGGTGGAGTTTGTCCAAGGGACAGTCTCGACAGGGTCCGCCGGGTCCGGCCAAGTAGTGAATTCCCAAGGCGAAATCATCACCTTGGGCCATCCCGGCAAGGAAAGTGTATCTCCTCGGAGTAAGAGTGTTCCTCTCGAACTGGATGTTAGGGAATTTCAAGAGAAAGTCTCGACTCGAGTGCAAAAGAAACTCCTTTCGCTAATCGGAACCGCAAAAACCCGCGTTATAGGCGCGAGAATCAAAGAATCGTAATGCACCTCGACCATCTACCGAAAATGCACAAGCCGGAGGAATTCAAGCGGTTTGGCGCGTTCATGGCACTACCGAAGGAGGAACGGATGCTCGTCTTTGGCTTTACAACCGAAAAGCAGTTCGCGGAGCATTTCAAGGTCAGACCGGCAACCCTATCGGAATGGAAGCAACGAGAGGACTTTTGGAGCGTCAGGGACGCCTATTTGGCCCCGTTTAGGGCACATACGGCCCAAGTGATAGAAGCCCTTGCGAAACGGGCAGAGCGCACTGGAGACGCTTATCAGGTACTCACCTTTCTCAAGGTCGTAGAGGGATTTTCAGACAAGGGAAATGCCTTTTCTCTGAAGCAGAGGAAGCCGCCCTTCCGGGTTGAAATCGTGCACAATTTAGACCAAGCGTGCGCCGCTACTTGAAGTCGGCGACATCTCCGTATACCTCGAGGAAAAGAGGTGAGCCGGTGAAAGAGAGTGGGGAAATCGGTCCGAAGAACATGAACGGGAATTTCCGATTACTGCTCGGGTCGATGAACGACTTGTAGAGCTGAATCGCTGATGGATTATTCACGAACTCGCTGACCTTTCGGAGCTCGGAACCAGAGGTTAGGCCGTAGCCGAAGCCGAAAATTCTCATCTGCCGCAAAATCTCATCATCCAAGGACTCGATGGTCTGTGTGATGAACATATAGCCAATTCCATATTTTCGAGTCGTGCGTACTGAGCCGATGATTTCTTGGGTGAGCTCCTTGATGCGGGGGTCCTGCGAAGTTGTGGAGATGAATCGATGGGCTTCGTCCATGACGATAAGGCAGTTTGCCTTCTTTCCATCCGCATAGAGTTGAGCCCCGAGCTCGACGATTTTTGCCTCAATCGTTTTGATAAAGACTGCTTGGAGGTTTTCGTTTTGAATCTCGCCGACTTGAGTGCCACTGATGTCGAGCACGATAAAATTCCCGTTCTCCAACACAACTTTTTTGACGAGTTCTTCAACAGTGAGTTTGTTTGTCTGGTCCTCTCGATTCTTGGTAAAAAGCTCGAGCGCGTTTCCCCATTTGCGCGTGATATTGGTTTCAGAGGCCAAGTGGTCCCGAACATGCTCCAACCTGTTCTGGAGACGCGTGCGCGTTTGTGGAGTTCCAAATATCGATATTACATAGGAGGTGAATCCGTCGGCCGTCTCCCGAGGTCCGGTCGGGGTAATAAACCGATTCAGCAATTCTTGAAGAAGTGCGGTCTTATTGGTAATTGAATTGAGGTTGAACCCGGGGACATTGGCACGCCCGCGAAGATACTCGACAACCGCGTCTCGCGCGGCCTCGACCTTGTCCGGGGTGTAGAGAGGACGGAAGGCCAGCTCGAGGAAGCCGTTATTTGCGAGCAAGTCGCCCAACAGCTCAAAGTTATCGCCCGGAAGACAGATGTCTTTCAGTACCTCGTACTTTTCGTACTTCATCCCGGCTTTTGTGATGTGGTCCTCCAATTTCTGGTCCGGTGGTAGCAAGTCCTTATCGGCGAAAAATTGCCGTTGCGGGTCAAGTACCAAGATGCTCATATTGTTCTTGTTCTTTGCATAGCCGAGAAGCATATAGGCCGCGGAAACGGTCTTGCCGGACCCGGTCCTGCCGAAGACGCCGATGTGGTACGCATCGCCAGCGCCCGTTTCGTTGTTCTCCTCGTCTGTCTTATCGAAATGTTTGAACCAAAACGGCAAGTCGACATCTGTGCCATAAACTTTACCCATGTAGGTAATGTCGCCGTCATGTTTCTTCATCAAGGCGGTCATGACCTCGTTATTCATTTTTTGCACGCGCTCGCCGGTGGATGGTGAGGTTCCCAAGATGTGCCCCTCGGGATTCTCGGTGCCCAAGTTGTAGCAGGCTTGGACGCTTATCGTGGCAACGCGGTTGTCGGCCGTGCCGCTCAAGTGTGGAAGGCGACCATGGCGCTTGATGACGCCCTTGAATGAAGGGTCCTCATGCCATCGATTTTGTGTCTCTATACCGATGATTTGCCCGATGACGAGGATGTTCTGCCCGTCCTCGTTCACGACCACATAGACCATCTGACCCAAAGCCCGCTCGGCTTTGCTTTTCTCGGAAATGTCGATGACTATGTCGAGCGTCGTGCTCGGCGAGCCGGTGATGCCGATGAGCGTATCATCCTGATTCTTTATGACTTCGAGAAGGCTCTCGGAGATGGTCGGGTTTTGCGGGTCGTTTGCCATGGTTAGGTTCGATAAGAGAATAATAGACCAAACTTCCCTTGGTCAATTTTTAGGTCGGGCGAGAGGCGGATGGCGTCGATGATGGCGAACATGCCAGTCGAGATGCTTTTCGCCATAAGGTCCACGAGGTACTGCGGGTATGGCTCCCGTATCTCCGGGAAGATGATTTGCTTCTTCAAGCTCCCGAGATAGCGCTCGAGCTTCGCGGAGTCCGTCGCCACCGCCTTTTTCAACTCGACGCGATAAGCTGGCCCGTCCATATATGGCCGGTAATAAGTGTAGTAAAGCTCCGACTCCTTTCCTCCTTTCGTCGTTATGGGCGCGATGGCATTCTTGAGTGCCGTGTTGAGAGCGTCCTTTTCGGGGATATCCAAACTGCAAGCGATGTGAAGTTCGTTCCATATTTTCTCCCGCTCCTGCTTACTCTGCCCGACCGAGTGCGGAACGAGATACTCGTCTTCCGCCAAGCCGAGCGAGAAAAAGGTCTTATCATCGAGCTTTATTTCGCAGTCAGAAAGGAAGGCGTCGATGATGTCGGTAGAGGAACTGTATTTCGCGAGGGCGATAATATGTTCGTTGTTCTGCGCCGCGGTGATGATGTCCGGGATATCAGGAATGATTTTCGAGTATGTCTCCCGCAAGAAGTCGCGGAGGGCGGCCGCGTATTCAGGACCCGCACCTTCTTCCTTAGCGGACAACATGCTGTTTATCTTGAGTATCGGAGTGAAATGCGTCCCGTCCATTATGCGAATTTCGTGGTCGTCGTTCGCCAAGACGCTGAGCTCCATTAGGAACATGACCCCCTGTATGAGCCGCGCGTTCGCTTCGCCATGAGGTAGAACAGTCTGCCATTGATAGTACTGATTCTTGTCGGCGCCCCACGCCGTATCCTTGTCTTCAGACAGACCTTCAACGCCCACGGCGACGGCAAGGAGGACATCGGCGCCCGCTAGCTTCTCCGGGATATTGCCGCCATCGACAGCAATCAATGAATGAGAAGGTTCTACATCGGAAAGCTTCTTGATTTTCCCGGCGGCACGCAATTTCTCCATGCCTTTCGCTATCGGTTCGTCCTGTATATCAAACAGGCCATTCATTTTGTCGACCGTGTTCGGCACGCTCTCAAGAATCTTGCCCAAGAGTTCATCGGGCAAATGGGCGTAATTCCGGCTTTCTCCCTGCGGTGGCATAGGCTAAATGTTTTTTGCTAGTTCCTCACATCGCTCGAGGTCAGAGATGGCATTCTCGACTAAACGGGTCGTGTCGATGGTCCGGTATGTCGAGTCTTTCTCTGCGCGCGGTTTCGCCCATTTCTCCTTCCAAAACTCTGCTAGCTCGTCGACAGAACGCCGATGCCATTTAGGTCGCGCATTCTTCTGAATGACATCCTTTACATTGCTCGCAAGCGGAAACAAGTAGACCGCCCGTTCGATGCCGTGGCTTGTTCCGTTAGGGAATCCGAGAAGGTCGAGAGCTTGAAGTATCAAACGCATCTTGCGCGAAGGCCCATTCCCGAAGCCGCGGCCTACCTCGTATCCTTTTTGCTCCAAGAAAGCGACCAAGTCCTCATAAAGCGCATTTGGAATATGGAAAGACCCGGTCCCCCGCGTATAGCCGATGAATCGGGCGACCTCTTGCTCGTTGAACTTCAATCGGGAATACACGGGGCTCTTGCCGTATGCGCCGGTCGTAGTGAGGAACAGGAGACGGGCCGGGAGCTCCCGATTTTTGAGGAGTGTCTTCTTGCCGCGGTATTTGTCGGCAAACTTCTTTCTCACAACCTCCGAAGTCATGAGAGAAGCAACGAGCTTCCCGCCCAAAATGTAGTTGTAGGGCGGTAGGGCGCCGAGTCGTTGAGCGCTAAGCGATTGATTGACCCAAAAATCCCTTTCCTCTGCGGGAATGCCCAAATGCTCATCGCGGACGCTCCAACTAAGGATGGGGCTTTGCAAGCCGATAAGACCGATGGGGCTCTTGTGGTACTCGTCCCAAACGACGAACCGCATTTGCCGGCCGTAAGATTGTTCATACGGCAGGCTCCACCAAGTCAGGTTCCACCAACGGAAAATTGTCTCCCACTTCGTCCCGGTCTGAACCTCTATAAGGCGCGGCTTGATTTTCTCAACCTCCAATTTCCTGCCGTTTATGAAATGTTCCTTGATAAGCGGAGCGTTCCTTTCAACAAAATCCCGATGGCGAACGAGTCGTTCGGCCTTTGCGAAACGATGCGCGTCTTTCTTTGCCTCCCGGTCGTCTTGCTTGAGCGTGAATGTGCCGAGCCGGGTGCTGTATCCCTGCTTACGCAAGATGCTCAATACATCACGCTTCAGTCTTGTCGCAGTCAGGGCCATGTGTCCAAATTATAGCGCGGGAGGTGCCCCGTGCCTTTTACCTAAGAAAGTAGTCGACACTCTTTCCATACATCTTCGCAAACCGCTTGAGCTCGACGACATCGACCCTCTGCTGACCTGTTTCGACATTCGAGATGTGCGATTGGGGCCTGTCGAGCTTCTTTGCGGCCTGAGTCTGCGTCAAGCCCGCTTCAAGGCGCGCCGTCTTGAGTCGTCCCACAAAGACGGCGTACTCCTTCGTGTGGATTGACTTCTTCATAGGATAAATGCTCTATCCAAGAAGTCAATATCCAAAATCTGGATATTGTGATACGCTAACTATATGGCTACGAAACAAATCCAATGCCCGAACTGCAAGGGCTTCAATACCACGAGTATTTCGCCTCGCGCCGTCGCACGGATGATTTCGGTCGGACTTATCATTCTCGGCTCGGTTTTTTCAGTTTTCATCATCGGCCTCCTTATCGGGATACCGATGTTTCTCCTCGGGCTTGTCCTCCTCCTCGTTTCTTTCTTCCTGCCCGAAAATGGCCGGATGCGGTGCCGCCAATGCCACTTCGTCTTTATGGCCAATTCTCAGGGTGAGGCGGGTCAGAAGGTCCCCTAGAGTCCGTAGCAAAGCGTAATAAAATGGGGATACCGGGCCCGGTATTTCAATGGCAGACCTCACCACCACAAAGGAGCTTTTCGATACCCTAAAGCGCTTCTACGACCCCACGGACGCAGACAAGGCAAACAAGCCATTGCGGTATGTCATCTATGCTCGAAAGAGCACGGATGACAGCGATAAGCAGACTCGCTCCCTTGGCGACCAGATGAGCGAGTGCTTGGAGTTTGCCGACCGGCACAACCTCTTGCTTGGTCGTCCCGCGCAGATTCAGGAAGCTATTAGTGCGAAGGTGAGCGACAAACGACCCGGGTTCCGAAGAATGATTGAGGATATCAAGAAGGGTCAGTACGACGGGATTATTGCATGGCACCCCGACCGGCTCGCTCGCAATATGAAGGATGCCGGAGAAATCATCGACCTCCTCGATAAGGGAACGATTAGGGACCTGCAGTTCGTTAGCTTCAATTTCGATAACACGCCCTCCGGGAAAATGAGTCTCGGGATTCAATTCGTGATGTCCAAGCAATATAGCGACCAACTTTCCGTGAATGTATCGCGCGGCATCAGTCATTCGATTGAAGATGCGGAGTATATCAATCGCCCCAAGCATGGGTACTTCAAGGATGACCGCCAATATCTCCGCCCGGACGGCCGGAATCATGGCCTCATAAAGAGCGCTTTTCAGCTCCGCCGACAAGGACGCACATTCAAGCAAATTGCTGATTGGTTGAACTCTCAACACTACGAACGCGCTTATGTAGACGGCTCGCATAAGTCCTTCAATTGGCGTCCGCAAATGGTCCAAAGGATATTGCGGGACCCGGCATACGCGGGTGTCGTCGCGTATGGCGAGGGCCATCTTGTTGACCTGACAGAGGCTTACGACTTCGTTCCGGCCGTATCGGTGGCAGAGTTTTTCGAGTTGAATAATCTCCGTGGCGGAAACAAAGAACTCGCCAAGCTTGCACGCTCGTACCGCAAGGGAGACTCCATAAAAGCCGACCTCATGCGCGGCATGGTGTATTGCTCTGAATGCGGCGAGCCCCGTTCTGCCGGCATTACCCGCAAGAAAGAAAAGGGTGGGACCACAAATTATTTTTATTATCGATGCGAGACTCCCGGTTGCAAGCTCCGAAATCGGTCTACTCGAGCAAAGGTAGTGGTAGATTTCGTGAAAGCATTTCTTAGCAAGAAGCCTTTTTCTTCCAAGAAGGCATACGAACATTACGCGGCTGAGATGAAGCGTATAGAAGCGATGCGTGCGGAGGACAGGCGTGCATTACTAAGGACCCTTCAAGGAAAGGAAAAATCACTTGCCTCTAAGCGAGAGCGCATCAAAGAATTCATTATCGACGAACAGAACCATGAATTCAGGGACGGCTTCAAGGGCGACCTTCTCAAGGCAGAGAAGGAGCATGAGGAAGTGCAAGCCGAAATCAAAAAGCTAAAGACGGCAATCGAGGCCGAAAAGAGCGCTATCCTCCTGATGCCGGAATTTCTCGAACAAATGGATAAAATCGCCCAGATTATAGCTTCCCCGAAGAACATGCAGGAGCTCGACTTCTGCATCAAAAAGATGTTCTCGAACTTTTCGGTAGACCAAAAAAGCGTAGTATCTGCAACGCTCTCCGAGCCGTTCGCCCGACTCAAGGACCCGAAAGTTGCTTTAGGTGCGCGGTGAGGGACTTGAACCCCCGACCATCCCGGTGTAAACGGGGTGCTCTACCAACTGAGCTAACCGCGCAGTAATGAAGTTGTAGCACATTTCACCTCGTTGTGGGCATGGGGAGACTCGAACTCCCAAGGATTGCTCCATACGCTTCTGAGACGTACGCGTATACCAATTCCGCCACATGCCCGTGCGTACACTCTATCGTTGTCTATTAAAAGAAGGAAGCTGGCAGCGCTATGTTTTGCGCTACCAGCTTCGCATCGCACTGACTTAAAGGTAATGCGTGTCGTCCGGTGCGATGGGAGGTAAAGAGCCCACCGCCACGAGCAAGGGATCTCCCTTGGTTCCTGGAATCCGGCGGAACCCGTGAGGGACGCCGGGATCGAGAATGATCGTTTGGCCGAGGTGAAGGGGCAACCACAGGTTGGTATTTGAGAGGCTGAACAACCCCTCAAAGTTCTTGTTGCCGCCGATTACCTGAACCACCGACCCGCTGCGGGTGTGGTAGTGAGGTCTCACATTCTCGACCTGAAGGCATTCGAACTCGACACCGTCGAGCAGAGTTGTCTGATGGACAAGAGGCGCTGCAGCGCGGACTTGCCGGTCGAAATTGCAGTAGAGAACACCTTCTTCTTCGTTCCAATCCTCAGTACCCTCGAAGATACCGATCGGGCTCGCGTCACGAACCTGTTGAAGCGCGAGTGCGATAACACTCGATTTACTCATCGCACGTTCCATAAAGGACTCCTATCTTGGTACGGGAATACTATACTATAAATGCTACATTAATCAAGAAGCAGTCGTGCGAGGCGTATGTCGGCGTACGAGGCCTTGCCGTGCAGGGCGGCGAATATGGTCTTGAGTGCCTTCGACTTCTTTTTCCGGAACATCGCCTGGATGTCATCCAAGTGAGGCGCATCGTCTGCGAGGTACAGCACCTCGCTACGCTCCACGCGCCCGGCCTCGCGCAGCTGCTCCAAGTGGTCGATGATCGTCTCCGGCTTCACGCCGCGCTCGTCTGCCATTTCCCCAAGCGGCATCTGCTCGCGCACGAGCGCGAGGGTCGCGTCGATGGTCGGCACCTTCGGCGCGCTTTTCTCCGCGCGGCGCTTAGCTGCAAGCGCGAGGTTCTCGGTGCCGCCGATAGCGAGTACGAATCGCTTCTCCAGCTTCTTGCGCTCGTCTTCTCCCATGTCGTCGAATGCTGCCTCTGCGCCCGCGGACGCGGCGCGGAACTCTCGGTCCTTCTTCGCGATTTCCGGATGCACCAAAAGCGCGCGGTCATTCATCCCGTAGAGCGAGAGGCCATCGAGCGTGCGCACGCGCGAGAGCGCGACGTAGCCCTGGCCGTATTCAAATGCTGCGGAGAGGTCGACCGTCGCCGCGTCGAGCGACATGCCCTGGCTCTTATGCACGGTGATGGCCCACGCAAGCCGCAGCGGGACTTGGCTGATGGTCGCGAGCGTCCTGCCGCCGTCTTCCATCTTCCACTCCACTGGTTCTGCCACGATCTCCTCACCCGTGACGAGCTCGACGATCGGATACTTGTGCACCGCAGAGAATCCGAGAACGCTGCCGAGCGTGCCATTGGCGTAGCGATTCATCGGATCGTTCTTGGTGAACATCACGCGCGCGCCTTCTTTGAGCACCAATGTCTCTGGCGAGAGGCAGCCGCGCTTGAGATTCTCGACCAAGTGCGCGGCGCCCTTGCTCGTCATGATGAATCGCTCGCTGCGACCGTCGATCGCCGCAAGCGCGGCATCGTTCATGCGGTCGACCGATGCGTTGTGCGTATAGAGGCGCGTCACTGGCGCATGCACATCACCGTCCATCACCGCTTCCCCATCCACCTGACGACTCTCGAGCAGCGCACGGTGCTGCGCCGTCACCGCCTCCGCACGAATAGCGGAGAGGAGCGCGAGGAGCGCGCTGTCTTCTTGGCGGTGCTGCTCGCTCAAGTAGCAGACCAGGGGATTCGCTGCTTTCCACGCATCCGCGTCGAATGCGAATGCTGCGCGGTGACTCTCGCGCGATATCGGTGGCAGCTGAAAAAAGTCTCCGACGAACACCACCTGGAGTCCGCCGAATGGCCGCTCCGGGTTGCGGATCGCACGGCACACCTCCTCTACCATATCGAGCGTGTTCGCCGAGAGCATCGAAATCTCATCGATGATTAAAATGTGCGCAGACCGGACACGTTTGTTCACACGCTCGTTGTTCTGGATGCGGTCGAGGTCGTATGGCGTGAGCTGTTCGAGCACGCCAATCCCACTCCACGCGTGAATCGTCATGCCGCCGATGTGGGTCGCGGCGATGCCTGTGGAAGCCGTGATAGCAGGTTCGACTCCACGCTCGTGGAGCCATTTTACGTAGGCGTTTACCGTGTGCGTCTTGCCGCTCCCCGGCTCACCCGTGAGAAAGACATTCGCGCCGGTGGTGAGAATGGCGAGCGCTTCCCGTTGCGTCATCTCACTAGTGTACCAACTACTCTAAAATAGGTGCCCCCGCCTGGAATCGAACCAAGATCAAGAGCTTAGAAGTCTCCTGCACTATCCATTGTGCTACAGGGGCAGTGTTACCTTACCGCACTACTTGGATGGGTCAACGAACTGATAGACCTTCTCATAATTCTGCATCTCCGCAGCGCGCGTCTTGAATACCGCTTCCGCCGCGGTGACCGCGCTCGTGTCCGATGCGGGTGCGCTCGTCGACGTCATGCTCGACACCGCACTATTCTTCACGCTGGTGTAGATGAGCACGTTCGCCGCGACACTCGCACCAAGCAACACGACTGCGGCCACGAGCAGCACGAGCCAGTCGCGCACGGGATGCAGCCGTTCGCCGTAGCTGAACGTGGAGAGCGCGCGCTTCTCTATATCAGAAAGTGAGTTCATGGTGTTGTGGTGGCAGAGGAGGACGCCGTTCCCACCGAGAGCGTCATGGCGGCGGTCCACCCGGGTGTAGCGGTGGTATTGGTCGTACTCAAATTAAGCGAATGCACCGTGATGTCGTAGGGGCTGTACTCGATCGCGCCTACGGTGCGCATGACTGCAGCGAACGACCCGCTGATCGCAAGGGCGAGGTCGAGGTGCGGTCGCGGATTCGGATTCGCCGTGACTGACACCACCGAGATCGCTGCACCGAGGCTCCGCCCAAGCGACTGCTGATCCTCAAGGAAGGTCACGATAGTGTCGGGGAGCACGGAATAATTCTGGATATCGCGCGCTGCAGGCGCGAGCTGCGCGAGTTCATCTGCGGCGTGGGCGGAACTCACTTCGTCCTGAGTGCGGCTGTTCACCTCTCCCACGAGTTGCGCTACTGCGGTCGTAGCCGCGGTCAGCATGGAATACCAGTAGGCATAGGCCCCAAGTGCGATTGCGAAGATCACGATCCACAGCACGAGCTGGTAGAGTGGGCGGTTCATGGCATTGGTGCGAGCGTCCCAGTGATCGTCATCGAGAACGCGATGTCGGTATCCTCAGCGTACGCGCTAATCGGAAGGTCGACACTCGTGACAAACGGTGCTCCCGTGAGCGCGAGGTTGTAGCTGCGCAGTTCTTCGCGCGTAGCAGCGGTGCCCGAAAGCACCATTTTCGCGCTCTGTGCATTCCCGCCCGTTGGCGGCGTATAGGTGATGCTCGCGAGCGAGACGCCTGGGTGCGGTACCCCAAGCACGACGCGCACGGCACCTGATGCAGATGGCGTGTTCTTGAGTTCAGCCAAGTGCGCCGCACTCGCCTTGAGCGTAGCGAGCTCGCTCGCGGCACTCTCTGCGGTTGCATCCGCATTCGCACTCGTGTTCACGAGCGCCGCTTGCTCTGCGCGGACCTCGGCGGTCGCATACAAGTACGACGGGAGAAGCAGGATGCCGTGGATCACCACCAGTGCGGTGAGCAGCATGAACGCTACCGTCGCGAGGCGGATGAAGTAATTCCGACGGAATGCACGGCTGCGATCCGGCGGGAGCAAATTGATCATGTCATGGGACATATTGTCGTAGCGCGAGCCCGATCGCGGTCGCGTATGCGAGCGACTCGGTGTAATCAATCGGCGGGAGCCAGTAGTCGCGTGAGGCGAAATTGGTAAACACGTCCCCGAGCTCGACCGGGATCTTGAGTCCCGCCGCAAGGTATTCCGGCAGACCCTTCACCGTCGCGTTCCCTCCCACGATGAGCGCGCGGGTGACGGGGTCGTGGCCACCACCCGCCACACCGCGCGTCTGCCAGTAATCAAGGCGCCGCGCAATCTCTTCCCGGATTGCTGACACCGTCGAGAGCATCGCCGCCAGATACTCGTCATTCCCATCACTCGCGACAAGCCCCCGGTCAGCCTTCACGCGCTTCGCTTCTTCTTCGGTGACGCCAAAGTGTTTCTGCACCGCCATCGTAAGCGCGTGACCACCGATGTCGAGCGTGGTCGCGTAACGCGGGATGCGATTCGCCACCACGATCAGTTTGGTGGTCGTGCGGCCGATGTCGATCACGAGCACGGTGGAAGGATCGCCGGGACGCAGGACAGCACGTGCGATTGAGAAAAGCTCGCTCTCGATCGCACGGATGCCGATACCAGCTTCATCAAACGCCTGGAGCGATTGCTCGATCACGCGACGCGCGTACCCCACGGCCACGAGGTGCGTCTGCTCCCCCACTTTTCCTGCTGCCATAAAGTCGTACGCGACTTCGGAGGGCGGGAGTGGTACGTATTCGTCGAGGTGCTGCTCGAGCGCCACCGACCACGCTTCGGGTGTCTCGCCGGGAACGTCTGTCTCAAAGAGGTATGTACGCGATTCGGGCAGAGCAATATTGGCGAGTGCTGCGCCCTCACCGCGCGCGAGGGTAGAAATCCCCTTGGCCACCGCGCCGATGTCATTAATATCCGCTGAGGTGAAGGCGCCCTCCGGAAGTCGCGCTTCTTTGGCGGCCGCGAGCTCTATGCCGCGCGCCGTTTCCTTGAGCATCGCGAACTTGATGCTGCTTGCAGAGACGTCGATGCCCGCAGTGGGGAGCGTGAGGTAGCGCGGCGGCGCGAAGTTAACCGAAATGAAGCGCGGAAGCGACATGCTTCCGCTAGTATACCGCGCTCGGGACGCTTAGTGTGCGCTCGTGCCCGGGGGAACCGGTCGATCGGGCGTAAGAAAGGCGAAGGTGTCGTCGTGTCCCACGGCAAAGAGCATGCCATTACTTTCGATGCCCTTGATCATGCGCGGCGCGAGGTTCGTGACATACGCAAACTGGTGCCCGACGAGCGACTCTGGCTCGGGCACGTACGCGGCGATACCCGAGACGATGGTGCGCGGCCCCGCTACTTCACCAAAGTCGACCGTGCACTTGATGAGCTTGTCCGTCTCCGGCACGCGCTCGGCGGCCTTCACGGTACCCACTTTCACTTCCACCTTTGCGAACTCGTCGATGGAAATCTTTGGTTCCGTCTTGGGCTCGGCCGTTGGCCCCTCTTCTTTCACTTCCCCTGCTGCCGGTACCGGATGCTGATCGTCAATCATGTTTTTTACTTAAATAGCTCGTAAGGATGAGTGCGGCGGCAGAGGCGTCGACGGCATCAGTGCTTTTCGGACTTCTGCCGGTAACCGACTCATCGCGCGCGCGGCGTGCCTCGGCACTCGTAAACATTTCTGGTTCATAGTAAACCGGAACTTTTGCTTCATTCATTATGAACGTACCCAGCAACCGAGCAGCGTTAGCTATCGCATTGTCATTTCCTGCGAGATCCTTTGACTCTCCCATAACGACTGCGCCGACATTCTCACTCTTAATTATAAGGACGAGTTTGTCATAGAGCCCCGTATCATTTGGAATAATTTTATAAGGGAATCCCATGCTGCCGCCCTCGTCCGAGAGGGCGAGGCCGCATTTCCTGGTGCCGTAATCGATGCCGAGGTAGCGCATCCCCCTATGGTATACTCCCGGCATGTATCATCCAATCGACGCAGGCATGTTTGGGTTCGGCCAGTTCGGTGCACTCTTCGGCGCGGGCTTTGCCGTATTCCTACTCGTCGCACTTATCTGGACGCTTCTATGGAAGGGTCTCGCGCTTTGGCACGCGGCACGCAGCGGTCAGTGGGTGTGGTTCATTGTGTTTCTTATCGTGAACACTGCCGGCATCCTCGAGATCGTATACCTGATCTGGTTCCGCGGAGACAAAAATAGCGAGAACCTCTTCCCCTTTGGTGCGGCACCGCAGCCGGTTACCCCAGCTACTACGGTGGTGGAAGAGGTCGTCGTCGTAGAAACGTCGTCAGACGATTCAGCGGCGGCGTAAGTGCGGGAGGAGTCGCATAGTGGTTTAGTGCACCGGTCTTGAAAACCGGAGTGTCGCAAGGCACCGCGAGTTCGAATCTCGCCTCCTCCGCTTGTAGTGGTGGTATGATATTGCATAGGTATGCCAAGACCGCCGATATTCGAGTGGGAAGGAACCGAATACACGTTCAAAGAAAAGACCGCTGACTGGTACTGGGCGGTCGGCATCATTGCGGTTGCCGCAGCGATTGCCTCACTTCTTTTTGGGAATGTCATCCTCGCTATCCTGATCATCGTCGCGGCGGCGTCGGTCGCCATCGCGGCTGCGAAGCAGCCGCGCGCGCATCGATTCGCCGTCACCGAGCAGGGACTCACTATTGGCGACCGTCTCTATCCGTACGACACGATGCTCCACTATTCCGTACTCGAATATGTCGACCTCGATCTTCCTCCTGCCCTCTCGATAAAGACGCGCAGCTTGTTCGCCCCACACCTCCTCATCCCGCTCGTGGATGTGGACCCCGACGAAGTCTATGAATACCTTTCACTCCATCTCGACGAGGGCAACCACCACACCTCCGTCGTCGATCGACTGGTAGAGATGTTCGAACTATAGTAGAGTCATTTCGTTAGCTCGCTCCCGTCGTTCAATGGATAGGACGTCTCCTTGCGGAGGAGATGATGTGGGTTCGATTCCTGCCGGGAGCACACCTGAGTGCAGTGTAGTATCGTGAGCGCACGCTCTCGTCGTTCAATGGATAGGATATCTCCCTCCGAAGGAGGTGATGCTGGTTCGATTCCAGCCGAGAGCACCAAAAGAAAACACCCGCTTTGTGCGGGTGTTTTCTTTTGTTAGGCCGATGCGCGCTTGAGGGCGGCGGCGAGGCGCGCCTTCTTGCGGGCTGCCGCGTTCGGCTTGATGATGCCGCGCTTGGCTGCCTTGTCGATGGCGCTGAACGCCTCCGAGAGTGCCTTCTGCGTATCCTTGCCCTTCCCCGCGATAGCGGTCTTTGCGGCCTTGGTTGCGTCCGTGAGGGCGCGCTTGCGGCGCACGTTGAATACGCGCTTCTTGAGACTTGCGCGGTGGGCCTTCTTTGCTCCTTTAGTGATTGCCATGTAAGGCCTAATCTAAGCCATAGGACGAGAAACCGCAAGAGTGCTACGATTGGGCCATGATTCGCGAGATCCACGGGAAGGTGCTTTCGGTCGAGCCCTTGGGGGCGGTCGTGGAGGTCGCGGGCTTTGGGATCTTCGTCCACTTGGCGAACCCTACCCTCGTTACCGTGGGTGAACCGGCGCATATCAAGACCTATCTCGCAGTAAAGCAGGACGGGCTCGAGCTCTATGGATTCGTCGACGAAGCCGACCGCCGGTTCTTCGAGCTCGCGCTCTCGGTCTCGGGCGTCGGTCCCAAAACCGCCCTTTCCCTCCTGCGCCGCGCGCCGCGCGAGAAAATAGAAGAAGCAATTGGAAAGCGCGACGTGGCCTATCTCACTCGTGTAGTAGGCATGGGTAAAAAGAGCGCCGAGAAACTGGTCGTGGAGATCGGCGAGCGCATCAACCTCTCCGGAGAAAGCGCGGGCGGAGAAGACGCGGAGGTGTTTGACACGCTCGTCGCCCTTGGGTATACCGAGCGCGAAGCCCGCAGCGCGGTTTCCGCCATCCCCAAGGGCGTGAGCGGCAAGGACGCTCGGCTGCGCGCCGCGCTCTCGGGTGGACACAAGTAATTCATGAAATCATTCCTGCAGTCATTCCTCCCTCGCGGAGCCTATCGCGCGCTCACGCGCCCCTACCATTTTCTGTGGGCATTCTTTTCTGCGCTGCGGTACGGCATGCCAGCGCGCAAACTCACCGTAATCGGCGTCACCGGCACCAAGGGCAAGTCGTCGGTGTCGGAAATGCTGTTCGCCATACTCACCGCGGCGGGACACAAAACGGCAACCGCCGGCACCATCCGCTTTGCGATCGGCGCCGAGTCAGAACCGAACAAATTTAAAATGACCGTGCCCGGCCACGGATTCTTGCAGAAATTCCTGCGGCGCGCCGTCAACGAGGGCGCGACCCACGCCGTGCTCGAGCTCACGAGCGAAGCCGCGCTCCAGTACCGCCACCTGTTCCTCGACCTCGATGCGCTCGTGTTCACCAACCTCCAGCCCGAGCATCTCGAATCCCACGGAAGCATGGAGAAGTATTTCCGTGCGAAGTTCTCGATCGGGGAATCGCTCGCGCGGTCGCCCAAGCGCCCGCGCGCCATCGTGGCAAATGCCGACGACGAATACGGCCGCCGATTCCTCGCGCTTCCCGTGGAGAAGCAGATTCCCTTCTCCTACACCGACGCTACCAACGGCATCATCAAGGACGGCAGCGTATCATTCATGTATAAAAATACGCGCTTTGATGTGCCCCACCCGGGTGCGATGAGTGTGATGAACGCGCTCGCTGCGGTGAAAGTTGCTGAGTTCCTCGGGGTCTCGCCCGAAGTGGCAGCACGTGCGCTCGCGAAGCTCGAGAAAATCCCGGGCCGCGCCGAGCGCATCGACCTCGGCCAGAACTTCCTCGCGATCGTCGACTACGCGCACACGCCCGATTCACTCAAGGCTCTCTACGCCGCGTACCCGCAGCACTACCGCAAGATCTGCGTACTCGGGAATACGGGCGGCGGTCGCGATACCTGGAAACGCCCACTCATGGGCAAGATCGCGGAGGAGTCGTGCGAAGAAGTAATTCTCACCAATGAAGACCCGTACGACGAGGATCCCGATGCAATCGTGAATGAAATGGCGGCGGGCATGGAAAAGAAGCCGCACATCGTGATGGACCGCCGCGAAGCAATTCGAAAGGCACTCTCGCTCGCCAAGGACGGTGACGTGGTGCTCGTGACGGGCAAGGGTACGGACCCCTTCATCATGGGCCCACGCGGGACCAAAGAGCCCTGGAGTGATGCACAGGTAGTCGAAGAAGAACTCGCGCAGCTGCTATCATAAGGGCACATGCGCGGAGACGCCCTGCTTTTCATCGGCATCCTCGTCTTTCTCTTTATCGTGTGGGTCGCCATGGGCGGCACCGCGCACCCACTTTCCTTTAGCGGTATCGTCCCGCCATCAGCGACCGGCGTGGGTACCACGAGCAGCTTCAAGCTCGGCGCAAGCTGGGGCGTTTCATCATCGGGTCACAGCAGCAATGCGAACGAGCTCGCGAAAGCGCAGCAAGGAGTCGTCGACCTTCAGGAGAACTATGTATCGAGCCAGCGGTTCGGCACGCCGTCGGTGTACAAAGGACTCGTCGCCATCCGGCACAGTGTGAGCCCATTTCTTTCCGAAGATCCCGACAAGGAATACCTCACCGTCACGGTCTCGAGCCGCGCACCCGAAGCCGGCGTCGATATAAGCGGCTGGAGCGTGCTCGGCGAGGCAGAAGGTCGGTCGTTCACTATCCCGAACGGCGTGAACCTCCCCCATCTGGGGAATGTGAATCCCGCTGAGCCAGTGGTGCTCGCCCCAGGACAATCGGCCGTGATCACTATTGGCGATTCCCCGATCGGTATGTCATTCCGAGAAAATATGTGCAGCGGCTACTTCGACCAGTTCCAGGAATTCTCGCCACCGCTTCAGCACGCCTGCCCCGCACCCATGACCGACTTCAACCGCTCGTATCTCGGCGACCCCAAGAAATTAGACGCCTGCCGCGCGTATATCGAGGACGTGCGCGCCTGCACCGTGCCACTCGATGTGCCCGACGGACTCGGGAGTGATTGCAATCAGTTCATAGATCAATACCTGAACTACAACGGCTGCGTAGACGCGCACTTGGGCGACCGCGGGTTCTTCGGCACTACCTGGCGCATCTATGTGGGGCGCAATAACGACTTCTTCACTAAAGACCACGACACGGTAAAGCTGCTTGATAACGCAGGCAACACCGTCGACCTGCTGTCGTACTGACCTGTGCATTAGAAAAAGCATGGAGAAAGTGGTACAAATCACACTATTGCGCCCGTAGCTCAGTCGGTAGAGCAGCTCCCTTTTAAGGAGACGGTCGGAGGTTCGAGCCCTCCCGGGCGCACAGCGATATACTTCTCCTATGGACCACGAGCACTACATGCGCATGGCGGTAGACGCAGCGCGACAAGCAGAAAAGGACGGTGCAGTAGCAATTGCTGCAATACTGGTAAAAGATGGCAAGGTTATTTCAAGCGGCGAAAGTACCACATGGATACAGAAAGATCCGTCAGGGCACGGCGAAATCAACTGCATACGTGCAGCGTGTAAGGAGCTGGATACAACCGACCTGACCGGATGCGTTATGTACGGCACGCTTGAGCCTTGCGGCATGTGTTTGAGCTGCGCCGCGTGGGCGAACCTTGGCGCACTCTACTTTGGCGCGTACCGAAAAGATGTCGCAGGGAACGAATATGAAATTAAGGGCTGGAACTCCGAAGAAGCTGCAAAGAACATGCGACTCACCAACGGGGGTTCGATTCAAGTGACTGGCGGGATTCTGCGCGACGAGTGCGCGGCCTTGTTGAAAGAGTATAAAAACTGGACCAAACAATAAGCTATGCCTAAAGAAATTTTTGAATTCCTGAACAGCAAACGCACCGGCGTTATCGCAATCCAGATGCTCGATGGAACACCGCACGCAGCGACAGTGCATTTCGCCAACACTACCCAGCCGGCTTTTATCATTCTCACCAGTCCGACATACCGTAAGCTAGAGCCGCTTAATAAGAACGGTCGCGCACCGGCATCGTTGGTGATAGGTACTGAAGAAGAAATCCCGCAGAAGACACTCCAAATGGACGGTGAAGCAGTGTTGACCGACACTCCCGAAATTCGCGAAGTGTATTTCGCGAAGTTCCCCGATAAGAGTGGCAAGCACCCCGATGATGTCTTTTTTACCTTCACCCCAACGTGGTGGCGATTTACTAAGTGGGAATCGAGCGGTAAAACAGTGATTACTTCAAACGGAAACACCGTCGTTACCCCAAAGAGTTAAAGCGACAGCGCCCACCGCTCAAGCGCGAGACCGAGGTCCAGAGATTCGGAGCGCGCGTCGGAGAGGAGCTCAATAAGATCCACAGAAAGTTTGCGAGATTCTGCCGGAGCCCATGCGCGGCTTCCTTTCTGCATCATGTCGCGCGCTTTCCAGTGGAGGAGGCCGTGGATCATTTCAGGTGCATCTCCCATACGGATCGCTTTCGCGATCTCTTCCCAGAGCGCTTCCCCATCCTTCGCAGCGAGCGCACTCACTAATTCAAAGTTAAATCCTCGCGACTCTTTCTTTTTTATAAGATCAAATTTAAATTCTTTCTCTGCTTTTGCTTCGAGCTTCTTGGTCTCGGCTGCTTTGAGTTTCGGCGCGACGATTGCAATCGGGTTTGGTGATTCCGCGAGCATCTTGAGTGCATCGAGCACCGCTTCCCCGCTGTCCTTGAGCGAGAATGGATCATCGATGAGCACTAACTGCTTGCAGAAAAAGAGTCCGCTCGCGCTCGCGGCATCCGCGAGCGCGTCCTCGGTCACGGCTTCGGGCGCAATACGCACGTACGGCGCATCGGGCTGCTTCTTGCGGGCCGCCTCTACCCAGGCGAACGCCTTCGCACGTACCTTCCCCACATCCGAACCATGAAAGAGATACATCATGCTCCTAGCATAGCAAAAGGCGCCCAGTGAAGAGGGCGCCATTCGCGAGCTCAAAAGACGAGGTAGGCCACTGCTCCCCAGATCACTCCACACGTCGCAACGACGAAGGAGAATGTCAGGAGCGAGTGCCATTTCGCGGCTTCGTCCCTTTTCAGCCGCGCGGAAAGTTCGTCCGTTTTCAGTTGCGGGAAAAGTATGATTTGGGCCATTGCCGCCTCCATGTGTCTACGAGCATTATATAGCATTTGTTGCGTTAGTCTAGAGGCACCATCTCCCCCCAGCTCAACCCCGACTTGGCAGTAGCCAGAATTGGCACGCCTTTGGTTTGCTCAGGCATGAGCACTGTCTCCATGATTTCTTTGATCTTCTTCCATACGCTTAGATGCCCATCGGTCACTTCATACACGAGTTCGTCATGGACTTGGAGCAGCAGGTGCACGTCGTCCTGCGCACCTTCTTTCTTAAGGTATTCGTCGATGCGGACCATCGCGAGCTTGATGATGTCCGATTGCGTGCCCTGCATCGGCGCATTGATCGCCATGCGCTCGCCCTGCGCGCGTACGTATGGCAGTGGCGATTTCATTTCTGGGAACTGGCGCCGGCGGCCAAACAGCGTCTCGGTGTACCCATGCTTGCGCGCGAACCCTTTGGTGCTCTCCAAGTATTCCGAGAGCGTCTTGAAGGTCGCAAAGTAGTCATCCAGGTACTGGTGCGCCTCTGCGATCGACGAGCCGAGTTGCTGTTTGAGCGCATTCGCACCCATACCGTAGAGGATGCCGAAGTTGATGATCTTCGCGCGGCGACGCATTTCGTGATCCACCTTTTCTGGGTCCACGCCGAGCACCATCGCTGCCACTTCTCGGTGAATGTCGCGCCCGCTCTTGAATATCGCGATCAGTTTCTCATCGCCCGAGAGAATCGCTGCGAGCCGCAGCTCGATCTGCGAGTAATCGAGCCCCACAAGCGTCGAACCCTTGGGCGCGATGAATGCATCTCGAATAGCCCGCCCCCGCTCAGTGCGGATCGGGATATTCTGGATGCTCGGATTGGTCGTGGCCATGCGGCCCGTGACTGCGCCCGTCTGTATGAATTCGGGATGGATACGGTCGTGCGCATCGGCGAGCGCGGGCATCACGTCGATATAGGTGGAAAGGAGCTTCCCGATCTCGCGGTACTCCATGATGTCGTCTACGATCGGATGGAGTTCGCGCAGCTTCTCGAGTTCCGACTCGCGCGTAGAGCGCTGCCCGCCCGCAGTCTTCTTCTGCCCTTTCACGACGAGCCCGAGTTTGTCGAACAGCACCTCACCGAGCTGCTTCGGTGAATTGATATTGAACTCGCCGCCCGCATGCTCATAAATGCGCGCCTGTACTGTCTCGAGTTCCGCGCGGTATTTCTTCCCCAGCTTCTCGAGCGCCTTCTTATCGATGAGGACACCATACTCCGTCGTCGACTGCAGCACCGGAATGAGTGGTCGTTCTATTTCTTCATACACCTCTTTCAATCTGCCCGTTGCGGCAATCTGCTTCTCGAGTTCTGCGTATGCAGCATCAAAGGTAGCGGCTTTGGTGAATGCCAGCACGTCTTCCTGCGACGGATTCGTGAAGTCGGACGCGAGCAGCCACAACATGACCTTGGCTTCGGCAAGCCGCGTCGGATCGACGTCGTCTTGCGCAGCAAGCGGTGCATCGTCACCACGTTCATCTTCTTCCTCCGGCGCTGCATTGCCACCGATCACGGCGCGCGCCCGCGCGCGGAGCGAGCGGAACCCGAGTTCATCAAACAGCGCGAGGATTTTATCGAGCCGATCGGTGACTTCCCAATCTTCCTTCGGCAGCTTGAATGCAATCGGCGCGTCGATGCGAATGGTCGCGAGCATTTTGGAGAAGAGCGCGTCTTCTTCGTGCTCCTTGAGGAGATTCACGATGCGCGGCTTGATGCCCTTGTCCGTGAGTTTCTTCTCGTCCTTCTTAACCGCTTTGTAAATAGCTTCGATACTGCCGAACTTCTGGATGAGCTCTGTGGCGGTCTTCTCACCGATCCCCGGCACGCCCTTGATGTTGTCTGAAGGGTCACCGCGCAGACCCTTATAATCCGGCACGAGCTCCGGCGGGAATCCATAGCGTGCCTCCACGGCTTTCTCGTCGTACATGATGGTGTCATTGAGCCCTTTCTTGAGCGTGTACACCTTCACCCTACCCTTCTCCACGAGCTGGAGCGCGTCCATGTCACCGGAGGCGATCACCACCTCAATGTTCGGCTGATCAGCGAGCTTCGCGACGATGGTGCCGATCACGTCGTCTGCTTCAAATCCTTCTTTCTCGTATACCGGGATGCAAAATGCCTCGAGTACCCTGCGCGCTGTCGTGAGCTGCGCCACCAGCGCGTCTTCAAGCTGCGCGCGTGTGCCTTTGTAGTGTTCGTATGCTTCGTGACGCACGGTGGGCTTCGGTAAGTCGTATGCTGCCACCACGTAGTCGGGCCGCAGGTCCTGCATGATCCGCAGGAGCATGGAAGCGAGTCCGAACAGCGCACCGGTCGGCTGGCCATCGGGCCCGGTGAATTCTGGAAGCGCATGGTACGCACGGTGGATGATCGCGTGAGAGTCGAGCACGATGAGCCGTTTCTTCCGGGTGATTTCTTTGGTCTTAGGCATAGGTGAGGTGGCGCGAACCATCGGCGTCTGGGACGAGTGCGATGCGCACATCAGCGGGCGGGAGTATCTCCTGCACCATCTCGGGCCATTCGAGCATGATCAAATTGTCCGCTTGTTTCAGCGTCTCGTCAAAATGCAGTGGGTTCAACTCTTGCCCGCTCTTCAAGCGATACGCATCTATATGAACGAGTGTTTTAAATGCTTGATCGTGGAGCGGATAATTCTTTTGTATGACAAAGGTGGGGCTCGTGAGTTCATCAGTGACTCCGAGCGCTCTCGCCACGGCTTTTGTAAATGCCGTCTTCCCTGCGCCGAGCTCTCCTGAGAGCGTGACGAGTGTGGCGCGGCCGTCAGCCGGGCGCAGTCCAGAGGCAAAGCGCGTCGCTTCAGCCGCAAGCGCTGCCACATCGGGGAGGACTTTCTCCATCACCCCATTGTACTGGGTATAGAAAAACGCGCCTCACCTTTCGGCAAAGCGCGCTTAACTCGTTTGGTACCGTCAGTGGTGACGGTACCGCGATCCGGGAGGTCCCCAGCCAGGTCCCACCGTCAGTCCCCGAGGAGGGGGCGAGCGGTAGTTGTGGAATTCGCGCTGACGCTCGTGGCGCCAGTACGGATCCACCGGCATGGTCGAGTCGTCGATGAGGACGACTCGGGTGTCGAGGACCGGGCGGCGACGCCAGGCGTACCCGACGATTACTCTGCCCGCTTCGCGATAGGTGCACTGCTCCCGGACGCCGGGGTAGGTGGTGCAGTGGGCCTTGTAGTTGACCTCCCACACTCTGCCCTCATCGTCCGGAGGCAGCACGCGATGCGCGGTGCCAGTCCTCACCAGGATCACCGCAGGCGCAGGCGCAGACACTTGAGGTGCCGGGGCCGACGCTACCACGGGCGGAGCGCTGGTGCGCGACGCCGGAGTAGCTGCGGGAGGTGCGGCGGGCGCGGGGGCCTGCGACACGGGACGATCCTGGCCGACGAAGTCGCCGAGCATCAGGGGTGGCTTGGCATACGCCGCGCCAAACGAGATAGAAAGGACGATGACTGCGAGGCTACACACTGATTTCATGGCTTTCTCCTCCTAATAGCCTTACTGTAAATATACACCTATTTAATATAAATGTCAAGTATTCCAAAATGGCGCCGCTGCGCGGTGGTATCATTTCGGTATGTCGGTTCCTTTTGATACGAAAGCAGAGGATGAGAAACTGCACGCGCTGCATGAGGCGGAGGAAGAAGACGTCGCGCAGCTCCTCGCACAGAAGTATGGCCTCGAATATGCGAACCTCGTGGCCTCCCCTATCGACATGGACGCCCTGCGTCTCATCCCCGAGGAAAAAGCGCGCGCCGCACTCGCCGTCGCATTCCGCAAAGACGGCCCGCAGCTCGCGCTCGCGCTCGCGCAGCCCAATAACGAGCTGGTAAACGGACTCGTGGAAGAGCTCGGGAGTCGCGGACTCAAGGTGACGCAGTATTTGGTGACCAAGCGCAGCTTCGAGCACGCGCTCGAGCGGTACAAAGAGCTCTCCTATGCATCCGCGAGCCAGAAGGGTGTCTTCTCGATTTCAGAAGCAGAGCTCCAGAAGCTGGCGAGCTCGGTGACCGGGATCCCGGCACTCCAGCAGTATCTCTCAGCGACCCTCACCGATAAGCACACCGCGGAAGTCTCACGGCTTTTCGAAGGCATTATGGGCACCGCCTTTGCCATGAAGGCGTCCGACATCCACATCGAGCCTGAAGAGACCGAAGTGCGCCTGCGCTTCCGCCTCGATGGCGTACTCACGGATGTATTCACCTTCGATGCGCACACATACCGATTCCTCGCGTCCCGCATCAAACTGCTCTCCGGGCTTAAATTGAACGTGCACGATCGCGCGCAGGACGGACGCTTCTCCGTGCTCGTGGGCGGTACCGAGATTGAAATCCGCACCTCGCTCATCCCGGGTAACTACGGTGAGTCATTCGTGATGCGCCTTCTTGACCCACGCTCGATCCGTATTCCGTTTGAATCGCTCGGCATCCACCCTAAATTGCTCGCACGCCTCGAGAAAGAAATCACGCGGCCTAACGGCATGCTGCTTACCACGGGCCCCACCGGTTCTGGTAAGACCACGACGCTCTACGCGTTCCTCCAGAAAATCCAGACGCCGGATATCAAAATAATTACGATCGAAGACCCGGTGGAATATCACCTCCAGGGCATCGTGCAGACGCAGACTAATGGCAAGGACTACACGTTCGCCTCGGGGCTCCGCTCGATCGTGCGCCAAGACCCGGACGTGATCATGGTGGGAGAAATCCGCGATGGCGAAACGGCGGGTATCGCGATCCAAGCGGCGCTCACGGGCCACTTCGTGTTTTCCACCATCCACACGAACGACGCTGCGGGTACCTTCCCCCGCCTCGTGGACCTCGACGCGGACCCGAAGGAATTCGCATCGGCGATCACGGTGGCCATGGCACAGCGCCTCGTGCGCAAGCTCGACCCTGATGCACGTAAAGAAGTGCCGCTGGAGGGCGAGAATAAAAAGTTGGTAGAGAAAATTCTCGCATCAGTCGTAGATAAAACACTCCTTCCGGCAAAAACCGATACGCTGTGGGTACCGGACCCCAAAGACGGCAGCAATGGATACAAAGGTCGCGTCGGTCTCTACGAAGCGATATTTATGGATGACCAGCTCGGCACGTTCCTGCGCGACAATCCGTCTGCGGCAGACATCCGCAAAGAAGTCGCGCGCCAGGGCTACCTCACGATGGCGCAGGACGGTGTGATCAAAGCGCTCCAAGGTCTCACCTCGCTTGAAGAAGTGCTCGATATCGTCGATATCCAGCGCGATTGAGTATGAAAAAGGAATGGCTACGAAGTACCATAAACGTTCTCTTGGCTATCGGGGGAATAGTTCTTGTTGGAATATTTCTCAATAGCTGGGATGAAAGTAAGGGAGCGGAGCAAGCAAAGAACATTCAGCAATTTTGCTCTTCTTTTTTGGATAAGGACTCCTCACTTTATGATCGATGCATAGATAATGCTCAATCTTACTTCTACCCAAGCGGCTCGCCTTCTCAAGACTACTAAAATAGAAAAATCCTGCGCGCTATCTTCGAGGCGATCGCATCAACATGTGATGCGTGGACAAATTGCCTGAGGATACCCCCAGCGCTCCGCACGAATGCGGTACCAGAGGGTCCTTGGGAAGAAGCCCGAAGCCGTCAAGCCTTGCCTCGAAGAGAGTGAGCAGGATTTCCTGAAGAATCCTATTTCACTTGGGTATTTTTAATCCGGGCACCGCTTGCGCGATGTCCGGAAGGTTCTTTCGAGCCGCTTGCTCGTGTGATAGAATACTAGCATACCCTGTTTTTATGTCAACCCCTCCCCAGGAAAATGCTAAGGTAGCCGACCAGCAATTGGACGCTGCACTGCGCCCCTCGTCCTGGGATGAATACGCCGGCCAGGCACATGTGAAAGCAAATGTGCGCATCGTCATCGACGCCGCGCGACGCCGTAGCGGCATGCCCGAGCACTTTCTTTTCTACGGACCGCCAGGCGTTGGGAAAACGACCCTCGCGCACCTCATCGCGGTGTCGCTCGAAGCGCCGGTAAAGACGACTTCCGGTGTCGCGATCGAGCGCGCGGGCGATCTGGCCGCGATCCTCACCAACCTCGAGCCAAACACGGTGCTGTTTATCGATGAAATCCATCAGCTCTCACGCAAAATTGAGGAGCTCCTCTACCCCGCGCTTGAGTCCGGCCATCTCGACATCATCCTTGGTAAAGGGCCGTCCGCGCGCACGGTGGAACTCGCGCTCCCGCCGTTCACCCTCGTGGGTGCGACGACGAAAGTCGCCTCACTCTCTTCCCCACTGCGTTCGCGCTTCGGCGGTGGCGTATACCAGCTCGATTTCTACTCAGACGAGGACATGCAGATGATTATCAAGCGCTCTGCAAAGAAACTCGGTCTCAAAGTGCCCGACGAAGTCATTGAAATGATTGCGGCGCGCAGTCGCGCGACCCCGCGCATCGCGAATGCACTTCTCAAGCGCGTGCGCGACTTCTCAGAAGTGCAGGAACGTCCGATCACGCCAGAACTCTGCGACGAAGCATGCAAACTGTTCGGCATCGATGAGCTCGGCCTTACCAAGGACGACCGCCGCTATCTTGAGACACTCGAGAAAGGATTCCGCGGTGGCCCGGCCGGCATCCGCGCCTTGGCAAGTTCCATGCATGAAGACGAGGAAACACTCGAGATGGTGTATGAGCCGTATCTCCTGCGCCTCGGGTTCATCGAGCGCTCGCTGCGCGGTCGTATGCTCACCCAAAAAGGCCACGCGTATCTAAAAGGTGAAGGTACTGAGACACTCCTATGAATCAGAGAGAGGTTGAGCAGCTAGTCGATTATATCGCTGAGCATGGCGCTAAGGCCCTTACTGAGAAAACCAACTCTCCCGCCGCCCTCGACTACGTAGCAGTTTTTAGCAAGAACTCAGCGGAGTTCGAGGAACTACTTGCATGTGCAAAGACGCTCGGAGAGGAGGTCGACAGCCTGACACAGAAAACTGGCCACACATTTAAGCTGCGTGCGCCGATGCATACGTTAGTCGGCGACCTCTCCTTGCTTAAGGTAAGGAGGCCAGACATCACGAGGCCGCAGCGAGGAGCTCCCGATTTTGTCGTACCCGATTATGAAGGATTCAAGAAAACGTATCTACCGACCAGCGGCGATTTCACCCTCATGTTTCATCCGCACGCAGAGATGGTCGAATTGAAAGGTGACGATGTTCTTGTGTATATTAAGGAACGACATTTAACTCTTTAGATATGGCGGGACACAGCAAATGGGCACAAATTAAGCGAGCGAAGGCGGTGACGGACGCTGCGAGGAGCCGCGTGTTCTCGCGTTTTGCTCGACTGATTACGCTTGAATCCAAGAAGACCGGCGGGAAAGTAGACTCCCCTACGCTCAAAGCCGTCATCGACCGCGCGAAGGCGGCGAACATGCCCAAGGACAACATCGAGCGCGCCGTGGCGAAAGGTATTTCCAAAGACTCTGGAGACCTCGAGCAGGTCGTGTATGAAGCATACGGACCAGGGGGCGTCGCGATTGTCGTCGATGCGCTTACTGATAGCAGGAACCGCACCACGCAGGAAGTGAAGCTGGTATTTACGAAAAACGAAATTGAGATGGCGACACCAGGCAGCGCTTCATGGGCATTCACCAAGTCGTACGAAGGATTCACGGCGAACGAACCGCTCATGGATATCGCGGGCGAAGACGAAGAAAAACTCCAGAACCTCCTTTCCCAGCTCGATGAGCAGGACGATGTGCAGGCCGTGTACACAAATGCTCGTGGCTATGAATCGACCGCAGAAAGTGAGGGTGAGTAACCGCGTACTCGCGGTGGACCCAGGATACGACCGACTCGGACTCGCCGTGCTTGAAGGCGACCCGAGTAAACCCACACTCGTGTGGAGCGACTGCGTGACTCCAGAGAAAGGTGACGCATACGAGCGGCTCGGCGCGGTGCTTGGAGCAGTGGAGAGCGCGATCAAGAAACACAAACCAAATGCGCTCGCGATCGAGACACTGTTCTTCAGTAAAAATGTGAAGACCGCACTCGGTGTGGCGGAAGCGCGGGGGGCGATACTGGCCGCAGCCGGGAAGGCAGGGCTGCGCGTGATGGAATTCTCCCCTGCCCATGTGAAGATCGCGGTGACTGGATATGGCAACGCAGATAAAAAGGCCGTGGCGAGTATGGTGCCCAAACTCGTCACGCTTTCAAAAAAGAAGCGGCTCGACGACGAGCTCGACGCCATCGCCGTGGGCATCGCAGCGTTGCCATCGCTTCGGTAACCTTCCCGAGACAGCCGCGGCGCGGAGCAGGCATTGTCCGAGCAGGGGCTGACTGCCGAGCGGCATGAGCGTACCCTGCGAGGGCGATGCCTGCGGAGCGCCGGCTATCCACACACCGACTTTTACACACTTGCCAATGGCAATCGGTTTGAGAAACTAGGGACACTCCGATGCGGAGTTAACTAATTTCACATGGACGAACAGGACAAGGACATGGGCGACGAGATGGAGAGCGAGGACGAGATGGGCGGAGACGCCGATGAGTCCGAGGAAGAAGGCGACGACGCAGCGATGTGACCAAAAAGCCCCGCACTACGCGGGGCTTTTTCGTGGTAGCATGCCCGCATGGCGCGCAAGCACCACCCCATCCGCGATCCGCACCCCGTGCTGAAAATTGTGTTCTTCGCTGTCGGCATCGGACTCGTGCTCGGCGCGCTCGGCATCCTCTGGATCGCGCTCACCCCTACCCCGGACCTCTCCTCGTTTGAAAATCGTAAGATCACTGAGTCGACCAAGATCTACGACCGCACCGGCACCACCGTGCTCTACGACCTCGACACCGACGCCAAGCGCGATAGCGTCTCGCTCTCCGATATCGCACCCAATGTCCAGCACGCGACGATCGCTATCGAGGACGCTGGGTTCTACCAGCACGGTGGCATCAGCATCACGGGCATCATCCGCTCGCTCATCGCAGACATATTCTCAGGAGGGTTCAGCCAGGGCGGGTCCACCATAACCCAGCAGGTGGTGAAGAACACGCTGCTTACCGGTGATAAAAGCATCTCGCGCAAGATCCATGAGTGGATCCTCGCGATCAAACTGGAACAGGTGTACAGCAAAGACCAAATCCTCGAGTTCTACCTGAACGACACGCCCTACGGCGGCCCCTACTACGGCGTGGAGGCAGCGTCGGAAGCGTTCTTCGGCAAGTCCGCGAAGGATGTCGACCTCGCAGAGGCCGCATACCTCGCCGCGCTCCCCCAGGCACCCACCTACTACTCGCCGTATGGCGATAACCGCGCCGCGCTCGACGCACGCAAGAACACCGTACTCGACCGCATGCTCGAGCTCGGCTACATCACGCAGGACGAGCGCGACCAGGCGAAGGCAGAAGTAGTGGCGTTCAACCCGCAGTCATCATCCTCCATCATCGCGCCGCACTTCGTCTTCTACATCGAGCAGTACCTCGAGAATAAATACGGGCCAGACGCCGTCGATAGCGGGCTCAAGGTGATCACCACGCTCGATACCGACCTCCAGCACGATGTGGAGACCACCGTCGCGCAGTACGCACCGGGGAATCTCAAGAATTTCAAAGCAAGCAATGAAGCCGTCGTGGCAATCGATCCCAAGACCGGTCAGATACTCGCGATGCTCGGTAGTAAGAATTACTTCGACCCGACAATCGACGGTAATTACAACTCCGCGCTGGCTAATCGCCAGCCAGGATCGTCCTTCAAGCCATTCGTGTATGCGGCTGCGCTCGCCAAGGGCTACACGCCAGACACGGCGATATTCGACTTGCCCACGCAGTTCTCCACCTCCTGCTCGCCGACCGACAACACGAACGACACCCCGCCCTGCTATTCTCCGAGCGACTACGATGGAAAGTTCCGTGGCCCGATGACATTCACCACCGCGCTCGCGCAGTCGATCAACGTCCCGGCGGTGAAGGTGCTCTACCTCGCGGGTATCCAGAACGTGATCAATCTCGCCACCGCTGCGGGTATCAGTACGCTCGACACACCCGCGCACTACGGCCTCTCGCTCGCGCTCGGTGCGGCAGAAGTGAAACTGCTCGATCTCACCGACGCCTACGCGACGCTCGCGAATGGCGGCGTACATAATCCGCCGACCGGCATCCTCTCGGTCACGGACGCAAGCGGCAATGTGCTCGAGCAGTACCAGCCCCAGCAGACACAGGTGATCGACCCGAGTGTGGCCGCGGGTGTGTCGTCGATGCTCTCGAATAACGCAGCACGCTTCCCCGAATATCCACCGGATAACCCGCTCAATTTCAGCGGCTACGACGTGGCCGTGAAGACGGGTACGACGAACGACTACCGCGACGCATGGACCGTGGGCTACTCGCCGAACATCGTGATCGGTGCGTGGGCGGGTAACAATGACAACAGCCCGATGGTGAAGGAAATCGCAGGGTACATCGTGGCGCCGATGTGGCACGCCATCATGGCGCAGGCGCTCGCCAAGTATCCGGTCGCATATTTCGACCAGCCACCAGCCACGCCGCAGGATGCAAAGCCCGTGTTCTTCGGTAACTACTCCGCGAGCGGCGTCCACAGCCTGCTCTACTATGTGAACCGCAGCGATCCCACCGGCCCCACGCCGTCATTCCCCGCGAGCGATCCGCAGTACACCTACTGGGAATACCCTGTCCAGCTCTGGGCCGCTGGCAATCCCGGCGCTGCGCAGCAGAATCAAAACCAGTTCACCTCAACTACGACCGGTCAGTAGGTTAGTTGCTTCTAGCAGCCGCCTTCTTCCAACCACCTCTAAGAGTCAGCGAGTCTGGTTTCTGGTAAATAATTTTGGCCATACTTATTAATTTCTGATTGACGGTCAACCCCCATCCCTTCATGCCACCGTTCCAATACTTCAAGGCCATAAATTGATCCCAAGTTAGCTCAAGGATTAAGTCTGCCTGTAGGTCCCGGTCGAGGACAACAATTACCACGTACTCGAATTTCTGTTCTGTCGGTTCTTGATGACTTTCGGCAAGACCGGCAAATATTCCCGTGTTCACGGTCTTTTGCGAAACAGTTTTTATGGTATACCGCTTCCCCTCTCCACTAAGAGCGTCGACGTTCTTAGTTAGCTCTCGTGCTGCTTGGAGTTTCGGGAGGCCTATTGTCTCTTTGTAAGCCTTTATCGCCAGAAACTCTCCGCGCTCGCCTGTTATATTGCGCGTTCGGACCAACTTTCTATCCCTTAACTCTTGAACTAGGTGCGCGTATAAACCCCAAACCGTATCATCAGAAACTTTTGCTACTTCCTTCTTCAAATTCTCGAGTTCGAGATTTTTGCTCATTGATTCATCGGCATTACTAAGTAGAGGAAGGAGGCGTCGCCTTGGCCACGGATGACGAGGGGGCGCCCGATACCGCCTGAGGAGAGGGTGAGGTTCTCGGTAGAGATGAGCGGGAGCGGCGCGGCGAGGTACCGGTGGTTGAATGAGAGCTCGACTCCCTCCCCCGTGGTGGCTGCAGCGATGTCCTCACTCGACTCGCCCACGTCGGAATTGCGCGAGGAGAACACAAGGTGCTTGCCTTTTATATCGAACCCAAGCCGCACCTTCTGGAATGAGTCTGAGAACACCGACACGCGGCGCACTGCCGCTTCAAAGTCCTTCCGGAGCACCGTCGCTTCCGCAGCAAAGTGCTTCGGGATGATCTGGGTGTAGTCCGGGTACTGCGCCGCGACGAGGCGCGTCGTGATCACCCCTCCCTTCCATGCGCACGCGCACTGGTGTTCATCCACCGTGAGAGTCACGTCTACACCCTCTGGAAGCGTCCCTAGGATGTCTGCCGCATTCTTTGCAGGGATGAGTACTTTAAATGGTTTACCGCCCTTTTCCGCCGGAATTTTCTTCTCTGAGAGGCGGAATGAGTCTGATGCCGCCGCGATAAGCATGCCGCCCTCGCTCGCAAGCATCACACTCGCGAGTTCTGGGCGCACGGTGGAGGTCGACGCACACGCTACTACCGAGCCGATAAGGCTCCCGAGCGTGCTCGAGGGTAGGGTGAAAGTGAGGTCGCCGGACTTGGGTATAGGAATGACTGGGAAATCCTCGGCGGGGAGTGTCTTGAGGGTGCTTTTCCCCGCGCCCGTGATGACGGCAGTGTCCCCCGCGTGCTCGATGGTGATAGAGCCCGAGCCGGAAAGAGATCCTGCCACCTCGCGGAGGATATTGGCCGGGAGTACCATCACTCCCTCACTCTTGATCAAGCCCTCGACCCGCAGGTCGATACCGGTCTCGAGGTTCGTAGCGCGCATTTTGATGCCGTCATCCCCTGCGACAATCGCAATGCCTGAAAGCGCAGGAAGGGTCGCCGAGCGCCGCTCCGCGAATCGAGCTGCGATGTGGACTGCGTCTTTGAATGCATTTTTTTCTATAGTGATAACCATACCTATGTTTATTATTAGGGGTGTTGATATGGGGAGAACCCAATTTCACGGCTTATTTCCAAGCTATCCTGGCGACTCTCTATTTGATAACTCACGGAAAGAGCTGGGACAGCACTGGGGAAACTTTCACCCGACCCCATGGTCCTTAGAAAACCCCTCATTTCTTCCCCACCCGTTTTCATCATTGTCCGCAGGTTTTCCATACCATTATCCCCATCATACCAACAGCCCACGCACGTTCTGTATCTCCTTCGCAAGCACGGCGTCCTCGGCTACCTCCTTCTTTATTTTCTCGCAGGAGTGGATCACGGTCGTGTGGTCCCTACCCCCGAGCTTGGTCCCGATCGCGGGATAAGAGACGTTGAAGTCCTCGCGCAGGATGTACATGATCACCTGGCGCGGGCGCACAATCTCCTTACGCCGTGTCTTTTCATAGATCGATTCCTCATCGATGCCGTAGAATTCCGCCACCTTCGATACTACGTTCTTAATCGACACCGTCTTTGCAGGGCGCGAGAAGGAGCGCAGCGACTGGCGGATCTCAGCGAGATCGGGCGCGGTACCCTTCACCTGCGCGTGGCACACCACTGAATTGATCACACCCTCGAGTTCGCGGATCGAACCTGGGACCGAGGTCGCGATGTACTCGATGACGTCTTCCCCAAGCGTAATGCCATGGATAGCGACCTTTTTCCGTACGATGGCGATGCGGCTCTCAGTATCGGGTTCCCCGATATCGATGGTCATACCGCTCGCGAGGCGCCCGCGCAGGCGCTCGGCGATATCAGGGATGGACGCGGGCGATCTATCGGACGAGAAGATGATCTGCTTGTTGTTGTCGTAGAGGGCGTTGAAGAGGTGGAAGAGCTCCTCCTGCATTTTTTCTTTCTTCGAGAGGAACTGGATGTCGTCCATGATAAGGAGGTCGTACTGGCGGTACTTCTCCTTGAAACGGTTGGCGGTACCGGAGCCGATCGAGTCGGTGTAGTCGACGCCGAACTTCTCCGAGGTGAGATAGAAGACCTTTCTGTTGGGATAGAGCTTCTTGTACTGGTTCCCGATGGCCTGGATGAGGTGGGTCTTACCGCGCCCCGTGTCTCCGTAGAGGAAGAGTGGGTTGTAGGTGATCCCGGGGCGGTTGATCGCTGCCTCTGCTGCCTTGTACGCGAGTTCATTAAAGGCGCCGATCACGAACGTATCGAAGGTGTAGCGGGGGTTGAGGTTGTCGCTCTTATTAATATAGAACTCGTCGAGCGGGAGTTTGCTCTCTTCTCGGGAGACCTTTACTTCCTTGGGTTTGCGGCGGTCGTCTTTGACGATGAGGTACTCGATATTGCGGTACTCATACGACACGGTGCGGACGATCTTGAGAAGGAGGGTATGAAACTTCCGGAGGTACCAGTCCCGGAAGAACTGGCTCGGGACGCCTACGTAGACGATGCCGTCCTCGATTTTCACTATGGAGGAGTCGCGGAACCAGGTGTTGAAGTTCGCTGGACTGACCGAGAGCTCTACCTGGGTGAGCATATGTTCCCAGAGTTCTCGAGGGTCGGAGCGATTCATGCCCCGTCATTATACGCTTGCCGCTCACAAGCGAAAGCCCGAGCTTTCTTGCGTACCGGTGGGGAAACTGTTAACATCCTGTGCATAATGGCGAAGCGAACATACCAGCCCAAGAAACGGAAGCGCGCTCGCACGCACGGCTATCGCAGCCGCGCGACGTCCTCGACGGGTCGCCGGGTCATCTCCCGTCGCCGCCGCAAGGGCCGCGCTCGCCTCACGGTCTAGCCTATGCTGAAACGGACCTCCCGCCTCCCGCGGGAGGGCTTTCAGTCTGTCGCAGGGGGAAGGCGCCTTATTGCGCCGCATTTCAGCATTTCCTACCGCCCTGGGGCTGGCCAGGGGGCCGTGGTGGTGTCTAAGAAGGCCGCGCCCAAGTCCGTGGATCGCCACCTGGTGAAGCGTCGGGTCATGGACCTCATCCGCCCCCACATCGGGCACGGGGTATCGTTCATCGTCTATGCTCGCAAGGGCGCCGCTGCCCTGCCCTTCCGCGCTATCCGCGGGGAACTTGAGCCCTTATTTGCTACACTGCACGTATGATCGGCGCGCTCTTCCACACCTACCTCAGCATCCCTATCTATAACCTCCTCGTATTTTTTATCGGCATCATGCCTGGCGGCGATGTGGGTCTTGCCGTAATCGCAGTCACGCTCGTGGTGAAGATCATCATCCTCCCCCTTTCCTACTCTGCGGTGCGCACCCAGCGCGCGATGAAAGTGATCGAGCCCGAGCTCGCGGCTATCAAGGAAAAGTTCAAGAACGACAGCGGCGAACAAGCCCGCGAGCAGTTCGCGCTTTATAAAAAGTACAAAATCAATCCATTCGCAAGTTTCTTCACGCTGCTCATCCAGCTCCCCATCCTGCTCGCGCTTTACTGGGTATTCCGCGGTGAGGCGCTCCCCGCGATCGACGTGACCTCGCTCTATTCATTCGTCTCGATTCCGGTCCACATCTCTACACAGCTGCTTGGCGTGTTCTTGGTCGTGGGCAAGAGCATCACGCTCGCGGTGCTCGCGGGCATCACGCAGTACCTCCAGGCGGTGTTCGCGATACCCACGCCACCTAAGACCAAGAACGGCGGCATGACCGAAGACTTTGGTCGTGCGATGGCGATGCAGGCACGTTTTGTGATCCCGTTCATCATCGCGCTCGTGTCCTATGAGACTTCAGGTGCCGTCGCGCTATACTTCGTCACGAGCAATATCGTGACACTCTTCCAGGAATTTCTCGTGCGCAAGCGCCCGCTCATCCCGCACACGGCCCGCACGGTAGAGGCAGTAGAAGTTTAAAGGCTGTACGCCCAGAGCGTATCATCGCGCTTGTTCATGAACACGAGCGTGCTTTCGTTCGCGTCGATCGTGAGGGAGACCGCGTCGATGGGTGCGGAGACGAGCGTGGGCAGGTCGGCGACCTGGGTCGCGACGCGTGCCGTGAAGTCTATTTTCCAGATGCGGTCGGTGAACGCCGTGGTGCCGAGGTACCAGTCATCGGGAAGCGTGCCCGTGGGCACCGAGACCGGTGACGCGCAGAAGGCGCTCGCGCCGTCTGGAGCCCACACGCATTTATCAGTGAAAGTAGAGAGCGGAAGTAGCGTCGTGGCGTGGTTACTCGTATCATAGTATGCCAGACGCACTACGCCACTGCCGTCTACGTAGCTCATGAGGATGCGGGTACCGGACGGGCTCGGCAGCACAGAGAGGCCTTTCAAGGGGCCGAGGATAGAGGTGAAAACACCCGTCTTTTGGTTCACCAGGAATGCGTAACCATTTAAGTTCGCAGAGGGTTTCGTGTAGGCGACCATTGCGCCTGCGGAGCTGCGTACGGTGATAGCGGAAAGTTGCGAGGTAAAGAGTACGGTCGGATTCATGCCGTCGGGCTGCTCGAGGTAGCCGATGGAGCCGGCGCTATTGGGTGAGAGGGTGAACACACTCGTTAGGTTCTGCGGAATCACTTGCATGAGGTCTTCGGCGAGGAATGCGCCATCGCTGCCGTCCGCGGGGAGTTCATAGGTATTCACGTGCTCGTCGCTTCCCTGCCCTGGCGTGATGAAGCGCAAGAACGCCGCGGTGCCATTCGGGAGCCAGCTTACTTCCTGCACGCCCGGTACGGTGTGATTGGTGAGCCGCGTCGACGCGTTTGACGCGGTTGAGTACTCATACATATTTCCGCTCTCTCGATCGATATAGCGCACCGCCGCGCCCGTGGTGACCTCGCTCGTCGATGCCGTTGTGCTAGCTACAGGGTCAAGCACGATGAATCCTTTCCCGACCGGTGCATTAGTGACCTGGACCAGTTTCGGTGCGACCTGTGCGGGGATGTTGCCGCTCTCGCTCGTCCCGGTGTCGCCAGGAGCGCTGGCGTTGCCGGTATTCGTGGCCGCACTGCCCGAATCGCCAAATGGATTACCCGACGACGCGGTGTCCGCGGTGAGCGTAGGCCCCGGCTTGTAGAAGAAGAAAAAGTACACGCCGGCAATGATCCCGAGGACGACGACCGTAGTGGCGGTGATGGCGACGATTTGTTTCATAGCTATGGCTTGCATTGCGTGTAGAGATCGTTTTGAAGGTCACATCCGAATTGCCCGCCTGCGTGCACGGCGGATTTAATATTTTTTGTTTTCCGGTCGCGACAAATATGGTCATAGACAGTGCCGGGCGGGGTATTCGTTGTGCATTTTTGATCAGACGCAGAGCACGTTCCCCATACCCCCTGGTCGCTTGTGGACTCATCGCACATGTAGAAGTTGTATCCCCCGTCGTAATACCACTGGTCGCCCTTCGTGCCCTTATAACAATCGATGTAGTTGTAGCTGCCCTCAGCACATTTATATGGCGGATTTACCGGGGTGTACTCTCCCGTCTGCTGGTCTCGGCAGACGTAACTTGCTGTCCCACCGCCTGCTTCACACGTATTCTTCTGGGGCTCACAGCTGTCTTGGTTACATCGTAGGTATTGGTGGCCGTCATCGCCATTTTGAGCCCCGCTCGTGCCGTCGTTGTTGCTTCCGGCACCTGGACCAGCGGACTGGTATCCGCTGTTGGAGCCGTTTACGTTCACTGTGAGTCCACTGGTGTTGATGTTCAAAGTGAGTATGGCTGGGTTGATGAGCTTGAAGACGAGGTACGGAGAGAGCACGAGCACGAGACCCAAGACCGATGCCCCGATGAGGTGTCGGGCCTCTTCCTTGCTCGTAAGGCTTTCCGCGAGCATGTAGGTGATGCCCGCGCGCGCGAGCTGGAGCACGGCGATTACTACAGCGATGCCGATGCAGATGTAGTAAATCGAGTTGAGTGCGACCGGGAGGCCTGCGCTTGGGTTGAAACTGGTAAAGACCGGGATGTCGGTAAGCGGGACAAATGGCTGGTTGTCTCCCACCTGAGTATTCCCGCCGGGTGTTTGGGTGCCGCCACCTCCTCCCGGTGCGTCACCCCACGGCGTACAGATGCCCGTCGTGTTACCGGGTGTTTTGTAGCAGCCGTACTGGATATTGCCCTGGTCGTCACACTCTTCATCATTGGAGCAAGTACCATTTGGTCCCACTGCGAATACCGCGGTCGGTAGAGAGAGCGCGAGTGGGAGGCACAGGAGCAGCGCTAGGAGTAATTTTTTCATAGGCCGAAGATGCTATGGCTGGTCGATTGCCCAAACTGGACGGTCATTTCTCGAGACGCGCTGACGTAGCTTCCGGGGAACGACGCGGTCGCGGATACCGTCGCGCTTCCTGCACCCGTGCCCGTAGGGCGCAGCGTAATGGTGGGTTGCGAGACGCTTGGAGTGCCATTCACGCTCCAATTAATTGTGGGGAAGGTCGAGAATGAGTACCCTACGGCGCGGAAGCTGTCTTCGTCTCCCACGAGCGAGTAAAAGTCGCCAATTGCGGTGTCGAAATTGGGGCCGATGAGCGGCCCATCGCGGTAGAACAAAATAGTGGGATCGGTAGGTGCGAGTGTGGCGCTCGCGCTCCCGGTGATGCTGCCGTCCTGGGTCGAGACCGTAACCGACACGGTCTCATCTCGGTACTGCATCGGGGCGACCACACTCACCGAGGACTTCCCAATGCCCGAGTTGCTCTCGAGCGCTTGGCTGTCGACATGCCAGGAGTAGACCAGTTTCGCAGGGTCAAGCGGGGCGCCGTTTGCGCTCGTACGCAGGTCCGCCATGGCTACGAAGCGGACTTCCCCCTGTATGGCTACTTGCGCAGCGCCTTCGTAGAAAGGATGCGTCGTGGATACGGGTTCCTCTATGAGGGCGACGTTCGTGGGGTGTACGGTGGCAGTCGTTTGGTAGCTGCCCTCGGGTGAATTCGCCGACACCGTGATAGTGTTGCTCGATCCCGCGCCGCCGGCGGTAAATGATGCGCTCCCCCCGCCCGTGCTCTGGGCCACTACTTTCCCATCTACCGATATGGTGACAGTCGCGCGTGCGAGGTCGATGAGCGTACTCTGCGGTGTCACCGTCACCGTCTGATAGGGTGCCGGATATTGCGGCGAAAGGAGAATAGTAAGCGGCTGTGCACCGAGCACTTGTGCATGCGTTGCGCTCGTACTCAAAAGAAAGAGCAAGCTCAGCAGCCCCGCCGTTTTCCTCATGGATGTATTATACAGCCCCATACTCCATGAATAGGCAATTATCTACCGCGACCACGAGCACGCACGAGCTGTTGACTTGGATCGGGTGGAGGAGGTGCTTCCGGTGGTAGTCGCATCCCGTACTTATTGCGCCGCGGTTCGATTTGGCGTCGCATCGCTTCGAGCTCTTCGGGGGTACGTGAACTCCGGGGCGGGGGGCGTAGCGCCGTTCTTGTGCGCATCGGCGTAGCCGCCTTGCCATGGTTTCCACCAAACGGGTTGTCGTTTGCTGGTGCGCCCGCCGGGGGGCGCTGTGGAGACGGGGTATGCTGGTGCGTTGTACTCGTGGCGGGAGAGGCGCTTGGCTTAGGGAGTGCACGTCCGACACTGCCTCCTACTCGCGCACCGCCCGCACTCGAGGCAAGCCCGCCGGCTGCCTTCCCTGCTGCACCACCCACCGCGGAGGCCGCGCCCGCTACCGCACCACCGATCTTCGCAAGCCCTCCGAGAATCCCTGAGCCACTTGAGGCGTATGCTTTAACGATCATGTAGAAAACCGTGGGAGAAGTGAAGGGGAAATCATCGATCTCGGGCACGAGGTCTGCTGCCGAGACGCCGAGCGTGAGCAAGAAATAGGCATTTGAATTTTTTGGTGATTTATAGATCCCCACCATCCAGAGTCCACCGAAGACGACGACCACTTCCACCACTGATATGTAGAACGAGAGGACTACACTCAGCGGTATTCCGACCTCAGGAATAAGTTGGACAAAGAAAACCGCGCCCTTCGCGAGGTCGCACACGAGCGCCACAATGAAGAACAGCCAAGCGAACGGGCTCACGCGGTTATCGTTTGCGGGGTCGAGGCTGTTGTCGTTTGCCGATGACGGAGGCATGGCTTATGCAGCGCCGCCGGATTCGAGCCGGCCCTTCTCGCGCTGGATGGAGAGGAGCTGCGACGGGTCGGAAGTGATGATCTGGTCCTCGGTGTAGGAGGCGACGATCTTAATTGCGACATGTTTGAGTCCTGCGAAGAACAGCCCCTCCCCTACTCCGGACTCAAGGAGCAGATACTTTTCCTCATCGGTGAGGTTGAAGGTCTGCTGGAGCACATCGATCGTGGTCGGTGACTGCTTGAGCAGCAGCTGGATCGAGGAGTTCGTGAGGATCGGGCGGCCGTAGGAAGAACGCAGGAAGTCTTCCACGTCCTGCGTGATCGTGGAGACGCCGAGATAATATTTGCGGCCGCGCTTCGCGAGGCTGTAGAGGAAGGAAGCGGTATCTTCCGACTTCATCATCCACCAGGCTTCGTCGATCACGAGGAGGCGCCTCTTGAGCTCGCGGCGGATCGCATTCCAGATGTAGTGCGTGATGATGTACATCGCGACCGGTTTGAGCTCGTCCTCCATGTCGCGCACCGAGAACACGATGAACTGGCGATTGATGTCGATGTTGGTCGCCTGATTCATGAATCCGGCCCACGTACCGCGGGTGTACTTGCTCAAGCGCTCCACGAGCGATTCCGATCCCTCCATGCCCGAGAGCACCGACTCAAAGTCGGAGAGGAGGGGCGGTTCGACGCCGGTGAAATCCCGGTCACCGGTGATGTCCTTGAGCGCGTATGTTTCAGTGATCGCGCGGTCGATGATCGCGTCTTCTTCTGGCGTGAGGCCCCCGAGCATGATGCGGAAGAGGCCGACCAAATTGATGATGTTGTTGCGCAGGATATCGCCTGGCTCCTCGTCCTCGCGCACCGCAGGAAGGTCGAACGGATTGATGTGATGCTCGGACGAAAGCGAGATATTGAAGTTGCGCCCGCCCGCCGCTTCTGCGAGGTTCTCGTATTCGCGCTCGGGATCGATCACGATGACGTCGGTATCGAACATCAGGGAACGCAGGATCTCGAGTTTCACCGCGTACGATTTACCGGAGCCCGACTTCGCGAAGGTCACGGAATTGTAGTTCTCAAGCGAGAACCGATCGAAAAGGATGAGTGAAGAATTGTGACGGTTGATGCCAAAGAGGATGCCGCGGTCGCTCGTGAGGTCAAAGGACACGAATGGAAAGTACGATGAAAGTGAGGATGTCTTTTGTTTGATGTCGACTGCAAGCTCGTCGTTGCCCAGCGGGAGCGTTGAGCGGAACCCCTGTTCCTGCTGGAAGAGGGCGGGTTTGGTGTAGACAAGTCGTTGACTTAGCGTGCCAGAGATTTCGCTTTCTACTTTGTCGAGTTCTTCCTTAGAATCAGCGTAAATCGTGATGTAGAGGCCAACGTCGAATACCTTCTCCTGCGCTTGCTGGAGCTCATCGCGCAGCTGCTCGATATTGCTATTTGCCGCTTCGAGCATAGGATCGCGGACGATGCCCTTAGCCTCTTTCTCGTTGATCTGACTCTCTACTTCTGCAACTTTCTTCTGGAGCTGGCGCAACATAACACCGGTCTCTACAGGGTGGATGAAGATGCCTATATCCATCACCTTGTCCGTGTTGATGATCGGCGAGAGCCAGCTGTCCGCGAGGAACGCTGGATACGAGATCGTGTACAGCGTGCGCGCGAATTTCTCCCCGAGCTCGAGCTCGCGCGCGCCCACTTTAAGCGCCGCCGGTGCGATCATGTCGGCGAGCTCGAGCTCCCCCTGCGCGTAGATGTCTTTGGGGAGCACCGGCGCTACGGGCGGCGTTTCGTCTTTTTTATTGCGGTTGAGGAAATCGAGGAGTGCCATAGATTAAGTGCGTGAGAGGCGGATAGGATTCTCGAGCTCGCCCAGGTTGAACGAGCGGTATAAGAGCTCGATGATTTCTTCGGTACCGAGCGCGGCGGCGCGCACGCCCGATTGCGCGAGGCCACCCGCCACAAGCGACATGCGCTGTTCGAGCTGGATGCGGTGCTCTTCAAAGTCGTCCGAAGTGTTCGTTTGGGTCGCCGGTCCGCGGTTGAGGAAAGGAATTGCACTTTTAACCGCCGTTACCACGGCCGGGGTATATGGGACCACCACGTAGAACGTCTTGGTCATGATATTTGCTTGCTCTGCAAATCCCCGCACGAACTGCTCGTACTCACGGATCTGGATGCGCATAAGATCAGTTTGCTGCTTATCCTCGCGTGCGCGTAGCAGCTCGAGGTAGGGGCGGATGTCCATTTTGCGTGAGTGCACCACGATCTCTACGGAAAAATCGAGCGTGTTGAGGAAGTTCTGGAAGCCGCCGATGATACCCTTCTGTTCGTCGTCTGATTTGAGGGCGAAGTTCACGGACGAGCACATCAGGATACCGCGGTAGCCGCCCTCTTTGAGGATAATAGTGCCGCTCCGGACTTCTTTTACCGGGACGAAGGCTTGGGCTGGTTGAGAAGCAGGCATACGTTATGGTTGTGGGTTCTCGCGGTCCTGGATATCGAGCGACCAGGCAAGGTCATGCAGTTTCCCTCGATCAAGTGCGATTGCTGGGCGTGCAGGGGCAGCAGGCACCGGATTCTGCGGGAGCGTCGAGGGTGCTTTGTCTGTCTTCGGCTCCTTACGCCAGAGGTAGAGGCGGCTCCCCGTGATGTAGTAGTTGAATCCAGCTTCGAGGATGTCTTCGAAGGGCTTGTTGTTCACTTTGTAGAATGCGAGTGCGCCCGCGAGTCCTGCGATCGGGATCGCGACCACGATCGCGATGACGAGGGGGAGATAGAAGAAGGCAATCGCGCACATACCGACGCCGCCCGCCACGTAGATGAACTGCTTCAGCGTAAACGGGCCAAAAATTTTGTCTTCCACCTCAATGAACTGCGGCACTTGGTATTCCATCACTCACTAGTATAGCAAGATGCGGGCCGTTGCCCGCATCTGGCGACTGCGTGTATTTCGATTAATGGCCGCCGTGATTTCCTCCTCCCCCGCTGTGCCCGCCGCCGATGCTCACGCTCGCGCCGCCCACGGCTTTATTAATGTATTGGAGTAGATTCGCAATGATCCAGGGCGATGCAAGTGCGATGCCTACTGGTGCGAGAAATTTTCCTGCAATAATAGCAGCGCCCTTGATAGCCGCGCCGCTCACGAGAGGGTGCCCCACAAGCCACGTGGAGACGAAGTTCACGACCCCCATGCCAGCCGTGCCCTCCATAAGCATGAACGCTGCCGCGCCTTCTACCACCACCCCAGCACCGAGCAACATCCCGGAGGCTCCCTTCGTGGCTTTCCAGATAGCCTTCCCCATTGTCTTCTCTTTCGGCGCGTCAGCGATATTTTTCGCCTGCTCTTGGAAGAAGTTGGGCGGCTTGCGATGTTCGTGGCCTGCCTGCGGGCCTTCATGGCGGCGGAGCCGCTCGAGCCTTGAAGCGGCTTCGGCTACGTCTGCGGCGCTCCGGTTGACGTTCACCGGAGCTGTCTCACCCATACGAGAAGGGGAGCTGGTATGTGCTCGTTCTGCGGAATTTGTCGCTGGGCGTTCTGCACTCATGGCCCAATCCTAGCACTATTCTGGCGCTTCGCGGTACGGGTCGACGCCGTATGACTTGAGTACATCGTGGAGCGCAGACTTGTTAGCTGCGGACCCGGTTTCGATGGGCGGCATAGCTCCGGGAAGATTCTCGGGCGGCATGCCGGTACGTGCCGCTGGTGCTGGCGGCATGGGAGCGCGTGGCGTTGGCGCAGGCATCGGGGCTGGTGCCGGCCGCGGTGCGGGAGGCGGTGGTGGTATCGGTCGCGGCGCTGGCGGGGGTACCACTGGTTGCACAGGAGCGGGTGCCGGAGCCATCGTAACTGCGGGCGGCGGGACCATCGGCTGGGGTGCTCGCGGTGCCGGTACGGGCGTAGGTGCCGCAGGTGGTGGAACGGCTGCTGCGGATACTGGTGCAGAAGCGGGTTCTTCTGCCTCAGGTTCAGCTGGTGCGGGCGGTGCAGCCATCACTTTATCGTGGAGCGGCTTGAATATTTTCGTATTGAGCTCCGCGATGACAGCCTTTGCGATCTGGGCGTCTACGTCACGAGACACCAATTCCCCGAGTATCTCGGTCGGTGTGACGAGCCCGCAGAGCATATAGCTTGTCGCTTGGGAAAGCGCGCCGGTCGTGTCGACGTGGAGATTAAACTGCTGGCCAATGGCTTGGACATCAGCATTGAATTCCTTACTGAGCAGGTATGCGCGCACGGTTTCCGGCAATTTGCCGAATGCTTCTAGTAACTGGTCTTGTGAGAATGTAATCATGGCCATCCACCTATGAGACCTGACTGGAGGTTCGTATCTTTATCAAAGAAAGCATCAAGCTCCTTTCCTGCGGGGGTACCTCGCTTTTTCAACAGAGCAGTCTTCATCTTTGCAAGTTGAGCCTTATTGAATTTTGATTTCACCAGCGCAGCATTCACGTCAGGGGCGTTGAAGGTATCAAGCAGTTCGGAGTTATCTGCGATTGTGCTTGCCTTCACCTTCATCTTATCCTCGGCCGTCAGGTTTTCAAAGAGAGCAACGGCATCAGCATGCTTAGCGGTTCCGATCCAGTTCTCCACGCGACCTGCTTTGGAATTCTGCTTCGCGAGCTGGCGGACCTCGCGCGAGACGTTATTGCTCTTGGCCACGAACTCATTCTGCTCGTCACTAAACAGACTTTCTTTCTCGCTGTTTGAAGACGCGATGATTTTAGAGAAGAGTCGGCTGTCGTACTTCGCGAGGAGCTCAGCGTCCTTGGTGCCGAGGTCGCGCAGGCGCTTCTGGAGGTCCTTGCGTTTATCATCCGGCATCGTGTCAATGTCGACGTTCTTAAGATAGTCGAACGATCCAAACCGGCCACGACTAAGCGAGTGCTGCGCTTCCGGAGACACGTCCTTGTCGTTCATGAGTTTGTCGTACGTGTCGGCACTGAGGATCTCGCCGAGCATCTGGAGCTGCGCGTCGTTGCACTTGGTGATGGTCTCCTTGAGCGTCGAGAGGCTCATCTTCTGGGCGATCTTCTCCGCCAAGTCTGCACGGCCGGCAGCGAGTGCTTCCCTAAGCTCTGCTGCTTCCGCCGCATGCTTTGAATGATCGGCAAACTGCTTCTTCTCCTTCTGGTAGTCGTCGTATGAGGTATGGCCACCCACCTTTGCCTTCGCAGGAGCCTTGAGGGCGCCGTAGATAGCCTGGTCAGCTCCCGTGAACTTGAGGACGGCCGCGGTGCGATTGCCCCACTTCGAGCGCTTCTTCTTATCGCGACCCACCCAGTTCTGGACGCGCTCAGCGCCCTTATTGCCAAGCCAGCTCACCGGCCGGCTCACCAGTGCGAACGGATACGAGACCGCGCTCGTGGCCATGCCGATCGCGAACTGGGCGCCGATAGCGCCGAGCTGCTTTGCCGACATGAGCGCAGCGACGAGGAATCCGATGATCACGGCGAAGATCACTACTGATCCAATTGCGGTGACGTTGCCGTAGGCGAGTGCGTTCATGAGGTTCACGTTCTGCCCCGCGATACCCTGTGCTACTTTAAGCCCCACGAGCACGAGGAGTATATAGATGGGCGCGAAGAACGCCTGGGAGAGGAGTTTATCCCACCACATGTGCGCGTATTTCTCGAGCGGCGGCACCGCGAGCCCGGCGAACCCGAGCGGCGACAGCACCATGAGGAACGCGAGCAGAATGCCGCGTGCCACCAGCATGACCACACCCGCAAGGAGCACCACAGAGAGTATCGTCACGAATATCGCCATGCCGATATACGCGATGCCCCAGTGGGTGTGGTCGGGAGAAGCGCCCTCGTTACTCGTGTTTGCCGAGAACGTACTTGCGATACCCGAGAGCTGGAACACCGCGCCCGAAATGCCGCTGCTACTCCCCCCGCTCGCACACTGTTGCTGGGTTCCACTGGTACAGGTCTGGCTCGCCTGATTGTAGAGGAGCGCGGCGAATGCGTTCGCGGTATCGATCACCGCTTCCGACGCGAGCAGACTGAAATTGAGCAGGATTGCAAAGATAATGAGGCGCGGTAGCGTCTTCTTTACTTCGTAGCCGTGTATGTCGAGGATCGTCGCGACGCCAAGCATCACGAACCCGAAAATGAGGATGATGTTCGCGACGTCGCGCAGCACGCCCCAGCCCGCAAGTAGTCCCGCAGAATTGCCGAAGTAATCGCCGAACTGGAACACCGTATAAATAATGACCTCATTGAAGAGCGCGCCGACCATATAGATGAGTAGGTTCGCGATGGAGAGGACCACGAGTCCGATGCCCTCGATGAGGAGACCGAACGTCCAGTCGGCGGCTTTCCCCGCGAGCCAGCCGAGAAAGTCGGCGTGCGCAGTGTGCGGTATGCCGAAGACAAAGAGGACAAGTATCAGAGCTGCTGATGCGCCGAATACCGAGCGGAAGATCGCTGAGGTGCCGCGGACCGTATCGAGTATGGCGAGGAGTTTTGCTTTCATAGTATTAGCCGCCGCATTGCGCAAGCTGCTTCAGGTAGTCGAGAAGCGTCTGCAGGTATCCCGTGCCCCCGCTCCCTCCGGTGGTGTCTCCTGACTGTATTTGCTGCGCCTCTTGGTGGGCATTCGCTATGTCGGTATTGCTTGGGGTTGCGGGGCTCGCAAGAAACGCCTGGAATTCAGTCGAAACTTGGGTGATACTCGGCAGACTTGACGTCACGGTAGAGAGTCCGGTGCCAGCGCCTGCGAGCGCCGCCGTCGCATCATTTGAGATCTTCTGCAGTCCAGCTATCGCCGTCGCTGTCTTTGCCTGCTCGGCCTGGATCTGGGTAATGATGCCCGCGATGCCGTTCTCGGTGGTAGAGCCGGTGTTGTTACATTGTCCTGCGGCGAGTTTACCCTGCTGCGCGGCCGTGAGAACGGTGCCGAGGTCAGTCTGGTATTGCTGGAGTGATTGCAGCTCGCTGTTAATAGACGTCGCAAGCGTAGCGTTTTCGGTGGAGGTTGCTTGCGCACCCGTGATCTGGCTTGGGTCAGTCGCGCGGGCGAGATAGCCGGAAGACGAAACACCCGAGAGACCAGTGCCGCCGAGCACCTGTGACACGAGCTGCGAGAGCAGCGCACCGATCACCTCATTGAATTCATCTGCCGTGACGAGCGTGTCGCCCTGGATGCCGAGCGTCTTGTTGAGCTGTGCCTGAATTACCGAGCCCGGTGTCTGTATGGTGCCGGTAGCACCGTCCTTGGTGGTGCACGTCTGGGCAGTGGTGCCATCGAGCTGCGGGTCTACCGCGCAGTGCCCTTCCGGGGGGTCGACACACGCAAGCGACCCGGCGCAGTCATCGTCGGTGTGGCACGAGCCGCCTTCATTTGCACCACCACCACCACCGGTCGCGTCACCGCACCAGGAAAGGAATCCCTGGCCCCAGCTTGCCTGGGTTGTGTGCTGCGCTTGTGCCTTGTCGATCTGGGCCTGGAGCGCAGAGGCAGCGACGAGGCGCGCGCCGAGCGGATTATTCTGTGGGTACTGGCTTGCGGCATACCACGCACCCCACCCACCCTGCGAGAAATTACCTGCAAGGAATGCGCTGTCGTTGCTCGTGATTTTGTTGAGTCCATACGCGATCGATGTGAAGAAGCCCGTCTGGCTCGAGCCAAGCGCATACTGCTGCGCGGTTGCTTGTGCCACCTGGGATTGAAATGGTGACTTGAGTGCGCTGTTGGAACTCAGCTGGCTGATGAAGCTGTGCGCGGTCACGTCCGCGACCTGGGTGAGGAATCCCTGGAAGTTCGTGATGAACGACGGTGAACCTTTGAAGCCCGAGTTGATCCAGTTCACCACACTTTTGGTCATCATCTGGATAGCTATCTTCCCGATCGTCCAGCCAAGTGTGTCGAGACTGATGCCGGTGCCGAGCGGTCCTTTGCGTGCCTGATACGCAGCCGCGAGTGTAGTATTAACCGCGAGGTTAGCCGGATCGAGCGTAACGCTGCCCGGAAGGGTGATTACGGCGTCTACGCCAATTGCGTACGCAGGGCGCGGTGCGGTCACGATCGAGCCACCGAGCGTCGCGAGCATGAGGACGATGAGCGTCGTGCGCGTGAAGTACGTCATGGGGTGGTAGCGGCCGCAACCTGCGCTTCAGCGACGTTTGTGAGATGGAAGAACGAGTGGCCGGGGTCCGTGTCTGTGAGTGTCACTCCGTCGGCAACAAACACCGCGTTCATTGTCTGGAGGGCGGTCGCGAGCTGCGCCGCGTCATCGGGGTACTGTTGGAGTCCGAGCATTGCGCGGATGGGATCATTCGTCACCGATCCGAGGTCGGTAATGGTAGACCCGAGCTGCGCCATCGCATTCACCACTGCAAGGTGCGCTGCGGCTGCTTCTTCGGGCACGGGGACTTTTACTGCGGCTTGCGCGATCTTTGCATACGCAGCGCCAATTTCCTGCACATGGGCAAGTGCTGTCGAATCGTTCTTCTCCACTGCGTCGCTGAAGTAGGTCAGTTCGTCATAGGGGAGCTGCACGGTATTGCCGGCGAACGCGTTGTCCATGCCCGCTGCGTAGGCTTTGAGCACATCGGCACCCTGCCCTTTTACTATCGTGTCGCTCGTACTGTAGGCAGACGTGTGCAGGCGGCTCGCTTCAAGCTCCGTGATAGCGTCTTGAACAAACGACTGCATTTCATCTGAGGTTGGGGGTGTTGCGCCGCGCTGATTCATGTAGGTGCTAAAGAACAGCTGGGAGAACTGATCCGTAATAGACCCAGCTGCTGCTGTAGGTCCGGGCACGGTCTGTGTTTTTGGCGTATGGGCGGTCGCCGCAGTGTTCGTATATGTCGGGGTGACGAGTCCCTGCGCCACTGCTTGGCTGTCAGTCACACTCGCACGCACGGAGTGCGCGTTATTGGGGTCGGTGCCGTAGAGGGTTTCTTCCCAGTCGGGGAGGCCGTCGCCATCGCTGTCCTTTGCGGCGTAGGCTTTGAGGAGTTCCTGTGTCGATTCAGCGCTTGCTGGTGTGGAGAGCGAGAGGGTATGGCCTGAAAAGTAGAATGCGCCGACGATAAGCACTACCGCAACTACAAGCGATAGTCCAATCGTCCTCGATCGTGTGTCAGGTGCCACGGCGAATACGTATAAATAGTATCACGCAAGTCGCTTAACAAGCCCTTCATTGTGCATTACTACGCGAGGTTAGAAGCTTTTCTGAAAACGATTGCCAGGTTTTGAGTGAAAGGTCTTCCGCCCGGGCCTTTTCGGGTATCCCCGCTGCGGCAAATGCATTCAAAATCGTTTCTCGGGTTGCAATGTCAGTGAGGTTACTTGCCAAGAGCTTGCGCTTATGTGCAAATCCGGCCCTGACGACCTTGAAAAAGTGGGTTTCCGCGTGGCGCGAGGCAAAGGGCGAGCGAATATTTCGTATAGAAATGACTGCGGAGTCCACATTCGGGGCTGGCTTGAACGCGCCGCGCGGCACCGTGAACTCGTATTTGGGTACCCCGTACACTTTCACAGAAATCGAGAGCAAGCTTTCTTTTTTACTCCGCGCGATTCTTTCGGCAACTTCTTTTTGCACGAGCAGTGTCATCGAGGCCGGCTTGTGGTCAGCGGTAAGGAACGTGCGGATGATCTCCCCCGTGAGGTAGTACGGAATATTTGCGACGAGCGCATAGGCGCCAGTAATAGATGAAGGGTCGAACGCGCGGATGTCGCTCGCGATAAGTGTGAGCTTCTTTTCTTTGATCTCATGCGCGAATGTTTCTTCGAGCACATCGACTAGCTCCGTGTCAGCTTCCACGGCGATCACGTGCTTCGCGCGCGCGAGAAGTGGCTTCGTGAGGAGTCCGGTGCCCGGCCCGATTTCAAGCACGGTGTCGTGTTCCTCGATGCCGCTAGCAAGCGCGATGCGCTCAGCCGTCTGCGCGTGCATGAGGAAGTTCTGCCCGAGCGACTTTTTAGCCTTCATAGTTAGAGGTATATCGAGGGGAGCGTATCACGTTCGCTCTCCGAATACACGGCGAGCGCGTCGCCGAGATCACTGAGGAATGCTGACGGCTCCGATACATAATCGCTTCCGTAGATACGACGTATGCGCGCGAGCGTGAGGTACACACGCTTTTTTGCGCGCGTCACCGCCACGTAAAAGAGTCGCCGCTCCTCTTCTTGGTCGCGGTCTTCGTCTTCCATACCTTCGTGCGGGAAGAGTCCTTGTTCCATACCGGTGACAAATACGGTGTCGAACTCGAGCCCTTTCGCTGCGTGCACCGTCATGAGTGTCACGCCACGCGCTTCTTTTTTGCGATCCATTTCGTCTTGATCGCTCGCGAGCGCGGCATCGGCGAGGAATGCGGAGATGCCGTCCTTGCCCGGCATTTCATCGTACCGGCTTGCGAAGGTCGCGAGCTCCTGGATATTCTCCAACCGCTCGGCGTCGTCTTCCCCGCCCTTCTTGAGCGCGTCTTCAAGGCCGCTTTTCTCGATGATGGTCTTCACGAAGGCCGAGGGGAACGCCGCCTCTGCAGTCCGAGAAAGCGAGGCAATTACTGCGTCAAATGCCTCTACCTTAGCCCGTTCCGCGGGCTTGAGCGTATCGTATTTTCCCGCGAGCACCTTGCCGAGTGTGACTTTCCCGATGCCGCGCGAGGGCGCTTGGACGGCACGAACCTTATCAGCTTCGCGCTCTGGGTCGACTGCGAGTCGCGCCCACGCGAGCACGTCTTTTACTTCTTTGCGGTCGAAGAACCGCGTACCGAGCAGTCGATACGGCAATCCTTCGTGGAGAAATGCTTCTTCGAGCGCGCGCGATTGGAAATTGGTGCGGAAGAGCACCGCCATTGTTTCCGGTGCTTCGCCTGCGCGTACGAGACGCTTCGCTTCCTGCGCAATCCACGCTGCTTCTCCCTCCGCGGTGTCCGCAGCGTGGATGCGGATGAGTTCACCTTCTGCATTTTGCGTCACCGACTTTTTCTCTTTGCGATTTTTATTTTTCTCGATGATACGGTTCCCTGCTTCCACGATGCGCTTGGTCGAGCGGTAGTTTTCTTCGAGGATGATCGTCTTCGCATCGGGATAGGTTTCGTCGAACGTGAGCAGGTTGTCGATGGTCGCGCCACGCCACGTATAAATAGTCTGGTCGATGTCACCCACCACGAAAAGGTTGCGATGCTTTGCCGCGAGCATCGTCGCGAGCTCTCCCTGCAGTGCGTTCGTGTCTTGATATTCATCGATGTGAATGTAATCCCAGCGTTCTTGCGCATCGCGCCGTGCACTCTCGTGTTCGCGCAAGAGCTGCACCGGCTTCGTGATGAGGTCGTCGAAGTCGAGGGCTTTTTCTTTCGCGAGCACGGTGTCGTACTTCTCCCACACCTGCGCCGCCACGCGCGAGCGGAATGATTCGTGTGCGTGACGTGATTGGAATGCTTCGCGGGTGAGTCCCTCGCCCTTTGCACTACTGATACGTCCGAGTATCGCGCGCGGCGGAACTTCTTTTGGGTCGATGGCGAGTTCCTTGAGCGCTTCCTTCACTGCACGTTCGGAGTCATCACGATCAAATATGGAAAAATACCGCGGCACCCCGATGGCGCGACCATAGGTCTCAAGGAGTTCGCGCCCGAGTCCGTGGAAGGTCGCGACGAACGGCAGCTCGCGCGAGCGGCGACCGGGCTCGTAGGAGAACCCAAGCAGTGCAGCGATACGCTCGCGCATCTCTCGGGCGGCCTTATTGGTGAAGGTCACTGCGAGTATCTTCTCGGGGAGTACGCCCTCGCGGATGAGGTGGTAGATCCGGGTGGTGAGTACCCGTGTTTTCCCTGACCCGGCTCCGGCGAGCACGGAAATCGGTCCCGAGGTCGAAAGAACAGCGTCTTTCTGCGCATGATTAAGACCATCGAGGTACGACATCGCTTCACTATACGCTATCGCTGAAAAAGCTAGCAAATAAGCCGTATTTTTATCCCTTCCCCGCCTGTCCACACGGAGTGTCCCCAGTGGTTGACCCGGGTCTTCATCTCCGCTACACTTTGAGGATTGCCTGACACGGATGCACGAAAGTGGCTTAGGTAAGCCATAGTTTACGGAAGAACGACTCTCGACCCTACCTGCGTATCAATTTTCACCCCAAACTGTTCCGCGCGACTGCAAAAGGCAGCAGCAGAACTGCATACTGGTTCGGAGGTGTTACTCTAGTGGCCGCGCTTGCCCTAAGCACCGTGGCTTTTGCCTTTCCTAAGCAAACCCACGCACTTTGCTTCCTCACCTGCTTTACCCCTTCTGCCGAGGCGAACTCGGGTGCGGTGGTCCCCGATAGTGGGCTCGCGCTTTTGACGGCGGCCACCAACCCTGACCCGAATCCGGCGAAGGGCGCAAGCGACCTTAACCTCACTGAGGGTTCTGCCCTTATCGCCGAGGCGGGCCCCGGCGGTTCCGCTCCGGACACCATTTCCGTACCCAAGAGCTCGAGCATTTCGAGCTACACCGTCGTCGAGGGCGATACGCTCTCCGAGATCGCCGAGAAGTTCGGCGTTTCTACTAATACGATCCTGTGGGCGAACAACCTCACTCTCAAATCGACCATCAAGCCGGGCATGACACTCCTCATCCTCCCGGTCTCGGGCGTGGAGCATACGGTGCTTTCGGGGGAAACGCTCGCGTCGCTCGCGACAAAGTACCACGCTGACGCGACAGAAATTGCGACGTACAACGGTCTTGAATCGAGCGCATCGCTTACTGCGGGCACCAAGATCATCATCCCGGGCGGCGAGATCGCGTCGACAGCGTCGAGTGCAAAATCGAGCTCGACGGTCAAGAGTAGCTCCGCGAAGTCGCCATCTACACCGAGGGGCCTCTCCGGTTCTGGTGGTAGAGACCTTTCTTCCTTCTGGACCAGTAATCCGCTTCCTCATGCCATTCTCACGCAGGGCATCCACGACACGAACGCCGTCGACCTCGGCTCTCCGGTTGGCACGCCGATCAGCGCTATCGGCCCGGGCAAGGTCATCTTCGTCTCGCGTAACGGCAGCTACAACCACGGCTGGGGTAACGATGTGATCATCGACCACGGCAATGGCGTGCAGACGCTCTACGCGCATATGAGCACCGTCTCCGTATCGGTGGGCCAGAGCGTTTCGGGCGGCACGGTGATCGGCGCGGTCGGTATGACGGGCGACACCACGGGCCCGCATCTCCATATCGAAGTCCGCGGTGCCCTAAGTCCATTCGCCAAGTGCACCCTCCGTTCCCTCTGCACGCTCTAATTGCGTAGGGATTTTGTTATACACACCGGCCGCGCCTGTACTAACGGAGCGCTGCTACTTTGGGTCTAGAACGTGCGACTCGCGTGCGTTTAGAAAGGGGCATACGATGCGTTCTTTATCACTCGGATTGCTTTTCGCCGCTGTCGCTTTTGTTGGAGACGTGCACGCCGTTGAGCAGAAAACCATCACTGTCGTTAACGACACGCCCTACTCGATCGTCGAATTCAACGTATGGCCTGAGTCCGATGGACCGTCGTCTCAAGTCACACCCTTTACCGGCTTTCCGGATGACAACGGCATGGTGACTGGATCACTCGGCGCGCTCGAGACAGCTCGTGTGTATGTCGACAAGCGCCACTGCATGTATCTGTTTACTGGAGAAACCGATTTCGGGCGTCTGTTTACGGGAGAAATTAATACGTGTGATCCTGCAGTCACCGGTGTCCGTCTCTCGACCACCATGTCTGCATGATCTGTTGAATACGAATGGGCCGGCTTCGCACGAAGTCGGCCTCTTCTTTTTGCTATTCAAATCCAAACAGCCCGCGCGGGCGGTACTGGAGCGCTTCGGAGACGTGCACGGAGATAACGTCATCGGCGCCCGCGAGGTCGGCGATAGTGCGCGCGACCCGCATGATGCGGTGGTAGGCGCGCGGGGAGAGGTCGAGCCGGTATGCGGCAGAGAGCAGCGTCTCTTTTGCTTCGGGTGTGAAGCGTGCTCGTTCGTCGAGCTCCTTGCCCGAGAGCCGGCCATTTACCGCGCCGACTTTCCCCATGCGCGCTTCTGCGCGGGCTCGCGCGGCCACGACGCGCTCGCGCACGCAGTAGGAAGCCTCGCCTTCCTTAAGACTCGCGAGCGTCTCGTGGGGGATGTGCGGCACTTCTATCCACAGGTCGAGCCGGTCCACAATCGGTCGTGAGATTTTCCGCGCCTGCTTCATCGCTTGGCGCACGGCTACGTCGCGGTCGACCGAGAGTGTGTCCGCGGGATTCATCGCCGCCACGATCATGCAGTCTGCGGGGAATGTGATGGTCGCACGTGCGCGCGATATGGTGACGTTCCTATCCTCGAGCGGTTGCCGCAGCGACTCGAGCACGCGCGATTCGAACTCTACGAACTCATCGAGGAACAGCACGCCCTTGTGCGCGAGCGTTACTTCTCCGGCCTTGGGATACGTACCGCCGCCCACGATCGCCGTATGCGAGATCGTGTGGTGCGGCGCGCGGAACGGCGGCCAGAGTATCGCTTCCCCACCGCTCAGCGTGCCTGCGGTCGAGTGGATCGCGGTGGCCTCGAGTATTTCGTCGGGCGTGAGCGGCGGAAGTATTCCCGGGAGCGCACGAGCCAAGAGCGTCTTGCCCGTGCCCGGCGGGCCATACAGCACGAGATTATGTCGGCCGGCTGCGGCGATCTCGAGCGCACGCTTCGCGCTCTCCTGCCCTTTCACTTCTGCGAGGTCAATGGCGATGGGCGCAGTAGCACGGCGTTTCTCGGGCGTGTGCACGATAAGAATTTTCTCGCCATGTAAATGTGCGACCACCTCACGGAGGTGTTTCGGTGCATACACCCGCATGCCTTCGGCGAGCGCGGCTTCGTCTGCATTCCCGGGCGGCACGTACACGGTATCGATGCCCGCGCGTTTCGCTGCGAGCACTTGCGGGAGTATGCCGCGGGTACTGCGCAGCGATCCATCGAGTGCGAGTTCACCGGCAAACAGCGCCGCGTCTTTCTGCTCTTCCAAATCTCCTGCCGCGATTAGGTAGCACAGTGCGAGCGGAAGATCGTAGTGTGACCCCTCTTTCTTCAGGTCTGCTGGAGAGAGCGAAAGGATGATGCGCTTGTTCTGCATCTTCGGCGACTTGAATCCTGAATGCCGTATCGCCGCGCTGATGCGGTCCCGCGCTTCCTCGACGGCCTTGTCCGCGAGTCCCACGACCGAGAATGAATGCAGTCCGCGCGTGAGATCTGCTTCGATCGTCACGATTTCTGCAGCAGCGCCAATCGGTTGCGCAGCACGGAGCGCCGCGTAGCCGCGGGTGCTTGGATCCTGCTTCTTGGTAACCGGTGCGAGCGGTTCGGGCACTGCAGGCAAGTATATCGGTAAAACACAGCCACGCCCGCATGTGCGGGCGCGGCTGTGTTGATTACTTTGTTACTCCGCTTGGACAAGCGGCAGCGTTTCTTGTCCTCCTCCGAGTATGCGGTAGGCGTGCACTATCGCGAACGTAGTCACAGGGATCGTTACGAGAAGCCCCACGAGGATCGCGATCGCGCCCAGGATATTTAGAAGGACGAACGTAAGGAAGAGTCCGAGGATGCGAAGCCGGTGTCCCTTGGTGATGCGGATGCTTTCTTTAATCGCTGCTACCGAGCCGAGATTCTTCTCGATCACCACGTAGTACATGAATGCGAATGACGCGATCACGAAGAGTCCCGGGATGATGAGCAGTACAAGGCCGAGGACGACGGCGATAGTCCCGAGGATCATCACGCCGAGGTAGTGCCAGAAGCGGTCGAGACGGGGCTTGAGGTCCGCGAGAGTGACGTTGAGCGGTGCATCGTGCGCGTGCAGCGAGAAAGAGACCCCCGCCATGCTCACGAGCGCGCTGCCACCGATCATCACGACGACAGAGACGATGCCCCCCACCACGCCGAACACATCCGGGTGCGCGCCGAGTACGTTCGCGACCCAGCGCACGATGATGTCAGCCAGAGTGACGAGGACGAACGCGCCGATGAACAGGCCTGGTCGCGACCAGAATGTCTTCCACCCGAATCGCACGCACTCGCCGATGGTGAAAGTAGCGGGCATAGGGATTACGCCATGTGCGCTTTGCACGTGCGCGCTGCGGGATCAGCATCGAGGCGGTCTTCTTCGATCGCTTCCCCACTCACTTCGCACGTGCCATAGGTGCCGTGCTCGATACGCGCGAGTGCGTCATTCACTTCCGCATAGCGCTTTTCGAGGTCGGTGAGGATGGCGTCGTTGGTGCCGAACTCTTGCTGGTTCGTCGCCTCATCATTTGGATCAGCTTCCATTTCATCGGGTGCTGCCGCCTCCCAGTCGCTTCCCTTTCCTGGATTCTTGCGGCCCACGCTCGCAAGCTCGCTTTCCAACTTCACTTTCTCCGCCGTAAGGCGCTTTTTATATTCGGTGGTTTCCATGCCCCGTATGGTAGCACCTACTGTGATGCCGACAACCGAGCGAGGAGCGTGGTGAATGCGGTTTCATCGCGCGCGATGATGAGCGTGTTCTGATCGCGGAATCCATACAAGAGGACGGTCCGATTCTGGCTGTCTTTGAGTGCACGTACATCGTGGTTCGCGACGGTCTCGTCCACAAAGCGCGGTGGGAGTGGCACCGCGGGGGTCGTCGATGCGTTCGGGTCTTGGGTGATAGCGTAGCTCGGGTAGAGCTGCGCGAGGTCTTGGCCGATCGTCGGCTCCCACGAGAGCATGCCCGCGAATGTTCGTTCGTACGAGGTCGCAGCAAGTATGAAGAATACCCGCGTCTCGTCGCCTGCGTGGATTACGCCCACGCTGCTTGCGTCGCTTATATTGCGCAGCAGGATGCTCGGCGCGGGGAGCTGCAGCGCGTTGACCAGTGCTCCCCCGCCCTCCGTGCTCGTCCCGACCGTAAGGTACACGAGCGCTACGTCACCCTGCGGAACGCCGTTTGCGGCGACGCCGGAGAGTGCGCTCATGAGCTGGCTTCCGTTCCCGGAGATCGTGGTGCTGGTGTCGCCCGTGATGGTGCCGGTGGGCGCGGTAGCGATGACTTCGACCGGGCTGCGAGCCACAAAGTAGTTGTAGGTGAAGTAGAGCACGAGCGAACCACCGACCAGAAGCACGGTCGCGGCCAGCGCATAGGCAAGTCCGTGATTGCTGCGCGTCTGGACGGTGGTCGTCTGGGTAACTGCTCGCGGTGCGTCTGCTTGCGCTGCAAGAATGGAGAATGCAGACTCGCGCCCGTTACGAGTTTCGCTACGCACGTCGCCGCTAAAGGTGCGCAGACGTTCCGGCGTTACTACACCAGTGACACTTTGTTGGCCGTAAGATGTTGCAGAAGGCCGCAGGTACTGGGTATCTGGGAGAGGGGTCGGAAATGTCTCCGGTGTTGTGACACTTTTTTCCGGATACGAGGAAACGCGGGCACGCAAGCGCGCGAGTACCGCCTCGCGTTCAGCAGCTTCTTCTGCAGCTGCCGTCGAGGGAATCTGCGAGCCAATCGGTGGCTCGATGCCGGTGACCTGCGCGGGCACGGGTGGCGGCACATAGCTCGGGGTATAGCTTGGCGTGGCTGCGATAATCGGCGGTGCCGGCGTCGCGGGGCGCGAGCTAAAGAGCGCGTAAAAGAGCCGAGAGAAAAATGACGGCGGCCGCTCCTCGACGAATCGCTCGGTAATCGGTGCGGGCGCTGTGCGCGGGACTGGCGGCGGCACGGCTTCCGGACGCTGCACGTACATGGCCCCTTCTTTATGAAGCGGTGGGAGGCCAGCGGGGGTCGGTGGTTCGGGTGCGCGCGCAGATTCCGTCGGCATGCTGATGTTCGATACGGCTTCCTGGAGTGTCGCGTGCGGTCGTGGTGCTGACGGCATCGGTGCAGGTCGCGGCGTGGGCGGTGGCGTGGACGCTGCAGCGGACGGTGATGTCGGCGCCGTCTGCGTCCTCGGCATCGGTGCCGCACCGCTTTGGAGTGCTTCTAGGTCCGAAGCGAACGTGCGGATCACGCGCTTTGGGTTTGCGGGGAGTTGGTCGCTTGCAAGTCGCGCGACCGGCATACCGCCCGACCAAACGGGCTGCGCCGGTTGCTGTGTCGTCTCGTTTATGGGAGCGTCTGCCATTGCTCACTTTATTCTAACCCACTGTTCGTGATGCTTGGTACGAAATCACCGCCGCAGTCATACAGACTCCGGCAGTGCATTTTCGAGTTCGGGTGTGGTGGGATCAAGGATGGCGCGACAATAGTCGAGGATTTTTTTCGGACACGTGTGCGGTCCGTAGCGGAATGCTGCGAAGGTTTCGTAGCTGTTTCCAAATCCTGCAGCGACAAACACTGCGACATCATCCATGTCCCGCTCTTCTTTCATGCGATTGAAGATCCCGAGAACCATTGTTCCGGTGAATTGCTCTTCCTGCGTAAGTGGTGGCTTGGGCCACGGAAACTGCGAACGGAAGATTTCCACTCGTTGGTATCGGAGCATGGCTTTTGAGCTGAGAAGAGCAGCTCGGTGCGTGTCAGCAACTGCTTCCATAGCGCACCTCCTTTCTGCAGTAGTAAACCACCGATATCTGCGGTGGGTTACTAGCGCCGGCGTTTCCGCCCGCTCCCCGACTTCTTCCCACCACCGCTTTCTTTGTTCACGGTCGCCCACGCGCGGCGCTCGGCTTCTTTCTTGCTGGTGCCGCGCTTTTCATATCCTTCTTCAATATGTTCTGCCTCACGCTTCTGCTTGTCGGTATATTTTGATTTGCTTCCTCGTGCCATACGTGAAAGTTAGTAGGTAATGAAACTCACGTAAGTATCGTTTCTACGGGGTGAAAAATAAGTGAGCGTTCTGGTATCATGCGCGCATGCGTATCGCTTCCTGGAATGTGAACGGCATCCGCGCCGTGCACCGCAAGGGTCTCTTTGTGCCGTTCGTACATAAAGTAAAGCCAGACATTATCTGTCTCCAGGAGACCAAGGCAAAAGAAGATCAGTCAGAAGTCGACCTCCCCGACTACCACGAGTACTGGAATTCTGCAGAGAAAGCTGGCTACAGCGGCACCGCGATTTTCTCTAAAGAAGAGGCGCTCGATGTGCGTCTCGGGCTCCCCGATGACCTCGCGGAGAAGTACGGCCTCCATACCGATTCGTATGGCGACCCCAACTCCGAGGGCCGCGTGATCACTGCGGAATATGAAGATTTCTTCGTCGTGAGTGCGTACACGCCAAACGCCAAGCCCGACCTATCTCGCCTCTCGCTCCGCCACACGCAGTGGGATCCAGCGTTCCTTGAATATATGAAGCGCTTGGAAGAAGATAAGCCGGTGGTGTTCTGTGGCGATCTCAACGTCGCGCATATGGAAGACGACCTCGCGAACCCTAAATCCAATAAAGGCGAACACGGGTTCACCGATGAAGAGCGCGAGGGCATCGACCTCATACTCGGTGCCGGATTCGTGGACACCTTCCGCCTCTTTCACCAGGGCAAGGGTTTCTATACCTGGTGGAGCCACTTCGGCCATGCGCGCGAGCGCAACGTGGGCTGGCGCATCGACTACATATTCGTGAGCAAGGCGCTCAAGAATAAAGTAAAGAAAGCAGCAATCTACCCCGACCTCCTCGGCTCCGACCACTGCCCTGTCTCTGCGGATATTGCCTAAGACTTAACCCGCGCTAAGCGCGCGTCGAATATTGTATCCTCGGCTAGCGCCAATGTTTCAACGGTGCTGAATCCAGCAGATCGTAGTGAAGATTCAAGCTCCGGGAATGTGAGATCGTAGGATACATTCGGTGTCGCCAAAATAGTTCCATCTTCTTGCTCGCGCACCATCGATGCGTTGCGTATTTTCTGTTCGGGGAGTCGCTCGGTCCAGAAGATAAGTTTTTGCTTCCCTTCGCCTGGTGCCGTTATTTCCGCTACTTGGTCTCGATGGGAATGTTCCTCATCTTTAAATTTGTCGATGTACAGGAGACCACCAGGCCTGAGTAGTTTTTTAAATATATCGGCCGTTTCAGCATAGGTAGCAAGTGCTGTAGCTGGATCAATGGAAATGTCGCTATTCCAGCCCCCAAGTGCGTATACGAACGAGTTGCCGCGGCACAAAATTAAATCGTATGAGTTCGATTCGTATGCCGAAAGCAAATCTTTCCAGAGAACTTGTTTTGCCACAGAAGAAAGACCCCGCTCAGTCGCGCGCCTGTTGTACAGAGCCACTTCGTCCGCGAATCCATCAGAGCTCTCTACGTTGTAACCCCGCTTTATAAGTTCAAGAGACGGGAATCCGCCGCCTGCGGCGACGTCGAGTATCTTTGAATCTTTGGTAATACCGTTTGCGGCGAATACGGTTTCAAGCTCGTCACAATATGCGCGCTCATTATAGAGAAATTTATATACACACATCTCCCACAACTCAGCGAATGTGGGTTTGTGATCGAAGCGCTCAATATTTTTATGATTTGGTATTGATTCCATAAGGATTTACTCGATGAGGCCTCGAATTGCTTCAAGCTCTCAATAGAGGGGAGAAGTCTCACCTTCCCCCAGATTCAGCCGCCTTTCTCTGTGTGACGAACATGTTTACCACGAACAGCAGGTTCCTCTTGCTGTCTGCCCCGGTTGCGCCCGCTTCGATGGCGTGCCGATTTTTCGCGGCATCATCCGACAAGAAGTAAACCGGAGGGAGCATTTTGCTTTGCGCCCGCCACTCCTGCAACACTTTCGGCGAGGCTAGTGCACCGTCGAGGATGACGAAGTCAAAGCAGTCCTTCCCAAGCGCCTTAGCAGCCTCCTCGGTTGTGGGCACATATATCGCTTGGTCGCAGTCCCGAAGAAACATGTTGAACGCGCATTTACTGCAGTTAGAATCGAGGACTAGTAGTTTCATGATGGCCTCCCAGGCGTTGGTTTGAAAGATCAATTTCTCGATGAGGATTCCATTCGTAAGAATCGTCTCCTCAATGAAGGGGAGAAGTTTTAGCTTCTCCCAGTTTGATAGTTTCTTTCGGCGGGATATCAGCCCGCTCCACTCACTTCTTGGTTTTCACGCCTTCCATCAGTTCGTCCAATGCCCGGCGCCAGTTCTTCACCCGAAGCAGACCATGGAAGTCGAGCCATTTCTCCGCTGGAGGATATTTTTTCTTACCCTCTTCGCTCTCGAGAAACTCATAGCTCACTTCCGTGCCAGCGAGGGGATCGATCCACGTCTGAAACTGGTCTTGGCCGAACAGGACGAGAGCGTCGCCAACCGCGAATACCCCACCCCAGGTTAAATAGTCTGTCGCTGCAGACGCTGGATGGTTGTGGTGATTGGTCTGCGTCAGAACTGCCACCCGCTTCACGCCCTTTTTGAGAGCGAAGAATGCAGTGATGGTTCCGAGAGGCATTTCCTGCCCCACAAACTTGTACGCATCTGGTGCGAGGGTTTCCTTTGAAGCTGGAAGCATCAGGTCGCCCAGGTAAGCGTCGATGTTCCCCTTGTTCAGGAGTCTGCACACCTCCTCGCCGTAGGTCTCGACGATTGTAACGTCGTGCCCCTTAAGCAGAATCGCGGCAGCCTTACGGTTTGCCTCGGAGTCGTCAAGAACGAGAATCTTCATGGTAGTGCCCTCCTTGGGCGGTGGCGGCGAAGCGCCGGTTTCAGTGGACTTGATTTCTGCTATAAGTATAGCTTAATCATACATAATGTCAAGTATTAATGATGATGAAATATTGACAAGAAACGTATGAAAATATAGAGTATTTTGCATAGATGTCAGGAAAGATTGATGAAATTTCAGAAAAGGATTTGCTCGATAAGCTTAAAGATATAGGCCTTTCCGATAAGGATTCTCTGGTCTATTTAGCCCTTCTCCCCCGCCACGACGTCGGCTCCTCGAAGATAATCAATGCCACCGGCCTCCATGGGCAGTTTGTATACGATTCTCTAGAACGCTTGGAAAAAATGGGCCTTGCTAAGCACGTTATCCAGAACGGCCGTAAGAAATTCAGTGCCAACCCGCCCATGCGTCTAGTGTCGATCGTCGAGGAGAAGCGCCTGGCAGCCCAGTCTATTGCTAAACAGCTGCAGGAGCGGTACAGCGGTCAGCACGAGCAAGACTTCGAGGTGTTCCAGGGCGAAAGTGCCTTTATGGCCCACCAGTACGACATGCTCGAGAATGTCGCCGAAGGTAGTGAAGTAGTTGCTATATGCGGTCCTACGGAAAAGTACCTGTTCACTTTTGGCGCCGAAGCAGATGCCTTCGAAGAACGTCGTATAGAAAAGCGCATGAGCGTGCGCTACATCGGCATGGAGCCTATGCGCGAGCGCCTCGCAGAGATGCGCAAGTGGCGCAAGCTCTGGGAATATCGGATCCTTCCTGGCGGTATGTCCACCGGGCTCGTGGATACGGATATCTGGCCCGATAACATCACGCTGAATATGTTCGGCGACCCCATTCTCTCTTTTACAATCACCAATAAAGCGATGGCAGAGGGGTACCGCGAGTTCTTCGAAGCGCTCTGGAAACTTTCCAAGCCATAAAGGACACTTATGCACAGGGCGTGTCCTTTACAGTGTCTGATAGAGGAATACAATGTCTTTTAGGTGGGCGCGCGGAGTACCTTGCTAGATCTATCGTGCGAGCGCCAATGCGTAACGGCAAAACAAAGACCACGGGGCTGACCCGTATGAAATCAACGTTTTCGCTCACTACCGCAGAAACGCTAGTTTTCTGGATTGTTCTTTGTTTCTATAAAGAACCGCCCAAACAGACACGCTTCTACGCGACGACTGCCAAACAACTGCCCCTTCCCCAATCAATTGAAGTCGCCGCCGTGTCTCGGGCGGTTCTCTTATTTCTATAGAGTGTTGCACGTGAAAACTAGCCCTCAGGACTAGTCCACGTGGTGCTTCTCCAGTATTTTCCGTACCTCCTCCCCTTCCTCAGCGGCAGCGCGCTTCTTCCCAGACTCCCCTAGTTCGCGCAGTTCTGCGTCCGTAAGGGCGAGCAGTTCACCTGTCCTGCGGTCCAGATACTCCACAGTATTGAGATCAGGGTTCTCAAGGACATCTTCGAGGAGGGCCGCAAGCGTCCACCCTATCCTGGGGCCTGGTTGCACATGAAACTCAGTCATAAGACGATTCCCGTCGGTCTTGAGCATGGCCACAGATATCGGGTCGCGGAGGGCCTGCTCCACCATGGCCTTGTATTTGCGGAACCTGAATGGCTGCTCTTTGGGGCGACCGGTGCCGATCCGGTCGCAGATACGCAAGTTCAAAAGGTCCCAGATGTTCTCCTTCCCTACGTTCGTGATGGTGCGGCGGACTGCGGAGAGGGTCACCTGGTCGGGGTCGGAGAAGAACATGTGCCAGCGAACTAGCTTCACTACCCTATCGATGGTTTCCCGTGAAAAGCGCAGGTCCTCCAGGGCGGCCTTGGTTACACGTGAACCCACCACCTCGTGTCCATAGAAGGTCCAGTCGTTCTTTTCGTCTGACCAGCGGCGAGTCTCGGGCTTAGATACGTCGTGGAATAGCGCCGCCAGGCGGATATCAAAGTCCCAATTCTTGTCGGCAGCATGCTGGAGACTGCGCATAAGGTGACCGAATACGTCGTAGCTGTGGGCCTGGTTCTGGTCTATCCCGATCCCTCTGATGAGGTCTGGCGCTATATACTCAAGTATCCCGAGCTGCTGGGCTAGCACCAGAGCAGCCATAGGCTCAGAGGACATAAGGATCCTGATCAGCTCGTCCCGGACCCTTTCACGTGAAATGTGGCTCAGGTTGGCCCGTTTCCCGTGTAACGCTGCTGCAGTCTCACCGTCCAGGGCGAACCCTAGCTCTGCGACCAGGCGGATAGCGCGCATAAGGCGCAGCCCGTCTTCCTCGAATCGGACAAGCGGGTCTCCTACGGCGCGCAGCACCCTGGCGTCTATGTCCTTTTGTCCTTTATAAGGGTCTACCAAATGTCCTTTAGAGTCATCGAGTGCGACGGCGTTGATCGTGAAATCGCGGCGGGCGAGGTCTTCTTCGAGTGACTGTCCGAATTGAACGGCATCGGGGCGGCGCTTGTCGGAATAACTAGATTCTGTGCGGTATGGTGTGACCTCCACTATCTCGGTGGTAGGGTCTTCGGACCCCGTCTTCACCCCCACGGTGCCGTAGTCGTTCTCATAGAACGAGTCGGGGAACACGGCCTGGATCTGCGCTGGATCAGCGTTGGTGGTGATATCCCAGTCCTTTGGCTTGCGGCCAATGAGAAGGTCGCGGACGCAGCCACCGACCAGATAGGCCTCGAATCCGGCTTCGCGAAGCTTGCTTGATACGAGAGAGACTTCTTCCGGAATAGGGAAGTGCATGCGAGAATCGTAGCACGCCCCTGTAGTGAAATGGATATCACGACTGCCTTCGAAGCAGTTATTCTGGGTTCGAATCCTGGCGGGGGCGCAAAAGGGAAGACCGCCTGAAATACATCAGACGGTCTTGGGAGTTCAGCGCTCGACAGGTTCGCCGCGCTCGTTGATATGGAGTTTGCTGAGCGCGCTTTCGAGCTGGCTGACCTCGTGGTCCAGTGCTGCCTCAAAGCTCGCATGCTTGCCGGACCGGACCTCTTCCTGCAGGTCCTCGTAGCAGCCCTTGATGAACTGCATCGCGCCGACGACAGATTTCTTATTGAACCCACTCGGGGGCATGGTTTTCTCCTTGGTTTGCGGATCCAATCGATCCAACACAAATTTAATAAATATCAAATCTAGTTTCAAAAATACTGGGTATTTTGCACAGTTATTGAACTTTTAGTGCAAAATAGGGTAGAGTAGAGAGGTGATTTACAGCCGGCGAAGGAAGGTAGAGGACGAGATCATCGAGTTAGCTGCTCGGCAGCCCGCGACCGTAAAAGCGCTCCATCAAAGTCTCATCATGCGCGACCCAAAGCTGAGCCTGCGGGCCGTCTACAAAGCAGTCGACCACCTGATTGAGGCAGGGGTGCTGCTCAAGGTCCGGCAGCGAGTCATGGTGGATCAGGAATGGGCGAGGGAAGTGAGTACCAAGCTCGCGCCGCCGCTTTCGGCCCCGCTT
>DASZTF010000011.1:0-4147 GCA_035548315.1 Minisyncoccota bacterium
ATATCGGTTAGATCTGATAGAAACCTTAACCGGTTGAGTCAGGTCGAAGCCAAAAGGTTCAAACGAGAGTTTGATCCCGGCTCAGAATCAACGCTGGCGGCGCGCTTAACACATGCAAGTCGCACGAGAAAGGGAGCAATCCTGAGTAAAGTGGCGTACGGGTGAGTAACACGTGGATCATCTACCTTTTAGTGGGGAATACCCCCGGGAAACTGGGGACAATACCGCATAAGCTCGAAAGAGGAAAGCAGCAATGCGCTGAAAGAGGAGTCCGCGGCTGATTATGCTAGTTGGTAGGGTAATGGCCTACCAAGGCGAAGATCGGTAGCCGGCCTGAGAGGGCACACGGCCACACTGGCACTGAAACACGGGCCAGACTCCTACGGGAGGCAGCAGTGGGGAATCTTGCACAATGGAGGAAACTCTGATGCAGCGACGCCGCGTGAGCGATGAAGCCCTTCGGGGTGTAAAGCTCTTTCGACGGGAACGATAATGACGGTACCCGGAGAAGAAGCTGCGGCTAACTACGTGCCAGCAGCCGCGGTAATACGTAGGCAGCAAGCGTTGTTCGGAGTTACTGGGCGTAAAGAGTGCGTAGGCGGTCCTCTAAGTTTGGTGTGAAATCTCCCGGCTCAACCGGGAGGGTGCGCCGAAAACTGGGGGGCTCGAGTGTGGGAGAGGTAAGCGGAATTCCTGGTGTAGCGGTGAAATGCGTAGATATCAGGAGGAACACCTGTGGTGTAGACGGCTTACTGGACCATTACTGACGCTGAGGCACGAAAGCGTGGGTAGCAAACAGGATTAGATACCCTGGTAGTCCACGCCCTAAACGATGCATACTTGGTGTGAGCCATTCATTTGGTTCGTGCCGGAGCTAACGCGTTAAGTATGCCGCCTGGGGAGTACGGTCGCAAGGCTGAAACTCAAAGGAATTGACGGGGGCCCGCACAAGCGGTGGAGCATGTGGTTTAATTCGACGCAACGCGAAGAACCTTACCTGGGCTCGAACGGCTTCCCAACGGCTGTGGAAACACAGCTACTCCGCAAGGGGGTGGAGTCGAGGTGCTGCATGGCTGTCGTCAGCTCGTGTCGTGAGATGTTGGGTTAAGTCCCGCAACGAGCGCAACCCTTGTCCTGTGTTGCTAACCGAAAGGTGCACTCTCAGGAGACCGCCAGCGATAAGTTGGAGGAAGGTGGGGATGACGTCAAGTCCTCATGGCCTTTATGTCCAGGGCTACACACGTGCTACAATGGGCGGTACAAAGCGCAGCAAACCCGCGAGGGGGAGCTAATCGCAAAAAACCGTCCTCAGTTCGGATTGCAGGCTGCAACTCGCCTGCATGAAGCTGGAATCGCTAGTAATGGCGTATCAGAATGACGCCGTGAATACGTTCCCGGGCCTTGTACACACCGCCCGTCACATCACGAAAGTGGATTGTACTAGAAGTCTGTGCGCTAACCCGCAAGGGAGGCAGCGGCCCAAGGTATGATTCATGATTGGGGTGAAGTCGTAACAAGGTAGCCGTAGGAGAACCTGCGGCTGGATCACCTCCTTTCTAAGAGAGAACGTGGCCGGAGTCGCGGAACACTCGAAAGAGATTAGTAAGCGATAGCCGTTCCGGTCCAATTCCTCGGTTCTCCACTTAAGTTTCTGATTTTACTTTGCGGTTGGGGCTCGATGCCCGGCCGTGCGCATCCAATCGGCCTCGATTAGAATTTTTCCCGCGCGGCGCCAGCGCTGCGCGGAGCAGGAAACGGATTCAGGGGCTGTAGCTCAGCTGGGAGAGCGCCTGATTTGCATTCAGGAGGTCGCCGGTTCGATCCCGACCAGCTCCACCAGTTCTGACGCAGTTCAGATAAGGGCCTGTAGCTCAGTTGGTTAGAGCGCACCCCTGATAAGGGTGAGGTCGGTAGTTCGACTCTACCCAGGCCCACCACGGTTTCCGGCGTGCCGGTCTTCAGGCATTCGCGGGCGCAGGAGGAAAATCTCCTGCTCGCGCCGATGGCTGAAAGGCGATCGAGATCTTTGACAATTGAATATTGACGGGCAACTACAAGTTGCAATGCCGCCACGAATAACCTATGTGGCGGCGAGCGCGAAAGAGTATACAGACATTTGCTCTGAAGTTCAGAGTAAATTTTATGGTCAAGCTACTAAGAGCATGCGTGTGGATGCCTTGGCACAAGTAGGCGATGAAGGACGCGGTCAGCTGCGATAAGCTCCGGGAAGATGCAAGCAATCTATGATCCGGAGATTTCCGAATGGGGGAACCCAACCGGTGCGAACACCGGTTATCCTGTCGTAAATTCATAGCGGCAGGAAGCGAACCTGGGGAAGTGAACCATCTCAGTACCCAGAGGAAAAGAAAACAATTGTGATTCCGGTAGTAGTGGCGAGCGAACCCGGAAGAGCCTAAACCAGGTGATTCGAAAGGAGAGCCTGGGGTTGCAGGACCACAAGATATAAATCTGTCGGCTCGAAGGAGAGCGTACAGCGGAAGCGTTGTGCGCTTCTTAAAAGCCAATAGTTTTATATCTAAAGAGATTATAGGGAAGCGTTAACGGAACGGTCTGGAAAGTCCGGCCATAGAGGGTGACAGCCCCGTACGTGAAAATGCAATCCTAGTTTCAAGTGGCTCCTAAGTACCGCGGGACACGTGGAACCCTGCGGGAATCTACCGGGACCATCCGGTAAGGCTAAATACTAACTTGTGACCGATAGTGAACTAGTACCGTGAGGGAAAGGTGAAAAGAACCCCTGCGAGGGGAGTGAAATAGTACCTGAAACCGCATGCTTACAAGCAGTGGGAGGGCTATGGCTTGCAGCAATGTAAGCAATGCCTGACCTCGTGCCTATTGAATAATGAGCTGGCTAGTTAATCTCAGTGGCAAGGTTAAGCGAAAGCGAGCCGCAGCGAAAGCGAGTCTGAATAGGGCGATTCAGTCGCTGGGATTAGACGCGAAGCGGGATGATCTACCCTTGGCCAGGATGAAATCCGTGTAACAGCGGATGGAGGTCCGAACCAGTGTTGGTTGAAAACAGCTTGGATGAGCTGAGGGTAGGGGTGAAAGGCTAATCAAATTCCGTGATAGCTCGTTCTCTCCGAAATAGCTTTAGGGCTAGCCTCGCGTGGTCCGTCGCGGCGGTAGAGATCTGAATGGACTAGGGGCCTTCCCAGGTTACCGAATCCAACCAAACTTCGAATGCCGTGAACGTGTAGCGCGGGAGTCAGACAGCGGGGGCTAAGCTTCGTTGTCAAAAGGGAAAGAGCCCAGACCACCAACTAAGGTCCCTAAATCCATGCTAAGTGGGAAAGGAAGTCGAGCGCCTCAGACAGCCAGGAGGTTGGCTTAGAAGCAGCCATCCTTTAAAGAAAGCGTAATAGCTCACTGGTCGAGGAACTCGGTGCCGACAATCCAACGGGGCTCAAGCATGGTACCGAAGTTGTGGAATCGTCAGCAATGGCGATTGGTAGGAGAGCATTCTTAACGAAGTGAAGGTATACCGTAAGGAGTGCTGGATCGTTAGGAAGAGACTCTGCCAGCATAAGTAGCGAAAAACCAGGTGAGAACCCTGGTCGCCGAAAGTCTAAGGATTCCTGAGAAAGGTTAATCCGCTCAGGGTTAGTCGGAGCCTAAGGTGAGGCCGAAAGGCGTAGCTGATGGACACACGGTTAATATTCCGTGACTACCTTTTTTCGATAAAGACCGATGGGGGGACGCAGCGCGTAAGTCCGGATGCGCAATGGTTTCAATTCCGGATGAAGCGAGGCCTGGATTGGTAAATCCGCCAGGCTGTCTGCCAGGAAAATCCTCTAAGGAGAAGGAAGGTATCCGTACCACAAACCGACACAGGTGGACGAGTAGAATATACTAAGGCGCTCGGGTGATGGTATCTTCAGGAACTAGGCAATATAGCTCCGTAACTTCGGGAGAAGGAGTGCCACGAAAGTGGCCGCAGTGAATAGTCTCAGGCGACTGTTTAACAAAAACACAGGTCTCTGCTAAGTCGAAAACGACGTATAGGGGCTGACGCCTGCCCGGTGCCGGAAGGTTAAAGGGAGAGGTTAGCCGCAAGGCGAAGCTTTGAACTGAAGCCCCGGTGAACGGCGGCCGTAACTATAACGGTCCTAAGGTAGCGAAATTC
>DASZTF010000012.1:0-1564 GCA_035548315.1 Minisyncoccota bacterium
TTGAATCCAAGCCCCGGTAAACGGCGGCGGTAACTATAACCGTCCTAAGGTAGCGAAATTCCTTGTCGGGTAATTGATTTGCCCGAGTCAGGAGTGATCCTGGCGGTTAAACCGGCTAATAACGGGGAAGCCCTCCTCGTACGCGACGCATCAAGGACGTCGTAACAGCGAAAGGGTAATCCCGTGGGAAGTCGCTCGGCTGCTGAAAGATGCAGCGAGTTGACCCCGTAACGACTGATCTGTCACAGAGATGGTGCAATGTTGTGGCAGTGAGATCGCATCTCCGTCCGGCATCTGCCGGATACTCTATGAGTGCGATCAGACGCCGGCCCTTGGCCAAGCAGTCGCGAGTTCCTCTCGGCGTACATCTCCGGATACGCCGACGGCGAAGGATGCTTCACAGTCTCCATCGCTCCGCGAGCCACGTTGCTCGTCGGATGGGAGGTGAGGCCCAGCTTCTCCGTCAGCCAGAACGGTGATCGCGCCGAGGTGCTGTACGCGATCCAGTCGTATTTCGGATGCGGTCGCATCCGTCCGGATCGCAGCGACCGGACGCTGAAGTGGGAGACACGACGGCTCGAGGACATCCTCGACCGCGTGCTGCCTCACTTCGACGTCTTCCCGCTGCTGTCCGGGAAGCGATACGACTACGAACGTTTCGCGTCCGTCTGCCGGCTCATGGCCGGCGGCGCGCATCGCACCCGTGACGGTCTCATCGAGATCGTCGAGCTCGTCCGCGGGATGAATCCCAGTGGGCGGCGACGGTACGACGCGACAGCATTGTTCGCAACGCTTCGTCAAGGTGAAGGGATAGTCTGCGCCTCCAGAAATGGGGGATGAACGCGAAGTTCCGACCTGCACGAATGGCGTAACGAGTTGGGCGCTGTCTCTTCGAGGGATCCGGTGAAACTGTAGTCTCGGTGAAGATGCCGAGTACCCGTGGTTGGACGGAAAGACCCCGTGAACCTTTACTACAGCTAGATGTTGGAGTTCGGGGTACGTTGTCCAGGATAGGTGGGAGGCTGCGAAGCCGGCACGCCAGTGTCGGTGGAGCCAACCTTGGGATACCACCCTTCGTAGTCTGGGCTTCTAACCCGCTGCCGTGATCCGGGGCGGGAACAGCATCTGGTGGGTAGTTTGACTGGGGCGGTCGCCTCCTAAAAAGTAACGGAGGCGCGCAAAGGTTCCCTCAGCACGGTGGAAATCGTGCGTAGAGCGTAATGGCATAAGGGAGCTTGACTGCGAGACCGACAGGTCGAGCAGGTGCGAAAGCAGGCCATAGTGATCCGGCGGTAACAAGTGGAAGTGCCGTCGCTCAACGGATAAAAGGTACTCCGGGGATAACAGGCTTATCCTTCCCAAGAGTCCACATCGACGGAAGGGTTTGGCACCTCGATGTCGGCTCGTCGCATCCTGGGGCTGGAGTAGGTCCCAAGGGTTGGGCTGTTCGCCCATTAAAGCGGTACGCGAGCTGGGTTCAGAACGTCGTGAGACAGTTCGGTCCCTATCCACCATGGGCGTTGGAGGCTTGAGAGGAGTCGTCTCTAGTACGAGAGGACCGAGA
>DASZTF010000013.1:0-1772 GCA_035548315.1 Minisyncoccota bacterium
GTGCTGGTCACCTCGTTCACGAGATTCAATGGGTAGGCGCTCGCGAACGCGCCACCTGGTTGATCAACGCAGACGACATCTGCTTCAGCACCCGCGCCGTCCAGCTACATCCTTGATTGCTTCAAACGAGCGCCGCCCAACAAGCTGTTGAAGCTGACGGCCGCGCCTCGTCGTGACCTGCGGCGTCCTTCCTCTCGCCCGTGGTGATGTACCACGGGCTCGCTCATCCCACTTGAAGCTGTCCTCTGTTTCTGGATGCGGCCGCAGCTTAACAGCGGTACGTTGGGCGGGCGAAAGTGCAAGTCCCGCTTCCCAGAACCGCTGGCAGTTGGCTCACATACGGCCTTTGCGGATCCGTCTGCGTCACGGGCATCATCGACCAAGCCTTCGGAGGGCTGGGGCTCTTCCTTTTACTTGGCGTGCCGCTGGTCGCATTGACGTTCCTTTTCCAGCTCGTCAACCTGCGATCCCGATGGCGCGATTCCCGAAGGCGGAGCGTATTGCCGCTGTTAGCTTGTGTACTCGTGTTGCCGGGGATTTGGGTGCTCGGCCCACGTTTGCTCGTGGCTCGGTTCTACTGGAATCGCGACCGGTACGAAGCACTCGCTAATGCCATTCAGTCCGGTAGGCACCCGGAGCTACTTGACACCGACGAACACGACCTAGGACTTTGGGTCAAAGCGATGCGAGCGGGCAGCCTTGATGATGAGCAAATGCGTCCGCGCCGTAGTTTCTCGGCGCCGATCGACCAGCCTCCGCGTCCAGACTACCTCCGCGTGGATGCCGTTCATTTTCTTACCGTTACTCACGGATTCGCTGGTCATGCCGGGTTCATGCGAGTCTTTGACACTGAGGCGGCTCAACGTCTGGACAGGGGCCATGGCGCCGATGGGTGGTCCTTCAGCAGGAAGCTCAACGCCCAATGGTATCTCGTCGGGGACTAGTCCGACTGTCACCCTGGCGGCGCCGCCCAACAAGCTGTTGAAGCTGTCGGCCGCACCTTGTCGTGACCTGAACCCTCCTCCCTCTCGCCCGTGCAAGTAGCACGGGCTCGGTCATCGCGACCGTTGGCCTCGTGCTTTCCTGATGCGGCCGCAGCTTAACAGCGGTACGTTGGGCGGGCGACGAATGCTCTCCGTTCTCGAACAACATCTCGTCTACAGAGAGATGGAGCTGCTATCCGATGCCGACCTCGTCAGGTGGGCACGAGCGATCATTCGCGAGGATGACGCAGCTTCTTCCGATCCCGACATCCTCGAGCTTTCGGCGCTGCGCTTGGATAGTCCTGGGCTAGGCGACGCACTACGACTGCTTCGTGCTGCGGTCACGCGCGCGAGTCCGAATTTCGACATCAGGGGGCCCGGCGCACAGGCGTTCGGCCGAGCAGCGTTCGTCCAGACATGCCGACGCTTCCTCGCCGAGAATCTGCCTCCGTATCAACTCTGTCGGCTTGTCAGTCCTATCGAGCAAACCTTCGACTATCCCGCCTGGTTGGGCGACTTCTACAATCAGTGCGACTGGTGCGAACCGGATTCGACGCGGAGCCAATTCGGACACCTTGCCGAATACGTCGCGCAATTCATCGCGGAGAACGCCGACTTACCATCTTGAGCCTGGCACAGCCGGGCGCCGCCCAACTCACGCCCTGAGGCGGACCGCTAGCGAAATCAGGAAGATTGGGCGGCGTGCTTGAGGAGAGGTGCGCTGCGTTTCTGCAGGGCCATGAGGTAGCGCGACTCATCGTAGGGGGTGCGGTCGACCCAACAGCGGTA
>DASZTF010000014.1:0-2044 GCA_035548315.1 Minisyncoccota bacterium
CCATTGGTCCTGTTGAGAGCGCGCTCGCACAGATTTGGTCAGAGGTTTTGGGAGTTGAACGGGTTGGCCGTCACGACAACTTCTTCGATCTTGGCGGTCACTCCTTGTTGGCGATCCGGGTTCTGGAGCGGATGCGCCGCGTGGGTATTGGCAGCGATGTCCAGGCGCTGTTTACAACGCCGGTATTATCGGCACTCGCAGCCACTGTAAATGACAGGCCCGATTTATCGAATACAACGAATGACGAATGGAAGAGTCTGCCCCTTAGGCACTGGACATCCCTATGATTCGCGAGTTGGAGCAGCTGGCCCAAGAGCTTTCAGTAACAGTGGAGGTAATTAATGGAGAGGTATTCATATCTTCCAGTGAAGACAACAATATTTTTAACTTTGTTCAGTATGTGCGACTACACAAAGGAGAAATTGTAAAATTCGCTAGAAGTAAAAGTGGCGAAAGTTGTTTCCGCATTGGTCCCCCAGCGATAACGCCGGACCTGTTAGCGCTGGTTGATCTGACGCAGGAGCAGATTGATCGGATTGTGGCGGGAGTTGTGGGTGGTTCCTCCAACGTGCAGGACATCTATCCGCTGGCTCCTTTGCAGGAAGGGATTCTATTCCATCATCTTATGGCTCAGGAAGGAGATCCGTATCTTCTATGGAATCTGACGAGCTTTGCTAATCGCGACACACTTGATCGTTACATCTCTGCATTGGACAGGGTGATCGCTCGTCATGACATTCTACGTACGTCGTTTGTTTGGGAGGGCTTGCCGGAAGCGGTTCAGGTAGTATGGCGCCAAGCACCGGTCCAGGTAGAAGAAGTGCAGCTGGATCCGGCAGAGGATATCGCCGCCCAGCTGAAGTCCCGCTTCAACCCACGTCATTACCGACTGGATGTGCGCCAGGCTCCCTTGCGGCGGCTGTTCATTGCTCATGATCCTATCCGGGATCGATGGGTGATGATGCATCTGTTCCATCATTTGTCGACGGATCATGTGACAGCGGAGGTCATACAGGCTGAGATACGCGACCACTTGCTGGGCCGGATTGAGGATTTGCCTGCGCCCTCACCGTTCCGGAACTTTGTCGCGCAAGCCAGGCTTGGGGTGAGCCGCGAGGAACATGAGGCGTTCTTCCGGGAGATGCTCGGGGACGTGGATGAGACCACGGCTCCATTTGGGCTTCTGGATGTTCAGGGCGATGGTTCTGGGATCGATGAGGCTAGTCTCTCCCTAGAGCCGTCCCTGTCCCAACGCTTGCGCGCCCATGCGCGGGCTTTGGGAGTGAGTACGGCGAGCCTTTTCCATGTGGCTTGGGCCTTGGTGTTGTCGCGCTCCTCCGGGCAGCGGGATCCGGTATTTGGGACGGTTCTGTTTGGCCGCATGCAGGGGGGAGAAGGCGCGGATCGCTCTCTCGGCCTGTTCATCAACACTTTGCCGGTGCGCATCCGTCTTGGAGAGAAGGGTGTGGAGCAGAGCATTCTTGAGACACACCGGCAGCTGGCGGGACTTTTGCATCACGAGCATGCCTCTCTTGCCTTGGCACAACGTTGCAGCCGGGTTCCGGCGCCCGCACCCTTGTTCACGAGTCTATTTAACTATCGATATATTTCTCCCAGAACACCGAGCAAAGCCAGGTCACGTGCTTTTGAGGGGATTAAGTCCCTCGACGGTGCAGAGCGCACAAACTATCCCGTGGGGTTGTCAGTGAACGACCTGGGAGTGGACTTTAGCTTGACGGCGCAGACCGTGTCGCCGCTCGATCCCGGACGGCTATGCGCGATGATGCATCGCGCACTGGAAGAACTGACAGAAGCTCTGGAGAAGAAGCCACAGTACCCTGTCGGACGGTTGGATATTTTACCGGCCTCCGAACGTCATCATGTTCTTGTGGAGTTGAACCAGACGCAGGCACCCTATCCGTCTGACCTGTGCGTTCACCAATTATTTGAGGAACAGGTTGATCGCGACCCCCAGGCGATAGCGGTTGTGTATGGGGATGTGTCACTCACCTACGGCGAACTGAACGAGCGCTCCAACCGTCTT
>DASZTF010000015.1:0-9818 GCA_035548315.1 Minisyncoccota bacterium
CGCGAAGAACGCGCCGGAAAGCACATAGAACAGCATGTGGAGCACGAGTGCATACGCGATACCACCGGATACGAACAAGATTAAGAACGGAATCGCGAATCCGGCGAGCATCGCGTAGCTGGTGTAGTACATGCCCCAGAACGCACCTGAAGTTTGAAAGATGTATGCATGCGCAAGTCCAAAGATGATTACACTCGCGAACACTATCCAGGGATATGAGATTCCCGCATCAAACAGCGTGAGAATGATGATGCCGGCCGCAAATTCTTGCATTACGACGTCTGCAACTTTCGCGAGAATGAATCGCTCGCCGAGCGAGAGGATTGGTTCGTCTTTGGTGCTGCGAATCAACCACTCAGGCACTCCTCCCTGCTTGCGCAGCACGTGATACACCAGCGGGAACACGACCACGAAGAGGAAGGTGAGTATGAGATACCCGAAAAAGTTCACGCCAGCAAAAAGCCGTGCGATGTGTCCGCGGAACAGGAGCGCAATCGCAATCGAAAAAGCGCTGAAGTAGAGGAACGTCCACGCGGGTGCGTTTACGTAGGTGATCTTGAGGCGTTTGGTGAAGAGCTGCCAGTGCCCCACGCGCGCGAGCGTCGCGAGCACCACCACTCCCAGTATCTGCAGTGCCGCAATCGTCGGGATTGTCATGCCAAAAGCCTAGCACAGTCGCCCTAAACAAGCGGCCAGAGATTCTTGAACACCTCGCGCTGGTCGTGCGCCATCAGTGCGTCGTGGATTTCCACGAGATAGAACGGCTTATTACGCGTGTTGATCATTACCAAGTAGTCGCCGATGATCCACGTAGTAGAAAGAAAGTTCGCTGCCTCGCCCCAGAATTTAATGTTGCGCTTGGTGGTGATGTTCTCGCGCACTTTCGATCCGAATTCCACTTCTGACTCTGCACGATTGCTCAAAAGCTTCAGGTCAACAGTTTCTGGGAATTGCTTCCAATACCATTCGATCCAATCGCCGAACTGCTCGACGAACGTATGGTCCTGGAATCCCCACCAGGTGAGTTCTCCGCTCGCAAGAATATTTTTATCCCACTTACTAGTCTCGCTGTATAGAAAGTCCTTCACTTTCGACTCTTCGATGAATCGCACGATAGGCACCGGATAGGTCTTCCCTGCTGAAATCTTTGAGAGTTCATTCGCAAGTTGCTTGAACGACTCCTCGCGCTCCTTAACACGTTCATGATCTTTCTTAATAAGTGCGAGCACCTGCTCTGGAGTAGCGGGCGTAAAAACTTTTGGACGTCGAGTAGCGTCTTCCGTAAGGAGTCCCTTCTCTACCAGGCTCTGAGCCACGCTGTAGGCCGTGGTGCGCTTGAGTCCGGCCGCCTTGGCCAAGGCCGCGGGTTCTATAGCTCCCCCAGAAAGCACTGCCTTGTATACAGCCACCTCGCTTTCATTCAAATCCAAGGCTTCAGGCAGTTTCAGGTCCATTCCCAGAGCCTACCTTGTTGTCGAATAATTGTCAACATTTGTCCGACAAATCTTGACGTTAAAGTATATTTATGCAATACTTCTTGCAGTAGTCAATTGAACCTCGAACGGCCACAAGGCCACGCCCTGGGAGGGGCACTGAAATGACGACGACTTATCTTCCGGCAGAAGTTCTCTTCTTCCCTGCCCTGACCTTCATGGACCCCAAGACTGGGAATACGAAGAGCGAGTCTCTTGGGAAAGGCTGTAAGAGCGCAGAAGAGGCCTTCCAAGAGCTTCTCACCTCTTTCGACCGTCTCGAAGAACTCTGCCCTCCGGGATTCACTCCTTGGGGAAGTGCGATACATGTTCTATGGAGCACGCCGTCCCTGAGAAACGATGGGGAAATTAAACCCCACTTCTGGCCGGTGCCTAAAGAACATTTCCTCGCCCTTGGAGAAAGGCGGAAAGCGGGCTGACATCCCGCCGAAAGCAACTGTCGAACTGGGAGAAGGCAACTTCTCCCCTCTATTAGAGCAACGAATCATCGCTGCTCTATCGAGAAACTGAACCTTGGGAGGAACATATGGAAGAAATACTCGCTTTACTGCGGCAGGCTGAACAGCAAATTGCCGCTGCGCAGAGCACGCTAGAGAAAATGGATATTGAGAAAGCTGCCAGCATACTCGACAAATGCGAAAACTGCGCAACAACACTTATGTCACTGGAAGCATCGCTGCGTGAGAAGAAAAACTGCTTCTTGACCAAGCTTGCCGACGCCGCATTCGCAATCAAGGGCGACGAATACCGGATCAAAATGGGTAGCGAAAACGTCCGACTTCGCGCTCCGCTCAGTGATGGTCGTATTTGGTTCGGTGTAGGATTCGCGACTTGTTATCCAGCGAGTTTCAGCGGAAAAGATAGCTGGGCAAAATACTTCTGGCCTATCTGCGAGCAGTTGGTATCGATGATCAAGGATTTCGTCGAGAGTGACCGGCCCGACAGGACGGCGACAGTCACGTCAGAAACTCAACGCTTTGAGCTTTGCCTGAACGAGCTTGCAACTCTTAAGTTGTGAGCTCAGACGAGCAATCCAGTAGCAGTGAAGAAATTGGCGGGGCAACGTGAGTTGCCCCCTCTATTGGGTTCGTGAATCATCGCGAATCCATCGAGAAACTGAACCTTGGAGGAACAATATGTTCAGCACGTGGAAAAGTGTCACGCTCGGTGTCTATACGACTCCGGACGAATACCTCTCCGCGCTGCGGAGTCAGGGAATTGTTATCGAGAGCCCGAGTCTTGAAGAAATGTTACGTTCGGCAGAATTCGAGATCGCACCTAAAGGTACAGTGGCGAACCTGACGGTAGTTGACCCAAACCTATTGCGAAACAATGTCTTCGGAGTTAGGTGGGATCGCTTTAATTATGCTGACTTCCATGCATGTGGTCTTAGCAGCGGCCTTCGTCTCTGTACTATCGAAACTGCGGTTGCTCTCGCCTTCTCGTTCGAACCACATGGCCTAAACAGCCACTTGGGCTGCGGACATTGGGCCCATATAGCGATGAAAGGGATACCGGTAGCATTCGGGAAGATCTCGGCACATATTTCTCTTACCTTGAGCACTAGTGGGGGCCAGGTACGCATTGCTGAAGATCGACTTGATGCGAGGAGATTTTGTCATCGCACAACACCCATGATCTTTCAGATTCCTTAAGAAATAAAGGCGGCCGCGGAGAAATTCGCGGCCGTTTTTACTTTTCCTCTTTGAAATACTTTTTATCCTTCAACTTCTCGGGAAGGTAGGGCTTTTCATGTTTGAAGCCTGCTTCCCACTTTTGACCCTTACCGTAGCCGAGTTCCTTCATGAGTTTGGTCGGCGCATTGCGCACGTGGAGCGGGATAGGCAGATTGCCGTAGCCCTTCACATCATCTACTGCGAGCGCATACGCGTCGTAGCTCTCGCGGCTCTTCTTTGCGAGCGCGAGGTAGGCGACGCCATGCGAGAGGTTTATCGCACATTCGGGATACCCAATGGTCTCGCAGGCGCGGAATACATCGTTCGCCAGTTGGAGCGCGATCGGGTCAGCGAGACCAACGTCTTCCGATGCGAACACCACCATACGCCGCGCAATGAATACCGGATCCTCACCTGCTTCCACCATACGTGCCAGGTAATAGAGCGCGGCATCTACATCTGATGCACGCATACTTTTAATAAACGCGCTGATGGTGTCGTAGTGCTCGTCGCCCTTTTTATCGTAGCGCAGGTGCGGAGATTCAAGCGCTTTGCTGAGCGTCTCTTCATTCACTTCCCTGTAGAGACTCTTCGCACCGTCGATGATCCCAAGCACCTTGCGCGCGTCGCCGTTCGCGTAGCCTAGGAGCCACGCGATCGCTTCTTCGCTCATTTCCCCATCGGCACGCTCAATAATCTTGCGCAGGTCACTTTCAGAAAGTGACTCGAGCACGAACACCCGTGCACGGGAAAGGAGTGCGGAAATGACTTCAAACGACGGGTTCTCAGTCGTCGCGCCAATGAGTGTGAGTTCCCCACTCTCTACATACGGCAGCAGGAAGTCCTGCTGCGCTTTATTGAAACGATGGATCTCATCGAGAAACAGCACTATCGGCTTATCGAACATCCCGCCGCGCTTGCGTTCCACTATTTTCCTAATATCGTCCTTCCCTGCTGACACCGCAGAGAGTTCATGGAGTTCTGCATCGAGTGCTCGTGCATAGATACGCGCGAGCGTGGTCTTCCCTGTCCCCGGCGGCCCCCAGAGGATGAATGAGAACAGATGCTTTTTCTCTATCGCTACGCGCAGTGGCTTCCCCGGCCCCACCAGGTGCTCTTGCCCTACGACATCATCGAGCGTCTGCGGGCGTATCCGTGCTGCAAGGGGTTCGGTGCCTCTCTCCATACCCAATAGTGTACGCTTCTCGCTTTTCTTGCCCATACACAAGAAAACGCCCCGTTGCTGGGGCGTTTTCTGTATCCGTGAGGATGATTAGCGAATTGCGGCGGTAGCCGAGATGTTCGCGTGAGTAGAAACCGCCGGGCTGCCCGGATTTACCTTCATGATCACATGGCCCGTGCCCGAAACCGGAGGAAGCGGGTGTGGGATTGAGGAGCCCGAGCTCGGGCTTACCTTCATGATGGTGTGGCCGCCAGCTGAGCTTGACTGCCCGTTGAGAATGGCATTGATAGCCTTCACATCAGCACGTGCATCGACGTAGTCCGTGTGAGCGGCCATGATCTTCGTCTGTGCATCCGCGATAGCAGCTTTGTCTGCCTTGCGGACGTTCACGTCGCCGTGGTCTGGAGCAAGGTTCACAATCTCAGCGATCGCTGCATCTGCATTCGCCTTCGCGTCTGCAATCTTTGCCTTCATGTCGTCGAGCTTCGCCTGCGCCTCGGCCTTCTTCTGCTCGTCACTCAAGTTGTCGATCTTGGTCTGCAGATCAGCAGCAACGTTGGTGAGGTCCGTATAGACCCACTCCTTGTGGTCTGCAGAAGCCATAAGAGACACCTGAGGGATTACGAGCATGTAGATGCGGTAATCGATCGTGATCGACCCCACATCTGCAGCAAGGTCAGCATGCTTGGTGTCAGCATCGATTTTCGCCTTCAAGTCGGTCATGTCGGTGATGTTCGTGTTGACTTCCGAAAGGAGGGCAGCGCGCTCATCATCAGTGATGTTCTTCTTGTTCTCAACATAGGTCTTGACCTCATTGAGAGCGTTGATACGGTTCGTGGTCATTTTGTCGCCAAGAGCCTTAAGCTTCTTGTCGATGCAGTCCCAACCGCACCAGCCGTTTGCCTGCGCGTTGACCAATGCATCGATCTGCGCCTGATCGGTGTCTTCCTGCGCCTCGATAGTAGCGAGGTCAGAAGCCGACGGAACGTCAGCCGTAAGCGCTTCCTTGATAGAAGCGTCAACGTGTGCGCCCGCAATGTTTGCGGCAAGCGCCGGTGCAGCTCCCGTGACGGCGATGACGCCAGTCGCGAAGAGTGCGCCCATCTTAGTGAGAATTGCGTTCATAATAGATTTTAGCTAGGTAATTGCTTTATAATTTCCCCCTGCCGCTCTGGACAGGCTACCCCTGAAGACGGCCCAGCTAGGTCATTCTTACGGCCCGGGATTCACCCTCTTTTCACCACCCCGGGCGCATACCGTGCGCAGCCGCAGGGCATTCGCCGGCTTTTTTGTCTCTATTCTGCAACCACTATGGAAAACGCACTTGTTACTGGCCGGCACGGAGCAGGCGCCGGATAGAATAACTGCGCTGCGCGTATCTGATCTTGCCCCACACAGCGGCGTAATCCTCGTAACAGACGCAAACGCTATGGCGAGCACCAACACCGACACGAGCGTCTGGACGAGCGTGACACCGAAAATTGTGCGCAATGCGCACGACACTGTCACCACGTACGTCGCCCCGGGCGCGCACGTGCATTCGGATTCTAGTAGTTAGGCTCGGAGGATGTCATCTGTGACGACCCCGTCAAAATGCTCACTATCGCTTTGCGCATCTGCTTTCGTAGTATGAACTGTGCCGTCCTTGTGATGTGGCGGGGAATACAGTGTGTACAACTTGAGTGCGTCGCCGTTCGACGTGTTTATGATGTTATGCCGTACCCCCGCAGGCACTACGATCACTGAACCGCTGGTCAGGTCGCGCTCAACGCCGCCGAGCACACTCTGCCCTTCTCCTTCTTCGATGCGTAAAAACTGATCGACGTCGTGTACCTCTTCCCCGATGTCGGTGTTCGGCGGCAGTGACATCAGTACCAGCTGACAGTGATGCGCAGTATAGATCACGCGGCGGAAGTCGTCGTTCTCGAGCGTAACCTGCTCGATGTTAGTTACGAAGCCTTTCATACCGCTTTCTTCTTGCGAGCCTGCTGGGCCTTCTTGATATTCGCCGCTCGCGCTCGCTTCATTGCGAGCGTGGGCTTGGCTGCTTCCGGCACGTTCTTCGCCGGGTGCGCGTGGAAGATGTCGCCCTTCACGTGCCGTATGGGGCCCCGAATAGCTTTTGCGAGAGATTCCCTCTCTTTCTTACTATCTATGACGAGCTTCCCCTGCGCATTCACATGCGCATTGTCTTTTGAAACGAGCCAGGAGACCGTGGCCCAGCTGCCGCTGCTGCGGTGCCCGGCGAGGCGCTCGAGCCCTCCCTTCTTCCCCACGTCTTGCACTCTGAATGAGGTGAATGCTGCCTTAGGCCGCAATTCAATGCGAAAGAATTTGCCCTTGCCGGTCGAGCCCGGCTTCTTGCGGCCCCGCCCCTGTGGCTGCGCGAGCGTACGCTGGCGCTTTGACATATTCCGCCATGCTGCCTGCGCCTTGCGGATGTTTTTCTTTGCGGTCGCGCTTTGCTTCCGAGTTGTCATGGGGTGATTATGATTCTAATAATGTCCGTTACCAGTATAACCGACGACGCACCTTTCAAGCCGAAAGGTTGTTCGGGGCAAAAAATCGCTTCTGGTGCGGGATAGGAGAATCGAACTCCTGCCAACAGTTTGGAAAACTGTTGTTCTACCATTAAACTAATCCCGCTTGTGAGCGAGCATACCATATTTGGGTCCGCGTATCGCTTTTCATCGAGGGTCTGGTAGCATGCGTGCATGCCCCGGCAATTCCTCCCTCCTCTGGGTGCCGCTGTATTCGCCACCATCACGATCGGCGCGTTCGTCTTCTCGCCCCACCGTGCACCCCCGCCGCCGTCCCAAGCCGCTGCCGTTGCCCTCTCGGCGACCAGTACCACGACCCCGACACTTACCACTTCAAGCACCACCGACGCTGTCGCGGCACCGCAGGTGACGCCTGCGGCTGATCTTACGCCGGTCTCCCCTTCGGCAAGCGAACCCAAGCTCCCTCCCCCCGTCTCAAATGAAGTCCTCACTGGGGCTGGTGCGAAGCTCCTCGACGCGACCGTCAACATCCTGTGCATCGCCCGACGCACGAGTGGGTTTGAGAGTATCTCAGGGAGCGGCGTGATCATCGACCCGCGTGGCCTCATCCTCACTGCAGCGCATATCGGGCAGTACTTCTTGCTCGCGGACGCGAAGCCGAGCAGCATCACCTGCACCATCCGCACCGGCGCACCAGCACGCGACGCCTACTACGCAAAAGTCGCCTACGTCTCCCCTTCATGGATAGAAGACAATGCGAAGAACCTCTCTGAGACCTCGCCCAAGGGCACCGGGGAAAATGACTTCGCGATACTCGCCATTACTTCGAGCGCCGTTCACGCCAGACTACCCGACACCTACCCGTACGTACCGCTCTCCCACGACACAGTAATCATCGGCGAGAAACTCGCCATCAGCGGATACGCCGCACAGTACCTGCATGGCGGTCAGATCGAGTACTCGCTCTACCCCACGATCGTGTTCGACAGCATCACGAATCGCTACACCTTCGACACTAATACCGTGGACGTGCTCTCCGTCGCGGGCACTGCTGCAGCACAGGAAGGCTCCTCGGGCGGCGGTATGGCAGATGCGCAGGGCGGTCTTGTGGGCCTCATCACCACGAGCAGCATCAAGGGCGACATCAGCGATCACATCCTCAATGCGATTACCGCGCTCCACATCCGCACGAGCTTTGCCGCAGACGGCAGCGCCAATTTCGACTCCTATTTCGCAAACAGTTCCCCGTCGGCGCTCGTAAATAATTTCAATACCGAAGCGCACAAGCTCGAAAAGGTACTTCTCGAAGCTAATTAGTCGGGCCGCCGGGCTTGCGGCGACATACGGCAGCCGCAAGGGCCGGAGCGCGACGGCGCGAGGCGGGGCCGCGCACATTTCGAGCACGAAATGATGCGCGGCTCGAACCCGGTCATCCGACAGTCTCCCAGACTGTCGATTAAATACTGTGTCGGGCCGCCGAGAGTCGAACTCGGTCTATCTGCTCCCAAAGCAGACGTACTACCGGCATACTCCGGCCCGACACAGTATTTAATTCCCTCAGCAAGCGTACTACCGGTATACGACGGCCCGCGGTAGGTCCTATGCACTCTAGCAGCTTTATACGATTTGTGGCAGGTAGGTGACCTTCGCCACCCCATCGCGCGCCCGCAGCCACACAAGAGCCCCGTCCACTTGCCACTCCCCTTCCCACCCCCGCTCCATCACATACCACTCTGCGGTGCGCGCTACCTTCCGGATCTTCAATTCGTGCAAGTTCACGGACGGATCGTACTCGTCGCGGACCGCATGTGGATCTGGGAACTCCTTGCAGAGGATGGTTTTCACCTCTACAAATGACAGCGTGTCCCCTGCCCGCATGATGAGATCTATCTCCCCGGTCTTTCGGGCCACATTCCTGTCTATAAGCACAAATCCGCGCTTGGACAGGTAGTGCGCGGCGGCGGACTCGCCATAGGCGCCGATTTCTTTGCGAGACATGCGAGAGACATCCACGGCCTTAAGGAAAACGTTGTATTTGCGAGCTTTCCTTAGGACTCATCATACTCTCTTCACCTTTGTCCTTGTCCTTTATCCACTTATCCACCGAGTTGTCCCCAACTCGTCCCATATACGCAAATACGGCCTATATAGGCCGTATTTGCTCGTTTGGTGCGGCTAAGGAGAATCGAACTCCTGTCTCGTCCTTGGCAAGGACGCGTTCTACCACTAAACCATAGCCGCGTACTGGCCATATTCGCATACAACCGCGTAACTATCAATTCATTTTGAAGTAAAAGTTAAGCGATAGCGGCCGGCGCAGCTTCTTCACCTTCTGGGGATTATGCTCGAGTACAAAGCGTATATTCCCGGGACTTTGGCATGTCTCCATGATGGCTGGCAGCAGCTCTTCGATGGGCCTCCCGGTCTCGTAGAGCCTATCTATGCGGTCTGCCAGGGCCTTAGGCAGGCGCACCGTGATCAAGTAGTCCCCCATCACCGTAAGGTGCACATTCCGAGCGTAACCGGGCATATTCCGAGCATCCACCTGGAAAAAGTCGTCCTGGTATGCCCGTTTGAACTGCATGTCGGCTGCTGTTTCCCCTCCTATCGTGAAAAAAGCGTGTATTTTGCTTGCTGAAAAGTGCCGGTAGTAGGCATCCTCGCTCTCCCGCCGCTCGGGCACGTACGCCCAGAAGTTATGGGGATTGTAGAACATCACGAGACCGTCCTGCTCATAGGCCTCAAGCTGGAGCACGATCGTCTTCCAGAAGGCGTCGAGGTGTGCAATGGAGGTAAAGGTGTAGATCGCCTTCTCCCCCGGCCCAAGCGGGGCCGAAAGCGGCGGCGCGAGCTTGGTACTCACTTCCCTCGCCCATTCCTGATCCACCATGACTCGCTGCCGGACCTTGAGCAGCACCCCTGCCTCAATCAGGTGGTCGACTGCTTTGTAGACGGCCCGCAGGCT
>DASZTF010000016.1:0-3319 GCA_035548315.1 Minisyncoccota bacterium
GCGGGTGATCACGGACGGGAACGGGAACGTGGTGTCGCGGCATGATTATTATCCGTTCGGAGAGGAACTGGCGACAAGCAATCGGACGTCGGCGCTGCAGTATGGGGTGACGGATTATGTGGCGCAACGGTTCACCGGCAAAGAACGAGACTCGGAGAGTGGCCTCGATTACTTCGGGGCGCGGTACATGAGTTCGGCGCAGGGGCGGTTCACCAGCCCGGACCCGTTCGGCGGCCATATCGAAGATCCTCAAACCCTCAATCGGTACGGCTACGGTCGAAATAACCCGCTACGCTACACGGATTCGACCGGCCTCGATTTTTACCTGGATTGCAAAGAGAAATCGGATACCTGCCAAGGCGGACGCGTTGGGACGACCGATGACAAAGGAAAGTTCACAGCGACTCAGATCAGCAACGACAAGAATGGCGGGCTGGTCGATCAGAACGGAAATCAATACACCGGCAACTTCGATCAGCATGGCGTCCATTTCACTGATTCGAACGGCACTGATTATAGTGGCCGGTTTGCGGCCAATACGGCAGCCACCACGCTAGGTGGCTCCGGGATCTTTTCCGGCTTCACCGGAGCGTTTAATGGCAACGGGCTGAATACGAACATCGCTCAGGGCTCCCTCTTCGGAAGCCCCCAGGCTTTTCAGGCGTTACTGAAGAACCTCGTCGGACCGAATGTCGGGTTAGATGCTCTAAACGGTTTCCATCCGGGGACGATCCAGTATCGCGGAGGGAATGATAACGGGCCGGACCCGCACTTGAGCTTCGACAAGAGCCATCTCCCGGATGAAAACGGCCAGATCTTCCAGCCATTTCACTTCGATGGTGCCTATCCCTTCGGAGATGTCTCGGGGTTCGTGCAGCATACCAGTTCGGTGTTTAAGAACTTGTTCGAGACCCAGATCCTGCGACAGAAGGATGTTTCGGCGCCACTCTCGATTCCGCATTAAAGGAGGGGAGATGAGACTTCCAGGCCTGTGTCTCCCGATCCTGCTCGCATTGCTGCAAAATGCCGAAGCTGCGATCGGCCCAACCGTCACGATCAGGCTGGAGCAGAACGATTCCAGCCTTGCACCCTCGATCACGGCATTCGGCACGAACGGAGAACTCTATGCCGCATACCGTGCCCAAGGACCACGGCATCAGTCGTCGGCACTATGGCTGCGAGCATTCGATAGCAAGACAGGTCGGGAGCTGCGCCGGTCACAGATAAAAGCCCCGGTCGTCGAGCTGCCACAAGCACCTTCAGTTTTTCAGGTTTCACCAGACGGCAGCCGACTACTCTATGCGGAGACGCCGGCAATCGTCGGACCGAATAGGACGATGTACATTAGCGTAATCGATGCGTCGAGTCTACACCTGATCAGTACCACTGACCTTGCGGTGCTCGGGCTGTCCAACCCTCGCATTTTCGGTTTTGGTGCTGAAAGCCGAACCATTACGATCGGATCAGCGGAGGAGGACAGTGACGCCCATCACCGTCCCCTGACCAAGTCCGTGCGCCTTCTGGAAATGAGCACGAGTGATCTGGGGCGGATTGTTCATGACCAGGTCATCGCCAATCCGTTTGAGGGCTATGGATACACGGTCGATGCTTCTGGCACTTTGTGGTTCAGCAAAGGTCGGCCCATTGCGAGCGCTCTTGCAGAATATAACCCAAAGACAAAGGCGCTACTTCGGGAGATTGTCTTTGGCGGAGATTATGGTTTGAGCCGTGCACTTTTCCTTCGTGATGGTCGCATTCTCGGGTTCACTCACGAGGCCTCTTACGGCGCCACGTTTGGCCGGATATTGCGGTTCGATCCAGAGAAGGCAGAGCCAGCACATACTGAGCGCATCACGGGGTGTGGATTCAAGCAGGCGACCGCCTCTCCCGATCAGCTCTTGGCAGTGGGTATCTGCGATCAGCAAAGCCAGGCCGAGCTAACCTTCGGGGCGCTGACAGTGTGTAGCGCCATCGTTCTCCAGACCGGCACCCTGCACGTTCTGGCTACGATACCCCTCTCGACGCGTACAACATGGCATTCTGTCGCTGTCTGGCACGGAAATGGGCAGGTACGTGTGGCAACGACAGATGAGTCTCAGACTGTGAAAATCTATTCCCTCGCGGAGCCACTGAAGTGAGTAGCCCGCACGGCGAATCAGTCAGTTACCCAGCAGCATCCGAAAAGCCTCGAAGAAGCCGCCGAAGGCGGCTTTTTGGATGCTGCCCGGTAACTCGCTGATTCCCCGTGCACGGAAAACGGAACGCCGCGCAGCACTGCTCCTCAGCTCCGGGTTCGCTGCGGATAAGAGACCGAGCACCTCAGATTCTCCCACAGCCCGCTGGCTAAGGCTTCCAGTTGCGAATCTGCGAGGTTGTCGGTCGCGAAACATATAGCGATGTCCCGCCCGGAATCCGACACGAAAACCTGGTCGTAAAGGAGGTCCTGATCAGCAGATTGATCTGGATCGAATGCTCTGGATGGCGTGAAAAAAATCGCCACATCGTCGTAGCTTCCGACTTCCGCGTAATCGAGCGTCTTCGACCGATCCAAGATGAACCGGGTCGCTTCAGTAGCGTTGTATCGAACACCCAACAATGCACCAGAACCGTCTCGAAGCCAGTCGTAAAATCCACTCCATTCAGGTCCAACTGGCCGATACAAGTCGCCATCTATCGAGAGATCGGCCACAGGCCAGCTTTGAGTCAAAGCCAACCCCAGTTTCGGGCGTAATGCGACGATCAGACATCCTGGGCGCATCGGTTTCATTTCAAGAGCGAGAGCGCCTTTTCGACAATCTGTAGGCGAAGCTGTTGGACCGCATAGCCGAGTGCGCCTGGACCGCGTTGAACTACTCGCACCGCTGCCTCTTTATAGATTTCAAGCGTCTCCCGCGACAGGCCCTCGGGAATCCGGAGGTTCGACAGGCGACTCAAAGCCCCTTGTTCGCCCTGCCCGAACAGATCCTTGAGGAGCTCTCTTTGAGCACCGCCGATCAGTTGATTCAACTGGCCGGGTGTATACCGGAAGTACGGTGCCGCCGATTCGAGAGTTGTTAGACCGCCACTGGTTGCTTGCAGTCCTATCCCGACGCCTGTGCCAGCAACAACCGATGCTACGGCGAACGCCGCGATGAACTTGTTCGACGCGTCTGCGCGTGCGGCAAGGCCGCCAATCACTTGCGGTGCGTGTCAATAAAAATGAGACACACGCGGTAAAAGTTTAAGGAGTTTTCTCCTTGTCGGGAGGCCTATTGATCCAGACCGCAGAAGGGAGAGAAGGGGGTTTGGGAGGCTGGCGGACGAACCGTTCCGGGTGAGC
>DASZTF010000017.1:0-1989 GCA_035548315.1 Minisyncoccota bacterium
GGACGAAATGTCCGCTGCGCTGACGGATGAGGCGGCGTACCGCCCACCCTCCAAATCGGTGGCCCAGCACTACGGCGTCTGACCGAATTACGGAGCGTATGTAGAGGAGTAGGAGATTGCCGTGGCAACGGGCCTAATTCCCTGGCGTGTCAGGGTGAAACGCGCGGTAGAAGATTGGGTTGAGGTTGAGGCCCCCACGGCGCTCGCGGCAGAGGCAGCTGCTGCTAACTTGCCTGGGGTGGCGTTCGTCTTTACGCAGTCCGCTATTCGCGGCGACAAGCCCGTTGGCGTGTTGAGGCCCCAGGGCGTTGAGGAGCTGCCTGATGAAGAATGAGGAGGTAGAGGCAAATGATCGGTAACAACGAAGTGCGTCTTAATGCCGCGAGCATGATGCAGGCGGTGCAGGACTACCTCAACAAAGATATCCTTAATCCAGCAGCCTTCGTGGAGGTAACTAGCGTAACATTCAAGGAGGAGTTCTTCGTTTGTCGGGTCAAGGGAAGAGAGCCGGCTGAGGACAAACAATGATTGTTCGTCGGGCGCCCCTATCGAAAGCTGCGCAAGAGGCTCTGCGACCCCCATCATGAAGCGCGGCCTGATCGGCGTCTACCACCACGCCAGCAAGAAGCACCTTGGCCGCTACGTCGATGAGTTCGCGTTCCGCCTGAATGAAGGCGACGTGAAACGCCACACGATGCAGCGCCTCGACAGCTTCATTGACGGGGTTGCCGGGAAGCGCCTGACATACAAAGCGCTTATCCACTAGCGAGGTTGGAATGACTATAGCTTCATCGCCAAAGACCTGTGGCCACGGCGTCTCGATGACCGAAAAGTTTTGCCGTGAGTGCAGTCTTGTGTGGTGTCGGGAAATGCTGGCAATCTCAGAACATAACGCCGCTCGATTCCGCGCCGAGATTGTTGAATTAGAGAAATCGAAAGAGAAGGCGGGACGATGAACAGCAGGCAGTGGCAACCGGATAAGCATGAAAGGATTTGAACAGATGCAGCCAGTCCGAAACGCCAACGGAAGATTCGCCAAGCAGGTCGCGCTCTACGACGTGACTGTGTGGGGCATGGACGGCGACATCATCAAGTTCGTGCGCGAGGCAACGCCGGAAGAGGTTGATGAGATCGAGGAAGCATACGGCGACGGCCCTTATTCGGTCCAAGTCGAATTTGTCCGCGAAGAAATCGCTTAGGTAGCGAGGCAACATGACTGGCGCTCAGAAGATCGGGGAGTTATCGGCTAAGCTCGCGGATGCCGCGCTGATTGCCCGCGAGCGCGGCGATGACGTGAAAGCCATCTTCTTCGCAACGAAGGCTGCGGAGTGCTTGGCGCTCGCAAAGGCGCTTGGCTGGAACCCGCCGCCGAACACCGTCGGGGAAAGGATCTGACAGATGATTTATCTTCTGAATTGGTGCTGGTCCAAAGATCAGGGTGCCTATCCCCAGCCAGGGGCAGTTGATGGGTGGCTTGGCTTTTGGCTGCGCATCAAGTGCTCGATTTGCATTGTACTTGGTCTGAAAGGCCGCGACCCATACAACTTCGACATCGTGCCGGTAGCTATTGGCCCAATGTCCACGTTTCAGACATTTGACGGACCCGGCGCCAGTTGGTCGGAGCTTGGCGTTGGCTATGGCTGTCTGCACTGGCGTTACTACGAAATTCGAAACGGCATCTAGCCGACCAGATAAGCGAGAGGCGGGACGATGAACAGCAGGCAACCACTCAAATGCCCTGGCGTTGGTCGTGACAAAGACTGCATCAGCGCCCTGCAATTCTATTTCAGCCGTCCGGTGACGGATGACGAAATGCGGTTCCTGCATGAGGTCGTGCAGCGCGCCGTGGCGTGTATGCCGAGGGCGACCCAATGAAGCCCGATCACAAGAAGGCACTCGACGCCATCGCCGACAAAGTCTTGACCTATCGGCCAAAGCCGAAGAGCGCGCCCGCGCGCTCGCGTAAGCGCCGAAAGGTGAAGCTCGCGA
>DASZTF010000018.1:0-4407 GCA_035548315.1 Minisyncoccota bacterium
GGTGTTGACGGCCCCCAAAAGGGATGTAGAATGGCGGGCTCACCGGGACGAAAGGTTCCGGAGCGGTTCTGAAGAGGGAGCCGCAAGTGATTGATCTTTGACAGTGTGCACAGGTGACTTGTGTGGGCGCCTTGCGGTGGACGGGATGGCTGTCCACAGATGCAAGCGTCCAACCTAAGAGTCAATTCAAAGCTTGACGTTTACGGTTGGGTTCAACGCTTCAGAAAGACCGGTCCGTTTCGGCGGATCGAAAACTTAAGTGAAGAGTTTGATCCTGGCTCAGATTGAACGCTGGCGGCATGCCTAACACATGCAAGTCGAACGGCAGCACAGAGGAGCTTGCTCCTTGGGTGGCGAGTGGCGGACGGGTGAGTAAGGCATCGGGATCTGCCCCGACGTGGGGGATAACGTAGGGAAACTTACGCTAATACCGCATACGTCCTATGGGAGAAAGCGGGGGACCTTCGGGCCTCGCGCGGCGGGATGAACCGATGTGCGATTAGCTAGTTGGCGGGGTAACGGCCCACCAAGGCGACGATCGCTAGCTGGTCTGAGAGGATGATCAGCCACACTGGGACTGAGACACGGCCCAGACTCCTACGGGAGGCAGCAGTGGGGAATATTGGACAATGGGCGCAAGCCTGATCCAGCAATGCCGCGTGTGTGAAGAAGGCCTTCGGGTTGTAAAGCACTTTTATCAGGAGCGAAATGCCATCGGCCAATACCCGGTGGAGCTGACGGTACCTGAGGAATAAGCACCGGCTAACTTCGTGCCAGCAGCCGCGGTAATACGAAGGGTGCAAGCGTTAATCGGAATTACTGGGCGTAAAGCGTGCGTAGGCGGTTTCTTAAGTCTGCTGTGAAATCCCCGGGCTCAACCTGGGAATGGCAGTGGATACTGGGGAGCTAGAGTGTGATAGAGGATGGTGGAATTCCCGGTGTAGCGGTGAAATGCGTAGAGATCGGGAGGAACATCAGTGGCGAAGGCGGCCATCTGGATCAACACTGACGCTGAGGCACGAAAGCGTGGGGAGCAAACAGGATTAGATACCCTGGTAGTCCACGCCCTAAACGATGCGAACTGGATGTTGGTCTCAACTCGGAGATCAGTGTCGAAGCTAACGCGTTAAGTTCGCCGCCTGGGGAGTACGGTCGCAAGACTGAAACTCAAAGGAATTGACGGGGGCCCGCACAAGCGGTGGAGTATGTGGTTTAATTCGATGCAACGCGAAGAACCTTACCTGGCCTTGACATGTCCGGAATCCTGCAGAGATGCGGGAGTGCCTTCGGGAATCGGAACACAGGTGCTGCATGGCTGTCGTCAGCTCGTGTCGTGAGATGTTGGGTTAAGTCCCGCAACGAGCGCAACCCTTGTCCTTAGTTGCCAGCGCGTAAAGGCGGGAACTCTAAGGAGACTGCCGGTGACAAACCGGAGGAAGGTGGGGATGACGTCAAGTCATCATGGCCCTTACGGCCAGGGCTACACACGTACTACAATGGTCGGTACAGAGGGTTGCAAGACCGCGAGGTGGAGCCAATCCCAGAAAGCCGATCCCAGTCCGGATTGGAGTCTGCAACTCGACTCCATGAAGTCGGAATCGCTAGTAATCGCAGATCAGCTATGCTGCGGTGAATACGTTCCCGGGCCTTGTACACACCGCCCGTCACACCATGGGAGTGAGTTGCTCCAGAAGCCGTTAGCCTAACCGCAAGGGGGGCGACGACCACGGAGTGGTTCATGACTGGGGTGAAGTCGTAACAAGGTAGCCGTATCGGAAGGTGCGGCTGGATCACCTCCTTTCGAGAGCGACAGCGTCCGCTGCCGCAAGACGCCCACACAAGACACCTGTACTTTCACGCGAAGCGTTTGCTCAGACGCGACGTTCCTGTCGCGAAGAGCAAAACCGACCCTTCCTGGTCGGACTCATCAAGAAAACCACGCTTGGGCGGTAACGCTGAGGGATGGTTTTCTGTTGAGTTGCAAAGGTTCCCGGGTCTGTAGCTCAGGTGGTTAGAGCGCACCCCTGATAAGGGTGAGGCCGGTGGTTCGAGTCCTCCCAGACCCACCATTTACCTCACGCGAATCCATCGCAAGAGCCCGTCCATCCGTGGGCGGAGGCTTCAAAGGCGCATGGGGCCATAGCTCAGCTGGGAGAGCACCTGCTTTGCAAGCAGGGGGTCGTCGGTTCGATCCCGACTGGCTCCACCAGATGGGGCGTGGAAGTAGCTGTGCACACCAGGATTGACGAAACGGTGCGGCGTTGAGGCCGGCATCGTGTTCTTTGAAAACGTAAACGAGTGACAAGCGTTTTGGTTCGAACGAACCGAGATGTGTCGTTGAGGCAACGGCGAAAGCGTCGTTTGGCGTAACTTCGAGGCGACTTGGGGTTATATGGTCAAGCGAGCAAGCGTAGACGGTGGATGCCTTGGCGGTCAGAGGCGATGAAGGACGTGGCAGCCTGCGAAAAGCGTCGGGGAGCTGGCAACAAGCATTGATCCGGCGATGTCCGAATGGGGAAACCCACCGCGCAAGCGGTATCCAGTACTGAATCCATAGGTGCTGGAAGCGAACCCGGGGAACTGAAATATCTAAGTACCCGGAGGAAAAGAAATCAACCGAGATTCCCTCAGTAGCGACGAGCGAACGGGGAGCAGCCCAAAAGCACAGCATGTTCTAGTCGAACGGTCTGGAAAGGCCGGCCAGAGACGGTGATAGCCCGGTAGGCGAAAGGGCACGTTGTGTGAAATTGAGTAGGGCGGGGCACGAGAAACCCTGTCCGAACATGGGGGGACCATCCTCCAAGGCTAAATACTCCTGACCGACCGATAGCGAACAAGTACCGTGAGGGAAAGGCGAAAAGAACCCCGGAGAGGGGAGTGAAATAGACCCTGAAACCGTCTACGTACAAGCAGTGGAAGCCCGCAAGGGTGACTGCGTACCTTTTGTATAATGGGTCAGCGACTTACTGTCAGTGGCGAGCTTAACCGTCTAGGGGAGGCGAAGGGAAACCGAGTCTGAATAGGGCGCATAGTCTCTGGCAGTAGACCCGAAACCGAGTGATCTAGCCTTGGCCAGGTTGAAGGTGCGGTAACACGCACTGGAGGACCGAACCCACATCTGTTGCAATAGATGGGGATGAGCTGAGGCTAGGAGTGAAAGGCTAAACAAACTCGGAGATAGCTGGTTCTCCTCGAAAGCTATTTAGGTAGCGCCTCGGACGAATCTTCCTGGGGGTAGAGCACTGTTATGGCTAGCGGGTCATCGCGACTTAGCAAACCATGGCAAACTCCGAATACCAGGACAGACTATCCGGGAGACACACGGCGGGTGCTAACGTCCGTCGTGAAAAGGGAAACAACCCAGACCCGCAGCTAAGGTCCCCAAGTTCTAGCTAAGTGGAAAACGATGTGGAAAGGCATAGACAGCCAGGAGGTTGGCTTAGAAGCAGCCACCCTTTAAAGAAAGCGTAATAGCTCACTGGTCGAGTCGGTCTGCGCGGAAGATTTAACGGGGCTAAGCTAGACACCGAAGCTCGGGGTGCACAGCAATGTGCGCGGTAGAGGAGCGTTCCGTACGCCTGCGAAGGTGGATCGTAAGGTCTGCTGGAGGTATCGGAAGTGCGAATGCTGACATGAGTAACGATAATGCGGGTGAAAAGCCCGCACGCCGAAAGCCCAAGGTTTCCTCGCGCAACGTTCATCGGCGCAGGGTGAGTCGGCCCCTAAGGCGAGGCAGAAATGCGTAGTCGATGGGAAGCCGGTTAATATTCCGGCACTCTTCTCAAGTGCGATGTGGGGACGGAGAAGGTTAGGTCTACCGGGCGTTGGTTGTCCCGGGGAAAGGCGGTAGGCATGCATCTTAGGCAAATCCGGGATGCTTTATGCCGAGCACCGAGACGAGCCCTTTTTTGGGCGAAGTGACTGAGACCACGCTTCCAGGAAAAGCCACTAAGCTTCAGCTTGAGAGAACCGTACCGTAAACCGACACTGGTAGGCAGGGTGAGAATCCCAAGGCGCTTGAGAGAACTCGGGTGAAGGAACTAGGCAAAATGGCACCGTAACTTCGGGAGAAGGTGCGCCCGCCGGCGTGGTCACGTGCGTGACTGAGCGCTGGCGGGTCGCAGTAACCTGGCCGCTGCGACTGTTTATCAAAAACACAGCACTCTGCAAACACGAAAGTGGACGTATAGGGTGTGACGCCTGCCCGGTGCTGGAAGGTTAATTGATGGGGTCAGCCGCAAGGCGAAGCTCTTGATCGAAGCCCCAGTAAACGGCGGCCGTAACTATAACGGTCCTAAGGTAGCGAAATTCCTTGTCGGGTAAGTTCCGACCTGCACGAATGGCGTAACGACAGCGGCGCTGTCTCCACCCGAGACTCAGTGAAATTGAAATCGCTGTGAAGATGCA
>DASZTF010000019.1:0-1652 GCA_035548315.1 Minisyncoccota bacterium
CGGACGATCTTGTTCCTTCAAGCAAGAAGCGTGTGCAGTTGTGGCCCGAAGTCCTGGTGCGCAGTGCCACAACCCTTCCCGGTGATGTCACCAGTGGGAAGGTTCCCGCCACCGAATTCGATCCTGTAACGGGCGAAACACGCTCGTCCCCCGAGTTAATCCACCGCGCGCAAGACCTCGCTGGTATGGCGGGCGGTACCTCCTTTGGAGCGGCGGCGGGACACGTCATTCCTGAGAACGCTTTGGGGATGGCTGGGGGTAAGCTTCAAATTCGTCCTATGTCAAAAGAGGCTATTCACCAAATTGGGGACGCGAGCTTTAACCGCCACTACGTAGAACCTCTTCAAAACGTACCTATTGAAACCCTGACCGGCTCACACCTTCGTCCTGAGCGAGTTGCGCCGTTAGCAGAGCGTATCAAAGAGAATGGTTGGATTGAGCCGCTTGTTGTTGACCAAGCGGGGAACGTGCTCGAAGGGCAACACCGTCTCCGCGCCTTAGAGGGTCTGGGCGTTAAAGAAGTTCCAGTACACCGCGTTGTTGACCTTGAAAGCGTACCGCAGTTTGCGTCTGCAAAAGAAGCAGCGCTTGCAGCGGGCGCGCACTCAGAGCAGGCTCAAGCTATTGCTGGGCAGGTGGCTGAGATTGTGCGCAAAGAGGGCGTTAAGGCCCTCCCTGAATACGAAGCTCCGAGGGGCTTTGAGCGTCCTTGGGCCGCTGCTGTGCGCGCAGCTTCCCTGCTTGAAGACTCTGCTCTTCCCGGCGCACCCTTAGCCGCTCTCGAGCGCAACGCCACCCGCGCCCCACACATGGCGGGCAGGAAGCTACGTGACAGCTTTGGTGAGGGTTGGTTCTACAACCCCAAACAGGGCAAGCTTCACAAAATTGAAGCAAGCGATCTCGGTCCTCATGGAGACCATGACGGCTGGATTTCCATTGGCGATAACGCTGAGCGCGTGGGCGTTGATCCAAAGGCAGCGGCGGCGATGCAGGTTGCAACTTGGGGTGCGCACCCTGACAGCCCGAATCCCTTGATTCGTGAGTTTGCAGAGAAGCATCCGCCGGTTGATGATTTTGGCACGCCGCAAACGCACAGTTATGGTAACGTTGAGAACCCTACTGCATACGACCGAGACTTCCTTCAAACCTTTGGAATTGACCCCAACACTGCCTTGGACCCCGCAAGGTTGGGCCTTACGCGCGTGCGTAAGTGGCCCGACGGAACATTATCGGTAAGTGCCTACAGTCCTAGCGTCAATCCACGCAAGCTTGTCTCCGAGCTCATTAAGAGTGATCCGGAAGTGATGACCGGCGTGAAGAGCGTTGGGGTTGAGTCCCTCGACGGCAACTTCCGCAACCTCACCCCAGAGCAATTCTTACAGGGAGATTGGGGTACCCGCAGCAGAACGGCTACTTTCCGCGAAGATGCGGCGACCCCCGGCGCACCTCTTGCTGCCCTTGAACGCAACGCCGCCCGCGCGCCGCATATGGCCATGGAGGAAGCGCCCACAGGCAACCTCCCCGCCCCCTACAAGCCCCAAGAGCTCGGCAGTGACGTCCAGAACTTCCTGCGCCTGTCGCAAGGCTTCGAGAAGAAGTACGGGCCCGACTGGGTTACGCGCCTCACCCCCGAGGAGAGCGCTGCTCTCCGC
>DASZTF010000020.1:0-2325 GCA_035548315.1 Minisyncoccota bacterium
GGAGGTGGTCGGGTAGACCCTGGACCTGAAGGATTTAGGCTTCCGGTGGCTGTTGCCGCCCTTTCGGGTCGGCGCCTCAGTCCGGCTTGCCGTATCTGCAAGGTCCAGAGCCCCCCACGGATCCGGACGTGCGGAACTCCCGCATCCGGCTCTTCGATTCACGGGTTCACTGCTTGCGTTGATCGCGTAAGCCGAGCCGGCGGCAGCTTGTATCGCTGCAGCAGTCTCGTCATGCGCGGCCAGTCGACGTATGAACGCTGAGAGCGGCGGCTAAGCCACTTCTGCCATATACGGATGACCTCGTGGCGGAAGCGGCCGAGAGCTTCGAAGTTTCCGGTGATTCCGTAATATCCGAAGTGCCCCTGCAGCTTCCGCGACAGGCCCCGTTGCTGTTGTCGCAGATCGTCGTGTCGGTGCGTTCGGCACCAATCCGAGATCTGCTTCAACCCTCGACGAAAGCGGTCCTTGGCTGTCGCTCGATACATGATCCACTTCCCCGAGCGCGACCTGCGCCAGAAATGCGTAAATCCGAGAAAGCAAAATGTCCCCGGCCGCGCCGACGCGCTCGGTGCAATGCGCCTTCCGCGTCGGTCTGGCCGTACGAATTCGACAAGTCTCGTCTTCTCTGGGTGCAGGGTCAGGCCGTACTTCTCGAATCGCTTCGGAAGGACAGTCATAACGCGCCTGGCGTCGTCTTCACGTTCAAACAGGAGTACGGCATCGTCCGCATAGCGGACGAGTTGTACGCCACCACGCATTCGGGGTTGAACAGCATGCTCGAACCACATGTCGAGCACCTCATGGAGATAGATGTTCGCCAGCAATGGCGAGATCACACCTCCCTGCGGACTCCCCGCATGCGAGTATGCAAGTACCCCGTCTTCGAGAACCCCAGCCTTGAGCCACTTCCCGATGAGTTTCAGCAGTACGCCGTCAAGCACCCGGTGGCGCAGAATGTCCCGTAGGCGCGCGTGATCGATCGTATCGAAGTACTTCCGGATGTCGATCTCCAATACCCATCCTCCAGCAGTTCGAGTCGCTCTCTCCCAGATAGAGTTGAGCGCTTGATGCGCCGAGCGACCAGGCCGGAACCCGTACGAACAAGGCAAGAAGTCCTGCTCGTAGACCGCTTCGAGCACCATCGTTACCGCACGTTGGAGAACCTTGTCCTCGAAGGTCGGGATCCCCAGTGGTCGCGTTTCGACGCCAGTCCCTTTCGGGATGTGGACGCGTCGCACGGGAGCGGCTCGGTAGGTACCCGATTTTGCCCGCTTGAGTAGCGATTGGAGGTTTTCCTCCAGGTTTAGCGCGTACTCAGCGGCCGTCTGTCGATCGACGCCAGTCGCCCCGTCCTTGCGCGTGAGGCGATAAGCTTCGCGTAGCCAGGCGAGGTCGATGTGGTGGGCGAGTGTTGTAAAGGCCATGTCGGGCGCATTCCGCGCCAGCGTTGCTATCCGTTCCAGTTTCGTTGAGATGGTTGCGGAGCCCGATGTCTCTTTCATCTTTCCCTCGAACGGTTCCGTGACCGGTGCCTCCTTTCCTCCACGGGGTCCCATTGGGCTGGTTCCCCCGCTTCGCCGGTACTACGAGGCACTCCGACTTCCCGACGCCCACACCTTGCTCGCTTGCGCTAGCTCGGCGCTTCCGTTTTCGCGGAGGCGTCGGGATCTCTCAGGTTCCTGGGGAATCCTTTCATGCATGCCCTGCTCTCCGACCCCGGTGGGACGATCACGCCCAGATCAACTCAGCGCGTCCGTGTTGCCTTCCGCGTTCTGAACCGCGTCGGCTCCCACAATCGTCAAATTTTCGGGGCTCAATCGCACGGCCTACACGATCGCTGTCTACGCTTCGCGCACACAGTCGCTCGTGTCCACGCAAGACTCGCTTCCGGCTGGTGATCATCGCCTTGGCCGGCCGGGCCTCTCACCCGCTGGATTCCACCGTGAGGTTTCCGTCTCACTGCATACATCCTCCTCACCCAAGCTTAGCCTGACGCACTCAGGAACTTTGTGTACAGCCAAAGGTGGGCGAGATGAAAGGAATCGCCCATGGAAAGAACAGAACAACGACACCGCCAAAGCTGATCAAGCGCAGCCGGTGAGCAACGCGGAGCGGGCCGCCCTGCGCCAGGAATGGATCGACGAGCTGGTGTCGGGCTGCCGAACCGAGGCCGACCTGTTCGGTCCCAACGGCACGTTCACGCGGCTCAAGGGAGCCGTCATGGAACGGCTTCTCGACGCCGAAATGAGTCATCATCTCGGCTACGAGCGGAACCAGCCCCGCAAGGGCGAGAACGCGCGCAACGGGCACTCTCGCAAGACGGTG
>DASZTF010000021.1:0-2028 GCA_035548315.1 Minisyncoccota bacterium
AGTTTCGTTGGGTTTGGTAGTCTGGTAGGACCCCTAGCCCATCTAGTGCTCTACCTCCGGTACAGAGTTTCCTGAGGACCTACCTAAATAGGTTTCGGCGAGAACCAGCTATCACCGGGTTTGATTAGCCTTTCACTCCTACCCACACCTCATCCCCTACATTTTCAACTGTAGTGGGTTCGGACCTCCACGAAGTATTACCTTCGCTTCATCCTGGACATGGGTAGATCACTCGGTTTCGGGTCTATGTCCGGCGACTTGACGCCCATTTCGGACTCGCTTTCGCTACGGCTACGTCTTTCGACTTAACCTCGCCACCGACCATAACTCGCAGGCCCATTATGCAAAAGGTACGCAGTCGCACATTCCCCGAAGGGCATAGTGCTCCTACGGCTTGTAGACACACGGTTTCAGGGTCTTTTCACTCCCCTAGCAGGGGTTCTTTTCGCCTTTCCCTCATGGTACTGGTTCACTATCGGTCGTCAGGTAGTATTTAGCCTTGGAAGATGGTCCTCCCAGATTCCCACAGGGTTACTCGAGCCCCGTGGTACTCAGGAACCAGCTAGGGGATTTGACCTTTTCGCCTAAGGGGCTGTCACCCTCTATGGCCAGACTTTCCAGACTGTTTGGCTAAGGTCTCGTCTCCCATGTCGCCGGCCCTACAACCCCGTCTCAGGTTAGTGAGACGGTTTAGGCTGTTCCCCGTTCGCTCGCCGCTACTAGGAGAATCTCGTTTGATTTCTGTTCCTGGGGGTACTTAGATGTTTCAATTCCCCCCGTTCGCCTCCCTCGGTCTATGAATTCAACCGTGGGATGACGGGATATGACTCCCGCCGGGTTTCCCCATTCGGACATCTCCGGATCGACGCCTGTTTGCGACTCCCCGAAGCTTTTCGCAGCTAACCACGTCCTTCATCGCCTCCTGACGCCAAGGCATTCACCGTGTGCCCTTAGTAGCTTGGTCACCAACCTTTGGTTTAAGCCCAGAGCCCGAAAGCTCTGAACCTCCGCAAAATTTGGCAATCACTACATCTCTGTCGCGATACGCCGTCTACAAGGTCGAGTTCACTTCGATGCTTTGAAGCGGACTCGCAATTCTCTTGGCGCTTGATTGCTTCGTCGAGAATGTTTGGGTTCGAAACCCTCAAAGGGTTCCGAGCCTCCCGCGACGGACTCCGCCGAGCAAAGCTCGTCTTCGTCCACGCGAGTCATCTCGAACGATGTACTCAAGACACGCTTTCGCGTCGTCGTTTCCTATTCGATTTTCAGAGATCGGAGAAGGGCGGGAATCCTACTGAATCTCCCTACCCCTCGTCAAGACTATTTTGGCTGGTGGAGCGTAAGGGGTTCGAACCCTCGACCCCCGGCTTGCAAAGCCGGTGCTCTCCCAGCTGAGCTAACGCCCCATTTTTATCGGGGGGCAGTCGCTCGCTTCGCTCGCTTGGTGCCCCCCGCGCCCCCGAGCTCGCTCCGGGCTGGCAAAGCCACCCTTCGCTCGCCGGACGACAGCTCGGGTTACATCCCTGAGCGGGCGGACCGTGGCGGGTTGATTAGTGGGCCAGGAAAGATTTGAACTTTCGACCCCACGCTTATCAAGCGTGTGCTCTAACCAACTGAGCTACTGGCCCTTTTAGCTTCGAGAATCAGTCGCACCTCCAATGAAAACTTCAGAGAGTGCGTCGGGCCCTCAAAGCTGAGTAGCAAAATCGAGTTCGCGAGCAATCCGAGCAACGTTGCTCGAACCGACAATGTGACATTGACCGAGATGGAAGAGCTCCGAAGAGCTCAACGTATCTCCAGAAAGGAGGTGATCCAGCCGCACCTTCCGATACGGCTACCTTGTTACGACTTCACCCCAGTTACCAGTCACTCCTTAAGGACCTGCCCCCCTTGCGGGTTAGCGCAGCCATTTCTGGAGCAACTGACTCCCATGGTGTGACGGGCGGTGTGTACAAGGCCCGGGAACGTATTCACCCCTGCCTGCTGATCAGGGATTACTAGCGATTCCGACTTCATGAAGTCGAGTTG
>DASZTF010000022.1:0-7299 GCA_035548315.1 Minisyncoccota bacterium
CGAGCGCTGGATGATCCAACGCCACGGTTACATCTCGCCGGCGCAGCGGCGGCGTGAGTACTACGCGGCAATGGAGAAACAAGCCGCCTGAAAAACGTGAATTACTGCAACCGAGTGTCCAGTAGGGCCTTGACCGCTACAGTCGTCGCAGCTCGCGGGTGACTTCGCACCCAGTCCTCCTCGGCATTCCAAGGTCCAAGAGAGTCAGCGTTGGTTGGAAGGAGGCCGCCAGGGCGAGTGGGGCACAGGAGAGATCTGTCTTTATGTGGTAACAACTCGAGGACTTTGCACTCGCGACCAACGGCTCGTGTCTTTTGACACGCATTTTTTACGGTGCTAATTTTTGCGCAACGCTGCTGACGAACCCCATCGAAGGGAGACGGAGGGTTTCGATCTAAGAAGAATTAGAAGCACTTTCTGACGGATCGCCGCGTAAATCGCACCTCGCCTTCGCTCTTCAGAGGGCCCGCCATTGGAATGCGGGCCGTGAGGCTGCGGCGTTCCGGTTCCATGAACGGCTGATCTGCCGCACGTTATCAGCGCTTGCGCTCATGACGTCAGAGAAGTGCGCGCCGTAATCGCGACAGAGCAGGCCCGAGCGAATGCAAAGGTGTTGCCGCGTGAACAAGAAAGATGATCACGCGGCCCAGGGACAACAGAGGAGGTACGCGCTGTGTGCGATGTGCATAGGACTCGATGGACCGCTAAATGGTGTGGTGCTGCGATTGCAGTGACAGCAATCGCCGCTCCCGTGGCAATGAGTCAGATCAGGCCGCCGAACCCGGAGATTGCAACTTCGCCGCCGCTGCCGGTTGGGCCAGCGAGTCAGAGCGCACAGCCCGCGCCCGACTGGAGTGTGTGGAGAGCTTTCTACGGAAGCCTCCGCTATTACTCGCGCAAATCGCCGGATCTCGTAAAGGAGCTCCTGACCGGCAACATCGGGCTCGGCGATGCTCAGGCCGCGCTGCTGCTGTCGATGGGTGAGCAGTATCTGAACGACATGGACAGGCTTGACGCCAACGCGCGTGCGGAGCTCACCCGACGCTATCCGGCCCGGGACGTGATTCCGCAGGAAGCTTTGCGAAACGTGCACCGGCTCAAAGTCCGCCAGGGACTGGGAGCGCCGCCGCCGGAAAGCATCCCACAAACGCCTCAGGGCCTTTACCTGCAGCAGCAGATGGCGGTCGACGGGCTCGATAAGCAGTTCGACGCCGAAAAGATGCAGGCGCTCGCGCATCATCAGCAGCAGCTCATGCAGGCCATGGGCACGGAACGCTTCGCCGCGCTCGACACCTGGATACGCCAGAATGTCGCGGGAAGCGTCAAAGTCTTCAAGTACGCGACACCGGTGCCGATGCCAGAGCAATTCAAGGCATCCGCTGCCACGGAGAGGTAATCAGCCATGTCAATGCGCTCTCTCGTCACAAGTGCATGTGTGATGCTCCTGCTTGCGGGGCTGGGCACGCGTGATGCCTTGGCCTACACGGGAGTCACGAACCTTACATACACTGTCTCCTCGGGCGTGCTCAGCGGCTACTCGGACACGTTCAAAGATCCTGGTGATCTGAACTCCGCGTCCGTCTGCACGCGCTATGTGCAGGACGAAGTCGGGAACCTGTACTGCGTCGAGTATCTCTACCTCGAGTACTATGCCGCAGTGGTCGGAACGCTCTACGATCCTGACTTCAGCCAGTACTCAAACGCATCCAACGTCGGGTGGCTCATTGCGGACGTGGGTTATTCCGTGAACCAGCCAGCAGGAGGTGTCTGGACAGCCGATGGCCAGCACTACGCGCTGGAAGATATTTACCAGTGCCTGTGGGACAACGTTTCCGGGTGGATCTGCTACTACAGTGGCACGAACGTCTATCACTTCGGCGACACGGAGTTACAGGTTGGCGTGGCGCGATGCTCGACAACCACCGTCAACCAGGCAGCGACCAATGTGACGCTCTCCTGGCCCGCCCGCGAGCCATTCGAACGCGCAGTGACAATGTATTGCGTGGGTCCGGATGTGCTGACGTTCGGGTACTACAACGATTCGTTCGGCGCGGTCTACCCTGAATTCCCCGATCCAACGAACGACCCTTGCGCGACAAAAACGTATCCCCAGTCCGATGGAAATTCGGCAGGTGCACACAGTCATCCCTACTTCAAAACGGCCGCGGAGTTCCAGAGAGGCATCGGATGCCATGGGCAGAAATGGCTCACGCCCACTCAGCCTGAACTGGATGCTTTGAACCGGGATAACGCGAACTTTTCGGAGGGCGACATCTCTGCTTACAGATGTCAGGCGTCACCGCTGTACGTTCGCTCGCCGAATGCGGACAGCGTGAGAAAGCTCCAGGGCACGCCGGGCAGCTGCAAGTACTCGAACGTGAGGATCTACCCATGAACGGCATTCGAATCACCCTGATCGGAGCATCGCTGCTCGTGGTGAGTGCTGGGCTGCGTGCCCAGGCCGAGAGCTGCCAGGTGGGCGATGCGTTCTGCTACCAACGTCAATATGAAGACGCTTGCGCTCAGCGCGGCTCCACAATCCAAAGCTGCCGCGCATGGATCGGCTCTCTCGAAGCCCGCGTGAAACAGAACGATCGAGCCGCGCAGCTCATGCAAGGCCATGCCTACATGGCGATTGCCAATCACCTGGGCGCGGATGCCGATGAGCAGGCGCGCAGTCGTGGAACAGGAATCGCGATCTTCAGGCAACTCGTCGCCTCCGACCCTTCGGACGCGGAAGCGGCACTGGCTGTCGCAGCATTCACCACCGATCCGGCGGAACGGCTCGAGCGCCTTCGGCAAGTCGTGAAGCTCAAGCCGGCGGGATCCATCGCCGCCGAGTCGCTCGCGAACGAGCTTCAGCGTCGGGGGGGTGCCGCAAACCTGCTGGAAGCCGCGACCGTAATAGATCGAGCCGCGGCGGCTCAACCCACGCCGGGCAAATGGCGTCTCGCCGGCAGAGCCATCGACCTCTACGAGGAAGCGGGGTCGCATGATCGAGCTCGTCAGCTCAGGCAGAAGCTCCGGGCGGAGTTCGGCGCGCAGGCGATGCTGAACGAGCTGTCACAGGGTTCCGCCCTGGCGCCTGAGCGAACCACTCAACTCCTGCAGAAGCTGTGCGATCCATACGCGGCGCGCGCCATCGGGGCCGATGCCTGTCTCAAGGCGCTGGACGTCGTTGTGCCCTCGCTACGCAATGTGTCGGACCGTTCGAGCGCTCAGCGTCTCGCCGATGATGTCGCGAAGGTGATGCTCGATGTGTCGCAGGAGGGTAACCATGCATTGTACGAAGCCGACCCCAACTGGCGCACGCGCTTCGAACAGTGGATGGATGGAATAGTTTCGCAGGGAATGGAGTCTGTCACCGTCTACTGGGCGAGCGCAGCACTCCAGCTCAACAGAGCGAAGAAAGTAGCGGCTCTGGAACGCGCCACCCGTCTCGATCCCGGTAATCTCTCACTGGCGACGAGTCTGGGTGTCGAGTATATGCTCCAGCATCGCTGGGACGATGCAATCAGACAATTCCAGGCAGCGAAGGCTATACCGGAGAAGGCTATACCGGATACACGGTCGAAGTCCGCCGACAACCAGCGAATGCTCGACCAGTACATCCAGCAAGCAGAAACGGCACGCGAAGCCGAACGAGCTGCCGCACGTCGATAGGTCTCAGGCGAACGGATGTCCTGCCACGCGATGTGGCAGGACACTCCGGCATCAACGGAGTTAACGCAACTTACTCATTCCTGCCCGACACCTCGAGTCAAGGTCGATCGGAGTTCTCATACTGTCGCCGTCTTCTCCCGTTTCCCGACGGGATCGACGTCGACGCGCTCGCACCAGCGAGCTTCACACGAGTTCACGGTTCCACGTGTCCAAGGTGGCGGGTGTCGAAGCACTTGGGAGGACACTACTTCCCGCGCGTAAATTCCCCGGCTCCTCCGGGTACATCTCATGTAGGTAGGGCAGCGCGAGCCCTTAAGGCTCCGTGAACTACTGCTATTGGCGAGAGGCGCACATCAATGTGCCGTCGGACGTCCGCGTCGCTGTCCGCCAACGCCTGCAATCGAAGCTTGACAGGCTCGCCGCTCCGCATGACTTGAACCGACGGGCTCGTCCGGTCTCATCGATGGCGAGCCGTCGCCCTGCCCCTGCAGAGCCCCACACAATGACGGGATCGCCTGCGCATACCGCCGGTGCTCTCAAGTTCCCCAACGCGGGAGAGCTGCTCGGACACCGGTCACTGAACGAGCCGACCGGACAACCCGGCTGGCGGCACACATATATAACACAACGGCTCAAAAACGGGCTATTAGACGCAAACCTGCGGATAACGGATCAAATCTCGCCTGTTGTCGTGCACGACAGGGCTGTGTGGTACAATAGCTCATATTTGAGATAAAAGTGGCTTTCGCATACTTAGCGGACCAATCATGGGACTTTATGACGGTAAGTCTGCCTGAACGGCACGGGCCCTACGCGACCGTTCCCGAGCTCGAGGAACAGCTCGGTACGGACCTGCGCGCGTTGCGGCTCGACCGGAACCTGGACCAGATCACTCTCGCTGAGCGTGCCGGTGTCAGCCTCAATGCCTTGAAGCGCCTCGAAAGCGGTCGAGGCTCTACTGTGCGTACGCTCATTAGCGTACTGCGCGCGCTCGGGCGCGAAGAATCGCTCAAGGCAATCGCGCCTGTGGCCAGCATCAATCCTCTCACGATTCCTCGGCACCCTGCTCGTCAGCGGCAGCGAGCAACGGGGAAGCGCGCGAGGTGGTAGCATCGATGGCAAGTCGCATCAAGCGGCCCAGTCGCCCGCGTTACACATTCGTCGATGTCGTCGAGGTATATCTGTGGGGTGAACTCATGGGTGCCGTAGCCCTCGATCCGCGCTATGGCTTCTATGCCTTCCGGTACACGCCACAGTTTCAGGCGACTGGCATTGAGCCTTCACCGCTGTACATGCCTGCAACGGCAGATCGGACGTTCCTTTTCACCGATCTGCCCGTGGAGACGTACAAACGACTGCCAGCGATGCTTGCTGATGCGCTGCCTGATGATTTCGGTAACGCGCTCATCGACCGCTGGATGCTCGATCACGGCGTCAAGCGTGAGGACATCACAGCACTTGACCGACTTGCCTACATGAACGATCGGGCCATGGGGGCGCTGCAGTTCAAACCGGCACGCGGGCCCGGCACACGACACGCATTCGCCGTCAAATTGAATGAACTCGTTACCGCGGCCCGCAAAGCCGTGCACGGGGATTTCGATGGAGATGATCATGCGCAGGCTGCTCTGCGCCACATCATTGAAGTGGGCACCTCAGCCGGTGGTGCCCGGGCGAAAGCTGTCATAGCCTGGAACCCGCAAACCGAAGAGATTCGCTCAGGGCAGATAGAGGCGCCTCCGGGATTCGAATACTGGCTGCTCAAGTTTGATGGCGTGGGTAAGGATTTTGAGCTAGGTGCCTCTCAGGACTACGGGCGCATCGAATACGCCTACTACCTCATGGCACGCGCCGCAGGAATTCACATCTCCGAGTCCAGACTGCTGCACGAGAATGGCCGCGCGCACTTCATGACACGCCGCTTTGATCGCGAAGTGGGCGGTGCTCGGCACCATGTTCAGACGCTGTGCGCCATGGCTCACCTCGACTTCAAGAAGAAGGGCACCAACTCCTACGCACAGCTATTCCACACAATCGAACGACTTGGCCTGCCATATGAGGACAAGGAAGAAGCGTTCCGGCGCATGGTGTTCAACGTGATGGCCCGGAACTGCGACGATCACACGAAGAACTTCGCGTTCCGTCTACGGCAGGGACACCATTGGGAGCTCGCGCCAGCGTACGATGTCACCTTTGCGCACAATCCCCGCGGCGAGTGGACTTCGCAGCACCTGATGTCAGTCAACGGCAAGTTCACGGGCTTCACTGAGGATGACATGCTGGCCGAGGCCGACCGCTTCGCCATCGGCAGTGCGCGTCGCATTATCAAGAAGGTGCGCGAAGCCGTTGTGGCGTGGCCTGACTTTGCAACCGAAGCCGGCGTGAGTGCGAAAGAAATCGAGCGCATTGGCAGCCTGCACCTTCTTTTGAGAGAAGGCCAGGCCGTCTGACGCCCTATGAGATCTCATGCTGGGCCGCTGAATCGAAAAGCGGCCCAACTGCAAGCCTCAAAGGTCATGAGCAGTGTTATTTTCAGCGTTCGGGTCGGCGACGCGGACCGCGGTAATACGCCTGCAGGCGCGGTTCGCGCAGACCGCACTGATGACACCGGAGACGCGCGGCCACTTGCGCGAGCGTGGCTTGCTGCCCGCAGACCTTGAGCATCAGTTCGATGTGCAGATCGCGCCGGTGCCCACAGCGACGACAGATCGCGGTCAGCGTGTATTCCTCGATATAGCGGTGCAGTCGATCCCGACCGGATGCATACAGCCGATCGCGTTCTGGATTTCGCGAGCCCATGCCCAAATCCTATGCCGGCCACACGCACTCATCCATCCAGTTCGCTGGCAGCGCGCATACTGTATAAGCCCTGCGGCTTTGCTCGAGTCTCTGGAGTGCTCGGGACAGGCTAGTGAGCAGTGTGATCCTTCGGCGGCTGCAACGAAGCGAGGTGAGGCTTCAACAAAGAAGCCGAGACGCAGGACACGTCTCGGCAGAAGTCAATCAGGTTGGGAGGCAACTCAGGTAACGTCGGTCAGAGTCACCGCATCCGCTACGAGCTCCTTCAGGGGCCTGCGGCTCTGGTGCATGGTGTATCCGGTGCGTTCTTCGAGCTCGATGTACTCACCGAGCAACTGCGGATTGTGCCGGGCGGCGTTCTGAAGGTCCTTGCGACTGCCCATGATACAAAACATGCACGAGAGTCGCTCATTGCCCGCCTCGTATGCCCAATGGGGGCGCTGACCGGCATTCTCGATTGTTGCAAACACCTCGAGTGCCGTAAGTCCGTGCACAGGGAGCCACTCATACCAGGTGAGGATCGAGTTCGAGGCTGACTCGTTGAGGCGGAATGTCGCCTTCTTCGCCCGTCCACTGCTCTCGGCGGCCCGAAGCCCAAGACAATTCACGATCTGCGTGAAGCCATTGACCTTGGCGAATCTTCGCACCTCGCGTTGAATGGGCCCGCGCTTGAGATCGCTCGTACACTGACGGTTTTCCCCCGGTATAGGCTTCCACTGGACACCCACTTGAGCCAAATTGATGCGTGAGGGTGTTGTTATGCGACGGAAGAACGAGACGAGCACTGACGAACGAGGACGTTGGTCCTCAAAGAAGAAGATGGACGCGGTACTGCGT
>DASZTF010000023.1:0-1559 GCA_035548315.1 Minisyncoccota bacterium
TCCGAGTTTGATTAGCCTTTCACCCCTAGCCACAAGTCATCCCGAGAGTTTTCAACCTCAATGGGTTCGGTCCTCCAGTAAGTGTTACCTTACCTTCAACCTGCTCATGGCTAGATCACTCGGTTTCGGGTCTAATCCAACGAACTTGTCGCCCTGTTCAGACTCGCTTTCGCTACGCCTACACCTACCGGCTTAAGCTTGCTCGTTAGACTAAGTCGATGACCCATTATACAAGAGGTACGCCGTCACCCAGGACGAACCTTGGGCTCCGACTGTTTGTAAGCATCCAGTTTCAGGAACTGTTTCACTCCCCTCGTCGGGGTGCTTTTCACCTTTCCCTCACGGTACTTGTTCGCTATCGGTCGCATGCGAGTACTTAGGCTTGGAGGGTGGTCCCCCCACGTTCAGACAGGATTTCACGTGTCCCGCCTTACTCGAGGACCAAAGGGCTTTCTACCGGTACGGGGCTATCACCCACTATGGCGGACCTTTCCAAGTCCTTCCCGTTCTTACCCTCTGGCCACTGGCCTGGTCCGCGTTCGCTCGCCACTACTAACGGAGTCTCGTTTGATGTCCTTTCCTCCAGGTACTAAGATGTTTCAGTTCCCTGGGTTAGCTCCCTTTCGGGTGACCTAAATGGTCGGGTTTCCCCATTCGGAAATCCCCGGATCAAAGCCTGTTCGCGGCTCCCCGAGGCTTATCGCAGCGTACTACGTCCTTCATCGCCTGCATGCGCCAAGGCATCCACTAGATGCTCTTAAGACACTTGATCGTTCTCATTATCGATGTCCGCAACGAGAGAACCGGCGCTCTTGTCATCGCCGGCGCGGTGCGGACTGGAACGAAGCTTTGCCGCGCCATCACGACGCGGCGATTTGATCGGTCAGATCAAATTAACCAGAATTCACGTGGCCTTACTGCTCTTCCCGGGGTGCGGGTCTAGCAAGCAGAAAAGCCATCTCTTTACGATGTCGAAAGATCCGGCCGCGCCCTCCTCGAGACGAGGACAACACGGCCAAACTGCTCTCATTGTGCGACGTTGTTCTAGCGGCAGGGAGTGGTGGAGCCGATCGGGATCGAACCGACGACCTCATGCTTGCAAAGCACGCGCTCTCCCAACTGAGCTACGGCCCCATATCCATCGGTTGGATGGTGGGCCCGGGTAGACTCGAACTACCGACCTTACGCTTATCAGGCGTACGCTCTAACCACCTGAGCTACGGGCCCTCTGGATCACGCCAGGGTGCCGGCAGCGCCGGGCTGAACGATCGCGAGCTCTGGCCGAGCGCGCGACGCTGACGCGTGAATAACGTCGCTTGTGAAGAAAGAGAAACGAAGGCGGCGAGGCTCCGCAAGGCGACGCCTGACGTGGCGTCATTTGTTCCAATGAAAGAGCGATAGGCCGAAGCCTGAAGCTCAATCCTTAGAAAGGAGGTGATCCAGCCGCAGGTTCCCCTACGGCTACCTTGTTACGACTTCACCCCAGTCGCTGACCCTACCGTGGTCGGCTGCTTCCTTGCGGTTAGCGCACCGGCTTCGGGTAGAACCAACTCCCATGG
>DASZTF010000024.1:0-5189 GCA_035548315.1 Minisyncoccota bacterium
CGGTTTCGTGCCACCGGCCGTGCCACGGTGATCATTTGCGAAACCGCATCAGCATGGTTCGGGCACCTTCAAGCGACGAGGGCGCTTCGCCGAATTCCTCCCCAAAGCTCGCCCGGCCGGCGACGACGATTCGGTCGTCTGGTTGGGTAATCACCGCGTAGCCAATGCTTTCGCGACCGAAGTGATGCTGGAAGAAGCCGCCACGACTGAAGCTGCGGTCGAGCTTCCCGTTGGGCAGGTAGCGAAGCACCGCGACCTGCGCCTCACCGCTGCGGCGCTGGTTATAGAAGCCGGTGGCGGTGATGCGGCCGTTGCGTTGGGTCGTCGCGTCGTTGAAGACGAGCCGTGTTCCTCTGAGGGTGCGGACGATGCCGTGGTGGCCGAAGCTGTGGTCGAGGCGTCCGTTAGGGGTAAAGCGGGCAAGTAGGGCCGATTCGCCGACGGTGCCGGCCAGCAGTGGCTTGCCATCCGGAGCGATCGTCAGGGCGCTGGCATAAGAGCAGGCGCAGTGGCAGTCGGCGGCGACGTTGACGATCCCGTCGCCACCGCCGAAGCTCGGGTCGGGCTCGCCGTTGGGGAGTAGGCGAGAGAGCAGCAGCCAGCCGCCGATGTCGCCCCCGAGCAGGATCTTGCCGCTGGGGAGGACCTGCAGGCCGCTAAAGACGACTTCGGTGTGGCGAGAGGTGTGGAGTTCGGCGAAGCCGTCGCTGGCGAAGCTCCGGTCGATCGAGCCGTTGGGCTTGTAGCCGGCGACCAGCCCGGTCCAATCGCCCCCCGGGCTCGACTTGTAGCCGGCGCCGAGGATGCGGCCGCTGGGCTGGACGCCCGAGGCCAAAAGACCAGCGCTGCCGAGGGCGCCAAGGATGGTTATCTGACCATTGTGACCGAACCATCGCGCTCGACCTCCGTCTTCGCGGTAGCGAGCCAGGACAAGGTCGGTTTCAACTCCACCGGCGGCGAGGATGTCGCCACCGGAGAGCGCGTCGACAGCATATGCCGCGGCTCCTCCCGCGTTGGTTTCTACTAGACCGTCGTCGCCAAATGATTGGTCTGGCCGTCCGTTGGGGAGATAGCGGCGCACGTAGATCGATTCCCCCCAGGTTTGTCCGGCTGTAATCAGGCGCCCTCTTTCGTCGGCGGTCAGTGCAAGCGCCGCCTCACCGGCAACGGAGCCTATGCGCGGTGGTTTGACCAAGGAGATCCCGCCATTTGCGAATGACCGGTCGAGCGCTCTCCCTGAGGCAAGGGTTTGGGGGGCGAGCGGGAATGTGGCGAGGAACGCGATCGTGGCCAGGGCGCAAGCCCAAAGCCCGAATGGTCTATTCCAGCTCGCAGGCATCGCCGATTTCGTTTTCGTCAAGATCCTCCTGTAGGGGATTGGCGTCCACTGGGCAATTGTCCGCTTCGTCAGCGACGCCGTCTTCGTCTTCGTCCTGTATCGGCTCACAAGCATCCCCAACCCCGTCGAGATCGGCGTCTTCTTGCCCTTCATTGGCGACTTCCGCGCAATTGTCGACGCTGTCGAGGACGCCGTCTTCGTCGGTGTCTTTGACGTCGATGGGCGGTTCGAGGTAGGCCGAGGGTTGCACGGCTTCGCTCATGACGAGGTGTTCCTCGACTTCGTTGAAGCTCAACGGGTGGCCATAGATGGCGACGTCGTCGACGGTTCCTGCGAGCCAGTTCGAGAGGCCGCCGCCGCTGACCTTGGCACCGATCAGGTTATGGGCGCTCCCGAGGAATTCGGGGATGACGCTTTCGCGCTGGGCACCGACGACGAGGGCGTGGGGGAAGCCGTCGACGTATAGGACGATCTCAGGCGATAGGAGCGATTCAATTTCTTCCTCGGTGAGCGCAGCTAGCGAGGCGCGTGATTCGCACGTTGTGCCGCGCTGCGCCATTACTGCGACGATCTGGTGCCATTCGTCGTCATCGACTGGCTCTTCGGTCGAGACCGTGGGTGCTTCCACGCCGTCAAGCACGGAGAAGTTCACCTCCCCGGTGGGGGAGCGATAGAGGAAAAGGCCCTGACCATCTTCGGAGCGTGAAAAGAGCTCTTCCCGCGAGGACGGTTCGTTGGCGAACTTGACCCACATCTCGACCGAGTAGCCGGATACGTTCCTACCGCAGTCGTTGGAAACGAAGCTCAGCGGGTCCCAGTTCTCCGTCAAGTCAAGGTGGTCGTCGACACCGTCGAGCTCGACGGACTGGGATTCTTCCATCGCCCCTTCCTCGCCCAGGCTTACTCCGCCTTCATAGGAGCCAACGGATTCTTCTTCGCCTTCGAGTTCTGTTTCTTCCCCTTCTTCTTCAGCTTCTTCTTTTTCTTCTTCTTCGAGTTCTTCAGCTTCTTCTTCGGATTCGCTTTCAGGTTCTTCTTCTTCCCCTTCTTCTTCAACCCCGGAGTCCATCCAGTCGACGGCACTTGTCCCGCTGATCTCATCGAGGCGGAAGAAGGCAGTGGGTCTAGGCGCATAGGGATCGTTGAGGGCGCCGATCGTGAGCATGTCGAGCGTTTCGTCGAGTTCGGGTTCGGGTTCGCCGGATTCGAGGTTCACGCGGTAGTTTTGAGGAGCCTGGATCATGTTCTTGGGTTGGGTCTCGCAGCTCTGGAGCTTGCCCAGGGGGAGGAAGTGTTTCTTGTCGGTGGGATCGAGCTTGATCGTGTCGTGATCGCCGGATCCGCATTCGAGCCCGTAGTCGAGGTCTTTGCGTTCCTTTTTCGTCGCGCCTGGCTTTGGGTTGCGATTGTTGGCGAGGATCGCGTCGTTTCCGGCTCGGCCGCGGAGCAAATCTGGGCCGGAGCGACCGAGGAGGACATTGGGGCCGGCGTCGCCGACCAGGACGTCCGGTCCGTGGGATCCCTCAAGATTCTCGACAGCTTTGATGCTGCCGTTCTGCTCGCCTGATTCTTTGCAACCCGCGCCACGTTGGGAGACCTTGCCGTTGACGAGCCGGACCCTGACGCCGTTTTTGACCTCCGCGAACAGATCGTCTTTGAGGGTTGCGGGGAAAGTTTCGTTTTCTGCTTCTTCCTCGCCACCTACGAGCTGTGCCCAGTTCGCGTTGTCATTGCCAGGGCCACCGTTGATGACGTCGCCGTCGCAGACTTCAGCCGATACGAACAGGTCATCCCCGCCACCGGCCAGCAGGGTGTCTTTACCCTCGTTCGAGAAGAGCGTGTCGTCGCCCTTCCTGCCGATCAGGTGGTCATCCGCGCTGTCGGATCCATCCACCAGGGCGTCCTCGGATTTGCTGCCGCCGAACAGGTGGTCGGCACCATCTCCACCCAGCAGGGTGACGGAGATCCGGGTTGAGAACCCCGCTGCTTCCAGTGTGTCCGCCCCAGCGCCGCCCGACATCAGGACCGAGTGGATTTCACCGCCGGTGCATTCGATTTCTTTGGACCCTTCGCCTTTCGGCGCACAGCCGGGTGCCGCTTCGAGCGTCCCCGTTTTCGCCACCACGTTCACAGACGAGGAGTCTCCCGAGGCGGTCACCTTGTCATCCCCACTGGTGCCGCGGACGTAGACGCCCGTCTCGCTTCCGGTCGAGTGGCCGCTGGTCAAGCCGACCACGACGCTTTCTTCCGCAGGCTGGGCGAGAGTTGCTTCCGGGTCGCTGTTCTCGCAGGTGAGCGAGGCGTTGCCTGCGATACAGGTGTCGTTACCTGCGCCTTCTCCTCCGTCCAACGTGTCCTCACCTTCTCCCTCGCTGCCGCCGTCTAGGTAGTCTTGATCGGGCCCGCCGTAGACGATGTCCGTCCCGTCGGCCCCCCGGACGATGTCGGTACCGGCCCCGGCATCGATCACATTCGCCTCGTTGGAGCCGATAATCAGATCGGCGAACGGAGAACCGATTACGTCTTGGAAGTTGTGGTCGAGGAATTTGTCGGTCCCACCGCCGTAGCGAGCGACCTCGCCATCGTCAGCAAGGTTGGTTGCGAGATTCACATAGATGCCCCGCGCACCGTGCTTTTTCGGGAACCCGGGAACAAGAAGAGAGCCACCTGGATAAATGAAGAAGCCAGGGGTTACTGCGTCCGCATAGCTGAGGGTGTTGTGATCGCCACCTCCGCCAGCGAGTTTGTCTGTGGTGGCGCCACCGCGGATTAGGTCGTTTTCTCCTTCTCCCTTGATGGTGTCTGCTCCAGGTCCTCCGTTGAGAGTGTCTTCGTCTCCTTCCCCCTTAACGGTGTCATCACCGGAGCCCGCGAACACTCGGTCGTCGTCGCCCCCACCCCGGATCAAGTCGCTGCCGCGACCGGCCAGGATCACGTCTTTGCCAGCTTCGCCACGGATCTCGTCGGTGCGACCGCTACCATGGATCTCATCGTCGCCGGCTCGACCTATGTAGGTGGTAGCAGACGGATGGCCGCCAATCGTGTCGTCGCATTTGGTGCCGACTACGACCTTGCCGATCTGGCGAGGTTTATTGCTGCATTTACCTTCTTTGAAGGTTTCGGCTTCAAGATCGAAGACGGTTTCTCCTTCATCCGTTTTCTTGGTCAGCGACACCGCTTCGGTCGGACGGCCCAATTCGTCTTCCGCCTCGACTTCGTATTTGTGTGTTCCGAGTACCGAGTGAAAAGGGAGCTGGACGTTTCGGAACATTTCGAGTCCCGTGCACCCTTCCTCGACTTTGGTGCAATCGCGAGACTCCGAGTAGGCAAGTTCTTCGTCTATCCAAACATGGATCTCGGAGATACCAGGACAAAGCCAGCTGCTTGGGCCGGCGTAGACGCTGAGGTCGACGCCCGGTTCTTCAGGATCGGCGATCGACCCGCCGACTTCGAGTTCGGGCGATTCGCAGACGCCGATGGTGACCCTTGCCCGCGAGCTGTGGATCCAGCTGCTGCGTTGGAAAGCGAACTTGTCCGTGCCCTCGAAGCCCGTATTCGGCGTGTAGCTGAGGGTTCCCGTTTCGGGATCGAATTCAGAAATTTCGCCGTGGCTAGGAGATTTAATGATTTCGTAGGCGTCTTCGGCGAAGTTACCGCTGCACCCAAGTTCGATCCTCAGTTCTTCTTCGATCCCGGTCGCGGCCTGCTGATCCTCGCAGTCAGGCGCCTGGCCGACTTCGATCGAGAAGCTGGCTTCGGCCCCGTCGCGGTCATTTTCTACCCATGCCGTGAACGAGTCGGCGCCGTTGAATTCAGAGTCGGGGGTGTATGTGAGCCCGCCGGTTTCGGG
>DASZTF010000025.1:0-2478 GCA_035548315.1 Minisyncoccota bacterium
GATATCCTCACGCCACTCCTGCAGCTGCGCGCACCACTCCTCCTCGGAATGCTTGGCTTTTAGCGGAAGCCCTTTGACACGGTTAAACCCCCTAACGCTGCCCGGCCCCTGCGGAGCCCACGTGTACTGATCCGGCGCGCTCGCGAGCAACGGCGTCCACGACCAATCATCCACAATCTGCCCCGCCATGAAGCTGCCGTAATTCTTACAGGAAGCGAGCGCCTCCCACGCACCACGCTTGGTCCGGCCCGGCGCAAACACCGCCGCCTTCACCTTGCCCAAACTCTTGCCCAAGGACTTCTGCACCACTTCAACCGCAACGAAATTCCCCTTCCCCTTTTTGTGGCCGGGCTTGGCGCGGACCATATACGCGCCGGTCCACGCCTTCTCCCCCCGCGCCTTGCGGGCGTCGATCAGCTTCCCGACCGCCTTCCAATCAATCGGGGCTTTGCTGGGATAATAATTCGCCCACATAAGCTCAATGATGGTCGGAGGCCAGTTCACCCAGCGACAAAGCGCCGTGAACAGCAGGAAATTGTCCCAAGCAACCGAGCCAGCATTGGTCAACCAAGACGTGTTTTGTAGAACATTCCCCAACAACCACTTGGAGACCCGGTCGTCGCGGCGGCGCACGTTGGTAAAGCGGAAGTGCGCAAGAATCGGGTCGTCCGTCCACTTCTCACGCGCGTACCCCGCCTCCTTGCGAAGGCGCAGCTGTTCGCGCTTGACGGCAAACTCAACGAGGGGGTTGACCATATTTCTCCTGAAGAGCCCTTAATTGGTTACGCTCAAGCCGCTCCCTCTCCAGCTGCTTCTCTTGGCGCTTCTGCATCCTTTCCGCAACAAGGTCCGCCAGCTCTTGCGGCGTAAAAATGACAGAGCTCTCCATCCACTTCTCATCAGGACGAAGAGCAGTTCCACCCGAGGGGCGCTCGCCAAAGAAGGCGCGCGAGCCATCCGTAAACTTAACCACCCAAGCGTTGGTGATCGTGTAACCAAATCCTAGCTTGGCAAGCTCGACGCGCTCAATCGTTTTGCCCTCACACTCACGGAGGTCCTGAATGAACCCCCAATGTTTTGGTAATCCCCATCCCATCACGCCGCCTCCTTCAACCACGAAATCACCTGCTCCACCCCCTTATCGGGGTCCAAGTCTTCCACCCGCACCTTCTTCTCCTCCAGCATCTTGGGCTTCGAGCGCATGATGCTGGTGAACTTGGAGATCGTGTTGGAGGGGTCGTACACTCGCGTGTCGGCGCGGAGGTCACGACGCTTCTGTACGTTTTTCAGGCAGTCCTCCAAAGACGTGGTCAGGAACGCCATCACCGCCTGCTGCCCGTGCTTCTCCATCAATGCGCCCACGCGCCCGTAGCTGGAGCTGACGATGACGCCCTCGAAGACCACATGCCCCTTCGCAGAGTATTTCTCCAGCAAATCGAGGATGAGGTCGTAAGGCTGAATTTGATCGCACCCGCCACTGGCAACGTGGTAGGAGCCCAACACGTAGACCGGCTTCTTGACGCCCTTCAGCGTCAGCTCCAACGCCTCGCTATTGCGCGGGCCAAGGACGCCGTAAATCGGTTTGGGCGCGGGCTTCGAACGCTCCATGAGCTTGCGCACGAGCGTGGTCTTGCCGGAACCGTTGGTGCCGCGAATGGAAATAAGCATCATTCTGGCTCTTTTACCGATGGAAGGGTCTCTAGTCCATACTGGACAAGGAGGTTGAGCCCTCGCGCGATCTGGTCAGCGTCGTGCTTGGCGTATGGGTTTCCACCCACATCGTCAGAGACGCCACAAACAAACCTATAGGAATCGGGGCGCTCATCAAAAACTTCGAAAGTGATTGACCCGTCATCCTGATCTTGCCGCGTTACCACGTAAGGCGCATCAGGTCTATAGGTCTTGCGAAGGGGCTTCACCTTTCGCGGAAACTTAACGACCGCCGCCATCACTCCACTCCCAACAATTCGAGCAGCTTTGGGAGCCCCTGCTCCCGCTCAATCTTGATCACCTTCGCGCCCGCATCGCGCATGACGGAGCAGTATTTGAGGGCGCGGCGGTAATTGTCCTCGGTGTTCTTCGTCGTCTCCAGCTCGCCCTTCCCCTTCTCAGCGCGACGCTTGTTGACGGATTCAAGACAGACGGACAATGGCGTGGTCAGCTGAAGCACGTAGAAGGGAACGCCCAACTCCTCCAGTAGCGCGGGACCGCGCGTCATGTTCATGACAAACAAGCCCTCGTAAACCACGTGGCAACCCTGCCGCACCGTATTCTCGATGAACTTGTAAAGCATCGCGATGTCATGAATCGTGTCGCAGCCGCCCGTCGGGGCTTCGTAATGGCCGGGCACTAAAACGTTGTGCCCAATCGCACGCTTGAGGCCTACGAGGTAGCCGTATGGGGCTTCCCGCGTAGAAACGTATTCCGTTTCGATAGGCACGCACTCGCTCTTCGCCCAATCGAGAAAGGAGCGCATCA
>DASZTF010000026.1:0-60581 GCA_035548315.1 Minisyncoccota bacterium
GCGAATTCCGGAAGGAGGTCGCGTGTACGACTATAGAGGTGCGGATGAAATGCAACGAAGATCTTGCCAGACGTTTTCTTGCGGAGTTCTGCGAGCGTCTTGGCTACGGAAGTAGGGTGGTGCGCGTAGTCATCGTACACCTCTGCCCCACTCTTGGCTTTGCCTTTACGTTCAAAACGGCGCCAGGTGCCATGGAAGTGTGCGAGCGACGTTGCTATAGAGTCGTCGGTAATTCCCTTGAGGACGAACCGCGCGGCCGCAGCGGCTGCGCGTGCGTTGTTCTGATTGAAGTCGCCCGGGAGACGCAGGTTGAACGCTGGCTCTTGGGTGTAATCAATAATGCGGGGCGCGAGACCATTCAACATCGACGCGATGACGGGGTCATGCGGATTCGTGACGATCGCACCCTCCGCCGGCACTTTCTCCGCAAGCTGCCAGAATGCAGAGCGGAAGTCATCGATGTCGGAATAGTAGTCGGTGTGGTCCCATTCGATGTTCGTGATCACGAGCACGAATGGCGACAGCGTCAGGAAGTCGCGTTTGTATTCGCATGCCTCCACCACAAACAAGTCTGAGTCGCCGTGCAGATAATTACTGTCAAAGTCTTTCACAATGCTGCCAACAACTGCTGTCGGCGATGCGCCACCATCGGCCAGAATCTTCGCCGTCATGCTAGTGGTGGTCGTCTTGCCATGGGTGCCCGCAATCGCGATCGTCCTTTTCTTATACGAAATCTCTCCGAGTGCTTGGAAGTATGAAATCTGGCGGAGGTTGAGTTCCTTTGCGCGCACGCGCTCGGCGTTGTCTTCCCACACTGCTTCGCTATACACGACCACCTCGGCGTCGCTCGGGACATTGTCTGCCTTCTGTCCGATCATTACGGTGATGCCTTTTGACTCAAGGAGCTCGGTCACCGGGCTCGCCTCGCGGTCGGAACCACTCACAGCCACGCCGTGGTCAGCCATGAGCTGCGCAAGCGCGCTCATCCCGATCCCCCCGATCCCGATAAAATAGGCTTTCTTGTATTCCACCGCCCTACTCTACCAACCTATGCGAGCGGTGTCAGCAGGCCCTCGAAACCAGGCGCTTTCCCGTGGAGTATATCGGCGTGCAGCGTACGGAACTTCGCCGTGATCGGACCGATAGTCCCGCCATTCACAACACGCTTATCAACTTCCTTAATAGGTGCAATGAAGGACGAGGTACCGCAGGCAAACACTTCGTCAGCGACGTACAGCTCTGTGAGATCGACACTGCGTTCGTGAACGGTCATACCCTGCGCACGTGCAATTTCAAGAATGGTACGGCGATTGATGCCCTCCAGGATGTCGCTCGCCGTGTGCGGCGTTATGAGCTTGCCATCGCGCACGATGAATATGTTCGCTGCAGAAAGCTCACACACGTGACCCGTGAAGTCCAAGAATATGCAGTCGTCGTATCCCGAATCGATCGCATCCTGGCGTGCAAGCACCGAGTTCACATACGCACCGTTCACCTTGGCACGCGATGGTATAGAAAAGTCCGGCACGCGGCGCCACACGCTCGTCTTCACACGTGCGCCATCCTGCGGAATGATCGGGGTCGCGTCGTAGATAAATATGCTGAGCGTTGTCTCCAAATTGCGCGAGCGCGTTCCCGGCAGTTGCGCGGCGATGTGTACGCTTGCACGCACAAATACGTCACCGTCGATTGCATTTGCTTTCACCAGTTCCTTCACGGCTGCGAGGAATTCTTCATATGAAATGGCAAACGAATCCATGCCAATAATCCGTGCGGAGTCACAGAGGCGTTTGTAGTGCTCGGGCAAGCGGAATGCCGCAAGACCTTTCTCCGTCTTGCTCACTGGGAACACGGTATAGACCGACAGGCCGTACAGCACCGCCGAGCTTGCTATGGAGAGGTTCGCTTCCCCCAACGGTATGATCTCCTTCCCGAAATATGCTTTTTCGTAAACGCGGGCCATACATCTATTCTAACAAAGTCGTCATTTGCTAGGTTACGTAAGCGTGACGTTCTCCGCCGATACAGACTCGCCCATAAAGCGGCTTCCTAGGACATTAAACTGCTCGGCGTCGCCGGTGGTGAGATACACCGCGGCACTTCCACGAGAAAGTGTCGCCGCAAGGTCGGGATGGCGCACTAAATAACCTTCTAATTTGTCTGCCACTATCCCGCCCTCCGCTATGACAGCAATCTCCGGTCCCACCAACTCGCGGACATCATCGATCAGGTGCTCGTAATGCGTGCACGCGAGAATAAGTGTATCGATATGTTCAGCGAGAAGTGGTGCAAGATAGGATTGCAGCGCTTGCTTCGTTTCTTCACTCTCATGTGTGCCAGCTTCAATAAGCGGGACGAGAAGCGGCGCAGATTCTTGGAATAACTCGACCGACGAGTCCAGCTTCCTTACTTCATTCGCGACAGTGCCCGAGGTAACCGTACCCACCGTCGCAAGAACACCAACTCGTTTATTTTTTGTTGCTTCGATTGCGGCTTCGGCTGCAGGAACGATCACCCCAAGTACGCGCCGATCAGGATAGTGTTCTGGGAGATATTCCTGTTGTATGCGCCGCAGTGCTTCAGCGGAAGCCGTGTTGCATGCGATGAGCACAAGTTCGCACCCGCGATCCATCAAATATTTAACAGCTTCAAGCGTGTAGGTATACACTTCCTCTCTTGGGCGGGGCCCGTACGGGGCACGAGCGCTATCGCCGACATATAAGTAGTCATACTGTGGTAGCTTCTTACGTACTTCTTTTAGTATTGCGAGTCCTCCGAATCCAGAATCAAACACGCCGATCATAGTGCACGGGTAAGCGTGTTGAACTGATCGCCGCGGTCGTACTCGTTCTTGAACATGCCGAAGGAGGCAAATGCAGGAGAGAAGAGGATGGAGTCGCCCGGCTGCGCTGCGGCAAATGCTTCCTTAACCGCAGCGGAAAGAGAATCGAACACCGAAGCGTTGGGGAGGAATTCAAGGACGCGGTTGGTGCCCGTACCCGCGAGCATGATCACGCGCTTGGTGTACTTTGGGATCTCCACCAAGAGCTGGTTCATGTCTAGGTTCTTGTCTGCGCCGCCAAAAATCAAAATGACGTTTTGATTTTTCCCCGAGCCTTCGCGAGGGGCAAGTGCGTTCAGTGCCGCAATCGTCGCCTCGGGGGTCGTTGCGGTAGTATCGTTATAGATTTTTACGCCGCCCACTTCTCGAATAAGTTCGAGGCGCCCAGGTACACCTTTAAAGTCTGCCAGCGCCTGCTTCGTAATTGAGTCATTGATTTTCATCGCACGAGCGACAGCGAGCGCGAGCGCAGCATTGTAGCGATTGTGCGCACCAGGGATTTTGAGCGCCCAGTCGCTCGGGAGATCGTGCTCGCCCCACACTTCAAACTTCCCCTTGAATTGTTTCCGGTATGCATTCTGAATTTCTCCTGCACACTGGCTGCCCATGATGAGCAAATCGTCCTCCTTTTGATTCAAGAAAATATTTGCTTTGTCTGCGAGGTACGCAGCTTTATCACCGTGGTAGTAATTGAGGTGGTCATCGTAAAAAGTAGTGAACACCGCGATGTTGGGTGAGATATGTGCATCGCCGAATCCCTGGAGCTGCCAAGAATCCAATTCCAGCACGGCGATTTCATCGCCCTGCACGTCCTTCAAGAGCGCGAGAGTGGAGATACCGCGCACATTACCGCCAAGCAGCACACTCTTTCCTGCTGCAGTGAGTACAGCTGCGATCATATGCGTAACACTCGACTTCCCGCGCGTGCCGGTAATGCCGATCACCGGGATACCCGCGTATTCCGCAAAGAGATCCGCGCTCATCTGCACGGGAATATTGTTTTTCTTCGCTTCAGCGAGGTATGGAGAATCAAGCGGAATGCCGCCTGTTTTCACAATGAGATCTCTGTCACGAAAGTCTTCCAGACGATGCTCACCCAGCACAAAAGTTATATTTTTAAAATCCTTGAGCGCCTCCACTGAGGGCGCAAGCTCTTCCGCGGACTTTGGGTCAGTAACGATAAGCTCTGCTCCACACTCAGCGAGGTACTTGGCGTCCCCTACTCCACGGCCAAGGAGCCCAAGCCCCATGACGGTAATTTTCTTGCCCCGGAAATGTGCTGAGGCATCCATATCAGTGCACGCGGTAGGAGTCGAACCTACGACCGCTCGAGTATCAGTCGAGTGCTCTACCAGCTGAGCTACGCGTGCGTATGCAAGGCATCCTAACAGAAATCCCCACCCCTTTCCACCCTATTTCCCTTGACCGGCCTTATACTGAAAGTACCGATGATTCACCGAGGCTCCCGGCCCCGCGAATCGAAAAACTTCCGCAAAGCGGTGCGGATGTCCACTCTTGAGGACAAGCTCCGCCGCCACCGCAACAAAAAACGAATCTGGCGCCGCGCCGTAAAGCGCCTCGACATCTTGGTGCGCTACGACGCTTCCCTCACCGTCGCAATCCGCGCCGACACCCTCGTACCTGCTGCATAACAAAAGGCGGCGCAAGGTTTCCCCCGCGCCGCCCCATCACCGAAGCAGTCGTGTCAGTCATCGTCATACCCCTGCTCGCGCATGCTGCGAGCGACGCGTGGATTGTCTTCGAGGATGCAGGTAACGCACCCCTTTCTCGAGCTACACGCAGCGCCGCACCATTTTTTACGCTCGCCAGTAAACTCACGTCGATGACTCTCCGGTTCGCCCGCGGCCAGAGACCGTAACCGTTCGGCGTGCTTCATCGCCCACGGCTCTCCTTTCGCGAGGGCAATTGCGAAATCGGGATTCGCAGCTGCGACCGCGGTCACATCAAAAAATGCTGGCATTGGAACTCTCCTGTGCTTGCCTTCCCTCTTTTACATGCAAACTACCCATAACGCAAACGCGCGGCCAAGGGCCGCGCGTTTGCGTTTGTATCACTGACGTATGGAGAAATGTTTTCTTTTGTTCCGCCTATTCGTCCTTCGTTAAGATCTCAATTGAGGATCTCAACTCAGGACGCCCCTTACGTATGGGGCGACCGAGCAGAAAACGGTTGAGGACGTGACTGCTATTCTCCCTACGATTCTTACGAATCGTTTCGACTTGATAGGCCTTTCGGGCACTATCGATTCCATTCGGATATGTTCCACGAGCAGCTTCCGCTACCCGTGCCTTGTTACGACTTACTCCCTGTTACTGAATTTGCCGTAGTCCTGGATAAACCAAGATTTTGGGCACCCCCAGCTCCCTTGAGTTGACGGGCGGTGAGTACAAGACTCGAGAACGTATTCACGGTAGTTTAGCTGACCTACCATTACTAGCGATTCCAGCTTCAAGAGGTCGGTTGCAGACCTCTATCCGTACTGAGGACGGTTTTCGGGATTTGCTCCACCTTGCGGTATTGCATCCTTTTGTACCGACCATTGTATTATGTGTGCAGCCCAAGGTATCAGAGGGACATGCTGATCTGGCGTCATCCCCACCTTCCTCTCCCGTGAGGGAGCAGTCTCGCCTGAGAATATAACAGGCAACGGGGGTTGCGTTCGTTACCCCACTGAAGGGAACAGTTCAAACCACGAACTGACGACGACCATGCATCACCTGTCCAACACCCTCGAAGGCTCCATCCCTTTCGGGTTGGATGCAGTTGGATTTCTAACCTTGGTAAGGTTCTTCGTTTGTCGACGAATTAAGCCACATAATCCACCGCTTGTGCGAGTCCCCGTCTATTCCTTTGAGTTTTAAGCTTGCGCTCGTACTACCCAGGCGGCTCGCTTACCGCGTTAGCTTAGTCCCGCAGAGGGTCGATACTCCGCAGAACGAGCGAGCAGCGTTTAGGGCCAGGACTACCGGGGTATCTAATCCCGTTCGCTACCCTGGCTTTCGTGTGTGAGCGTCAGGAATGGGCCAGTGCGCTGCCTTCGCCTTTGGTGTTCCCCACGATATCAACGGATTTCACCCCTACACCGTGAGTTCCACGCACCTCTCCCACCCTCGAGTCGTACCGTTTCGTTCGCGAGCCGCACGTTAAGCGCGCGGATTTTACGAACGACTAATACGACCGCCTCGACACCCTTTACGCCCAGTGATTCCGGATAATGCTTGGGGCCTCTGTATTACCGCTCCTGCTGGCACAGAGTTAGGAGCCCCTTATTCATGAGGTACCGTCAATAATTTCGTCCCTCATAAAAGCTGTTTACGTACCTAAGCACTTCGTCCAGCACGCGGCGTCGCTCCGTCAGGCTTTCGCCCATTGCGGAATATTCTCGTCTGCGGCCTCCCGTAGGAGTATGGGCCGTATCTCAGTCCCATCGGTGGGGGTCAGCCTCTCAGCTCCCCTAAGCGTCGTAGCCTTGGTAGGCCGTTACCCTACCAACTAGCTGATACTGCGCAGGCCGCTCCCGGAGCGAAAAACTTTACTCTTGCGAGACCATCGGGAATTACCCAACCTTTCGGCTGGCTATGCCCGACTCCGGGGTGCGTACCTACGTGTTACTACCTCGTCTGCCGGTTGCCTTGCGGCCCCCTTGACTTGCATGACTTATCCACGCCGCCAGCATTCATCCTGAGCTAGGATCAAACTCTCATTAAGAATAGGCGGAACAAAACAAAACATTTTAACTAACTTTCACACGTCAGTGATTACACGTATTTAGTTTTCGAGGTACCCGGCCCCAGGTGGGCCGAAATAAAACCGCCCCCCTTTGGAGCAGTATCCCTATACTATAGGACCCCCAGAACTAGGTCAAGTGGGCGTCAAGCGGCCAGAACACCCTCCGGGGAGAGGTCAATATTGCGCTCCCCTGCCCCGGGCGTATGATGACGGTAGCCGTCAAACCTTAGCCTCATGAATGCTGCCCAGCGTGAGCGAATAATTGTATCCGTCGGAGGGTCTTTGATCGTTCCCGATGGTGTCGACACGCAGTTCCTCACGCAGTTTCGCGAGCGGGTTGTGGAAAGTATCGGCGAAGGGTTGAGCTTCTACATCATTACCGGCGGCGGACGCCTGGCCCGCAACTATCGTGATGCTGCAGCCGCAGTACGCGGTGATCTCTCCCGCGAGGATCTCGACTGGATCGGCATTCACTCCACCCGCCTCAATGGCCACCTCATGCGCACGATATTCCGCGAGCAGGCGTACCGCCGCGTCATGAAGAACCCGACCCGTTCCGTGGAATCCGACGATCCCATCATCGTGGGTGCCGGCTGGAAGCCGGGTTGGTCCACCGATTACTGTGCAATCGTCGCCGCAAAGACGCTCGGCGCAAAGCGCGTCGTGAACCTTTCTAATATTGACTACGTCTACACCGAAGACCCGCGCAAAAATAAGGACGCAAAGAAAATAGAGAAAATTAGCTGGGCAGAATTCCGCAAGCTTATCCCATCCGAATGGGATCCTGGGCTCTCTTCCCCATTCGATCCGGTCGCTGCGCGCGAAGCAGAAGAATCCGGTATCGAAGTCGCGATCGTAAACGGCGCACACCTTGATAGACTCTCGGATTATCTATCAGGCAAACCGTTCACCGGCACTGTCATTTCATAAAGAAAACCGGCAGCACACGTGGTGCGCTGCCGGTTGCTTTCTTTTCATAGTCAAGCCGCTCCTCTTGCGACCGTCACCACGAGCATTTTCGGAATGAATCCGAGGTGCCGCCCGTGGCACGACGATGTGCCGCAGTGTCTGCTCAGCGAATGCCCAGTATCGACATAACGCAAGTCTGATTGTTTACACACAGGACATTGCTCGTGATCGATGATGCTGACGGTAACGGAATTGACTTCCAACGCTGCCATAAGGAACTCCCTCTAGTTCGCCCGATCTTGCCAGAATGCAAAACCCCTCCACGAGGAGGGGGCTGCTTTCATACGGTGGGTCTCTTACGCGCGCATGAAATCAATCCTCTCCTCGCGAGGGGATGTAAACCAGAACGCGCTGTAGAAACGGGTCATGAGACGAGTGTACCAAGCTACGCCAGCTTCGCAAGCACTGCGTCGATCTGCGCATGGAGTTCTTCGAGCGTGCCGTCGTTGTGGAATGTGTGGTCAGCGAGCTTCATGACACCGGGCACGTTCATATCGTGCGCTGCTTCGTTATGCCACTCGCGCTCTTCCTCCATCACCCAGGTGTCGAAGTCGACCGCGTCAGTATGCGACGCGCGCAGCACGACGCGTTCGTAGCGGATATGGCGATTTGCATCGACTGCGAACAGATGCGCGCCGTGCTTTTTCAGAAACTCTGCCTCACGTAGCGCGCGGATTGATTCGATGACCGCATCGCCACCCTGCTTGGTCGCGCGCGTGAACAGCGTATCGACGATGAATTCCGGCTCCTTGCTTGCGCGCAGGTCATTTGCCACTTCCCGCATCGAGGGGCGATTAACCTCCATGCCCCGGCGTTTGATCTCTTCAATGAGAAATTCGCGCACCGAATAGTGCGTGAATCCTTTGGCTACCAGATAGTCGACGACCGTACCCTTCCCTGCCCCATTGGTACCGGTGACGCCGATGATCATGTCTACTTTTTCTTGCCCGAGATGAGCGCGTCTTTCGCGAAGTAGCGTGCCATCGGTACAAGGAGCGGCGCGGCAAGGAGGATCGAGGAGTATGTACCGGCGACGACACCCACCAAGAGGACGAGCGCGAAGTTGAGCGTCACTGCGCTGCCGAGCAGTGCGAGCGCAATAAGTGCGAGCACCACCGTGAGCGAGGTATTGATCGAGCGGCCGAGCGTCTCGTAGATGGCCTGGCCCACGACTTCGTCGAACGGCTGCTTCACGTTCTTCTCGACATTTACGCGCAGGTGCTCACGCACACGGTCGAAGATCACGATCGTGTCGTTCACCGAGTAGCCGAGGATCGCAAGGAGCGCGACCACAAAGAGCGAGTCGACCTGGGCACCCGTGAAGTGCGCGAGGATCGCGTAGAACCCCGTGGGCACCACGATGTCATGGACGAGGATGGCGATCACGGTCACGCCGTAGATCCAGCTCGAGACCGGCTTCGATACTTTGCGGAATGCCCACGCGATGTAGAGCACGATCGCGAGGATCACTGCGCCGATAGCATAGAGCGCCTTGGTAGCAAGCTCGGAGCCGAGCGAGGGGCCGATGGAGGTGAACTGGTCTTCGGTAAGCGGTGCCGCACCGTTGCCAGAAAGTGCGGTGAGTACCGCCTGATGCTCATCCGGCGTGAGGGTGCGAGCGCGCACCGCGATGCCGTTCGCACCGTTCTCGCGGACAGACGTCTCGCCCAAGGGGAGCGCGGAGACGGCCTGCTTAAGGTCAGCGAGGTCGGGGCGCGCGCCGGTGTAGGTGACTTCGACGAGCGAGCCGCCGGTGAAGTCTATCGAGAGCGGGAGGCCAAACACGCCGATGGCTGCCACGGCGATAGCAAGAATGATGCCCGTGATCCAGAAGAAGACTGCGCGATGAGAGACGATGTACATACAATTATTTGAGACGGAAGCCCGAGCTCATAAGCGTGCGCCAGAGACCCTTCCCGTCTTCGGGGAGAAAGGCGAGGAGGAAACTGCGGGAGACCGACGTGGCGGTGAAAAGTGACGTGATCACGCCGAACCCGAACACGAGCGCAAAGCCCTTCACGAGCGACGTGCCGACCCAGAATAGGATCACCGCGGAGATGATCATCGTGAGGTGGCCATCGCGAATAGCGGGCCATGCGCGATGGAAACCGGTGAGCACCGCCTCGCGGGTTGTCTTACCCGCACGCAGCTCTTCCTTGATGCGCTCGAAGATCAGCACGTTCGCATCCACGGCCATACCAATCGACAAGATGAAGCCGGCGATACCAGACGCCGTGAGCGTGATCGGCAGGAGTTTGATAATCGCGATGTTGATGAGCATGTAGATCACGAGTGCGATCGTAGCCACGACACCCGCGAGGCGGTACCAGAGGACCATGAAGAGCGCGACGAGGATGAACCCGACGACACCCGCGATGAGTCCCGCGTGGAAGGCGCTCGCCCCAAGCGTCGCACCCACAGTGTCACTCGATTCGAGCGTGATGGGTACCGGAAGCGCGCCGAAGTTGAGGTTCTGCACAAGATCGCGCGCTTCGTCCGGCGTGAACTGGCCGGTGATGGTCGCGTTCCCGCTTGGAATTGCTTCCTGGATCACCGGCGTCGAGATCGGCTGGCCATCGAGGAAGATCGCCAGCACGCGACCCACGTTCTTGCTCGTGAGGTCTTCAAAGAGCTGTGCGCCCTGTTCATTAAAGTGGAGGACGACCGTCGGCGTATTCGCGAATGCGCTGCCGCCCGAAGTACCAAACTGCAGTTCTGCAGACTTGAGGTATTCACCCGTGAGCCCGGTCGCCACGTACGTCGTGGTACCCGTAGAATTATCCGCGAGACGGAACTCGAGCACCGGCGTCTTGCCGATCGCGTCGACAGCCGCTTTCACATCCGTCACGCCCGGCAGGTCGACGAGAAGCCGGTCCTCGTTCTGACCCGACACCACGCTCGAGTGCTCGAGCTCCACCAAGGGTTCTGCAACACCGAAGAGGTTCACGCGGCGCTCGATCACGTCGCGCAGCGAATTGAGCGCTCCCTGCTTATCGCCCGTGACATTGCTGGTATCGGCCTTGTAGACGAGTTCCGTGCCACCCGCGAGATCGAGCCCGAGCTTTACCGCATAGCGCGAGACGGGGTTATCGGTCGCGATGGTAAACCACAAAAGAAGGCCCCCGAGGACGAGGACGGCCACAGCCCCAACACGGTATTTCCACATAAAAGGCAGTATACCTAGGCGGCGCCTGTAGTCAAAAGGATTGCCACATTGCGGAACAGGCAGGCCACTGCGATGGGGCCGACGCCACCGGGGACCGGCGTGAAGACGGAGGCGACTTCCGCACAAGCCGGGTCAGCATCGCCCGCGAGCGCGCCATCAGATTCTGAGGTGCCCGCGTCGATAAGCACGACTCCTGGTTTAAGCATTTCGGGCTTGACGAGGTGCGGAGAGCCCGCTCCCGACACGACGATGTCGGCGTTCTTAAGTATCGAAAGATCGGAGGACTCGCGCGTGAGCGTATGGACGTCGCCTCCACTCGTGCGCAGCCACGCAGCGACCGGATCACCCACGAGCCATCCCTGCCCCACCACGACGACGTATTTGCCGCGTGCGCTCACCGACGCGCGGTCGAGAATTTCCTGTACCGACGCAGCGACGGGTGGCAAAAGCGCGCCCGGCAATTGACGTGTTGCATGAGAAAGTACGTCAGCATCTTTCCTGGCTGGAACAGCGTCGAGCACCCTTGATGTATCAATATGCGTCGGAAGCGGCAGCTGCACGATGACCGCATCGGCACCATTTCGGCGCACTGCCGCAATCACGTCCTCCGTCGTCGCGCTATCTGGAAGTTTCACCACTTCAAGCTGCATGCCCGCATCAGCCGCGCGCACGGCCTTGATACGCAGATACGATTCCGTCGCCGCGTTTGGAGAAACAGTTACCGCGCGCACGGTCGGCGTACGACCAAGCACCGACACACGCGCTTTTGTGTCTGCAAGAATTTCTGCCGCGATCTGTCGGCCGTCGATGATCATGCTTTATGGTTCACCAGCTCCTTCGGCACGTAGGATTCGTAGTAGCCATTGGTGTAGTAGAACGCATCGAAGCTCTCGTACTGGTAGCGGTAGCCGAGCATGTTCGTCGCCTTGTTACCATCCACTGCGATCGGGTAGGAATATCCCTTCCAGCTGCCCTTAGCTGTCGGGATCTTGCCGCGGGTGAGGTGCCAGAAGAGGAAGAATGGCAGCCGCACCATCCACGGCTGGACAGGAAGCATGCGCTTCCCCACTGCTTTTGCCATATCTTTTCCGTACACTGCTGGCCCCGGGGGCGCGCCGTTGAAGGCTTCATACCCATCCACTCGCGGACCAAAGGCGAGGCGCTCCACGAGTCCTGCGATGTCGTCCTCATGGATGTACTGGCGCAGCCATTTGGGCGTCACCGGCACCCACGCGGTCATCGCCGCGACGAGGTTGTACACCGCCGATTTCTCCTGCTTGAGCGCGCCCGAGAGCGCAGACTGCAGCCCAAAGCGGATACGCATAAAGCGCCCGCGCGGTCCTGTGATCGCCGCCGGACGGATGATTGAAACAGCTGTATGCTTGTCACTCTTTTCGTACCGCTCCTTTAAATGCTCTTCACTGATGCGCTTTTCTTCTGCGTAGAGGTAGTCGGTCTTCCTAAACGGATCGTCTTCGGTATAGCGGTGTTCGGTCGTGTTAGTGGCAAACGCGCCGTAGCTTGCGACGGTCGAAAAATGAATCAAGCGGTCAACAAACGCGTTACCAAGTGCGAAGTCGAAGACATTATCAGACCCATCGATATTCCACTTCCAGGTGAGCGGGCGGTTACCGTAGATCTCGCGGATCTGCCACGCGGTGTGGATCACGATATCCGGTTTGTACTTCTCTACTTTCTCCTGCCAGGAATCGGCCGTGTTTGCCTGAATGTAATGGAGCTTGGCAATATCTTTGAAGTTCTCTGGCATCGGCTCTTTATCGAGGCCGATTACTTTCCCGACGTCAGGACGCGCAGCGAATTTCTCCACGAGCATAGCTCCCACGTAGCCCGCGGCACCAGTAATGAACACGTTGTGCATGTTCTCCATACTACGCTTAGGAAGCGAGCCGGAACAGCATGCGCTTTACGGTCTTAAGCGCGATGGTCATGTCGAGCACGAACGAGCGGTGCTTGAGATAGTAAAAGTCGTACGCGAGGCGCATCTTAGTTTCCTCGATCGACTGCGGGCTGATGTTGCCCTGTTCGTACTGCTGATTGACCTGCGCCCAGCCGGTGATGCCGGGCTTCACCAGGTAGCGCACGCGGTAGTACGGGAGTGCTTCGGCGAGACGCTTCCCCAGCCCCTCGATGTCGTTACGCGGCCCCACGAGCGAGAGCTCCCCGGCGAGGATATTGATGAACTGTGGGAATTCATCGAGCGAAGTAAGACGCAGGAATGCACCCACTCTCGTCACGGGATTCTCGTCTTTCTCGTCTACCGTCCAGTCGCTCGAAGCGCTTTTGTTCATCCGCATACTGCGGAATTTGTACGAGCGCACGCAGGTCTCATGTTCCCCGATACGATTCTGCTCGATGAACAGCGGGCCTGGTCCTTCAAGGCGCATCGCGATCCACACGAACGGCGTCGCGATAATGGTGACGGCTCCCATCACGAGCCCGCCCGCGATATCGGTGATGCGCTTTGCGAGGAGGTACGCACCCGACACCCGCCGGGTCGCGTAGCGGAAGAACCACTCGTAGCCGAGCAGCGTGAGCGGCACACGATCGAACACTTCTTCGTAGAGCGCGAGGAGATCGACGATTTCATACGAGCCACGTTCGAACGCGCGCTGGTAGATGAGTGGCACGAATGGCGCGACGTCTGCGTCGCGCGTGTCCACGATAAGCAAACGCACGTGCCGCGCTTCAGCGCGATCGAGCGCAGCGGCAAAAAGTTCATGCGACACCTGCGCCGGGTCGATGACTTCCTCGCAGTAGAGCGCGTACCGGCTATTCCCGCGCAGTTCGGCAGCGAGCTCATCGACTTCGGGGCCAGCACCGATGATGACCGCTTCATCACGCGTGCGACGTGTGGTGATGCGCGGCGAGAGTACGAGGCGCCAGAGCAAGATGAGCGCGAGCGAGATGACGAAGTAGATGAACAGGTTCGTCTTTGGCGTGATGCCGAGCGCAGGGATGAAAAAGAAAAACAGTGCGGCGATGACGATGTTGAAGATCTGGGTGCGGATGAGCCGTCCCGAAAGATCGCGCTTAAAGAGCACGGCACGCTTCTCGTACAACCCACCCATGTAGAACACGAGGAGCCACACGATAAAGAGGAAGGCGAACGGCCCAGCGTGGGCGTTAAGGAGCACGCGGGAAGGAATCTGGCCGTAGCGCACGAGGAGAGTCAGCCACAGGGAAAAGACGAAGACCAGGAGGTCCCCTACAAAGAGGAGCACGGAGGCGCGGCGGCTGCCGGTAGTCATGTGATACGCTCTATATACTATATAACCTCTCATAACGATAGGAAGTTATAGTTTCCATGGACTCCCCCTCACCCACCCTGCCCTCCGTCCTATACGTTATCACCAAAGGCAGCTGGGGCGGTGCGACGAAATACGTCTACCTGCTCGCCCGAGGCGCGTACGCCGCCGGCTATCGCGTCGCGGTCGCGTATGGAGAGCCCGGAGTGCTCACCGACCGACTCGCCGAGCACGCTATCGAGACCATCCAGATCCCTGAGCTTGGGCGCGATGTGCACCTACGGAATGATTGGCGCACCTACCACGCGCTCGCGCATCTGTTCAAAGAGCGCGCACCGGATATCGTCCATATCAATAGCGCGAAAGCGGGCGGGCTTGGTGCACTCGCCGCGCGGCACGCGCGCGTGCCGCGCATCGTATTCACTGCGCACGGCTGGGCGTTCAATGAAGATCGGCCGCGCTGGCAGCGCGTGATTATCTGGTTCCTCTCGGGCATTACCATTGCCCTATCCGACGTTACGCTCTGCGTATCGGAGGCGATCAAGCGTGATATGCGTGGATTTCCTGGCATCGCGCAGAAAATGGTAGTGGTGAAAAACAGCCTCACCTGCCCCGCCCTGCTCCCGCGCAGCGAAGCTCGCGCCGCGCTCCTGCCGCAGCACGCGGACCGCTATTGGATCGGTATGGCGTGTGAGCTGCACCCCACCAAGCGCGTCGTCGATGCCATCCGCGCGTTCAAACTCGTCCACGAGAAACACCCGCGAGCGATCCTGGTCGTCGCGGGAACCGGGCAAGAAGCGTCGCGCCTTAAGGAATTCGTCGAGAAACTCGGGCTCGCGGACTGCGTGTTTCTGCTTGGGTTTGTCACAGCTATTGACACTAAGATGAGTGCGTTCGACCTCTTCCTCCACACCTCGCGCAGCGAAGCACTTGCCCTGGTCATCCTTGAAGCAGGGTGCGCGTCTCTTCCCGTCGTCGCTACGAATGTGGGCGGCATCCCAGAAGTAATCGAAGACGAGAAATCGGGCATACTCATCCCGCCGTTTGCACCTGACATTGCTGCAGAGAAAATAAGTGAACTCATTGCTGATCCTGCACGTGCTACGGCACTGGGAGACGCGCTTCACGCACGCGTCACGACCGAGTTTACGGAAGAGCGGATGCTGCGGAAGACGTTCGGCGCGTACTAGCCGACGTACTCTTGCCCCACCGCTTCTCGCGGTGCGCTGCGACCATACTTCGCAAGCGAGGATACGATACCGAGCGCGGCGAATTCCATCACGAGGTGCGACCCGCCGTAGCTCATGAATGGAATCGTCGTGCCGGTAACGGGAAGGAGGCCAAGGTTAATGCCCGCGTGAATCGCGACGTGCGCCATGATGAGAATAGCGACGCCGATCGTAAATAACGCATCAAAGTTGGTCGCCGAGCGGCGCGCGATTTCGATAAGGCGGAACAAGAGCAGTCCGTACAAAATGAGCACCAGCCCGACGCCCACAAACCCCCACTCCTCTGCAAACGCAGCGAAAATGAAATCGGTCTCGTACTGCGGGAGAAAGCGCAGTTTGCTCTGCGTGCCGTACCCAATGCCCTTCCCGAACCATTCTCCGCTGCCCACCGCCACCGTCGCTTGATAAGCGTTGTACCCCGAGCCGTGGATGTCTGCGGCCGGATTCACGAACGCCATGATACGCGCGCGCTGGTAATCGTGGAGCCCAAAGGACCAGAGTCCCGCTGCGGCAGCAAGTCCGATAAGGAGCACTGCGGCGAGATGCCGCTTCGGGATACCGGACACAAGCACCATGCCAAACCAGATCGAGCCCAAGATCACCGCAGTACCGAGATCGGGCTGCAGGAGCACGAGGAGCGCGGGTGCGGCAGCATAGAGACCCGAGACCACAATGTGGCGGATATTAGCAATCTCAAGGTGCCGGCGAGAAAAGTACTTCGCCAGAAGTGCGATAAGCACGAGCTTCACCAGGTCGGTGGGCTGGAAGGACACGAGCCCGAGGTCAAACCAGCTGCGCGCGCCCATGACCGGGTGCACGGCCACAAGCAGCACGACCAAAAGCACGAGGACGAACACGTACCCGCTCAATATCACGGGGGTGCGTCGCAAGAACCGCGCGTCGATCGCAGTAATGAGAAAATAGACAACGACGCCGATCACGATGAACACGAGCTGGCGCGGCGCAAGCGACCCCGTGCCGTAGGTATTCATCGTGACGAGCCCGAGCAGTGAGAGCGCCGTCGCTATAGCGACGAGGGGCCACTCTGCAAGAAGCGTACGGAACGAGAGTGCGCGTACAGTCTCGGCCATGCTACGGAAGCGGCAATTGCGGCACGACCTCTTCCCGCGCCGGAGTGCCGTTCCACGCCGCATTCCAAGTGAAAATCATGGAGGCGCTGCCCTGCGGCGGCACTTGGTCCACCACCGTACGCGAGGCTGCGATCGCGTTATTGCTCGCGTCGAACACGGTGATCACCACAGGGAGATTGAGTATGTGATACGCGGTCGGGTTCGACACACTCGCTGTCGCCCGGGGTGCGTCCCCCGGCGTCACCGTCACATTTGAGGTCGGAAGTACTGGTCGCGTATCGGTGTAGCGATACCAGTACACGGCATTGTCATCGATCGTGAGGAACGCATGCGCGACCGACTGGAATCCGCTGTAGAGTCCCGGGATGAACACAGGGACCGTAGCCGCGGGCGGGAGATCGACCGTGCCCTGCTTAGTCGCGAGCACGGTGCCATCGCCGCCGTAGAGCGTGACGGTGAACGGTACATTCTTCGCCGCAGCAGCGGGATTTTTATTCGCGATTGCAGCGATGACATCGGTGCGACCAGGTTGCTGCGTGAGTGGGCGCGCGTAGAGCACCTGAGCTTTGAGTTGATCCGCGGTACAGAGGTGACTGCATGGGCCGCCGCAGTCCACTCCGGTCTCGCCCTGGTTCTGCGTGTCGTCGTTGCAGCTCGGCGCCTTGTAGAGCGTAGCGATAAGCGTCACCGCCACCAAGAATCCTGCGATACAGAGCAGTATCGCCACAATAAGCGCCTTCCGATGCCGTCCCCACATATGCGCACAGTATAAAACAAAATCGCCCATACGGGCGATTTTGTATTAAATCCTCTGTTCTGGCGGCTACCTACTCTCCCCTTTCGAGTACCATCGGCGCTACGATGCTTAACTGCCGTGTTCGGAATGAGAACGGGTGTGACCACCGCGCCAAACCACCAGAACACAGGATTCAAATTTCAACTTCGATTGCGTCAACAACCGAATACGCATAGGTAATTACAAACTCAGATTAAATCAATTGTGCCGAACAAGGTTCCGCACAAGAGATTGGACATATTAGTACGTCTCGACTCAATACCTTACGGTACTTTCATCTAACGCCTATCAACCTCGTAATCTGCAAGGTGTCTCATACTGATTACTAATCTTGTGGCCCGTTTCCCGCTTATATGCTTTCAGCGGTTATCGGAACCCGACATAGCTACCCAGCGGTGCTCCTGGCGGAACAGCTGGTAGACCAGAGGTCAGTTCATCCCGGTCCTCTCGTACTAGGGACGACCCCACGCAATAATCAACGCCTGTAGTAGATAGGAGACCAACCTGTCTCACGACGGTTTGAACCCAGCTCACGTAACATTTTAATTGGCGAACAGCCAAACGCTTGGGACCTTCTCCAGCCCCGCGCTATGTTGAGCCGACATCGAGGTGCCGAACTCCGCCGTCGCTATGGACGCTTGGGCGGAACTAGCCTGTTATCCCTAGAGTAACTTTTATCCGTTAATCTCTGGCCGCATCTAAGGCGGACCATCGGTTCACTATGCTCTGCTTTCGCATCTGCTTGGCACGTACGCCTCGCAGTTAAGCCATCTTATGCCATTACACTATCGTCACGGTTTCCATTCGCGACTAGATGACCTTAATAGACTCCTCCGTTACCTTTTAGGAGGATAGCGCCCCACCAAAACTGCCTGCCACACACGGTCCCGACGTGGTTCATCACGTCGGTTAGAAACTACACGCTGTAAGATGGGTATTTCACTGACGAGTCCACACCAACCGAAATCAGTGCTTCAACCTCTGCCCACTATGCTACGCATACAGCACGTAGCCCCAATATGAAGCTGCAGTAAAGCTTCTAGGGTCTTTTCGTCTAACTACAGGTATCCGGCATCTTCACCGGAAATGCATTTTCACCGAGCGAATCCTCGAGACAGTTCCCCACTCATTACGCCATTCGTGCACGTCGGAATTTACCCGACAAGGAATTGCGCTCATGTATTCCATACCATGGACCATTTCTTTACCCGTTCATCTTGCGATGACTGAGGGTACGCGGCGTATGGCCTCTCTTGTGAGCCGCGGATCTGTTATTCATTTCTGAATAACGAGGTAGCTTTGAATGACGCACGCATCTCTGCACTGTTTACGGTCTCCTATAATCGTCCCAATCCGTTCCGCGACCGACGAATCGGACGCGGAACCTTAGGACGATTATAGTTATCGCCGACATTCACCGGGGCTTATACAGTCCAGCACACTACCGAAGTAGGGTACCAACCGTACTTGACCTTCCGGCATTGGTCAGGCGTCACCCCCTATACCTCCTCTTACGAGTTCGCAGGGAGCTGTGTTTTTGGTAAACAGTTGGCAGGGAGACTTTCACTGCGGCCCGTATTGCTACGGGCAGGCCTTATCGCTAACTTACGGCCGCTTTTTTGCCGAGTTCCTTGAGGATCTCTCACTCGTTCGTCGTAGTCTACTCGACTTGAACACCAGTGTCGGTTTGCGGTACGGACATTCACGTACTGAAGCTTAGAAGTTTTTCTTGGAATCGCGCTCACCACTCTCTCACCCCCCGTAGAGGGCAATTGCGGCTCTGCTCGGAGTAATGCGTACCGGATTTACCTAGTACACCTCCTCACAGCACCGACCCAAATCCAATAATGGGCAATGATTACAGCAATCCGTCACTCCATCGCATACGGAATGGTCACGGAATATTGACCGTGTGTCCATCGGGTGCGGCTTTCGCCATCCCCTTAGGCCCGACTAACCCTCGGATGATTACCATGGCCGAGGAAACCTTGTTCTTTTGACGTGCGGGGTTCTCACCCGCATTGTGGTTACTTGTACCGGCATCCTCACTTCGCAACGCTCCAAGATGGGTCACCCCTTACTCTTCATCGCGATGCGAACGCTCTCCTACCGCACATATCGTACGAATACGATATACACCCGCAGTTTCGGCACGATGCTTAATCCCGATCATCTTCGGCGCAGGGACCCTCGATGAGTGAGCTGTTACGCTTTCTTTAAATGATGGCTGCTTCTAAGCCAACATCCTCACTGTTTATGGATCCCCACTTCCTTGTGGATATACTGAGCATCGATTTTGGGGCCTTAACTTGCGATCAGGGCTCTTCCCCTTTCGATCCGTGGAGCTTCGCCCCCACGTTCTAACTGCTGCGCTGTGAACTACTGGTATTCGGAGGTTGATAGGGTTCACGAGATTTCTCCCTGTTGAACCCTTCCAGTGCTCTACCCCCAGTAGGAACACGCAACGCCAGCCCAAAAGCTGTTTCGGAGAGAACCAGCTATTACCAGATTCGATTAGCTTTTCACTCCTTACCACACGTCATCCCAAGATGTTGCACAATCAACGGGTTCGGGCCTCCATCTCTCTTTCGAGAAACTTCACCCTGCGCATGGCAAGCTCATCTGGCTTCGGGTCGTATGTATGCTACTGACGCGCTATTCACGCTCGGTTTCCCTACAGCTGCATCCGATCAAGGACTTAGCTAAGCAACATACACACACTCGCCGGCTCATTCTTCAATAGGCACGCGGTCAAGGTGCCGTCTTGCGACGACCCTCTCCCACCCTTTGTAAGTACACGGTTTCAGTTCTATTTCACTCCCCTCTCGGGGTTCTTTTCACCTTTCCCTCACGGTACTAGTTCACTATCGGTGTGAGAACATATTTAGCCTTACCGGTTAGTTCCGGCAGATTCACTCGAGCTATTCGTGTCTCGAGATACTCAGGAACAGAGCAAGAGTCGTCATACATTTCGCGTACGGGGCCATTACCCTCTATGGCGCTGCTTCCCAGCAACTTCTGCTATGTAGACAATTGGTAACTCTCTGCCTTGCGGCCACTCTGCCCTACAACCCCAGTGATCGAAACCACTGGTTTGGGCTCTTCCGATTTCGCTCGCCGCTACTGACGGAATCGCGAGAGACGTGTTCCATCCGCACAAACATAATGCGCAGACGGAACACGGCTCGCTCTTGTTTTCTTTTCCTCTCGGTACTGAGATGTTTCACTTCCCGAGGTTCGCTCTCAAAGACATTACTCAATGAGTACTCTCATACGAGAGTAGGTTTCCCCATTCGGACACCTCCGGATCGAAGGCTGCAAATCGCCTCCCCGAAGTTTTCGCTGACTGGCTGCGTCCTTCATCGCTGTTCTCACCCTAGGCATCCACCGTGCACCCTTCTTATCTCCTGTACGGAGACTTGAACACCACAATTAACTTAATTGAGTTGCATTTTCTCACTCCGACTTTTACATCGGAGCTTTGATTACCTATGCGTATTCGATTGTCAACGAACCCCGTGAATCACATTTCCTCCCATGAAAAAACCGCCGTGAGGCGGTTTTTTCGTACGCACCGTTACCGGCGCGGACTAACCGCTTCGTTTTCGGGAGTCTTTTCGGGTGGTATTCACGTCTCCCTAAGATACCCCCTCCCCTATTTACTGTCAAATAGGCCCAGCGCCCCGTCCCAGGGCCTAGCTATGCCGTCTCCGGAATATATTGACAATAAGCCATTTTATAAGTAATATTGTATTTGCAGCAGCGGGAGACCGGTTAGATATCGGTGTTGAAAATGCATTTCGCAGACTATTTCCTGATCTTCTTGGTCTTACTCCTCGTCGGCACGTGTGTCGGCGCAGCCTACGGCAACTCGTGGGAACAATGACGAATCGATGTGCGGGAAGCGGAGCACCACGGCTCCCTTCCCCACCCATCGGTTTTTTATTTTCTATACAAAAGCAAAACGTCCCTCGTTACCTCGGGACGTTTTGCAAGAACCGAACGAGTGAGTTAGTCCTTCACCTGCTCGCGGACCTTCTCGATGTAGCGCGCAGCAGCCACCTGGCCGCCGAGGCCGAACGAGAGACCGACCGCAAGGGCGATCGCCACGATGACACCCGTGAAGAGCGTCTGGACGAATGCCGGCGCGACTTCGAGCTGGTCGAGTGCCGCGAGGACCGCGAACACCCAGATAGCCCACTTCGCGACCGACCCCAAGAGATTCGCCGACGTAAGGTGCGCTGCGCGAGCGGATCCTGCGACGACGCGCTCTGCTGCCTGCGCGATCACTGCCGCGACAAGAAGGATGAGCACCGCCGCAATGACCTGCGGGAGGTAGCCGAGCACCACCGTCGAGAGGAACGCCGTGACCACCGTGAGGTGGAGCACGTCGAGCGCTGCGACGAGGAATACGACGATAAAGAACCACTTCACGAGGAAGCCGAGGAATGCACCCGAGTTGAGGGTGAATCCTGCGCGCTCGACGACACGATCAACACCCGCAGAGCGGAGCGCCTGATCGATCTTGAGTGCGGTGATAACCTGCGCGACCACGCGGCCGATACCGACACCGATGAGCCATCCGATCACGAAGATGATGATGGCGACCACAAGGTTCGGGATAAAGCTCACGAGGCCGAACAAGAGGCTTTCGAACGAAGCCTGGAGCACCTGTGCCCACGTAGTAAGAAACATAGGTTTACGTAACGGTAACGTTATTCAGTAATGGTTCCCGCAGGTGGTTGGGCCTGCTCTCCTAAGTGTAGCAAGGGTGGGGTCTTCATGAAGAGCGTCTGTGGATACTCCCCTACGGGGACCTTCGGCCCACTACAACACAATTTTAAAGCCCGATCTTGTCTAATATGGTCCGGTGCGGGTAGTCCATCACGTCGCGGATGAGGCGGTCGTACACCCCGAGGCGGTAGCGGAAGTCGGGAGTCAAAAAAGCCGCGTAACGGAGCTCCCTTCCGAGTTCTGCCTCCATCGTCTGGATAGCGGCTTTGATCTTCCGCTCCTCGAGGCGATCACCCACGATAAGCACGTCCACTTTGGGCTCGATAGATCCCGTGAAAATACCCGAGAGCACGATTGCGCGAGTTGCTCCCGCTTTCTTAAAGAGGTTCACGACATCGGCGTCTTTAATAGAGGTAGTGGTGCGGAGAAAAACTACCAGGGGGTCGTAGTGCGGGAAGCGCGGATTTGCGATGTATCCGCCACTGCGGCGCTTCAATACTCCCGCGGCGACCAGCATCCCGATCTCACGGCGCGCAGCGGTCGTGGGCACCTTCGCGCGCTCGGCGGCGTCGGCACTCGTGAACACGGAGTCGTCGTTAAAGAGGAAGAGGCGCAGGAGCTTTACGCGTGCCGGTGATCCAAACAGCTTTCCGAGCGGGTCCATAAAGTCCCCGCATTGTACCTACCCCACTTCCGCTTGCGCAAACCCCGAATGTGATACGAAAAACGCCCGCATCCGCGGGCGTTTTTCGAGTCTGGCCCTCGCGATTCTGGCACGTCGGGATGGGGTGAGCCCTCATCCCTCCGGTATCCAGAATCGTCTTGGGGCAGGTGTGCAGTAACCCTACTTAAGGGTTACTTTGCCACCTGCCTCGGTGATTTTCTTCGCGAGTTCGTCGGCGTCCTCCTTCTTCATGCCCTGCTTGAGCATGGCCGGAGCACCGTCCACCATATCCTTCGCCTCCTTGAGGCCGAGCGCGAGTGCTTCCTTGACCACCTTGATCACGGCGATCTTGTTTGCGCCACCGTCGGTGAGCTCGACGTCGAACGTCGACTTCTCCTCACCGCCCGCTGCTGCACCTGCTGCCGGAGCTGCCGCAACCGCAGTTGCCGACACGCCCCACTTTTCCTCGATGGCCTTCACGAGCGTGTTGAGCTCGAGCACGGTCATCTTCTCGACTGCGTCGATGATCTGTTCCTGGTTCATAGTTATGACTTAAGTTTAGCGACTTCACCAAGCGCAACAGCGAAGCGCTGGCGCGGCGAGTTGATAATGTTCACGAACATGCCGCGGAGCACTGGTACCGGCGGGATAGTGGCGATAGCCGTCATCTGCGCCGCATCAGCGAATGCTCCCTCGAACACACCGCCCACAATGGCGAGCGTATCCTTGTGCTTCTTGCCGTGCTCCCAGATACCGCGTGCCGGCGCCGTAGCGTCGTCTGCGTTCCAGGCGATAGCGATTTCACCGGGGAGTTCGGGAAGGGTTCCCGTATATCCGCGGTCGGCAAGTGCGCGGCGAATCAGCGTCTTCTTCGCGACCATGTACTGCGTGCCTTCAGACTTGAGAGTCTTGCGCATCGCACTCGTGTCCGCGACCGAGAGCTTGCCGAACTTCACGAACACCACCGAGGTGGCCTTCGAAAGCGCGTCTGCAACCTTGGCGACGATGTCTGCCTTTTTTGCTTTGGTAATTGCCATAGCGATTGTATTAATGCACGTACGACTGAAAGAGGAGAGGTTCGACCGCTACTCGATAGAATAGCTTGGTCTCCCTACGTAGGATTTAGTGCCTTTCGGCCACCCACGGTCTTCGGTTCGTACAGTCGTGACAATACCAGAGATACGCGGGAGACGCAATTAGGCGCCAGAGGCGATACGTAGCACGATGAGCGCGCCGCCGAGAATGAGCGCGAAGCCCGAGGTGAACTTCAGGAAATGGAGAAAGTACGGCACGTGAGCATCATACCACGCACAAGAGACCGGCCGCCCCAGAGGGGCGGCCGGTCTCTTGTGCACGATGCGGACGGTTAGTTATCGAAGCGAATGCGCACAGTATCAGAGTCATCGCCGGCAGTGCGGTTGCGACCCGTGCTGTCTTCGCCCTCGATACCCCGATTCGGGACAAAGAGGTCGAAGCTCTGATCGAGTTCGCTGTTGCTGAGGCTCGTATCAGCCGAGAGGAGAATCTGGATGTGCGCCGTGTCGTCCTCGCGGATGATGTCGTTTAGGTGCTTGAACGTGATCTCGTAGGTCGGGAGACTGCCGTTGCTCACGCGATCCCAGTCACTCGAGCGATCCACGCTCTCGCTCGCGATCTTTTTGTCGCTATCCTCGTCAAAGAGGACGATGCTGTCGAAGTAGTCCCAGGGATCGACGTTGCTGCCGCTGTCCTTCGCCTGCACGCGCAGCGCGATCGTGTTGAGTTCGACGTCGCCACCGCTTGCACGTACCCGGATCGTCGCCGCATCGCGGTTGTTGGTGCCTTCGCGAAGGGTCGTGCTGTCTGCGACGAGGTTGTAGCTTTCAAGCGACGCCTGGCCACCGCGGAGGTTACCGTTGTCGTTGTTATTGTTGTCGTTGCCGTTCGTCCCCTGCGTCGTAAGACTCTGGTAGGTCGTGCGGCTCATCGCGCTGAAAAAGCCATTTGCCGGATAGACGCCGTGCGCAGCCTGCCACACCGCGACTGCGGTCTGGGTCTGGCTGTAGTAGTTGCCCGTGGGGCCCGCCGGGATCGAGTAGCCGCTCGTGATGAGGTAGTTCTGCAGGCACGCGACATCGGAGCCGCTCATGCCGTAGCCCAAGTCACGCGTGAACACGCAGTTCCCGCTGTAGTACCCCGTGGTGCTCTGCCCCATCTGACCTTGGAGCTGAGCGATAATCGCGAGCAGCGCCTGGATCTGCGCCTCAAGGTCGGCATTCGTATCCGCATGGGCGGCGACCGGGGCGAACCCGAGGCCGGCACCCGCGAGCACGACCACCGCGAGGGCCGTAACTGCACGCTGTTTAATAATGGCAATAAGTTGCTTCATGCGAGGGTCTTAGCGTTTATAACGACTGGACAATACCACACTACACAGAGGCAATCAAGAGCACCGCGCCCCAGAGGGGTGCGGTGCTCGGAGCACATACTCTTTTAATTATTCGGGATGTAGATCGGATCCGTGTGGTACTGGCTATCGTTCTGATTGAGATTGAGCTCGGTGAGTGATCCATTCGGTCGTAGTGCGAATTGGATCGCCGAAAGTCCCACTTGGTAGTAGTCAGTCGCAATCGGATCTATCACCACCTGCGCCGTGAACGACTCGGTATCCCCGTCGTGGATGACGAAGGTATCACCATCGGTATCAGCGCTCGACGAGAGCGAAGCCGTCATCGAAGCTCCCGCGACATTGTGCTGCATATCTGGGTCGTAGATCACGCCAGCGTCTGAATTCGGATCGTTGCTGATCGAGCGTGGGACATACACGTCGTCCCCTTCTGCCGTGATGGTGAACTTGAGCGTGAAGGTGCCGTAGCTGTGCTCACCGTTACCCGTCACGACCGCCGTGTCGTTGGTGCCCTTGGTGTGCACGCCACCATTACCACCGTTCACGTTGAACGAAACCGTGTCGCGCTCATTACCCACGCGAAGCTGATTGTTCTTTGCGTCGGTAGCATGGAGCCCATTGTCCGGCACGTCGAGCGTGAAGCTCTGGCCGTTGTTACTGTTATCGATCGAATTCTGGGTATTCACCTGGATGCTTAGGTCGGCGTTGCGGCCAGCGGGAAGCGTATCGTCGAGATTCACCGATACGAGGTAGACCGGGCGATTGTTCGTACCGCCATTCTCATCCCAATCGCTTTCGTCTCCCACCTGCAGTGATCCGATGCGGTCGCTGCCATCGTAGATCAGGATGTTCTTGAGGTATTCCCATGGATGCACGTCTTCGCTCGTGCTCTCCGCCTGAAATTCAAGATCGATACGATTCAGGTCAGCGCTGCCACCGCTCACGGTAAAGCGCGCTTGTGCGATTTCCACATTCGACTGATTCTCTTTCACGTTATCGCCACTCACGAGGTTGAAGCCGGAGAGTGTTGCGGCGCCTGTACCCCCGCTTCCCCCGCTACCGCCCGAAGAGCCCGAGGTGAGGGTGGCATATGCTGCGCGAGAGATCGGGCCGAAGTATCCTGCCGGCGGATAGACGCCGTGCGCTGCCTGCCAGGCTGCGGTCGCGCCCTGCGTTTGCGTGCCGAAGTACCCCGTCGGCCCAGCGGGAATCGAGAACCCGCTGCTAATAAGGTACGTCTGGAGACACACCACGTCGCTTCCCTGTACACCGATCGTGAGGTCGCGATAAAACGTACACGCAGCCGCGTGAACATATGCTGGCGCAATAGCGCCCACAAAAAGCGCGACGCCCATGAGGAAAACTGTGCTCTTAGCTGCGAACTTGGTAACCGTAGTCATGAAAGGAAGTTAGCGAGTAATACTTACCACACTATACCCCGCTCCATGATGATTCGATGGAGCCTGTGGGTAACGCAAAAGCCCCGCTTGCGCGGGGCTTTTGCTACCTTTTCAGTCGTCGAACCGAAGTCTAATCCGAGACGGGATTGCTCCCTATCCGATATTAGCCCTGGATCGGCAACGGATCGGTGTTGAACTGGCTGTCGTTCTGATCGATGTCCAGGGTCTGGAGGCTACCGTAGTTGGTTGCATCCGTCGAGAACTGGACCTCGTCGAGGCCGACCTGGAAGCTGTTGAGGTCAGTCGAGACACCAAGCGGGTTGATCGTAGCCTGTGCGGTGAACGTCTCCGTGTCACCAGCGTGGATTACGTACCAGAGCGCGTTGCCGTTCGTCTGATTGTCAGCCGTCGAGGTGAGCGTGGTGGTGACCACCGAGCTCGTCGTCGAAGCAATCATGTCGGTCATGAGGAGAACGCCTGCGTCGGTCGTCGAAGAGATCGTACCGCCGTAGGTACCGCCCGAAGTTGGATTGGTCGAACCAATGATCCTCGGAACGTACACGTCATCGCCAACTGCCGTCACGTCGAACTTGATAGTGAACGTGCCGTAGTTATTCGTAACGGTCTGGTTCGTGGTCTGGACCGCAGTGTTGTCACTGTGGTTGCCCGAGACCGCGATACCGCCATTAAGTGCGATCGACTGCTTGTTGCCGTTAGCTGTACCGGTGACCGTGGTGGTCTTGCCGTCCTTCACACCCTCGGCGACAACATCGCTGCTGCCGACAATCGAGAAGGTAAGGGACTGGCCCGTTGCAGCGTAATGGCCGCTCTGGGAAGCAAGGTCGATCGTGACCGTACCCTCGAGCGAATCATTGCCGTTTACAACCACGTCCTCGTTCGAAAGATCGAAGTCGATGGTGTTGTCGGAATTGATGTCGCCGTCGTAGTCATGGCCGTCGATCGTGAGCGTCGCCTTCTTGACGATGTCCGTGATGTCGGTATCCGGACCTGCCGAAGACGTGGTAGCTACACGAGTCGTGATGCTATCCACAAGCGAGTCGCCATCCTCAGTGTTCTTGAGCTTGAACGCGAAGACCGTGAGGTCGTTAGTCGACGTGTTGTCGTCAGCAACGAGGACACCTGCGTCCGGATCATCCGAAGCCTCGGAGACCGTAAGCTTGCCCTGGGTGTTGCTGTTGAAGTCAACGTCAACCTGATCGTTCGTCTCACCGGTGTACTCCTGGATACCCGCAGCATCAACTGCGCGTACGCCATTGTCCGGAATTGCAAGTGCGAAGACCTGATCCTCGTTATCCGAGTCGATCGTGTTCTGCGCGTCTGCGCGGATCGAGAGCATTGCGGTGTCGCCCATCTTCACGACGTCGCTAACCGGGATGTCAACCGAGTAGTCCGTGGTGCTGGTGCCCGTGAGGGTGCCAGAGCCAGAACCATTGTTGTCCCAAGCGTCGCGCGTACCAACGTCGACCGAGCCGACCTTGGTGTTACCGTCGTAGACGTAGAGGCGATCGAAGTAGAGCCACGGGTTCTGGCTTGCGCCGGAGACCGTTGCCTGTACCTCAACCGTTACGCGACCGACATTGACGTCGCCGCCGCGAACATCGAACTTCGCCGAAGCGATTTCGGTGCCCGTATCACCTTCAGCGACGGTGTCGCCAGAAGTGAGGTTGAAGTTGCTGAGGGTAGCCTCGCCGCCGCTAAGCGTCGTGCCGCCCGTCGAGCCACCACCCGTGGTGCCGCCTGCCGAAAGCATAGCGTTCACCTTTGCGCGGGTGATAGGACCGAAGTAACCAGCAGCCGGGGTGATGCCGTTTGCTGCCTGGAAGGCTGCAACTGCTGCCTGCGTCTGGGTACCGAAGTAACCAGTTGCGCCTGCCGGAATCGAGTAACCCTTGCTGATGAGCCAGGTCTGAAGTTCCGTTACGTCAGCACCGGTAGAACCGATGGTGAGGTCACGAGTGAACTGTGCGCCGGTCGAGGCAGAACCCTGACCAAGCTGAGCCTGGAGCGATGCGATCTGTGCAAGAAGCGCGTTGATCTGGTTCTGGAGGTCGCTCGTCGTGTCTGCATTTGCCGGAACGGCGAAAGCAAACGACGAGAGAACGAGTCCTGCGCCAGCAACCGCTGCTGCAACTTTCGCAACCGCGTTGTTGTTCGTAATACTCATAGATTTAATTAATGGTTGATTGAAGAAACATGGCGAGCGAGAGGTTGTAATAAGGGTTCTCGTTCCCCATGCCCTTTTGGTAATTTTGAATGTGCACTTTCACACTACCCGACAGGTCGCTCTATCGACGCGCGACCCATCGGCTAGTTGGCAAAGATAAATCATTCGGGTGTAGCTTCCGTGAAGGGAGGATCATCCGTGTCTTTCATTCGTTCCGTCACTATCGCAGACGGACGTGCGCGCGGATTATTACCTCCGCGAATAAACAAGCTCGGTATGCTGTTTTCAATGACCCCCGCAGGAGGGAAAACCCGCCCCTGCGGTATGCCCTAGAGTATACCGGCCTTATAGGCCATTATCCCTACATTTCGTGTGGATAACATTAAAGGCATAACCATGACGGGGTCCGCCCGCCGGCTGGCGAGCGGACCCTTTTATGAGTCCTGCCTGTATATGATTCCCACGGCACTACCCTACCGTATATATGCCACCCAGTCAATCAGCTAACTATTGAGTATTTTGTCCATCGGCGCTCTCCTTCTTTATGCACCCGACCCTCAGCCACGAGCGCCTGGAGCTCCCGCTGGATGGTCTTCTCGCTTACGCCCCTCACGACCCCCGAGATGTCCTTTATATAGGACGGGCCCCTGCTCTTAAGGACATCTAGCACCGCCTCCCTTCGGGATGAGCGTGTGGGACTGTCCGATACTTGTCCTTTATTTTCCGGCGCCGAAGCTCGCCGCTCGATACGCACCGGCGGCGACTGTTTCGGTCGCGGCTCGGTGACACGCGCGTGAGCGCGCGGCGACGCTTTCGCTATTTCAGCGAGTGTGGGGCTATCCCCGAGCGCCACGCGCGGCTCTTCATAGCTCGCCACCTCCTCAAGAAGCAGATGCGCTTCTCTGCCAATAACATCCGCGTTCATCGGCGAAAGGAGTCCGTTCGTGCGCGCGAGCGAGAGGAGGCTCGAGAGCGCAAGCAGTTCACGCGAGAGCGCCTCGCGCGCCTCGCGTGGGGGAAGCACTGCGCCATCCACAAGTGCTACCGCCACCTGATCTGCCCGATCCCGGAGTGCGCCGCTATGTCCGAAAGCAGGGCCGATAAGGTGCATAGCGCGCGCGAGCCGTTCAACTTTCTTGTAGATATACACGCGACGTATGTCTTTATCAAATACGTTAGAAAATATACTTTTTTCTAGGACAAATCCATTAAAATCTACCTCCTTGGCGAGAGATTTGTGTTGGCCACTTTGTCCTTTATCAGTCATATTTTTGTCCTAAAAGGCATGCCGAATGTCTTTGTAGTGGTAAGTATATGTCCTTTACCTTCATGCGCAAGATTGACTTTTACGCATGAAGATTTGCACCGTCGTGAGCGTGATAAAATGATGAGAAAGAAACAAAGCATGGCGAACGGAAAGAACGACAAGAAGCGCAAGAAGGACCGCGATCCGGAGAAATATCGCGCGGCCATTAAATGGACCGGCTCGATTGTGCTCATCGCATTCGGACTCATCCTCCTAATTTCGCTTGAGCCGCTCACGCTCGGCGGACCGATCGGCATCGTGCTCTTTTCCTATGCTTTTGGGTTCCTCGGGGTCGCAGCGTACCTCCTTCCCGTGGTGGCAATCGGTATCGGACTCATGCTCATGCTCGACCGAGCATTCGTAGAGTGGATGGCGGCGTCTGGACTCTTGCTCATGCTCATCTCATTCCTTGGTCTGCTTGGCCTTGCAACCAGCCAGTGGGGTGGCACCGCTGGTATTTATGTAGGTGGGCTTGCTTCTTCCGCGTTTGGCGTCTGGGGCGCGATCATCATACTGCTTGCGGTGGCCGCCGTGGGGCTCGTGTTGTCTGCAGATGTAACACGCATCGCATACCTACTCCAGGAGGCGGTGCGACGCACCAAAAACGCAGCGGTGGAAAACATGGACCTCGGTGCCCTCACTATCCGCGGCGGACAGAATCCCGATGAAGCTGCTCCAGTGCCTGTCGCACCCGCCCTCGAGCCAGCGGATGCGCCGGCGCCACCCATGCACGATGCTGAGCCGGTGGTAAACGTCTTCAACCGCCCAGTAGGCGCTCCCACTGGCGCCGCAAGCGTGATCCAGAACTTCGACGGCGAGTACGACCCCCCTCCCCTCTCGATACTCGGCGAGGACAAAGGCAAGCCGGGCACCGGAGACATCAAGGCGAACGCAAATATCATCAAGCGCACCTTCCAGAACTTCGGCATCAATGTGGAAATGGATGAAGTGTCGGTTGGTCCAACCGTCACCCGCTACGCCGTGAAGCCCGCCGAAGGCGTCCGCCTCAGTAAGATCGTCTCGCTTCAGGGTAACCTCGAGCTCGCGCTCGCTGCACACCCGGTACGCATCGAAGCACCGATACCAGGCAAGTCACTCGTGGGTATTGAAGTGCCGAACACCACCAAAGCAATGGTGGGCCTCGGCGGAGTACTCTCTGCCCCTGAGTGGACGGAGAGCAAGAAGCCGCTCTTGGCCGCGCTCGGTCGCGACATCACCGGTACGCCGCACTACGTGAACATCGCCAAAATGCCGCACGGGCTGGTGGCCGGCGCGACCGGTTCTGGTAAGTCAGTGGCCATCCACGCGCTCATCACCTCCCTGCTCTACCGCAATGGGCCCAATCAGCTGCGCTTTATCATGATCGACCCGAAGCGCGTGGAGCTCACACTCTATAACGGTATCCCCCACCTCCTCACGCCGGTTATTACCGATCCAAAGAAAGCCATCCTCTCGCTCAAGTGGGCGGCAAAGGAAATGGAGCGCCGCTATAACATCCTCGAGACAGAGACCGTGCGCGACATCGAGTCGTATCATTCCTCGGTCGTGGAACCGGCACGCAAATCAAAGTCCGAGCAGAAGCCCGAAAGCATGCCGTATATCGTGATAGTCATCGACGAACTCGCCGATATTATGCAGAAGTACCCGCGCGAGCTTGAAGCATCCATCGTGCGCCTTGCACAGATGAGTCGTGCGGTGGGCATCCACCTCGTGCTCTCCACCCAGCGCCCATCGGTGAATGTGATCACGGGCCTCATCAAGGCGAACGTCCCGACCCGCCTCGCGCTCCAAGTGGCAAGCCAGATCGACTCACGCACCATCCTCGACCAGGGCGGAGCAGAGACGCTACTTGGCGCTGGCGATATGCTGTACCTCTCGAGCGACATGCAAAAGCCGGTGCGTATCCAGACTGCGTACATCAGCGAGGGCGAAGTGAAGAAGGTCGCGAGCTATATAAAGAGTCACAATGCAGGCGAGATCCCGTCGCTTGAGCTCGGCGGCAACATGGGCGGTGAATCGGGCGCCGCGCCGAACGACGCCATCATGCTCGCGGGCGACCTCGGTGACGACGATGTGGATGATGACCTCTACGACCAAGCGCGCGCGGCAGTGGAAGAAGCTGGCCGCGCCTCGACAAGCTATCTCCAGCGCAAACTGCGCATCGGCTATAGCCGCGCAGCACGACTTATGGACCTGCTCGAGCAAAAGGGTGTGATCGGCGCTGCCGACGGTAGCAAGCCACGCGAGGTGCTCTCGCGCGCCGGTGCCGGTGCCCCGCCTCCAGGCGAGGATACTGACGTCGACGTCTTTTAGCGCATGCCCCTGCGCGCCGCCATCGCCATCGTGCTCCTCATCCTGGTCGGCTATGGCGCGGTGGAGGCCCTCCCGCTTATCGAGGGGCCCGCGCTCCACGCGAGCGTGACCCTCGACGCCTCAAGCACTCCGGGCGTGGTGACGCTTTCGGGGCAAGCGTTCCGGGTGACCGAGCTCGCGCTCGACGGCTCCCCCATCCTCACCGACGACCATGGGAACTTCTCCCGCCTCATCGTGCTTCCACGCGGGGCGAGTATAATGAGTCTTACGGCGACCGACCGGTTCGGCAGGAGCGTGACCCGCGAAGAAACCGTGTACGTGCCCTAATTCATAATTTGTACGACTTTTATGCCAAGGAAATCCGCGAAAACGAAGACCGAATCCCGCTCGCACGCGGATGAGGAACCGGTAGCTGTGAAGAAGATCGACGAATCGACCAAGGACAACGACGCGAAGCGCAAGTCGATCGAGCTCGCAATAAAGCAGATCCAGACCAAGTTCGGCGATGAGGCCATTATGACGTTCGGCTCTGGGAAGCAGGAACCTATTCCTGCCATTTCTACTGGATCGATCGGGCTCGACGCCGCGCTCGGTATCGGGGGCCTCCCCAAGGGCCGCATCGTAGAAATATTCGGTCCCGAGTCGTCGGGTAAGACCACACTCGCCCTCCACGCCATCGCGGAAGCGCAGAAGAAAGGCGGTATCGCCGCATTCGTCGACGCCGAGCACGCGCTTGACCCGGAGTACGCGCGCAAAATTGGCGTGAAGCTCGACGAGCTCCTCATCTCCCAGCCGGACACCGGCGAGCAGGCACTCGAGATCGTAGAGTCGCTCGTGCGCAGCGGGAATGTGGATATTATTGTCGTCGACTCGGTCGCCGCGCTCACCCCGAAGGATGAGATCGAGGGCGATATGGGCCAGGCGCAGATGGGTAAGCAGGCGCGCCTTATGTCGCAAGCGCTGCGCAAGCTCACCGCGATCACGGCGAAATCGAAGACGATCATCATATTCATCAACCAGATCCGCATGCAGCTCGGCGTGATGTTCGGTAATCCGGAGACGACCACCGGCGGGAAGGCGCTCAAGTTCTACACCTCGGTGCGCCTCGACATCCGCCGCATCGCGTCTATCAAGAAAGGCGAGGAAGTCGTGGGCGGCCGCACGCGCGTAAAGGTGGTGAAGAATAAAGTCGCTGCCCCGTTCAAGACGACCGAGTTCGACATCATCTACGGCGAGGGTATCAATCGCGAAGGCGAACTGCTGGCGCTCGGCGAGAAGTACGACATCATCCAGAAGTCGGGTAGCTCCTACAAAATGGGTGACACGCCGCTCGGCCGTGGCTACGATGCCTCCCGCACCTTCCTCCGCGAGAATAAGTCGGTGGCGAACGACCTCTTCAAGCAAATTAAAGCGAAGCTGTCTGAATCGTAATAGCGCGAAGCACGTCGCGGACCATCCAGACGAACGCGAAGAGGACCGCGAGGCAGAGCGCCTGGACGATGAGGCGTGTGTCGAGGAATGCGTAGGCGAAGAACCGCAGCGCGGCGATGATGTCGGCGTGGGGCGCATTCTCGAACACCTTCGCCACCCACACTTCCCTACCCACGCCATAAAGCGCAAGGACGAAGAGCACAAGCGCGAACGCAGCATTCGAAAGCAGCGGGCGCAGCGTGTGCGCAGCAGTCACGCGACGCATCACGGTCTGCTCTATAGTTGAAATGCGGTTCGTGTCATTAGTCATATTTTTGTGAGTCGTAGATTTTCTTGAAATCTTTCTTCGCGCGGTGCACGCGGGTTTTGATCGCGGATACGGACGAGCCTTCTATGGCAGCGATTTCTTCTTGGCTCTTTCCTTCAATAAATTGTAACCGCAACACACGGGCTGCGGTTTCAGGCAGCTTCGCGAGCGCGACGATTACTTCATTCCGGATGGACAGATCCTCCAGGAAGTCCGCGGTGTCTGGAATGCGCTCGTACGTCTCGGTCTCCAAGGGTGCCATGCGCTTGCGCCCCTGCGAGAGCTTCTTGTACCGTGTGAATGCAAGACGCGTGAGTATTGCGTACGCCCAGGAGGAAAATGTGGCGCCCGCCTGCGGCTCATACCGATCTGCATATATATAGATGCGGGTGAAGGTGTCTTGGACGACCTCCTCGGCGTCTTCCTCGCTGTAGAGGATGGACTTGGCCTTCCGCATGAACGGCGCCTCGTAGCGCCGCACCAGGATGCGGAAGTAGTCGGGCTCGCGCTGGGCAGCGCGAAGCACCTCCTCGTCCGAGGCGGTCTCGAGTTCCTGCCATTTGTTTACATGGTCCCCCACGTCCTGTATCATACCCTTATCAGCGCTCTATCGCCTCACGGCGTATTTTTTATAACCAGAGCGCCGCAACATTAGTTACCATGGCCGTACTTGCTTACAACGAAATCGTCCCGAAGACCGTGATCGAATACGAGAACGCACCGTACGAGGTGCTCTCGTCCCATGTGTTCCGCATGCAGATGAGGAAGCCGGTGAATCAGACCAAGCTGCGCAACGTGATCACCGGTCGCGTGATCGAGATCTCCTTCCACCAGAGCGAGACGGTTGAAGAGGCTGACCTCACCGACATGGACGCAGTGTACCTCTACACCAACCGCGGCGAATCGTGGTTCGCCGAGGAAGGTAATCCCAAAAACCGCTTCAAGTTCCCCGAGGACGCAGTGCACGACAAGATCCAGTGGCTCACCACGAACGCACCGGTGGAAGTGATGGTGTATAAGGATGAACCGGTCTCGGTGAAGATCCCGATCAAGATGGAACTCACGGTGAAGGAAGCGCCGCCGGCCGTGAAGGGAGACACCGCGCAGGGCGGCTCCAAGCAGGTGGTGCTCGAGTCGGGCGCCACGGTGAACACTCCCCTCTTCATCAACGCGGGCGACGTCATCCGTGTGAACACGGAAGAAGGCGCCTACGTCGAGCGCGTCTCCAAGGCGTAAGGACTCAATAAGAATAGCGCGCACCCTTTGGGTGCGCGCTATTTGCTTTCACGAAAAGAGAAGTCCTCGCTAATAGTCACCTTCCTCCCACTCTGCTTCACAATAGTCGTCATTCCAGTAATAAGGGCGGTCATTTCCTTATTCTTTATTTCGAGCGCAAGATGCTCGCCGGCATACAACAGTATGATTTTTAACGGCAGGACCAGGAGCATTGCGGAGGATGGGATAAGTTCTCGGCGTATAGTGTAGGTAATAATGGGACGGCTTTTATAGCTTAGCGCCCAGTCATTTCCAAGATATCGAGATGCATCTTTAAAATAAGATTCCGATACTATGTTCTCGCAAATTATTTTTCGCTTCGCAAGTAGGGTATTCATATCTATGGTCTCTTCTTCAGTAAAAAGCTTGAGCCATCCACTTTCTTCTTGTGTGCCTTCGAGAACTGTAATGCGTGATGCAGGTGGGAGCTTGAGGGATTCGTGGACCAGATGTCGCACGGCTTCCCTATCGCCATACACATTGATATGTGCCGCATCTCGCAATTCCACCTCTCGGCTTCCTGTCTTGCGCCAGTATATTTTGCGATCCTTTATGATGCGCTCTGCAAACCCGCGAGCTTCAAGGTGCTCAAACGCCAGATATAAGGAAGCATGCGGGATGCCACTTTCCCGCATAAGGTCTCGCGGCCTACCGCCACCCTCAGGAAGAATACGCAGCAACTGCCTTTCACGCTTTGAAAAATGGAATGGGTCGATGTGCATGTTATCGGATTTTATGATAACTCAATGTAAAAAATAGTCAACAAATAGGCTCGATTATAGACAACTCTCGTAAAAGAGACTTTATCGCACCCGTTCCGGTAGGATAAAACAGTAGTTCCATACAGGGAGATACTAGATGACTAGGGCAATAAGCGCACAGCTGCGTAAACAAAAGCGTAAAGAGCGAGGGAATCTGACCCTACTCTTCCAAGATCTTGAACGTCAGGAGACTGCGCGTCGGCTTAAATTAACCGACATCACAAGGACATTGGTAGCAAGGATGATGGAGGGCGCTGGCTACGATAAAGAAGAACTGGCTGGGAAGTTGGGTATGACTCCACGAGCAGCATATCTCGAGAATTTGCTTGACCCACGCTGGCCGCATGTTACGTCTTTAGTCACGCTAAGTGAAATAGCCGACGCATGTCACTGCGATCTAACGATTTCGTATCGGCCTCGCCATATTGAAGAGCGTATAACGCGAGTATTCGTCGAACCAACCAAACCGGAAGCACCTCAGGATTCCTCCTGAGGTGCTTATTCTTTACCCTTCCCTGCCTAGGCCGTGAGGTACGGGAGGAGCGCCATGTAGCGGGCGCGCTTAATCGCAAGTGCGATCTCGCGCTGGCGGTCGAGCGATACGCCCGTGCGCTTCTTCGAGAGCATCTTTGCGTGCGGATCGGTAAACAGCTTGAGGTACGCGACGTCCTTGTAGTCTACGTACTTCTTGTGCTCGATCTCCTCGCGTTCTGCTTGATATGCCATAGTCGTTTACTTATACACTACTCTGTACTAAAAGGGAATGTCTTCCGGATTGATCTCCTCGTCGGGGTACTGGATGCTCTCGCCGCCCCCAGCATCACCACCGAAGTCATCCGCCGGGGCTGCTGCGCGCGGAGCGCGGGATGCGCCACCGCCCTCACCTGCCCCCTCGCGGCCTGCCCGGCCAGGGCCACCATCCGCGCCGAACTGGAAATTCTCCACGATGATTTCCGTGCGGTAGTTCTTCTTGCCGTCTGCCTCCCACGAGCGCGTCTGGAGACGTCCTTCCACGAAGAGCGGGCGGCCCTTCTTCACGTACTGACCGATGACCTCCGCCGTGCGGCCGAATGCGACCACATTGTGATACTCGGTCTGCTCCTGCTTCTGGCCGTTCTTGTCTTTGTACGTGCGGTTGGTGGCGATCGAGAAATTAGCGACCTGCTGGCCTGAGGGCAGCGCCTTTACTTCCGGGTCGCGGGTGAGGTTTCCGTAGAGAGTGACTTTGTTGAGATACATGTCCCTAGGGTAGCACGACTGGCAAGGAGTTACGCTGAAGCGCCCTCAAGAGCGGCGTCCAGTTCTGAGTCAGAAACCTGCTCGCCCTCCGGCTTCTCGGGTGCCTTCTCGCGGAGCTCGCGCATTTCAGCCGAGTACTTAGCGAGTTCCTTCGTGGTGCGGATATCGAGGAAGCGGATGACGCGCTTGTCCTCGCGAGCCGCCTCGGCGACTGCCTCATGTGCAGCACCATCCGCCTCGTAGGCGATCCAGGCGAAGTACGAGGTGTCGAAGTCGCGGCGGCCCGTGGTCTCTGTGCGAGAAATGGTGTAAGCGAGCTGGAACTTCTCCGGCTCCCCTTCTGCCACGATCGAGCCACCCTTCTCAGCTACTTCCTTGAGCGCCTCGTACGTGCGCTTGACCTCGCTCTCAGAGAGCTCCGGGTCGATGTGGAAGGAAAGCTCGTACACGCGCACCTCCGAGGAGTCGCCGGTATCATTCAAGAGCACCTCTTCCGAGTCGTTTTTTCGAGCCATAGTAGGGGCATCCTACCACGCGGGCTCGTGGAGCGCAAAGAGGCGCTCGGCGTTCCGGAGGGTGGCCGCTCGGACCATTTCCGGGTCCCCACCCCGTATTTCCGCGATTTTCTGGACCACCTCGGGGACCGAGAGGGGGTCGTTCCGTTGCCCACGGCGGGACGCGGGGGCGACGTAGGGACTGTCGGTCTCGGTGAGAATCCGGTCGAGCGGAGCATGCTTTATGACCTCGTCGTAGTCATGGGTAAACGTAAGCACCGCAGTATAGGAAACAGTGAAGCCCAGCTTGAACGCGCGTTCTGAAGTCGAAATATCTCCCACAAAAAAGTGGAGGTCACCCGTGAGGTGCGGAAACTCCTTCTGTGCTTCCTCAATGATGTCGAGTGCATCTGTATACGCGTCGGTCGTACCTTTGCTCGGGCGCGCGTGCACGATGAGCGGGCGCTTGGTCGAGCCGGCAAGATTCACGTGTCGTTTGAAAAGTCCTTTTTGCTTCTCTTTCACTTCATCCGTGACTTCTACCGGCCTGTAGTAATCCAAACCACATTCTCCAATCGCCACCACTTTGGGATACATCAGTAGATTGCGATACAGGTGCTCATCGAACTCCTCGGCGTGGTTGTCATTGGGGTGCTGGCCGACCGCGGCCCAGAAGCCGTCGCGGTTCTGGACGAACTCCGCCGCCGCCTTGCTCGATTGAGCATCGCAGCCCACCACGAGTCCGCCGATGCCGGCTTCCTGCATCTTCGCGGCGATCACTTCTCGGTCCGCGTCGAACGCGTCGAACTGCACGTGGCAGTGCGCATCAAAATACTTCATACGGTAACCATAGCATCGGTGGACGCACCATGAATAGAATGGTATGGTGCGGCTGCCACGATGTCGTGGCACGTTTGTGGAGGAATCCCATGTCGAGTGCATCTGCAGTATTGTCTGCCGATCAACCCGTGAGCGTTACCGGTCTGGTGAAGTGGTTTGACGGCACGAAAGGATATGGATTTGTAGTGTATGGGGACCGGGATGTCCTGGTCCACCAAGGCGTACTTGAAAAAGCAGGCATCATATCGCTCAAAGAGCACGACCGCGTCACCTGCCTCGTCGTCGACGGCAAGCGGGGTCTGCAAGCCGTGAGCATTTGCAGCGTGACGAAGGCACCAAACGAGCACGCGAAACGATCAGTGACGCCCGTCCCGGGCGGCCCGGTCAACACCACCGTGAAGTGGTTCAATCGCGCAAAGGGCTACGGCTTTCTTAGCCGGAGCCCCGGCACGCCGGACATCTTCGTCCACATGGAGACCCTCCGCAGTTGCGGATTCTCGAGCCTGGAGCAGGGCCAGCGTGTCCGTGCCGAGCTCGCGAATACCGCCCACGGACTCAGTGCGGTCAAGATCGAGGCAGCGGGGAGCTAATGTACCGTCCGCCGATTGGGAGCTGGTCACGTCGACCGGCTCCTTTTTTATTCTGGTAAGCGCGGGAAGAGATTGACCGGCTTGGTGTTGGTCACGATCGCCGCGAGAATTGCATTGGACGTCGCGGGAAGAAGCGGCGCGAGCGCTATCGCGATCCGGGCGAGGTGCTCCACGGCGCCCGCGATGAGTGCCCTCCCTTGCGCAGGGTCTAGTTTCACCACCTTGAACGGGGCTTCATTCGTGAGATTCTCATCGAGCGTCGCGATCTCGCGCCAGATTGCATCCAGAGCCTCGTTGAACGCAAACCGCGCGAGCGCTTCCTGCGATGTGTGTTTCTCAGCCACGATCGTATCGATGGCGACTGGCGCGGACAGGTGCGTCTCCGCAAGTTTCATCACGCGCGCGACGAGGTTCCCGAGCCCATTTACCAAGTTCGCCGTGTACCACTCATCGAGCCGCTCCCATGTCACATCTGAGTCTTCCGCAGGGTGGACGTGCCGCAGCAATACGTAGCGGGTCGCGTCGGTGCCGTATTTATTCACGAGGTCGTAGGGGCTGATCACATTCCCGAGCGATTTGCTCATCTTCGCGCCGCCCGAGGTGATGAACCCGTGATAGAACACCTGATCCGTGGCCTTTACGCCCGCGGATTTGAGCATGGCCTGCCACATCACCGACTGGAAACGCACTTGGTCCTTCCCCGCCACCTGTACTACGGTGCCGTCCTGCCAGAACTTCTTGAAATCCCCGCGTTCGTCGGGCCACCCGAGCGTGGAAATATAATTGGTGAGCGCATCGAACCACACATACATCACCTGGGTGTCGTCTCCGGGCACGGGTATGCCCCACGAGAGCCGCTTGGATTCACGCGAGATACTAAAATCTTCGAGACCACCCTTCACAAAGTTGAGTGCTTCCTGGCGACGCCAGTCGGGAATAACGCTCGACTCATTTGAAAGATATGCGGCGAGGTAATCCTGATACTTGGAGAGACGGAAAAAGTAGTTCTCCTCGGTCACCTCTTCGAGCATGAGACTGGGGTGCAGCTCGCAACGACCGTCGACAATTTCCTTCTCGGTCTTGAACGACTCACACCCTACGCAGTACATGCCGGTGTAGGACTTCTTATAGATATCACCCGACGCTTCGCAGCGCTTCCACATCTCCTGTGCTGCCGCGACATGACCCGGGTCCGTGGTGCGGATAAAGCGCGACACGCTGAGATTGAGCGCTTCCGCGAGCTCGCGGAACTCCGCAGCGTAGCGATCCACGTACGCTTCCACGGCTTCCCCTCCCTTCTCGGCCGCTTCGAATATTTTCTGACCGTGCTCATCGGTACCCGTGTTAAAAAACACCTCATCGCCCGCGGCGCGCCACGCACGCACGAGCGCATCGGCCTGTACGATCTCGAGCGCGAATCCAATGTGCGGACTCGCGTTCACATACGGAAGCGTGGTGGTGAGGTACCGGTTCATTTGCTTCCCCCGAGCGAGGAGCGCTTGCTTTCGTAGAAATCAGAGAAGAACTCCTGCGCTGCTGCTGCGATCGGCACCGAGAGCACCACGCCAAGGAACCCCGCGATCTCCCCGCCTGCGATAATCGCGATGAGCACGAGGAGCGGCGGGATGCCCACCACCTTCTTCACGATGAGCGGGTAGATGAGGTTGGTCTCGAACTGATTCACGATGATGAAGAGGCCCGCCACGATGAACGCGAGCGCAAGACCGCCCGTGGAATAGCCCACGACGGTCGCGGCAGTACCGGCGACGAGCGAGCCGAAGATCGGCACAATCTCTGCCATCGCCGTGAACACGCCGAGCAAGAGTGCGTACGGCACACCCATGATGAAAAGCCCGAGCGAGACGAGCACACCGACGATCACCGAGAGGAGGATCTGCCCCTGCATCCAGAGTCCGATCTTGACCTTGGCACGCTGCCAGAGATCGATCACGTACTCTTCCTGCTTCGCGGGAGTAATGAGCCGCAAGAAGTCTTCGACCCCAGTCTCCTGGAGCGCGAAGTAGAACGAGAGCACGATCACGAGGAAGAGTGAGAAAATACCGCCGAAGAACGTGGCGATGAGCCGGATCGCACCCTCCGATCCCGACGTGAACGCCGCCTGGAATGTGGCGAGCCCGCTCAAGATAGACTGCGACTGGCTCTGCGCTGCCACCTGGCTCGTGAGGTCGCTTACACCCGAGACGTTCGGGAGGTTGAGGGTGTTGAGGTACTGCGGCACCGTAGCGAGAAACTGCGTGGCGTCTGCGATGATCGGGGGGAAGAAGAAATAGATGATGATAAAGAGTGAGCCGAACACGGCGACGTACATAAAGAGCACCGCAAAGAATCGCGGTACGCGGCGGCGGTTGATCCACAGCACACCGGGCTCGATCGCAGACGCGATCACAATTGCGGTGAGGATGAGGAGGAGGAGATCCCGCAGCAGCCAGCATACATACGCGGCGACCCCGATGATGATGGCCTTGACTATCGTCCCGGGCGTGATGGAGACATTCACCTGGCGGTCCATGTGGCAATACTAGCACACAGCGTCTTCGGTCCTAGGCGAGCGCGTCGATGATGCGTTTCTTGACGTCTTCGATCGTGAGACGCTCCTGTTCACCCGTGTCGCGGTGGCGGAGCGTAACGGTGTCCTTGAGTTCCGGCGTCTCGCCGAGCGTATCGAAGTCGATGGTGATGCAGAACGGCGTACCGATCTCATCCTGCCGGCGGTAGCGCTTCCCTATGTTGCCGTTGTCGTCCCAGGCGATTGCTGGGTGCACTTTCTGGAGTTCTTTGCGCACTTCCCTCGCCTTCTCCACAAGCTCCGGCTTGTTTTTCAAAAGCGGCGACACCATCGCCTTCACGGGCGCAATTTTCGCTGGAAGTTTGAGGAGCACACGCGTTTCTCCGCCGAGCTCGTCTTCGGTATACGCAGAAAGGAGAAGCGCTAGAAACACCCGGCCGACACCCACAGATGGTTCGATCACGTACGGAAGAACTTTCATATTAGTTTCTGGATCAAGATACTCGAGCGCGACTCCTGACTCTTCCGAGTGCTTTTTTAGGTCGTACGAGGTTCGATTCGCAAGCCCGTAGAGCTCACTCCGACCGAATGGAAAATCGAATTGGAAATCGACGGTGCGATCAGAGTAGTGCGAAAGGTCTTCCGACGGCGTTTCATACTCGTGCACTTTATTCATATTGAGACCAATCTCTTTCAACCAGGCTGCGATGGTGTTCTTCCAAGTTTCGAAATCTTCCTTGGCCTGTTCTGGATAGGTGAAGTACTCAAGCTCCATCTGCTCGAACTCGCGCACACGGAACAAGAAGTTTCTCGGCGTGATTTCGTTGCGGAACGCCTTACCCACTTGAGCAATACCGAACGGCAGCTTCGGATGGATGCTGTCGATGATGTTCTTAAAGTTCACGAAAATGCCCTGTGCAGTTTCCGGACGCAGATACGTTTTGTGAGCCGATTCGTCGGCGGCACCAATTTGCGTCGGCAGCATGAGATAGAAATGGCTAACACCGCCGAGCTCATTACCATCAGGACTTTTGATGTTATTTTTCTTTATCGCTTCTTCGATGTCCTGATCCGACATGCCTGACGGATTGATGCCAGCCTCTTCGAGAAGGTGGTCTGCACGGTAATTCTGACCTGTCTCCAGATCCTTAACCATAGGATCAATGAACCCGTCTGCGTGACCACTCGCCTTCCAAACATCGCCCGAAAGAATGAGCGAGGAATCTACTTCGTATACATTTTCCTGACTTTGCACGAAATACTCTTTCCAGGAACGGACAATGTTATCCCGCAAAGCAACGCCAAAGGGACCGTAGTCATACGTACCGGCGAGGCCGCCGTAAATCTCAGAGCCCGGGAACACAAAGCCGCGGCGCTTCGCAAGCGAGACAATCTTTTCCATGAGTGAGAGGTCAGCCATATAGGTTCTTTACCACAGCCTACTGCACAAGACCATCGCTCGGCGAGTACGCAGGGTCGCTCGGCGTCTGCGTGGTGAGCGCACCGGCAGAAGCGCTCACTCCAGTCTGAGTGAAGCGATCCGTGCCGGTGAGCGTCTGGCTACCCACGAGGATCGGGCTCGAGTTCTGTTGCGAGACGCTCGGGAGGAAGGAAATCTGGAATGCGGCTTGATCAGAAGCTCCCGAAGCGAGGTCACCCACGACCCACTTCACCGTGCGCGTGGAGTCGTTATAGGTGACGCTCCCGTCCGCGGGATTGGTGAGCCCCGTGAAGGTCACGTAGGACGGGAGCGTCATCGTCACTGTATTCCCCGCGGTGGCGTTCACGCCGTTATGCGCCGCGAGCTCGACCGTGTAGGTGGTCGCGCTTCCGGGGACCGGCGGCCACGCACCGCTGTTGGTGAACGGTCCTACCGTATGGACGATGCTCGAGGAAAGCCCAAGTCCGCTTGCGATTTTAATAACATCCGTCACGGTGGACGTGAGCGTCCCCGAGACGCCCGTCTCATCTACGCGAGTACCCTGCGCGGAGACCGCGAGCGTGACCGATGGGCTATGCAGCTGCGCGAGCTCGTCTGCAGACTTCACATTGAAATTAAACGTCCCCGAACCGCTCGCCCCCGGCGCGAGACTCCGCAAGCTGCCGTTATTGGTGGCGTCGAACGTGATCGTCCCATTGCTCGATTGATAGAACCCATTCTGCACGCGCACACTGCGCGCATCGTACCCGCCGCCCGAGAACGCGATAGTGATCGTGCCGTTTAACACCGGCACCGCGAGCCGGTTGGTCCAGGTGAGCGTGCCCGAGACCTGCTCCCCCGCCGTCACGGTCGGCGTGCTCGCGGTGCTGCCGTTGAGCGTGAGCGTGATATTGAGGAATGGCTGCGCGATCGCGATATCGGACTCTGCGCTGCCATACATGAGGCCGAGAGTGCCATTGGTGCTGCTCGCCGTCGACCCGACATTCCAGTGGAACACGCGCGTGTCGCTGTCGGACCCAGTAAGCGTGCCCGTCACGGTGATCTTTTTCTCTTGGCCTGGAGCGAGTGTGCCGATGGTGAACAGCCCATTACTCGAGGGGAGCGATGTCGATGACACCGTGAAGCCGAACGGATATGTCGCTGCGAGCGCAATATCGGTGAGTGGCTTGGGTGCGTTGCTACGCACGAGGAGCGATATCGAGAACGGTTGGCCCGCGGTTATCTCCGAGACCGACGTCGCCGTGACCGATACGGGTGAGGTCGTGAGCGTGACCGAATAATCCTGCTCTTTCACAAACACGGCGTTACTGTTGGGAGTCTTGTACTCGACCTTCACGGGAATACTGATCTGCTGATTCTCGGAACCAAAAAGTACGGCGCGCACGGTCTTGGTGACCGCCTGCCCCGCCGGCAGGTCTCCCAAATCTTCCGTGTCCTCGCTGTAGGCTTGCGTCACGTCGTCTGCTGAGCGCGTGCCCCCTGGGAAATCCACGGTCATTTTTGTGTTGTTGATGGTGATCGGGTTGTGGTTTTCCACGGTCACAAGGAGCGAGAGTGTGTCGCCACTTGCGAGCGCCGACGATCCATCTTGAGTCACGGAAATGCGGATGTTGTTCGTGGAAACGCTGTTGCCACCAAAATAGAGGAAATAGGTGGCGATAGCACCGGCGATGACGAAGAAGATACCCGCGGCGATAAGGAAGCGCACGGCGAGGGGAAGCTTCTCGCGACGCTCGACGATGATGGGACCTTGTGCGGGCGGCGCCTGCCAGCCGCGCGGCACGGAAGACGATTCGGACCGCAGTGTAGAACGGGTGATTCCCTGCGCATTCCCCTGTTGCGGCTTGTAGAGGCGTGAACGCAGGCGCTCGAGTGCGCTCTGGTCTTCGGGAGGCATGGATTCGATTATACCAGTGCTAGAGCCCCGACGCAGCGATTCCACGATTAATACGCGCGATGTAGGTGACCCGGTCGACTCCCGCCTGCGTGATAGCCGCGCGGGAAAACAGCTCGGTGCCCGAGGGCAGCGCGCCCGCATCAAGACCAAGCAGCGAGAGCAGGTGGAGCGCCGCGAGCGTCTCGAGCGCATCGTGGGCATCCGATGGTTCTACTGAAAGCGCGCGTACATACGCCAAGAACAGGTCAAACAGCGCTGGGTCGGGTGACTCGCCATGCACGAGCCGCAGAAGTAGCGCGGCAGTACGCGCGGTGCGCAGGCGCGCGTCACGCGAGAGCGCGGTGAACCAATTGGTCCCGAGCACCGCGCCCGAGAGCCGCCACCCGTCCTTCCCGGCGACCAGCACGACGTCCGACTCCGCGAACGTGGGGAGTGCGCTCGCGAGCTTGGCACCCGGCATGCGCACGCCCTGCGCCCGAGCGCGCACCAGTCCCACGTCGCGCGTGAGCAGCGTGACGAGCGTACTCGCCTCCGCGATCGGTGATCGCGCGAGCACGAAGGCCTGCGTCGGATACTTATGCCGCATCGAGATTAAAGCGGACGGTGCCCGTAGAAGTTTCCGCCGAGTACATGCCGTCGTCTTGCATCACCACCGTCCGTTTGTCTTTCGGAGAAAGCCCAAGCGTCTTGCGCGCTTCAGCGACCGCGCGCGCGATCGCGCGTTCATCGCCTTCTTTGATAAGTTCCGGCGTGAGTACCGTATCGAGTGCAAGCTCGCTTCCCTGCACCACCTCCTTCACATTCAGTTCGTCTGCGAGAATCGCGCTGAGTTCCGGCGGGAGATGCGCAGGCACCGTAAGACGCGCGAGCGGCTGGCGCACTTTTATATTCGCCTTCTGGCGAAGCATCAGTGCCTCAGACGCAAGCGCGCGCGTCTCGCGCATGCCTTTAGTAAGTGCGGCACTATAGTCCCCGAACAAACGGCTTACGAGGCTTTTCTTCATGGTCGGCCAATCTTCGAGGTGCACACTCTCAGGATCGTTCTCCGTGCGGGTTGCAAGATGTATCTCGTCTGCGATGAACGGCATCACGGGCGCGACGACTTTCGCGAACGTAAAGAGCACCGTGCGGAGCGTCGCGAGCGCGTGCTGCTTATCAGCGGAGTCCGCGCCGCGCACGCGGTCGCGCGAACGGCGCACATACCAGGTAGAAAGGTCGTCGATGAACTCGCGCATCGGGCGCACGCCGCGCGGCACGTCGTAGTCGTCGAATGCGAGTGTTGTCGCATTCACAACTTCTGCGAGGCGCGCGAGGATCCAGCGGTCAAGCACGTGCGGTGACTCCCCTGCTGGTGCTCCGGTGGCATCAGCTTTGAAAAGTTCGTAGAACGAGAGCACGTTGCGGAGCAAGTTCACCACGCGATTATGAATTTCTTTCACTTCCTCATCGCGGAAGGTAAGGTCTTCTGCTTGCATCACCACGCTGCCCATCAAGTAGTAGCGGAACGCGTCAGCACCGTACGCATCAAAGAGCGCATACGGGTCGGTATAGTTGCCCTTTGACTTAGAAAGTTTCGCACCGTCACCCGCGAGCACATTACCCGTGGTGATGACATTGCGGAACGCGAGCGTGCCGAAGAGCTCGACCGACATCGCGTGCATGTAGTAGAACCACGCGCGCGTCTGGCCGATATATTCCGAGACGAAGTCGCCTGGGCTGCGACTCTCAAATACTGCCTTGTTCTCGACCGGATAATGGTACTCGGCGAACGGCATCGATCCCGATTCCACCCAGCAGTCCACAACTTCTGGGATACGGGTCATGGGTTCCCCCTTTTCATTCACCAGCTGCACGTCATCGATGTATGGCAGGTGGAAATCGAGCTCGTAGTCGTCGTTGTGCGGGAGCGGTACGAAATTGAATTCCCCCACACTGCCAGCGACGACGTACTCACCGCCGTGTTGCGGGAGGAGTTCCTTGGAGTGCTTTTGGTCTGCACCGGTGATAAGCGCACGCATCGCTTCCACCACCGCTCCGTGTGTCACGACGAGCACGTTCTCGTGCGCGAGCTCACGCTCGAGTTCATAGATAAAGTCGCCCACGCGCCGCTTGACCTGCTGATCGCTCTCGCCGCTGGGGAACGGCTGGTCATACGCATGTTCGCGACGATACGCAGTGAACCGCTCGAGTGGACCGCCATTCATTTCGCCGAAGTTAAATTCTCGTATCCGGTCGTCAAAGACGATTGCCTCCTCGGGGATACCGAGCCTCTGCGCGACGATGCGCGCCGTCTCGCGCGTGCGCTCGAGCGGCGAAGCGTAGATTTTCGTAATGCCGGCACGCGCGAGATCCGCTGCAGCCTTTTCTGCTTGCGTGCGGCCGGCGTCAGTAAGGGGCCAGTGCTTTTCATTGGTGCAATCCAAGATGTTCTGCGCATTGTTCTCAGCCTCCCCATGGCGCATCACAAAATAGTTGTTCCCGCTCTTCTTTGTGTACTTCTTGAGCTCTTCCAGGGAACCAATGACCGTCACGTTCCCCGCTGGATCCTTCCATATAGGAAGCGGCGTCGCCCAGAAGCGATTGCGTGAGATAGTCCAATCGGGCGCAGTCTCGAGATTATGACGGAAACGGCCTTCCTTGAGGTGCGCGGGCGTCCAATTTATTTTCTCGTTCTCCGAGATCATCTTGTCCTTCACCGCCTGGATGTTGATGAACCAGCTTGAAACGGCGTTATAGATGAGCGCAGTACCACAGCGGTAGCAGTGCGGGTACGAGTGGGTGTACGCTTCTTTCTTGAACAGAAGTCCGCGCGATGCGAGATCGTGTTTGATGAGCGCTTCTGCTTTGCGGATGTATTGACCGCGAATGAATTCGGGCGCGTCGTCGTTATAGGTCGCGTTCGGATTCAGTATCGGCACCATTGGGAGCTTCTCGCGCAGCCCAAGCTGGTAGTCGTCCTCGCCGTAGATCACTGCGGTGTGGACGATGCCGGTACCGTCTTCGGTCGTGACGAAGTCTGCTGTGAGTACGCTCCAGGTCTTCTCGTTCGCCTGCGCCTTCACCTTCGGCAATTCGTAGAGCGGCCTGTACTTCCCTCCCGCGAACTCGCCACCCTTCATCGTGCCGACTACTTCATACGGGGTGTCGCTGAAATTCTTTTCTACCAAGTCCTTCGCGAGGATGTAGGTCTCACCGTTCGCCTTCACTTTCGCGTACTCGATATCAGCGCCGACCGCGAGTGCCACGTTCCCGGGAAGGGTCCATGGTGTGGTGGTCCAAGCCAGGAAGTACGTGCCGGGATGATCGACGAGCTCGAACTTCACCGTCGCGGATTCCTCGGTGACATCTTTATAGGTGTTATCCATTGCGATCTCTGCCTTCGCGAGCGGCGTCTCGCAGTGCGGGCAGTACAAAAGCACCTTGCGACCTTCGTAGAGGTGACCCTTGTCGTGGATGCGCTTAATGCCCCACCAGACCGACTCCATGAACGATGCGTCCAGCGTCTTGTACGAATGATCAAAGTCGACGAAGCGGCCCACGCGCTCCACGTATCGCTTCCACTCGTGCACGTACTCGAGCACCATGCTGCGCGCGGTTTCATTAAACGTCTTGATCCCGACCGCGAGGATCTCCTTCTTGTTCTTGAGCCCGAGCTTTTTCTCGACCAAGTTCTCTATCGGAAGCCCGTGCGTGTCCCAGCCCCAGCGGCGGCGCACGCGGTATCCGCGCATGGTCTTGTAGCGCGGGATGAGGTCTTTAGAAACGGACGACAGGAGTGACCCCGAGTGCGGGAGTCCGGTCGCAAACGGCGGCCCGTCGTAGAAGACGAAGTCGCCCTTGGGAGCCGCCTTCTTGAGCGACTTCTCAAAGATTTCCTGCTGCTGCCAGAACGCGAGGATCTTCTCTTCGCGCAGGGCGGCGTCTGATTTACCGGCTGGTTCAGCCATATTTAGCTATCCTACCGCACGAGCCGCGTGATTACATCTTCTCTGGCGCTGGGATGCCGAGGAGACTAAGACCGCGCTCCATGGTGTTCGCGAACGCGTGCGCAAGCTTCTGTTTGTACATTTCTTCAGCGCTACCCAGAATTTGTTCTTGCGCGTAGAACGAGTTCCACGCAGCGGCGAGTTCGGTGAGGTAGTTCACGAGGAGCTGGGGCGCAAGTTCCGCTGCGGCGCGCGCCGCCACGTGCGGATAGTGGATAATCAAGCGCTCGAGATCGTACGGCGCGCTCGGTGATGCACTGCCCCCTTCCCCGTTCCCCTCGTATGCGAGAATCTTTCTCGCGCGCACGAGCGCGTACTGCAAGTACGGACCCGAATCGCCTTCAAGCGAGAGCGACTTCTCCGGATCGAAGATAATATCCTGCCCCGGCGACTGGCGCAGGATCATGTACTTCACGGCGCCCACGGCGACTTGCTCTGCGATGAGTGGATCGTCGTTCTTCTCCGATGCTTTCTGCATCACTTCCGTAAGCAGCTCGGCTGCAGTAATGACGTTCCCTTCTCGGCTCGACATCTTGCCAGTCGTGAGCTTGAGGAATCCGGTCGCCAAGTGGCGCATCTTCTTAGCGACGAGCGGCGCGATGTCTTCGAGCGCCGCGAGCACGGTCTTGAATCGCCCGGTCTGCTCGTTCCCAGTGAGAATAATGATCTCGTCCGACTGCACGCGCTCTTCCTTCAGGAATGCGAGGCCGATGTCTTTCGCTTCGTACGTCGGCGTGTCGTGTGAGGTGATGAACACCATCGTGTGCACGCCTTTCGGCTCACCATCGTAGATAATGGCGCCATCGCTCATTTTGAAGATGCCCTTCTCGAGCCCGTTACGCACTTCCCGCACACCCGTCTCGGTCGTGTCGCTGTCGAAGAATTCATAATCAAAATGCGTGCCCAAGAGTGTCCAGATACGGCGGAACTCTTCCATGGATATCTCGCGGCCGCGGTGCCAGAGGTCCATTACCGCTTCATCGGTGCCTGCATAAATTGCCTGATTCAATTCATCGATCTCTTTCTTCGCAGTTTCATCGGTCTCGTAGGCGTTGCTACCAAGCGTATACGCCGCGCCGATTTCCTTCGGGCTCATGGGCTGGAGATTGTTATTCTTGCGGAGGCCCCAGAGCGCCTTCGCGACATTCGGCCCGATGTCTCCGCCGAACGTATCGCGGATCACCGTCGCGCCATCGTTCTCGATGAATCGCGAGAGTGCCTCCCCGACCACCGTACCCACCAAGTGCCCGGCATGCATTTCTTTAAATGCATTCGGGTTGCTGTATTCAATCAGCACGCGCTTCCCCGCTTGCGCCGTGTTCTTGCCCCAGTCTTCCTTCGCCGCGTCTGCAATAATCTTCGTAACGGCGTCGTGCGAGAGCGTGATGTTTACGAACCCGTTCGTGATGCCGACGGCGGCCTCATCGTCGAACTCCTTCGTGAGCGCCCCAGCATATTCAGCTGCCTTCGCACCGCCAAACAGCGCGTAGTCGCCCATCGCAACGTTCGGCGGTCTTGTCACGACCACCTCCCCAAGCACCTTCTTGATCCGCTCTTCCATAAAATGGAGTGTAGCAGAAAGGCCGCCCGAGTTCCTCCGGCGGCCTTAGCGAGATGTAGCGTCATGCGGCCTTTTTCTGGCAACGTGGGTCGAGGAGTTTCCGATTGTGCTCGTGCCAGGTAACGAGACACAGGCTAGATTCGGGCGCACAGCTGATACCCGTATTGGCCACAATCTCTGTGCCGACACCTTGAATGAGGATCCCGTCATACACCCACTGCTTATCCCGCATATCGTTCGGCCGAATCCAGCGCCTGTTCTGGATGATCATGAATTTGTGACCCGGATTCTCTTCATCCAAGCGCAACACCAGCTGTCCCGCGCGATAGCGCGGTGCCGGACGATTCCATAAAAACATTGGTCTCTCCGTAAAGGGCTTACGGCCGGACTATATGCGTGAAATGGATTTTAATCAAACGACTCCGGCACCGGGTGCGCTTCTGCCATTTGCTTCACCTCGGCCTTCGCAGCAGCGACGGTCGCATCGTCTTTTTTCTTCAGCACATCGAGCATGAGCTCTGCGACGCGTGCACAGTCAGCTTCTTTGAATCTGCGCGTGGTGATGGCTGGGGTGCCAAAGCGGATACCAGAGGGATCCATCGGCTTGCGTGTATCGTCGGCAATCGCGTTCTTATTGAGCGTGATGCCCGCACGATCAAGCAGCGCCTCCGCTTCCCCACCCGGGATACCGAGCGATCCGTAGACATCCGCGAGGATGAGGTGGTTATCCGTGCCGCCGGTGATCATACGCACGTCTGCCTTACCGAACACCTCCGCCATCGCTTTCGCATTCTTAATTACCTGCGCAGCATAGGTCTGGAACGACGGGCGCAGCGCTTCGCCGAAGCACACTGCCTTTGCGGCCACCATGTGCATGAGCGGACCGCCCTGGAATCCCGGGAACACTGATTTATCAATCTTCTTCGCGAGGTCTTCTGACTCGCGCGTGAGGATCATGCCGCCGCGCGGGCCACGGAGCGTCTTGTGCGTGGTGGTCGTCATGATGTCGAATCCGTAATCGAATGGATTCTTTACCGCTTTGCCTGCGATGAGTCCGGCAATGTGCGCGACGTCCATGACCGCGAGTGCGCCGACTTCTTTTGCAATGGATACGAACTTTGCGTAGTCGAGCTCGCGCGGGTATGCAGAGTAACCGGCAAGGAGAATTTTCGGCTTCGACTCTTTTGCGACGCGGAGCATGTCATCGTAATCGATCTCACCTGTGTTCACATCCTTCATCTTGTAGCGGACGAAGTTGAATATCTTCGTGAGGTACGTCACCGGGTGCCCATGCGTGAGGTGCCCGCCGTGGGAGAGGTCCATGCCCATGATGGTGTCGCCGGGCTCAAGGAGCGCGAAGTACATGGCGACGTTCGCCGGTGCGCCCGCATGGGGCTGCACGTTGGCGTATGCTGCCCCAAACAGCTTCTTCGCGCGGTCGCGCGCGAGGTCTTCTACATTGTCCGTAAATTCCTGACCGCCGTAATACCGCTTGCCCGGGTACCCTTCCGAGTACTTATTGGTGAACACGCTGCCCATCGCTTCGCGCACGGCCATAGATACGTAGTTCTCCGACGGAATGAGTTCCAGCCCCTCGCGCTCACGCTCCTCTTCTCCCGTAATCGCCCCGTACACCTCCGCGTCTTCTTCTTTTATATGTGGGTACAGCTCCATGGTAGTGACCTAGGTAAATAAAGTGAGTAAAAGCTGGAGCCGTCTCAGATCATGGCGTGGTTATGTGCCCAGTATACCTTTTACAACTGCGAGCACATCCTCATGAATATCGGCAGGCGTACGCATGGCGTCTCCCACCACGCAGTCGATCACGTGCCAATTACCGTGCTCTTTGGCGAGCAGCTGCGCGGATTCATAGCTGCGTTCCACATATTCCTCATCCCGCTCGACGGTGTCCTTCTCTCCCTCAGGAAGCACGCGATTCTTGGCCTCGCGCTTCTCCGCGAGCAGCTTCGCGCTCACGGCAGTCGGCACGCGCAGGTAAATCACCGCGTCGGGGCGCGGGATGTTGAGGGTGGTGTGCTCCATTTCATCGAGCCACTGCATGAATGCAGCACGCTCCTCGGCATCACGAATCTTTCCCCCCTGATGAATTTGATTGCTCGAGGTAAATCGATCGGCGATCACCACTTTCCCTTCTTCCATCCACGCACGAATTTTGGGTGACATCTCGAATCGATCGAGCGCGTAGAGCGTAGAACCGATGCGCGGGTCGATATGGAGGAAATCGCCGCGCTTTCCTGCAAGCGCTTCGCCAATGAGCGTACCGAACCTGGTGCGGTCGTACGATGGGAAATCGATGGTCTCAAATGGAATGCCGAGCGCCGCGAGACCCTCCGTGAGCAGCTTGGCCTGCGTCGCTTTCCCCGACCCGTCGAGCCCGTCGAGTACTATGAATACGCCCTTTTTGTCCCCCTTTTGCATCATGGTAGTCATCCCAATTATACTAGGATCATGCGAACCTATCTCGACCTCCTCGACAAAGTCATGAAAGAAGGTGCAGACCGTGAGGGTCGTAATGGCAACACCCGCGCGCTGTTCGGCCTCCAGATGCGGTTCGACCTTTCCAAAGGCTTCCCGGCGATGACGACGAAGAAGCTTGCGTTCAAGGCGGTCAAAAGCGAGCTGCTGTGGTTCCTCGAGGGAAGTAATGACGACAACCGCTTGAAGCAACTCAATGGTTCCGAGCGCACGATATGGACCGATAACGCTGAAGCACCGTATTGGGATCCGAATAAAAAATTTCCCGGCGACCTCGGGCGCATTTACGGCGTGCAGTGGCGCGATTGGAAGAAACCCGACGGCACGTCGGTCGATCAAATCGCGGAATTGGTAGAAATGCTGAAAAAGGATCCGTACAGCCGCCGCCTCATCGTCACCGCGTGGAATCCGGGCGAACTCGACCAGATGGCGCTCCCACCCTGCCACATGTTCATGCAGTGCTTTGTGGCCGACGGGAAGCTCTCGCTCCTCATGCACCAGAGAAGTTGCGACCTGTTCCTCGGCGTGCCATTCAACATCGCATCCTATTCCCTCCTCCTCCATATGTTCGCACAGGTCACGGGCCTTCGAGTCGGCGAGTTCGTGCACTCGCTCGGCGACGCGCACATCTACCACGATCACTTCGACGCGGTGAAGGAGCAGCTCTCCCGCGAACCGCTCCCCCTCCCCACGCTCTGGCTCAATCCTGAGGTCACAGAGATCGACAAGTTTACAATGGACGACATCAAGCTGGAGAACTACGAGTCGCACCCTCCCATTAAAGCGAAGATGGCCGTATAATCTGGTTCCCTAGTAAATTCGTATGGCACTTTCCGACAAGCGCATCCTCGAACACATGAAAGCCGGCACGGTCGTCATCGAGCCATTTGTGCGCGCCAACCTGGCCACAAGTTCCTACGACGTCACGCTCGGCGAATGGTATTTCCGCGAGCAGGCGCCCCAAGCACACAAAAAGGTGTACAACCCGTACAGTAAGGGCGACACCGACCGTGTCTGGCACACAACTGCAAAACGCGCGGAATATGCAAAAGATGCGCTCGCGCAATTTAATTTTGAATTTGAGGGCATCCGCCCTGATGACCGCGTAATCCTGCTTGAACCAGGTGAGACCATCCTCGCTCATACTAACGAATTCATCGGCGGCCGCGAGACCGTCACGACGATGATGAAGGCGCGCAGTTCACTCGGCCGCAACTTCGTGAACGTATGCAAATGCGCCGGGTGGGGCGACGTGGGCTACATCAACCGCTGGACGATGGAGATCAGCAATTCGTCTCAGCACTACATCATTCCGCTTGTCGTTGGACGCCGCATTGCGCAGCTCGTCTTTTTCGAAACGGGTCCCATTCTCGGTAAAGACTACGCAGCAACCGGAAAATATAATCCGTATAAAGAACTCAAAGATTTGAAGAAGCACTGGAAGCCCGACATGGTGCTGCCAAAACTCTGGAGGGACCGCGACATCCAGAAGAAACAGCCATGGCACAAACAAACCAAGCCGAAGGCAAAGAAAAAGGCAGCGACAAAACCGCGCTCGAAAAAGCGCTAGCTGCTTGCGATGCGCTTATTACGTACGTCCCGCTGCGTACAGAAGTGCGGTTCGAAGACTACTTCCCGCTTCCTGAGGGTAAAACCATCTATCAAATAGCGCCGCGCGCGGCGCTCGATCCTTTCGCAGAAGCAAAGAATGCAATTGCTGCTGTAGGCGATAAGAAAACGGCGGTGCTGATGCCGGGACGCGCATTTGATGCCGCCGGCACTCGATTCGGCCAGGGCGGCGGCTGGTACGACCGATTCCTCTCCGCCGTCCCTACCGAGTGGCTGCGCATCGGCTTTTGCTTCGACCGGCAGTTCTCTCCTACTCCGCTTCAGCGTGAGGAGTGGGACCAGGTGATGGACTATGTGTGCGTCGCTCATGGTCAAGAACTGGAGGTATTTGAAACCAAAGGCCGGATGGTATAGTCACGGAACATGAAGGTAGACCCGATCAAGACCCGCGTGTTCCGCGAAGGCGAGGAACTCCTCGCCTTCATCCGCGAGCACGTGAAGAAGCTGCCCGAGGACTCAGTACTCGTCGTCACTTCTAAGATCGTCGCGCTGGCAGAGAAGCGGACGGTGGTAATAAAAGACGACAAAACGCGCGAGCGTACCATCAAGGCCGAGAGCGACTTTGCAATCCGTACGCCCTACACCTGGCTCACGCTCAAGGACGGCCTGCTGATGTCGAGCGCGGGCGTGGACGAATCGAACGCCGATGGGAAAATCATCCTGCTGCCTAAAGACAGCTATCACGCGGCGGCGAAGCTCCGCCGCGATCTCATGAAAGCGTACCGGGTGAAGCGCTTGGGCGTACTCATCCCCGACAGCCGCGTGCTGCCGCTGCGCCAGGGCGCGGTCGGCGTGGCGATGGGATACGCGGGGTTCAAGGGAATCCGCGATTACCGCGGTACCCCCGATATATTCGGGCGTCTGCTGAAAATCTCTCGCACCAACACGCCCGACGGGCTCGCGTCTGCGGCGGTGCTCGTCATGGGTGAAGGAAACGAGCGCCAGCCGCTCGCGCTCATCACGAATGCTCCCGTTGAATTTATCGACCGTATTACGAAAGGTGAGGTAATGATCCCTCCCGAGGACGATATGTACCGCCCATTTTTTGATGCCCTTCCGTCGATGCGGCGCACCCTCAAGCGCGGACAGATCACCCGCGCTACCACCAAAAAGCGGCGCTGATATACTTTCCGTATGATCAGCGCCGTAGCCGCCATAAGCGCGAAGGACCGTGGGCTCGGGGTAAAGGGCGACCTGCTCTGGAAGATTCCGGAGGACTTGAAGCGCTTCCGCGATATCACGCGCGGGCATCCGGTGGTCATGGGACGCAAGACCTGGGAATCGCTGCCGGAAAATGTGCGCCCCTTGCCGGGCCGCGTGAACTTCGTCGTGACCCGCGACGCACAGTATGAAGCAAAAGGCGCGACGGTGGTGACCAATATTGATACCGCGCTCGAAGCAGCAAGGCTTGCGCCCGGTGGAGAGGAGGTCTTTGTGATCGGCGGCGGGGAAATTTACACCGCCGCCCTCCCCCACACCGACCGCCTGTACCTCACGCTCATAGCATCAGAGAAGCCAGCGGACGCATTCTTCCCAGAATACGAAAAGGAATTTACCAAAGAAGTATTCCGCGAAGACCACGAAACATCGGAAGGACTAACATATTCCTGGGTTGATTTCGAACGATAAGTAGTAGGTAATTGAATAACCCGCCGGTGACACTCTGGTCTCCCGGCGGGTTTTCGTTGCGCAAGATCGTGCGGTTGGTCAGGCTGCCATCGCGACCTGTTTCATCACATCAGGCCACCCCACGGCGACTCGTATGTGTGAGGGCAGCCGTTGGGGCAGCATTGGCAACCGGTCCGGCTGGTGCCGTAACGGCGCCTGCATCAGGATCGAGATGATGTGGGCGCGGACCTGGTAGAGATGTGCTGGGTCGTCATCGATGACTGCGTCGCACGCGTTGTAGAACTGGGTCTTTGGGCGCTTCTGCGTCGCATGTACGAACGTGACTGGCAACTTGTGCTTTTGCACAAGCGTCCAGACGTTCCCATCGTTCAGCCCTTTCGTGCTGGTCACGATGCCGACCTCGTGGTTTGCATCGACCAGCGACCGAATGCTTTCCGCAGCACCCGGCATGAGTTCAGAAAGCTCCACCAGCGCGCTGGTCTCATGCAGGAAACGCATCGCCTTTGTCCAGTCATCGAGTTCAAGCGCGCGGCCGCCAGGACCATTGAGATACGAGCACCAGATACCGGCCTCGACGCTTTGTTTGCCGAGGAAAGTCATCTGGCTGATCACTAGTCCTGTCTCGCATTCGAGAGCTCGTCGGCTCACTTCGACGCTGTCGATGACAACGCCGCGCAAATCCAATCCTATTTTCATTCGTCCCTCGTAGCTAGTTGTGAAAGATGCGGGAACTCCTCCCAAAAGCGAGATTACCTCTCGCTACTAAAAAGCGCAACGGCATAAAAACCGCCCCGCGTCTGCGGGGCTGGTTTTCTCTTAGGAGCGTTATTTAACGTCGATGCCCATCGAGCGCGCGGTGCCTGCGATGAGGAGCTCTGCTGCCTCGATAGAGCCTGCGTTGAGGTCCGGCATCTTGGTCTCGGCAATTTTGCGGACCTGTGCCTTGGTGAGGCTGCCGCCCTTCACGCTGCCCGGCTTCTGCGAGCCCTTCTCGATGCCGAGCTCCTTCAAGATAAGGCGGGACGCTGGCGAGACCTTCATGATGAAGGTGAAGGAGCGGTCGTCGTAGACCGTCATCTCCACCGGGATGATGTCCCCCATCTTGTCGCGGGTCGCGTCGTTAAACTGCTGCACGAACTGGCCGATATTGACGCCGGCCGGGCCGAGCACGGTACCAATCGGCGGAGCCGGGGTGGCCTTACCTGCGGGGACCTGGAGCTTGATCTTCTTTACTGCTTTAGCCATATGAGTGTGATTACCTTACCTTAGAGCTTGCGAACTTGCAAAAAGTCGAGCTCGACCGGGGTCTCGCGGCCGAACATCGCCACCATGACCTTGACCTTGCCGCGCTCCTCGTCGATCTCGCCCACCTTGCCCTCGAGGTCCTTGAACGGACCGTCGGCGATGACCACCGGGTCGTCCTTCATGAGGTCGATCGTGTGCTTCGCCACATCCGCACCCATGCGCTTCATGAGGGTCTCGACTTCCTTCTCGTCCATCGGGACCGGCGTGACACCAGAACCCACGAAGCCCGTCACACGCGGCGTGTTACGCACCACGAACCATGAGTCCTCATCCACCTTCATGCGCACGAGGATGTAGCCCGGATAGATCTTCTCTTCCTCCACCACGCGCTTGCCGCCCTTTACGCGGATCTTCTTTTCCGTCGGGACGACCACGTCGAAAATCTTCCCTTCCATGCCGAGGGACTCGATGCGCTGCTTCAGGTTACGCTCCACGGCGTTCTCGTAGCCGGCGTAGGTATGAATGGCATACCAGCGTGCGTCCTGGCTCGCGCTTTCGTCGTTAAACTGCGGTGCTGACTTGGTTTCTATTTCCATATGCGAAACGGGTTAGCGGGTAACCACCACGTTCACAAGGTGCGTGAACGCATAATCGAGCACGCCGATGAACACGCCCACGAATGCGGCGATCGCGATGATGATGAGCGTGTGGGCGAATGCCGTGCGGTAGTCCGGCCACACCACATGGGCGAGCTCGGCGCGCACATTCCGGAGGTAAGTGAAGAGATTCATACGGCGTTTTATTTAGTAAAATCGTGTTCCCAAATTAAAAAACCCCGCGGGGGTTCGTGTGTGAGTATGATACTACGCCTGCCCTGCCCCGTCAATGACAAAACCGCGGCTCAGCTGAGCCGCGGTTTTGCAAAAGCCCGAACTAGCGGATTTCGTACGTGATCGTGACGGAATCAGAGTAGTCGTTCTGACCAGTCGGAATGGATGGAGCCGGAGCGGCAGCATCGCTGCCAGCGCTCATGGCCGTCGCCTTGAACATCGGGTACACCACGCCGCCCTGATTGTCGTTGAACGACACGATGCGCACGAGGTGCACCCCGAGCTGCGCAGCGAGCGTCTGCGCCTCCTTCTTCGCATTTGCGATCGCGTTAGCGCGCGCCGCATCCTGGCCTGCGTTCGGATTATCGAGCCCGAGATCGGGGCCGTAGATATTCTGCACGCCGAGGCCGCCGAGCGTCTGGAGTACATCCCCGGTCTTATCAAGGTCACGCACCTTCACCGCGATCGTCTCCGATACTTCGTATCCCACGATGCGCTGGTTAGCGGGCGGGAGGTACTTCGGGCACGCATTCACGCCACCGCAGGGAGTTTCCTCATACTGCGGATTCACATTGTACGAGACGGTGCGGATGTCCTTCTCATCGACACCCAGCCCGGTCACTGCGGTAAGTGCGGCGTTCGACTTCTCGGTCGCTGCATTCTGCGCCTCAGACACCGTCGCCCCCGTCTCGCTCACGGTATAAGTGATGGTGGCTATGTCGGGTGCGACACTTGCCTGCCCCTGCCCCGTCACCGTGATGGTGTTCGCGGCCGGCGTATCGGGGTGACTCCACGCAAGCGCGCCGCCGATCGTCTCGACGAAAAGAAAGAGCGCGAGTATAGCAAGCACGCCGACTACTGCAGCGCGGACCAGCCCGTTATCTACAATGTCATTCAAATTGTTCATGCGAGGTAAATTATTGGTACCTAAGCGCGATGACGCGCAGGTCCCTATAATCTTACCGCACTGACCTACTCGGGTTGCGGAGCGAGATCCTCGAGCGTACCGAGCATTTTGATGAGCGCCTGGTGCTCGGGGAGGTTGTCCGGGATGAGGTTCGGCTTCTGCCACTCTTCCACGTTATGCTCGAGTACCTCGAACTCAAGTACGTCGCTTGCGCGTGGCAGGAAGTAGGCGCTGTGGACGACTGCCTCGAAGCGCTCGATGGTGATCTCGGAATAGGTATGCGTCCCGATGATCTTCGGCGTGAACGCATTCATGTCTTTGGGCGCCATGTCGGATGGTTCAAGGTGCGTGTTCGCGAGGATGACGTCGTCTGCGGTCTCCCCAGCTGGGATCGGGTAGTCGCGCACGATGATGGCGTCCGCGGGTGTCGTTGACCCGCTCCTCTCATACGCAGCGATGAGCGATGCATCGCTGCCAGGCGCAGCGGGATTCGCCACGTATCCCGCAGGAAGTGCGAAGGCAATCTGTATAGAATCCAGCGAGACGTTCGGCGCTGGACACGCAGTGAATTCGCAGTTGGGGCCCGAGCGACCCACGGTCGTACCATCAGGGCAAATCTTCGCGTCGAGCGTGCACGCCGTGCCGTTTGCCGGCGCGCTCGGGTGCTCAAGCACGTTGCGATAGAAGAAACCGCCGACGGCGAGCACGATGATGAGTACGATACCTGCAAAAAGTGTCTTCATATCACCCATACTACTGTTTTGCTGGGAGTCGGTCACGGATATCGCGGAGCACCTTCAGCTCCTCGCTCTCGACCGGCTTCGCCTTCTGCTCTTCTTGTTTCTTTTTATGCGTGAGCCGATTGATCGCCTTTACCAAAAGGAATAGCGCGAACGCAATGAGGATGAAGTTGAGGACCGCCTGGATGAGGAGGCCGTAGCCCACGACCGCATTCCCACTGAGCGTCACCGAGAGCTTGCTGAAATCGTACCCGCCAAGGAGAAGTCCCACAAACGGCGTAAGGATGTTGGTCGAGAGCACGTTCGTAATCTGGCCGAACGCCGCGCCGATCACGACGCCGACCGCGAGGTCGATCGCATTCCCCTTCACCGCGAACGTCTCGAATTCCTTGAAAAAGTTTTTCATACCTTCAGTATAGCGGGGCGACCGACGGGACTCGAACCCGTAACCACTGGTACCACAAACCAGGGCTCTACCATTGAGCTACGGCCGCCATGCCTGCCCTACGAAGCGTAATCGCGAAGTAGGGTGCGGATGTTTTATACCACGATTATCGCTTATTTGCTTACTTATAGGACGGCGCTTCGCGGGCGATGCCCGCATGTTCATTCGCCAAGCGCGCAAGAGCGAACAGGAGCGAGGAAAGACGGTTCATGAA
>DASZTF010000027.1:0-1590 GCA_035548315.1 Minisyncoccota bacterium
TGGGAGTTGGCTTTACCTGAAGACGGTGCGCTAACCGCAAGGAGGCAGCCGGCCACGGTAGGGTCAGCGACTGGGGTGAAGTCGTAACAAGGTAGCCGTAGGGGAACCTGCGGCTGGATCACCTCCTTTCTAAGGATGATCCCTTAGAGGCGCCTCACGCGTCCTCTCTCGGATCTCTTAGAATCATCAGGACGAACCGGTTTCGGCCGGCCAGTCCATTGGCGGGACGCCGCCGTCTGCGTTTCTCTTTCTTCATGGACGAGCCCTGCCGCACGATTTGCGATGTCTCGCAAGCGGAGCGGCCGGTCATCGGGACCTTTCTCGGGCTTGTAGCTCAGTTGGTTAGAGCGCGCGCTTGATAAGCGTGAGGTCGGAAGTTCAAATCTTCCCAGGCCCACCACCTCTTTAAGTTAAGCGTCCGCGCCGCTTTCGGGGCCATAGCTCAGCTGGGAGAGCGCCTGCTTTGCAAGCAGGAGGTCGTCGGTTCGATCCCGTCTGGCTCCACCAGCCGGGTCGCTGTTCGTCCATGTGAAGACTGTTTGCGTACCTTTCGATCGCTTGATCGGGGTGCGCGGTTATCTGACATCGTGAAGAGAGGATCGAATCCGAGCGTGCGTGCGGCGAGTGATCGCCAGGCGCGCGTACAAGTGTTTGCAGCTCAGCTGCTGCAAGCCGACATCCCTGACGGACGGCGCAAGCCGCCTCGTCTTTGTCAGCGAAGCGAAAGTTTTGCTGTTCGGTTCGGTCCTAGAAGAAGAAAGCTGGTCTTTCTGTCATGCCGTTTCGCCTCCTTACAGCGAAGCGCGCGTGAAGAATGACTGACCTAATGGATGTGTTCATTCGCACACGCGTGCGGCGCCGCCGGAATTCTGCCGAGGATTCCAGCATCAGCGTCTCGCGCCATGTGAAAAGTGGGCGGCCCACTGTTTGGCGGGGCGCCTGTGCGGGTGGGCATTGAGTAATGAGAGCGATCAAGTGTCGTAAGGGCATCTGGTGGATGCCTTGGCGCTGAGAGGCGATGAAGGACGTGCTACGCTGCGATAAGCCACGGGGAGCCGCGAAGAGGCTTTGATCCGTGGATTTCCGAATGGGGAAACCCACCTTCGATAACGGAACTCCGAGATCTCAGAATCTCGGAACGGGATTTCATGGCCGCGCACAGCGGCGCGTGAGATTTCGGATTTCCGTTATCAAAAGAAGGTATGAGACTTCCGAATACATAGGAGGTTTCAAGCGAACCCGGGGAACTGAAACATCTCAGTACCCGGAGGAAAGGACATCAACCGAGACTCCGCTAGTAGTGGCGAGCGAACGCGGACCAGGCCAGTGATTATCCAGAGACAACCGGAAGCGTCTGGAATGACGCGCCTTAGCGGGTGACAGCCCCGTACGGATAACGCGAAGGATGATCCGTGAGTAAGGCGGGACACGTGCAATCCTGTCTGAACCCGGGGGGACCACCCTCCAAGCCTAAGTACTCCTCAGCGACCGATAGCGAACCAGTACCGTGAGGGAAAGGTGAAAAGCACCCCGACGAGGGGAGTGAAAGAGACCTGAAACCGGATGCCTACAAACAGACGGAGCCCAAGG
>DASZTF010000028.1:0-9202 GCA_035548315.1 Minisyncoccota bacterium
TTCCGATGGGACGGTGACACCCGCGGAGCGCGACGGGCTCGAGCGCATGCAGGTGTCGCTTTCCTTGAGGCCCGAAGAGATCCGCGCCGTGCACGCCCGCGTGTTCGGCGATTGTCTGCGAGAGTATGCGGAAGACGATGCAGTGTCGTCTCGTGAAGTCGCTTCACTCGTGGAGCTGCATGCGACGTTCGGTCGCTTGGGCTGGGCGCCGGGGGCATGAGGCGACTTCGAGGGCACGGGTGCAGAGCCGACTTCAGAATTTCTAGTTCCAATGCGCGCTGGTGCCGATGCACTCAGTACAGATTCATATGCCTGAACTCATGGGAAGAACCTCCGAATGATCGCCGCAGACAATCTTACGCTTCTGATTGGGCTGGGACGAGTTGCGGACGAGGATGAGGAAGCTCGATCACCGTACTTGAATGCCTTGAGGGGCCTCGGCTCGCTCAATCGTCTCCGACCAGAAGAATGGTCATCCGCTACATATGCCCTGGCCGAGTGCGATCTGGTGCTGCTAATCAAGGGGCTAACCATTGCCGAAGCATTCTGCCCTGGTTGGGCAGCGGGGTCTGTTAGCGCTGTGATTTGGACGTTTCGAGAGCTAGCCGAGCGTTCTCCGGACCTCGCCGAGATGTTGCCCGGGTGGATTCGACAACGAACACGCAATCGGTGGGTGCCATTCGGCACGGCGCGATGCGCCGCGCATTCGTTGTCGGGATACAGGCGATGGCTCAAGCAAGATCACGAGAGGCAAGCACTCGCGATGCAGAGTCAGAAAGTAAGGGAATTGGCGGCAGATGAACGAAAACGAATTCGTTCTGAGCAGAGGTTGCGCGCCGCGCGCGACAGGAAGACCGTAGTTCGGACTGAATTCCTACGGAGGCTTGCCGCGCTTCCTATGGAGGAGCAGCTTCGGCAACTTGCAACCGACAGCTACTATCCTGTTGAGTTCTATCCAACTTGCATTGCGGGCGGCGCGTCGACCGAGATCCTGCAGGGCCTTGACGAAAGGACTCGAGCGCAGCTGTCAGAGAAGCTCGAGGGGTGTCGTCGCGGACCGTGGGCGTCTTTCCGGCGCAGATTGAATTCCTGCAGGTAGGTAGCTGGCTTTTAATTTGCCGTTTTGAACGCAGATACACTTGAATGAGCTCTGATAATAGACGTGACGGCGTGTGGTGTGAGGCATCGATATGAGTTCGCGCATGATCAAATACCCGCCGATGTCCCTGCTAGGGAAGGCACACCGGTCTCAGCAACTTCACTGCATAGCACAGCGACTTCAACCAACTTGCGCGGTATGCATTTGTACATAATTGGTCGCGGTCGCCGCTGCGCGTGCCTAGCTAAGGGGCGACATCCGGTCTCACGTTTTGAGACTGTCAGCACTTATAACGACATCCAAGAGCTGCAGTCGGCAGGCACTTGAGGGAACGGCCTTGGAATTCAATCTCACAGCATTTGGTGTTCTCGTATTCGTATTCATCGCCGGAGCGGCCTTGGGCCGTGTGCTTTCACGTGCGCGGCAGGGAATTGAAGTCGAGAAGGCTAGATCCGAATTGGCGATTGAGCTCGCGGCGATGCGCGAGCGCGCAAGCAGGTTGCCGGAGCTCGAGGCGCGGCTCACTGACCTGATCGCAAAAGATCAGGGACGGGAGAGCGAAGTTCTCGAACTTTCGAGAACAGAGGCCGAAAAGAGCCGGCTCCTGCAATCGACCGAAGAACAGCTGGCCAATGTTCGGCAGCAGCTCACGAAAGCCGAGGAACAGCTTTCGAGCTGTGCCCACGAGCTAACTGCGGCAAAGGAGCGTCAGGCCACGCTGGCGTCTGAAGCGTCCAGGGTTATCCCCCTGGAAAATCGGATCAAACAGCTCGAGGAAGCGAACTCCAATTCCAGTCGCGAGCTCGCCTCGCTGAAGGAGTCATTCGGCAGCGTTTCCGCGGAGCTCAAAGCGGAGCGCGACTTGAACAGCTCGATGCGGGTCGAGCTAGAGAACTCGCGAAACCAATTAACGGCGGCTCAGAATGCGGTCGCCCAATTGTCGGTTGAGAAGGCGGACCTGACGACGCGTCTGGAGGCCGAGCGGCAACAGGCAGCCGAGAAGCTGCAGCTTCTGAACGAAGCCAAACAGGCGCTCACAGATCAGTTCAGATCGCTCGCCAATGACATTCTCGAGGAGAAGAGCAAACGTTTTGCAGAGCAGAATCAAACGAATCTGGGGCAGCTCCTGGATCCCCTTAAGTCGAAGCTCACCGAATTCCAGTCCAAGGTGGAGGACGTGTACGTCAGGGAGACGAGAGATCGCAGCGCGCTCAGCGAGCAGGTGCGTCAGCTCATGGCGCTGAATCAATCCCTGAGCCAGGATGCCAAGAACCTGACGCAAGCGTTGAAGGGATCGAACAAGGCTCAAGGTAACTACGGCGAACTCGTGCTCGAACGCGTACTGGAGTCCTCGGGACTTCGCAAAGGCGAGGAATACGAGACTCAGGCAAGTCATACACGAGAGGATGGATCAAGGGCGCAGCCGGATGTCGTGATCAGACTGCCAGAGAACCGGAACCTGGTTGTCGATTCAAAAGTCTCGCTCCTCGCTTACGAAGAGTCCGTTTCAGCGGAGCATGACGAGGATCGAGCTGCCGCGATTGCGAGGCACATCGCGTCGGTGCGCACGCATATCAAGGGTCTGTCGGAAAAAAACTATCAGTCGCTGTATCAGCTTAAGTCACTTGACTTCGTCTTGATGTTCATCCCGATCGAGCCGGCGTTCATGCTGGCCGTTACTCACGACCGAGATCTGTTCATGGAGGCGTGGAACCGCAACGTGTTGCTCGTTAGCCCCTCGACACTGATGTTTGTCGTGCGCACCGTCGCCCATCTCTGGCGACAGGAAGCGCAGAGCCGAAATGCGCAAGAGATCGCGAAACGCGGGGCTGAGCTCTACGACCGCTTGCACGCGTTCGTCGTCGATCTCGAGAAGGTTGGCGACCGGTTGCGGCAGGCACAAGACAGCTTCAATGACGCCCGCGACAAGCTCAGCAAGAACAAGGGGAACGTCATTCGGCAGGCGGAGATGCTGAAGAGGCTCGGTGTGAAGCCGAGCAAGTCCTTGCCAATGAGCCTTGTGGAAACGGCGCTGGATAGCGCCTCTGGCGAGGATGACTTGGTGGAGGACCAAGCGCCAAGTCTGCCTCAGCCACCCGATGAGTTGGCCAGCGCCGTCTAGTTGCGGCGACCGCGAACCTGCCCCGGTACCCGACGACGTCGGGGCCGGGAAGACGCTTCGCCTGACGGGCATTCGTCTGGTACTGCTCTCGACGCCCGCGAACCGGCAATGGACACAATTCGACGGGCCGACACAGGTGCCGGGAAGCTGAAGCGAGCGATGGCCAGTGCTTCAAATGAGGCGGACGCCGCTTCAGGTGAATGAACCCGGTGTCACGTTCTGACACCGCACGCCGCTACAACTACAGAAAACAGCCGCATTTGCAGGGGGCGTATGTACAAGTCGAGCAACGGAGTCACCTATTCGGCTTCCGATCTGGTCTCGTTCCTCGAGTGCGAGCACTCGACAACTTTGGACCTGATCGATTTGGAGACGCCGCTTCCGCGCGCCCCAGCCGATGACGAGTCCGCCTTGCTGCACGAGAAGGGGCTTGCTCATGAGCACAGGTACGTCACGCAACTGCGGGAGCGCCACAGAACGTTCATTGATCTATCGAACGTAAAGCCCGCGGATGAACGCATTGGCGCCACCATCGAGGCGATGCGCCAAGGCGCGGAGGTGATATACCAGGGGGCTTTGCGATCCGGCGCTCTCATCGGCTATCCCGATTTTCTGCGCCGTGTCGAGCATGCGTCCGCCTTCGGAATGCACAGTTACGAAGTGGTAGACACGAAGCTTGCACGCTCCGCGAAAAAGAAGTTCATCGTTCAGCTCGCTGCATATTCCGAGTGTCTCGCAGAGGCGCAGGCCACAGAACCGACCATGATGCATGTCGTCCTCGGAGACCTTTCTGAGCTCAACTACCGCTACCGAGACTATGCGCGCTACGTAGCACAGGTTCGCCGCCGGTTTGAAGAGCGGCTCAGCGGTGCTGCGGCGGCCACTTATCCGGACCCTTGTGACTACTGCGATCTATGCAAATGGCGGCTCATTTGCGAGGAGCGCCGCGTTGCGGACGATCATCTGTGCCAGGTCGCCAATATCACGAAGATTCAGACGCGGAGACTCCAGGCGGCAGGCGTTTCAACCATGCAGGCGCTGGGGCAGCTCGACCCGGACACGATGATTCCGAAGGTCAATCCGGAGACGCTCTCGCGGATACGCAATCAGGCGCGATTGCAGGTGGAGGCTCGAACTACCGGTGAGCCAAAAGTGGAGCTGCTCGAGACCGGCGCTGACCTACGCGGTTTCGCTCGCCTGCCGCGACCCGACAAGGGCGACATGTTCTTCGACATGGAGGGCGACCCGTACGAGGACGGCGGTCTCGAGTATCTGTTCGGGGTCTACTTCTTCGAAGCGGGCACGCCGCAGTTCCGGGCCTTTTGGGCGCATTCGCGAGCGGAAGAAAAGACGGCCTTCGAGCAGTTCATGGATTTCGCGATCGCGCGTCTCAACGAGTACCCGGACGCTCATATCTATCACTATGCGCACTACGAGCCGACCGCGCTGAAGCGTCTGATGTCATTGCATGGAACGCGCGAGGCGGAGCTGGATAACCTCCTGCGACGTCACAAGCTCGTCGACCTGTACAAAGTGGTCCGCGAGGGGATTCGCGTATCGGAGCCTTCCTATTCGATTAAGAACATCGAGCGGTTCTACCTGGACAAGCGCACGGCAGAAGTGACGAACGCCGGCGCGAGCATCGTTTATTACGAGCGCTGGAAAGAAACCGCTGACCCGCAGCTGCTGAAGGATATCGAGACGTACAACTTCGATGACGTGCGTTCGACATTCGAGTTGCGCGAGTGGCTCCTGAAGTTGCGCCCGGCGACAACTATATGGGCGAACGATGCGCTCGCGGACGACGCAGCGAAGGTCTCCGCAGGCGAGTTGACGGAAGCGGAGCAACGGCTCATCCCGTATCGGAAAGCATTGGTCGATAGCCTGCCAGCGGAACGGGATGCGTGGACGCCGGATGAACGGGTTCGTGAACTGACGTTCTTCTTGCTGGATTTCCACCGACGCGCAGACAAACCCGTGTACTGGAAGATGTTCGCCCGCCAGGAGATGACGGAGGAAGAGTTGCTGGAGGACGCCGAGTGTCTGGCGGGCTTGCGTCGAGTCAGCGAACCGGTTCCGGATAAGCGATCGCGAATCTGGACTTATGAATATCCCGAGCAGGAAACGAAGTTGAGATCTGGCTCGTCGATTACGCTGGTCAGCACGCTAGAGGATTTGGGTCGGTTGGATCTCGATGAGGATCGACGCTTGGTCCGAGTTCGCCGGGCGGTAGCGAGGGGGCCGCTGGCGGATTTCATAGCGCTCGGACCGGGCCGTCCTATCGGAACTGACGTGATTCGCGAGGCGCTGTTTCGGTTCGCCGACAGTCTGATTGCCGGATCTCAGAAGTACCGCGCATGCGAAGCCATTCTGCGCCGTGACGTACCGAGGCTGACCGGAGTGCAACCCGGCCAGCCGATAGTGCCGGCCAGTGAACTAACGACTGAGCGCGTCGCAGATGCCATTTCGAAACTCGACGGCAGCTATCTTTTCATTCAGGGGCCACCTGGAGCGGGCAAGACCTACACAGGGTCGCACGCGATCGTCGAGCTCATGCGCCGTGGTTTTCGGGTCGGCGTCACTTCGAACAGCCATAAAGCGATCAACAACCTGCTCGCCGAAGTCGAGAAGGTCGCGGAGAAGCAGGGGTTCTCGTTTCACGGCGCGAAGAAGTGCAGCGACGACGAGGATTGTCTCAACGGCAAGTTCATTCAGGACGTGTTCGACAACCCGTCGATTGAAGGGGGTGGCGAGCAGCTTGTGGCTGGGACTGCCTGGCTCTTTTCGCGCCCGGCCTTCGAGCAGGACATCGACTTCCTCTTCGTGGATGAAGCGGGGCAGGTCAGTCTGGCGAACGCGATCGCGATGGGAACGAGCGCGCGGAACATCGTCCTGCTCGGCGACCAGATGCAGCTTGGGCAGCCGATTCAGGGCGTGCACCCTGGCTCGTCGGGAGACTCGTCACTCGAGTATCTGCTGGAGGGGCAGGCCACAATTTCCCCAGATCGCGGCATCTTTCTCTCGACCACGTGGCGCATGCATCCGGATGTGTGCCGCCTCATCTCCGATGCAGTGTACGACGGCCGTCTCGAACCCGAGGCACACAATGCCAGCCAGGTTCTGGTGCTCGACCATCACGCGCATCCGGCGCTGCGGCCCTCTGGCATCCGCTTCTTGGAGGCGCAGCACGATGCGTGTTCTCAATCGAGCGCCGAGGAAGCCGAAATCATCCGCGAGCTGGTCGCAAACCTGCTTACGCAGCGATACCGGGATAAGAAGGGAGTCGAGCATCCCATCAAGCTCGATAACATCCTGATCGTTGCACCGTATAACGTACAGGTGAATCGGTTGAAACGTGCACTGCCTCCCGGAGCCCGCGTGGGCACGGTGGATAAATTCCAGGGCCAGGAGGCCGAGGTAGTGATCGTCTCGATGACGACCTCCAGCGGCGACTATCTCCCGCGGTTCATGGACTTCCTGTACAGCAAGAACCGGCTGAACGTGGCGATCTCTCGTGCGCGCAGTCTGGCGATCGTTGTCGCCAATCCGGCGCTACTTACGATTCCGTGCCGATCGCCTGAAGACATGGCGCTCGTTAATACGCTGTGTTGGGTGAGGGATTATGCGCGTAATGAACAATAGCTGGAGAGTGTGGGGACCTTGACTGGTTCGACAATGACGGAGGACCAGCGGAATACGCCATGGGGAGCTGGCTTGCGACGGCGACTCCCGCAAATCTCCACAATCACTTGGCTGCGGCGGAAGGCGGCCCACCAGATGGATGCTAAGTCGTTGGCGCTGCACATCCTGCGGCACACGTGCGCGTCGCGTCTGTGCGGTGGGGCGTAGACCTGTACGTCGTGATGAAGTGGCTCGGGCGCCGGGACATCAAGCAGACCATGCGCTACGCCAAGCTCGCCCGAAGCCGTTCGCCGGGGCGCTCGCCGCGCTGGAGGGCGGCCCGTCAGCGTGCTGCCGGAGCGCCTGCGGCGGCGGCGTGGAATGCTGCTCACGTGCAAGACTTGCATGGCACACCTGAGTTGCACGCGCGCAATGAGTCTATCCGCTCCCGTCACACCGGGAATGCGTAAGCGCTTGGTGGCGAAGGCGGAGGATGGCGCGCCCGGAGGGATTCAAACCCCCGACCCTCGGTTCCGAAGACCGATGCTCTATTCGCTGAGCTACGGGCGCGTGCGCGAAGTCTAGCGTGTTCCGCGGACCGATCGATACCGCGTCGAGCTCCGATCCACGCGCCGCGCAGTCGGGAGGCTCTTCTCAGCGCGGCCGCGGCCGCATGATTCCCCCACCGGCTCGTCAACAGTCCGAACGCGCAGCCCGAGCGAGCAGCGAGGGGCCGGCAGGCGCGACGCCACCCGGCGACACGAGGCAAGGCGCGGACCTCGTGTGGCAGCATCTTCCCCCCTACGGGGGACGCATAGCGTCGGACGATTGGGCCTTCCTTGAGCTGCACACTGATCCTGTTGCCGGGCATGGACGGAACGGGCGAGCTGTTCGCGCCGCTCGTGCGCGAGCTCGGCCCCTATGTGCCCACGCGCGTCGTGCGTTACCCCGATCGACCGCTGGACTACGCCGCGCACGAAGAGTGCGCCCGCGCCGCCTTGCCGACCGATCGCCCGTTCGTCGTGCTCGGCGAATCGTTTTCGGGACCGATTGCCATCTCGATCGCGGCGAGCGCGCCGCCGGGCATGCGCGGCTACATCCTGAGCGCTTCGTTCGTGTGTGCACCCGGACCGAACCTCGCACGGCTGCGCCGCTTCTACAAATATCTCGTGCCGCAACGCATGCCGCGCGCGGTCGCCTCGTATCTGCTACTGGGCCGCTACGCAACGCCTGCGCTGCGCGAGGTGCTCGCGAGCGCGCTCGACATGATGTCGGTCGAGTCGATGGTGGCGCGCCTGCACGCGATCGCGAGCGTGGATGTGCGCGCCGAAGCGCAGCGCGTCCGCATGCCGGGTCTGTATCTACGGGCGAGCGAAGATCGCATTCTGGACGCATCGGCAGCGCAACTCTTCATGCAACACGCGGCAGGCGCTCGCGTCGTTGACATCGCGGGTCCGCATTGTTTGCTGCTGGCGAACCCGCGTGCTGCAGCGTGCGTGCTGACGCAGACCTTGGCGGAGTGGGGCGCGCGAGCCGACTGAGCAACGATCTCGCAGGGAAGGCTCGGGCGCGTCACTTCATGCGCAACCCGCCCGTCACTTCATGCGCAAACTGAGTCCTGCCGCGACGAACAGCACTTCGTTCGCCGCCGCCGCGACACGCTGATTCAGTCTTCCAGCCTCGTCGCGAAAGCGTCGCGCGAGCGCGTTCTCCGGCACGATACCGAGCCCGACTTCGTTCGAAACGAGGAGGATCGGACTGCTCGCCGCATCCAGCGCCGCGATCAATCTATCGGTCGCGTGGGTGAGGTCGTGCTCGCCCATCATCAGATTGCTGAGCCACAGCGTCAGGCAATCGACGAGCATCACCCGGCCGTGCTCGCGTTCGATGGCGTCGGGCAGCTCGAGCGGCGCTTCCACCGTGCGCCAGCGCGGCCCGCGATCCGCGCGATGGCGCGCGATGCGCGCAGCCATCTCGGCATCGAGCGCTTCCCCCGTCGCGATGTAGACGAGCTCGCCCGGCAGCGCCTCCGCACGAGTCTGCGCGATGCGGCTCTTGCCCGAACGCGCGCCGCCGAGCAGCAGCACGATCTGCTGATCCGAATCGGCGGTGCGAGTCAATTCTTGCCTCCATTCGTACGCTGGCTTAAGGTTGCGCCCGCGACAGGTTCCCAGAAGTTGGGATCAAAAGGGAACCCGGAAGTGGCCGAGTGCCATGAACCGGGGCTGCCCCCGCAACTGTGACCGGAGAGTGTTCGCCCGATCACGGCCACCGGATGACGTCATCCGGGAAGGCTGGGCGAATGCGTTGACCCGGAAGCCAGGAGACCTGCCTGTCGCGGTCGGTCCTTTGCGCGGACG
>DASZTF010000029.1:0-5577 GCA_035548315.1 Minisyncoccota bacterium
GCTCCATGCGTATCGGGCTTTGCGAACCATGCTGACATGGTGCACGCGTCCGCCGCGGCGCTACATCGCCCACAGTCCGTTGGAGGGCTATGCTCCGCCCGGAGTAGACAAAAAAGGCTCGCGAGTTTTGACCGACGCAGAACTGGTCAAGATTTGGTGGGCCTGCGAGGGGCAATTTGGCTCAATGGTCCGCCTACTCATTCTCTGGGGAACGCGGAATGGAGAGACCGGACGGCTGCAACGCGCTTGGATTGAGGATGGCGTCCTCACAATTCCTGGTCAGTTCACGAAGAACGGGCGGGCGCATTCCATCCCGCTTTTGCCAATGGCCCGAGCAATCCTGGCCGAGCAGCCCAAGTGTGGCTCGTATTTCTTCCCAGGAAGATTGCTCAACGAAACGCATTTCAACGACGGCTCTTGGGGGAAATTCAAGCAAGAGCTTGAGAAGCGCGCGGGCGTACGAAATTGGCAACTTCGCGATCTTCGCCGGACCTTCCGCTCCAACATGGCAAAGCTCCGCGTCCCCCGGGAGATAGCGGAGCTATTGCTGAACCACGTCACCGGCGCGAATAAGAACGACCTGGACGAGATTTACGACCGATACGACTACCTCGACGAAAAGCGCGCAGCCCTCAAGAAATGGGAAAATCGCCTCTCCGCCCTGCTGAATGGAGCACCATGAGGAGGTATGGATATCTTGTCGCTTCCCTTATTTTCTCTTAGATTCCTGCCGTCCACCGGTGTGTCGCCGGAGGCGTTGCAACGCTTCCCTTCAAAGGGAGTTTGCAATGTCTGGAAGGCCGCTAATCGTGGACTGGAAGGGGCTGCGTCGTATGGGTTGGCCATACGCACGTGCTCATACTTGGAGGAAGATGTTTGATCCGGACTATGCCGACGATCCGTTTCCGCGGTGTCGCAAGCTGGGCAAGCATCGCAATTCTCATCCGGTGTGGCGCGTGTCGGATGTGCTGACTTACTTCGAGGCCCACGGTCTCTCAGTGACCGAAGACTGGAATACTTCCGTTTGACGGAAGCGGGAGCGGCCGGAGGTGCACACTTCGGCCGCTCCCTTTTGTGGGGCTCCTATGCGCGTTGACGTGAAATACGAAACGCAATGGATACGCGGACCGAAGTATCCGGAATCAGAGTGGCACTTCTTTAAAGAGTCCGGCATTCCGTTCACCAATCTCAAACACGAAGTTGCCGTTGTCACCGTCACATTCGACAACGTAGAGCGCGTCTCGATTGAAAAACTCGGATTGCTGAATAAGGAAGTCTCATACTGGATTTGGTACGAAGAAGACCCGAAGCAGTGGGCGTACAGTAAGCCAATCAATAACGCGGGATTGCCACTTTCACTGTTTCTTCAAGGCCCAGTCCGGTTAAACCGCCGCACGCTTGCAGATGCGCAAATGGCAGTGGACGCACTCAAAGCCGCACTGTCAGAAGTTAAAACGCAGATTGCCGGAGCGGGGCGCGGTAAGACAGAAAGCTTCGAGATTTGAGCGCCGCGCAGGAAATCTTTGACCTTGTAGCAGACCGCTATTGCAACGAGCTAGCGAAGCAGGGCTTGTCGCTACCGGCCTCGTCGATAACAAAAACTCTTCTCCCTATTGCACGCGGCATCATCGAAAGAGAACTTGAATTGCCGCCCGTTGCCGCGAGCAACGACGAGCTGGACGTGGCGAAATACAAAGACGCGCTTGCCAGATATCAGACGAAGTTTTCACCGCAGAACGCAGACAAGACGCTCGCTTTGATGGTGGGCACTCTCACGCAAGCGCTTGTCTATTTCACCATGAAGCTACCGCCGTATGCATTCTACAAGGCCTATGATGCGGGGCCGAAAATACCTTTGCTTCAGGCATTCCCCGACATCGCGGAGCCTATCTTTGCTCTCATCGTCCCATTCTCGGCCGGGGTTGCCGACCCCCAACTCATCTCACGCAACATTTTTTCGGACCTAACCAATACGATTTTCAAAAATCAGCTTGATAGCAAAGGCGACCTTTTACTCGTTCGCAAATTCAAAGGCACACCAGAGGAAACGGTACAAAAATATCTCGCAGATACGCCGTTTCTCCCGCTCTTCGATTGCCAGGTCTCGTTTCAAATTCCCGACGAGACGCGGTTCAGCGGGCAGTGGATTATCGCCCCTCCGGGGAGAGGCAAAAGCACTCTCCTACATTCAATGTTTCTCGAAGACCTAAAAAAGAATGCGTCCATTGTCGTAATGGACAGCAAAGGAGATTTGATAGCTCCGATAAAATGCATGGCCGACGTTGCGGACAGGCTTGTACTGATCGAGCCCGACGTTCATCACCCGCTAGCTCTCAATCCTCTCGATGTGTCGAGCGAGAACGTGCCGCACACCATTGCTCTCATCGAGTACATTCTTTCAGGATTGCTCGAAGCGAAGTTTACCAACCTACAATCAGCTCTCTTTCGTCATGTGTTGCCCGCCATCATGCAGGCAATCGAGCGGCCGACGATTGAGGATTTGAAGAGAGTATTGGCAGACGGACTCACGCTCGAAGAAATTGCGGAGCTGGACGACCGGCTACGCAGTTTCTTTCAGGACAAATCACACGGCTTCTACGCGAAGACCTACGCAGAAACTCGCTCGCAAATTATTTGGCGGCTCGATTTAATTCTTACTAATGACACCATGCGGGCCATGTTCGCTTCGCCTACCACCCGCCTCAGAATTGCCGAGGCCATGAACACCGGCAAAATCATTGTCATAGATGCGAGCAAGGCGGTTCTCGGAGACGAAGGGAGCGAGTTTTACCAACGCTTCTTTCTTGCGCTTATCCTCGCCGCCGGTCAGCAACGGGCAAAGTTGAAGCCCGAAGATAAATTACCCGTCTACGTCTACCTCGACGAGTGCCAGTGGGTGCGCAACGACCAGAAGCTTGCAACCATATTGGACGAGTGCCGTTCGCAGAGAATTGCTTTGATTTTGGCTCATCAGCGAACCGAGCAGATCACGGACAAAAATGTTTTGAGTGCCATGTCCAACTGCGCTATCAGGTTTGCGAACAGCGACGACGAGGCGAAATACCTAGCTCCCAAGCTTCGATGCGAGCCGGAGTTTTTATGTTCTCTTCCTAGAGGGACCTTTGCGGCTTTCGTCCGCGACCTGACCGCTCAAGCCGTCGCCCTCAAAATCCCTTACGTCAATCTTGATACTCTGCCGCGCATGACGGCCGAGCAACAGACAGCCATTCGGGAGCGAATGCGCACTGAGTACGGCTTCGCTCCTCAACAATCCCGGCCGTCTCCACGTCATGGCCGGGCCAGTTCGACCGAACCGCCGGATACGCCGCCAGCTAACGACGCTCCGGAATCTGGCTCGACTTGGTAAAAATATTTTGCCTTTCATAGCACTACATGCCGCTCCGCCCCGCGGAGCCGTGCTCCCTGGCGACCGTTTACGCGCAATTTGGCGACGTTACGTTCGCGCCTATGGACCAAAGAATTCGCAATTCGCGTTGGGACCGAGAGCCGAAGCTCAATAGGAGCGGTGAGGTCATTGTTGCGCGCCTCACTAACGACGACATCACGATTTTCAGAATTCTCGGTCGTTACCGCTACTTGCCCTCCGACTATCTCGCCGCCTTGACTGGTCGCTCACTGCCGGCGCTTCAAGCGCGGCTCGAAATTTTGTGCCGCAAACCAAACTGCTACGTGAGTCGGCCGTATCAACAGCGGGACAATGCGGACGCAAACGCGCGTCGTATGGTCTACGAACTGGACGACAAAGGTGGCGCAGAACTTCGCAACCGTGGCGTTCTCTATTCACGCAAAAAGTATTTGCGGAATTTTGCTCACGAATTGATGGCTTGTACAGTCGCGGCTTCATTTGAAGTTGGGGCCAAGCTGGACCCGCGTATTCGTATCATCGACTGGCACCAGCTCATCGACAGTCCGCAGATGCCGAAGAGCACGAAACTGCTCACAACTCCGCAAGCCATCCCCTTTTCGCGAAATAACAGGATTGAAGAGATCGAAAGCGATTGGCGTCCTTTTGTCATCGAGCGCAACTACGAACAGAAATCCTACATCTTTGTTTTCGGCTTTGAGGCTGATTGCGGAACGGAGCCGATCGACACGACCGATTCCGAGCGCTCCGGCATCCGCAACAAGTTCAGCGCCTACCTATCCATATTGGAACAAGAAGTGCCCCGTCGCCATTTCGGGGCCACGACCTTTATGGTCCCGTTCATCACCACGACCGAACACCGAATGCGTTCGATGATTGCGTCGCTCGACCGACTTCGAGCAGGGCCGCTCGCGAAGAGATTTATTTTCAAACATATCCCGGCATTTACTTCTTTCGAGAAGCCAGCGCCCGCAACTGGACACATGCTCATCGAGCCGTGGCATCGCGCCGGCTTCGAGCCATTCCGCTTCACGGATTAGCCGGTGAGGTTCGCTCCGTGCCTGACCGGCAAAAAATCATTGAGTTAAACGACCAGCTTCGCACTGACTTTAAGGGCGGCCGAGTGCAAATGACGCCCGGCGTGTATGACCTGGACGCGCGATTGCGCGGACGAGCCCTATCAGCAATGTCGCGCTACAACAAATTTGCTGACGACAGTGAGCACGACTGGGGCGTTTTTATATTCGCCGGCTATTCGTTTGAGTGGCACATCGAATACCGAGGCAAAGACGGAACCGGAGTATCGCCTGACCCGGCTGACCCTGAAAAGACGTTTCGCGTTCTCACACTCTACGCGGCAGCCGACTTTCTGATTCCCCCGCCGTCATTGCCTTAGTGGGGATAACCGGCGAGCTGTGGGACGAGCCGCGTTATCATCAGGCAATGACCGACGACATGTCGCGACCTGTCGCGACCAGCCCCGACAGCGATTTCACGCTGACCATTGACGAGGCTTTGGAGCGATACGCACGCGCGGGACTTCCCCGCACTCCTCGCAGCATTCAGCGTTATTGCGCAAAGGGCCATCTCGATTGTCGCCGCATAGAGACGCAGTTCGGCGAGAAGTATCTCATCTCGCCCGCCTCGATAGACAAGCACATTGCCTACATTGAGGAGGTGCGACCTGTCGCGACAGGTCGCGACGAGCCGCGACAAGTCGCGACCGACGTTCCCGGAGCAGTGAAGTCCGCAGAGCACCGACAGCAAGCATCGACAACCGACGACATGTCGCGACCTGTCGCGACAGACGCACGCTATGTCGCTCTACTTGAAAGCGAGAATGTTTTTCTTAAAACGCAGATCACGACAAAGGACACGCAGATCACCGCATTGCTGGAACGAGACCGCGAAACGAATACGCTCATACAGGGATTGCAAAGGATGCTCGGGCCACTGCTTGCACCAGGACGCAGCAACGACACCGATGCTAGCTCACCGCATCCAAACGGGGGATAACGAATTGCGCGCAGGATGGCGGGGTATAATGCCCGCATGGAATCCAACGGGAGCCGCCATATCGGCGACATTCTCAAAGAACGCAATATTGAAATCATCGGAGCCGACCCGATCACACGACACGGCTTCACTCAGGTTCCAAATTTCATTCTCACGAAAAAGGATATTTCAGTCGG
>DASZTF010000030.1:0-2202 GCA_035548315.1 Minisyncoccota bacterium
CACATACGCACGAACATTACGGTAACTCGTCAAACCGTCTAGCGGCTTTGCGCCGCGCCCACGCCGCTCGAATACCCGCCGCCAGCTTCGCCTTTGACTCCTCAGTATGCCTTCTACCTGTCCAACTTTTATTGCCAACAGCACGTTCATTTCCCAACATGCGCTCTCGAAGCTCAAGAGTGTGCCTAAATCCTTTTGCGTTCTTGTTTCCCAACAACTTCTGTCGCATCTTTTCAACTACAGCCAGCGCCATTTTCTTTCCGCGCCGCGACGCCGCAATGCGTTCTCGTGCCTTAAAATCGTGTGTGCGTCCAAACATGGGATTGTTCTCCCCACGCACACGTTCGGAAAGCGCAAGGAGCACATCAGGCTGCTTGCAGTATTCTCGCAAGAAGTGAGAAATCTTTCTACGCGCCGCTCTGGTATGCTTGCGGCCCAGCATAGGAGAACTCGTACTCCTCGCTAAATTATAAGGCTTGCCTCCAGCCAAAGCTGCATTCAACCAAAGCTGCTCGCGCTCAAGCAGCGCGTTGCGAGGGCATTCCTCTAGAAGAACGCACTTAAATGCTTTGGAACCATGCTTCCGCCACGCGCGCTGAAGTATAATGTTGGGGTGCTTTCCCCTTTCCAACCCACGCTTGTGGGCACGCCACCGACTCCCCACATTGGACGCGCTTCCAATATAAAGACGTCCGTTTTTACAGTTGCGAATCGCATAAACGCCGCAGCGCTTTTCCATCAGTAAGCCGTCTCAGGTACATACCGCGCGCGAGGACGGCCAAGACCATCCTTCACTTTCTGGTATTTGAAGAATTCACAACACACGTTTTGGACATCATGGAGCGTCAAGTCGTTGTAGTTTGGTCCCAACGCCGCCACAATCTCGGAACGCAGCTCGATCAACTTGGCGCTCCAATCCGCCTCTTTCCAGCGTGTGTTCTTCGGAAGGCCTAGAAGCCGGTTCAAGCCCTTGACACTCCCCGGCCCTTGCGGAGCCCACGTGTATTGATCCGGTACTCCTGCGAGCAACGGCGTCCACGACCAATCATCCACAATCTGGCCCGCCATGAAGCTGCCGTAATTCTTACAGGAGGCGAGCACCTCCCACACTCCCCGCTTGGTTCGGCCGGGCACGAAGATCGCCGCCTTCACCTTCTCCAGGTTCCGGCCCAAAGACTTTTGCACCACCTCGACCGCGACGAAGTTTCCCTTACCCTTCTTGTGGCCGGGCTTCGCGCGCACCATATAGGCACCCGTCCACGCCTTCTCCCCGCGCGCCTTACGGGCGTCGATCAGCTTCCCAACAGCCTTCCAATCAATCGGGGCTTTACTGGGGTAGTAATTCGCCCGCATAAGCTCGATGATGGTCGGGGGCCAATTCACCCAGCGGCAAAGCGCCGTAAACAGCAGGAAATTGTCCCAAGCAACAGGGCCAGCATTGGTCAACCAAGACGTGTTCTGTAGAACATTCCCCAACAACCACTGAGACACCCGGTCGTCACGGCGGCGCACATTGGTAAAGCGGAAGTGCCGCAAGATTTCATCTTGCGTCCATTCTTCGCGTGGAAGCCCAGCCTCCTTGCGAAGGCGCAGCTGCTCGCGCTTGACGGCGAACTCAACGAAGAGGTTGGCCATATTTTTCCCAGAGGGCCTTCAATTGGGCGCGCTCGCGCCGCTCCGCATCCAACTGCTTCTCTTGCCTCTTTTGCATCCGCTCCGCAGAAAGTTCCGCCAGCTCCTGCGGCGTAAAGATGAGAGAGCCCTCCATCCACGTCTCATCCGGGCGCAGGGCCGTTCCGCCAGAGGGACGCTCACCAAAAAAGGCGCGCGTGCCGTCTGTAAACTTAACCACCCAAGCGTTGGTAATCGTGTAGCCAAAACCCAATTTGGCAAGCTCTACCCGCTCAATGGTCTTGCCTACGCACTCACGAAGGTCTTGAATGAACCCCCAATGTTTTGGTATACCGAGCCCCATCAAACCGCCTCCTTCAACCACGAAATCACCTGCTCAACGCCTGTATTCGGGTCCAAGTCCTCCACCCGCACCTTCTTCTCTTCCAACATCTTGGGCTTCGAACGCATGATGCTGGTAAACTTGGAGATCGTGTTGGAGGGGTCGTACACCCGTGTATCGGCGCGAAGGTCACGGCGCTTCTGCACGTTCTTCAGGCAATCCTCCAAGGACGTAGTCAAGAACGCCAT
>DASZTF010000031.1:0-1751 GCA_035548315.1 Minisyncoccota bacterium
GGGGTCGCGAGTTCGAGTCTCGTTTCCCGCTCCAGTTTCGTTCGAAGCCTCGTGCACCGGGTGCGTGAGGCTTTCTTCGTCTGGGGCCGCGCGGGTACACGCCCCCGGCTAGGTGGCAGAGTGGTCATGCAGCGGCCTGCAAAGCCGTCTACGCCGGTTCGATTCCGACCCTAGCCTCCACTAAGCCTTCCTACGTCGTCCCGCACCATCCGCTGAAGTCAATCGGGACTTCGGCGCTGTACAACCTTCTTGTCCCTCACCCCGCCGACATTCGCAAGAAGTCCGTACAAGCGGTGATGACGCTACTTGGTGAGCCTGCGGTAGCGGGGTCAGTGCCCGCGCAAAAAGACGCATTAGCGTCCGCAATTCCAGAGCCCAGTGAATTGCCGGTCGGCTCGCGTCCCCCAGCGTGGTGTACGAGGGGATCTTCTGATCGGAGCTTTTGAGCTCCTGAACCGAAAGGCCGACGTCGCCGAAGGCGACGGGGCCGGCGGTGATCATCGTGAGTCTTGGTAGAGTTGAGTTACCACACTTAACTTTGCCGAGGAGCAACACGATGACCACCACCAAGACCACTATCGCACTGGCCGAGCTCGCCGAAAAGGGAGCCGATGTCGACATGCTGCGCGAGATGATCGGCCACATCGCGCAGCGGATGATGGAGATGGACGCCGAAAGCCTGTGCGCGGCGGGTTACGGCGAGCGAAGCCCCGAGCGGCTGAACAGCCGCAACGGCTACCGCGAGCGGCAATGGGATACGCGCGCTGGCACGATCGACCTGAAGATCCCCAAGCTGCGCAAAGGCAGCTATTTTCCGGGCTTTCTGGAGCCGCGGCGGACAGCGGAGAAGGCACTCGCCGCCGTGATCCAGGAAGCGTATGTGCACGGTGTCTCCACACGCTCGGTGGACGAGCTGGTGAAGGCGATGGGCATGAGCGGCATCAGCAAGAGCCAGGTGTCGCGGCTGTGCGCAGAGATCGACGAGCGGGTCAATGCGTTCCTCAACCGGCCGATCGAAGGGGACTGGCCGTATCTGTGGATTGACGCGACCTACCTGAAGGTGCGCGAGGCCGGCCGCATCGTGCCGGTTGCGGCAATAATCGCCGTAGCCGTGAACACCGACGGGGTGCGCGAGGTGCTCGGCATGGCGATCGGTCCGAGCGAGGCGGAGCCGTTCTGGACGAGCTTTCTGCGCTCGCTCACGCGGCGTGGTCTGCGTGGGGTGAAGCTGGTGATCTCCGATGCGCACGAGGGCCTCAAAGCCGCTGCGGCGAAGGTGCTGAAGGCGACTTGGCAGCGCTGCCGCGTGCACTTCCTGCGCAATGCCCTGGCCCATGCGGGCAAGGGCCAGCGCCAGATGGTGCTCGCCATGATCAACACCGTGTTCGCGCAGGACAGCCACGAAGCGGCGATCAAGCAGTGGCGCACGGTGGCCGATCAGCTGCGCGAGAAGTTCCCGAAGCTCGCGGTGCTCATGGACGATGCCGAATCCGACGTGCTCGCGTTCATGAGCTTCCCGAAGTCGCATCGCGTGCAGATCCACTCGACAAATCCGCTGGAACGGCTCAACGCCGAGATCAAACGACGCACGAACGTGGTGGGGATCTTCCCCAACGAGCCCGCCATCACCAGGCTCGTTGGCGCGTTGCTGCTCGAGCAGAACGACGAGTGGCAATTGCAGCGACGCTATCTGCCGCTTGAAGGTCTGCAATCACTCGCAGACAATCAGCCCGCTCGGCTCGCCGCAGTGG
>DASZTF010000032.1:0-12679 GCA_035548315.1 Minisyncoccota bacterium
CCAGGAAGACTTCGCGCCTCGTCTTCTTCCTCTTGCCGGCGTACTCCGCGTCCGAAAAACTCAGCTGGCTCATCGCTCAAGCTCCTTTGCGTCTTTCAACGCATGAAGGCATCATCGGTGGACTTGTTCAGACGTTCCCTAGCGATCATGCATGCCATGCATTATTTGAATGAATGCGGCGCGTTTGCAAGCACGTTCATTGAAGATAGTGTCGGAGCTTCGATCAGTCGCAGTCGCAGCTGTGATCGGCGCAACCGTCGACTAGCTGGCAGCACTGACGAAAAGAACCCAAGCGGCGTCACAACCTTCAGTTCAAGGAACGAATATATGGCCACCAAACCAGTCCCCCATCAACACCCCTATGGCGAGCGGATCACGCTGGAACTCGCGACGGAAATGGCAAGAGCCGGCGAGGCATTCGCGACAAAACAAGGTTGGAACGCCACGATCGCCATCACCGATGACGGGGGCCATCTAGTTCTCTTGCACCGAATGAGTAACGGCCAATTCGGCAGCGTCGAGCTTGCTGTATCGAAGGCGTACGGTTCGTCCGCCTTCCGCCGGCCGACTGGAATATTTCATGAAGATCTCGCCGCGGGCAAGTTCAACACCTTCTGGCACTTGCGGCAGGAAGCTGCGATCCCTCTGGAAGGTGGGTTCCCGATCATCATCGGCGGACGACTGATCGGCGGTATCGGCGTCTCTGGTGTCGGCGCTGCCGGGCTGGCAGACGGCGACAGCCAGGTAGCGCTGGCGGCGTTGGAAGTGGTCAAGGGGAAATGAGAAGACGCCGCCGAAAGGCGGATTAACAGGATTGGCAAGGAGGGCCGGGCAACGCTGCGCTTTGGCGTGCGCGAATGACCCGATGTTCATGCACGACTTCGCAATTGATTGGCTTGTAGTGATCCTCCGGTGGACGCATATCGTGGCGATCCTAGGATGGGTCGGCGCGTCGCTCTACTTCATGTGGCTCGACAGCAAATTGCGCCGGCCCGGCGTTTCCCGCCCGAATGTTCTGGGCGAGGCGTGGATGGGGCATGGGGGCGGCTTCTACATCGTGGAGAAGCGTCACATCTCGCCCGGGGAAGTGCCGTCGCCGGTCTACTGGTTTCGCAACGAGGCTGCGATCACATGGGTCACCGGTTTTCTCCTGCTGGTGTTCACTTACTACTGGTCGGGTGGTGTCGACCTGATCGATGCAGACAAGTGGCTCAAGAGTCCCGGCACGGCGGTATGCGTCGCCATCGGCTTACTTGTCGGCTGCTGGCTGGTGTACGACACACTGTGGGCGTCCTCCTTCGCCGCAAGCAGGCCGGTTTTGGCAACTGCGATAAGTTCAGTGTTGTTGTTCGTCGTGGTGTATTCGCTTTGCATGCTGTTCAATGGCCGGGCAGCTTATATCCACATCGGATCGATATTGGGCACGTGCATGGTCGGGAATGTCTGGCGCCGCATCATTCCCGCGCAGCAGGAAGCGGTGGCGGCCACCTCGGCCGGGCGTGAGCGCAACATGGTATTGGCGCTACGTGCCCGGCGACGCGCGCAGCACAACACCTACCTGACGCTCCCTGTCATCTTCACGATGATTGCGGCCCACGCGCCGAGCACTTTTTCGCATCCGCTCAATTGGCTGGTCATGACACTGCTGATTGTCGCGGGGATCGCGGCTCGTCAGCTGATGATCCTGTTTGATCGACGTGCCATCGCGCCCGCGGCCTGGTTGCCAACCGCCGGCCTGATAGGCGTAGCGGTCGTCATCCTTGCCGTGCTGACCGGACCTCGAGAGGAGCTGGCGCCTTCACAGGCGACTGCGGCGGCGCAGCCTCCGTCCATCCATGTCGTGCGGGGGATTGTCGAATTGCGTTGTGTGGGCTGCCATGCCCAAAAGCCGTCCGTTCCGGGCTTTTCCGCGGCGCCAGGTGGCGTACGCCTGGACACTCTCGACGAGATTGTCAGAAATGCTGCAAAGATCAACGCCACCGCGGTTGCCACGCGTTCGATGCCGCCGGGCAATTCGACTGGCATGACCGACGAGGAGCGCACTCTGCTCGGACGTTGGATCGCGGCTGGTGCGCAGGGAGTGAGACGGTGAACGTTCAAGCTGCTTCTGCCGGACCTGGCACGCCGGATACCGACGAAACATTCAAAACGGTCTGCAGGATGTGCCACGGCGGTTGCGGCACCATCGTGCGCAGGAAGGAAGGGCGCATCATCAGTGTCATTGGCGACCCCGATCACCCAATCAACAAGGGTAAGTTGTGTGCCAAGGCCGGCCAGCCGTCGATCGACCTTCTGTACCACCCGGACCGGTTGAACCATCCGCTGATTCGCACGGGCGAGCGAGGCGCGGGCCAGTGGCGGCGCGCGAATTGGGACGAGGCGCTCAGTTTCATTGCCGACAAGCTGCAGGAAATCAAGCGGGAACACGGCGCGGAGGCCGTCAGCTTCTTTCGCGGCATGGGGTTGAATAATTCGAACATTATCAGCCGGCTGGCAAACCTCTTCGGCACGCCCAACGTGTCGTCGATCAGCTACTTCTGCTATGCCGTACGCGTGTCAGCGTGTCAGATCACGGCGACGGGCAAGTTCAGCGGCACGAGCTGGGATGGCGCCGTTGTGCCGGACTTCTATACGCCCACCTCGTGTATCGTTGAATGGGGCTCGCAAAAGCGCACGAGCAATGACCATGGCCTGATCGGGCACGTACCACTTACGGAGGCGTTCCAGTCCAAACCTGCACACATCGTCGTTGATCCGCGCCTTCCTTCATCAGCAGGAAAGGCGGATATCTGGCTCCCCTTGCGACCGGGCACCGACGCTGCAATGGCGCTCGGCTGGATCAACCTGATTCTCGACGAGGAACTGTACGACCGCGAGTTCGTCGACAAGTACTGTCACGGTTTCGAGGAACTGCGCGCTCGTGCGGCTGAATATCCTTTGCACCGCGTGGCTGACATCACTTGGTGTGATCCCGAGCTGATCGCTCGCGCCGCGCGTCTTTATGCGGATTCGCACCCAGCGCAGATCGTCATGGGCAACGGTACCGATCATGCCGGGCTGAATACCTACCAGTCAGTGCGTGCGCTGTTCATCTTGATGGGTATCACCGGCAACATCGACGTGCCGGGCGGAAACGTGTTCTATCCAGCACCTCCGCTGGCCTATCCGGACATGAAAGCAGCGCTTCCGCCGGCGCAGGCAGCGAAGCGGTTGGGCGCTGAGCGCTTCAAGGCCCTCGACCGCCATGGGTTCTCTCATCCACCGCTGACATTGCAAGCCATGGTCACCGGTGAACCTTATCCGGTAAAGGCCATGGTTGCGGTCGGCACCAACATCGCCACGACCTATCCCAATACTGCACAGGTGCAGGCCGCGCTGAAAAGTCTGGACCTACTCGTCGTGCACGATGTTTTCATGACGCCGACGGCGGAACTGGCCGACGTCGTTCTCCCCGCCGCAGGCAACCTTGAACGGGATGAACCCCGATTGCATCTGCAAATCAAGGGCCCGCACGCCACCTACATGGACACCGTTTCCAGCAAGCTTGCAACGGTAGGGGAGCGGAAGTCCGATTGGGAATTCATCATCGAGCTGGGGCAGAAACTCGGCCTCGAGGAGTACTTCCCGTCGCTGCAGCAATTGAGCGATGAGACTCTGGCGCCCATGCATATGACTTGGAACGAACTCAAGGAGCGCGGTTACGTCGAAATACCCTTGGAGTACCGAAAGTATGAGAAGGTGGGCTTCGGCACGCCCACTGGCAAGTTCGAGCTGTATTCCACGATGATGCGCGACTGGGGCTATGACCCACTGCCTAGCCACATCGAGCCGCCCGAAAGTCCTTATCGCACGCCTGAGGTCTACGCGGAATTTCCGCTCATTCTCATTACAGGGGCGAAGCAGGCCGTGTACATGCATTCGCAGAACCGGCAGGTCGCTTCGATCCGTCAGTTGACACCTCGGCCGGTCCTGGAGATGCATCCCGCTACTGCGTCCGATCTCGAGATTGTCGAAGGTGACATGGTTTGGGTCGAGACGCCTCGCGGAAGGCTGCAACTACCTGCGCACTTGCACCGACGCATTCATGAAAAAATCGTCGCCATCCCTCACGGGTGGTGGCTCCCCGAGGAGCCTGGGCCCGATCACGGACTTTTTGAAACCTGCGCAAACGTGCTGACCGACGACAACGCGGACTTGTGTGATCCAACATTCGGTTCAAGTCCGTTGAAGGGCCTGCTCTGCCGGGTTTACAAAGCGGCGAAACATTGACTTGAGGAGGAAGCAGGCACCGGGGCTCACACACGAAACGGTTCCACTCGAGGCTCAGGGTATGCGCGTTCGCTTCACGAAGATGCACGGCGCGGGCAACGACTTCGTTGTTCTCGACGAGACGAAAGGCCGGTTAGGCCTCTCGCCGCAGCAGTACCGTTGGCTCGCGGATCGCCATCTAGGCGTCGGCGCCGATCAGGTACTCTCCGTTCGCCCTTCACCCGGCGCCGGTCTTGACTTCGAATATTCGATTCACAATGCCGACGGGAGCGAAGTTGAACAGTGCGGAAATGGTGCGCGATACTTTTTGCGTTGTGTGCACGACAGGGGCCCCACCGCCAAGGACAGCGTCCTTGTGCAAACGTTTTCGGGCGTGATCGAGCCTTGGCTGGATGTTGACGGGCGCATTACCGTCGACATGGGCGCCCCAGATTTCGAGCCAGCCCAGGTGCCGTTCGACGCAGCGGGACTAACGCCGCAGCCTGACGGGGCCTGGCACAAGTGGAGCTGGCGCTCGGCGCGGGGGAATTTTCGGCTGCTGTTTCGCTCGCGATTCTCTCTGTGGGCAACCCTCCCGCGGTGCAGGAAGTGCCAGATGTGAAGGCAGCCGCCGTTGACGTCCAAGGCCCTGCCATCGAAAGTCATTTTCGCTCTCCGAGGCGAGTGAACGCGGGGTTCATGCAAATCGTTTGTCGCTCGCGCATTCGGCTGCGCGTATGGGAGCGCAGTGCGGGCGAAACGCTTGCCTTCGGCACAGGCAGCTTGCGCGGCTGTGGTAACGGGCATCCGACTGGTTGGATCATCAAGTCGAAGCGGCGATGCGCGGCGGCGTGCTTGCTATCCGAAGGGATGGTAAAGGCACGGTCTCAATGACCGGCCCCGCCGTGGCGGTGTACAAATCGGCGATCGATGCTCCCGACTCGCGATGACAACCATCGGAAACGTGGTGTCAGAGTGGATCGATCGCCGCAGAAGTCGGCGTAGAGCGATCTAAGAAGCCCAGCCAACCGCGCTTCGCAACGGCCGGTCGACCGACTGACGCTGATGCGATCGGCTCACCACTTTGATCGCGCTCCACATCCTGCACTCCAACACCAGGATCTTCGCATTTCGAAAAAAATGAAATCGAGCGCAGCGGCAGCCGTGTCCATTGAGTCAAGCCTCGCGACTTCGTTGGAGACATTCTCTATCAGAGTTCGAAGTCTTGCCAGTGACTGGCATGAATCAATCCAGCAGGTGATCTTGCTTATCGCGGATTTCATGGAGCACCTCGGACGCGATACGCGCGTCGTCGCGGCTGCCAGAACCAGAGGCAGCCACTACATCTGCGCAAGTACACGGCCGTGAACCACATGCACCGCAGTCATATCCAGCATGCACATGGTCACCTATACATCGTCGCCTGTAAGACATATCGTCAAGCGGGCAAGTAACGATCGATGCAGCGGCGCCGTTCGCAGTCCAGTGATTGTCGCAACGCTACCGACGGAAGCAATGATGACGAATTGTCTTGATCTCCACACTCCAGTTATGAGTCTCCAGCCATGGTGACCCGGGTATTGCGCGTTAAATCGGTGACTTGGGAGGCGCCTAACATCCTCTCATATGAACTGAGTCCCCTTGAAGGCGGGGAGCTGCCGGCATTCACGGCTGGAGCCCACATCGACCTGATCCTTCCGGTCGGAATCTCCCGAAGCTATTCGATCGTCAACTCCGAGGCTGAGCGCCACCGATATGTAATTGCGGTCCAGAAAGACCGCGCCACGAGAGGTGGGTCGAAATGGATTCATGAGAACTTGAGAGCTGGCGACACGATCACAGTGGATGGCCCGCGCAATCACTTCGTCCTGAACGAAGCCGCACAGAAGACGATATTCATCGCGGCCGGCATAGGCATAACGCCCATCATGAGCATGATCGAGCGCATGAAGCTTCTGGGGCGCGACTGGGAGCTGACGTACTGTGCGCGTACTCGAGGAGGCACGGCCTTTCTGGGACCGCTCGAGAAAGATCCGCGTGTTCGGTTCAATTTCGACGGAGAGCCGGGCGGAAAGATGCTGGACATTGCCGCCTTGGTTAGGGAATCTCCCGCTGACGCTCACTTTTACTGTTGCGGACCTGCGCCCGTCCTCGAGGCTTTCGAGTCGGCCACCAAAGAGCTCCCGAGCGAGAGAGTCCATCTCGAGTATTTCGCCGCCAAGGAGTTGCCTCCTGCGGAAGGCGGCTTCACCGTGGTACTTGCAAAGAGCGGCCGGAAACTGACCGTCTGCCCCGGGAAATCCATTCTCGAAACCCTTCGTGAATCCGGGCTCGATGTTCCGTATTCGTGCGGTCAGGGTGTATGCGGCACGTGCGACACCGTGGTGTTGGAAGGAGTTCCTGACCACCGCGACCTCATTCTCACGAAGAACGAACGCGCCTCCAACAAGCGAATGATGATCTGCTGCTCTGGCGCGAGGAGTGAGAGCCTGGTTCTAGATTTGTAGCGGCACCCATTCCTGGGAGACGCCTTCACGTTGTGCACGCAGCCGCGGTGCACACTTTCCATCAGCGACAATTAATGAAGGTTAAACAATGGCTAGATATTTGAAGAAGGGCAAGGATGCTTCGGAGAGTCCCGCGACTGATCCTGGCATGCGCGCGACGGTCGAGCAGATCCTGTTGGACATCGAGAAGCGTGGCGACGTCGCGGTCCGCGAATACTCGGAAAAGTTCGATAAATGGACGCCGAAGAGTTTCCGAATGTCGGACGAGGAGATCGACAGGGCCATCTCCCTGGTACCGAAGCGCGACCTCGAAGACATCCGCTTTGCGCAAGCGCAGATTCGGCGCTTTGCCGAAAAGCAGCGGGAATGCCTCACCGACTTGGAGGTCGAAACATTGGATGGGATTGTCCTGGGGCATCGGCAAGTGCCAGTCAAGTCGGTGGGTTGCTATGTCCCAGGCGGCGCGTATCCGCTTGTTGCCTCAGCTCACATGGGGCCCATCACGGCCAAGGTGGCAGGCGTAGAGCGCGTCGTGGCGGCCGCGCCGCCGACACAGGGAAAGCCACACCCCGCGACCATTGCCGCCATGCATTTCGGCGGCGTCGATGAAATCTTGGTGCTCGGAGGCGCACAAGCAATCGGTGCGATGGCCATCGGCACTGAGTCGATCGCGCCGGTGGACATGGTGGTCGGTCCGGGAAACATCTTTGTCGCCGAAGCCAAGCGCCAACTGTATGGAAGAGTGGGCATTGATCTCTTTGCCGGCCCGACCGAAACGATGTTGATCGCCGACGACAGCGTAGATGGAGAGCTGTGCGCGATCGACCTTCTCGGCCAGGCGGAACATGGACCGACCACACAAGCCGTTCTCATCACGACGTCTGAACGTCTGGCGCGGGACACCATGTCGGAAATCGAGCGACAACTTGAAATCCTGCCGACAGCGCAGATTGCGCGTCAGTCCTGGGAAGACTGGGGCGAAGTCATTGTTTGCGAGAGCGACGAAGAGATGCTGCAGATTGCCGACCAGTTGGCCTACGAGCACGTCCAAGTGATGACGCGCGATCCGGAATACTTTCTCGACAACATGAAGAACTACGGTGCGCTTTTTTTGGGGCCACGGACCAACGTGGCCTACGGCGACAAACTGATCGGCACCAATCACACCCTCCCGACCAATCGCGCCGCCAGATACACCGGCGGCTTGTGGGTCGGGAGTTTCCTGAAGACCTTGACGTATCAGCGCGTCCTCAGCGACGAGGCTTCCGCCCTGATCGGTGCGTATTGTTCGCGCCTGTGCGCAATCGAAAACTTTGCGGGCCATGCAGAGCAAGCCAATCTGCGCGTGCGTCGCTACGGCAAAACTCATGTTGCGCCGTACGGCGCGGCCCGATGATCGGCGAGAGCCACACAGTGAGATGCATTCACTATGTGCTTGGCACATAGTCCCCATGCTCCGCGCGTCATTGCTGCAGAGATGGTCGATTGCTATCTTATTGACGGCAGATTCACCTGCAAGTGACAAGCCTTCCTGACCAACACATTCAACAACTTCGGAGAATCTATGCTTAGCGCGGAAGAGAATGCACGACTGACCCAAGTGGGTCCCGGGACTCCAATTGGTGAGTTGCTGCGGCGTTATTGGCATCCCATCGCAGCGGTGGGTCAGTTGGACGAAAAGCCGGTCATGCCCGTCAAGCTGTTGGGCGAGGAGTTGGTGCTCTATCGCGATCGTTCAGGAACGCTGGGCCTCATCGATCGGTACTGTCCCCACCGTAGGGCAAACATGATTCTTGGCATTCCCGAGGAAGAGGGTCTTCGTTGCCCGTATCACGGCTGGCGCTTTAACGAAGCAGGGAAATGCGTGGAGCAGCCGGCAGAACCCAAGCCGTTCGGCGACCGAGTAAAGATGACTTCTTATCCGGTGCGCGAGGCATGTGGCGCAGTGTGGGCCTATCTTGGGCCGGCGCCTGTTCCTGAATTGCCCATGTGGGATCTGATGACGTGGGAGAACGCCGACCACGAAATCGGCTTCGTCAAAATTCCCTGCAATTGGCTTCAGAGCATGGAGAACTGCGCTGACACAATGCACTTTCCGGTACTCCATGGAAACTTCCACGACTATGTGCTCGAACGACTAGGGCGCCCGGACTTGAAAAAGCGCCTGTGGCGCCCTGGAGATCCCGAGGAAGATCGGATGATCGGCATCAATGAGCACGAATATGAAGTCAATGACCGAGGTATCTTGATTCGCTACACCCAGGCCAACAAGACCAAGGACGACCCCGACTGGAGGATCGGCAGGCAAGTTGCGTTTCCCACGGTCGAACGGGCGGTCAACGATCTTGAGATTCGCGTCCCCATCGACGACACGCACATGATGTATTTTTGCGTCAGGGCGCACTGGTTGCCACCTGGCGAAAAGTCCAAGCAAGACAAGACCAAGATTCCCTACTTTGAAGTGCCCTACGCACTCGACAAGGACAACAACATTGACTGGAGTGTCTTGGATGGGAACGGCATGCAGGACAACGTGGTCTGGGGCAGTATGGGGCCGATTGTCGACCGCTCCAAGGAGATGCTCGGCGATTCGGACAGATCGATTCTTCTCTATCGCCGCCTGTTGAAGGAGCAGGCCGAGCTCGTGGCCGAAGGCAAGGATCCCATGAATGTGTTCCGCGATCCCGAGCAAGCGTATTGCATCTATCTTGCCGCCCCGGAAGAAGAGGACTACTGGGAATTTCAGCAAACACAACAGATCTCCCGCAATCGGAGTTTCAACAAGTACAGTCCGATCGCTCGAAAGAGGGCCGTCGAGATTCTTGGTGAGGACGCACTTAAAGGTCCGATCTACTAAGTGACAAGGCGGGGGGCGGGGTGCCGATCAGGACGAGTAAGCCCCGCCTTCCCGGTTCAGTCCATTCAGGCCGTGCTTTTGAACAAGCAGACATCCGGCTCGCCCTGCGAATCGACCTCTGAATTCGCGCTGGAACTGATGGCTGCCCGAAGAACTGTTCTCCCGAAACGACTTGTCGCGCCGGGCCCGGATCATGCTCAGTTGCGAGTGATGCTGGCTGCGGCCGCAACTGCGCCCGACTATAGACAGATTCTCCCGTGGAGATTCGTCTTAGTTCAGGAAGCGGGTAGGGCGCGGTTAGCCGACGTGTTTGCCGAGTCGTTGCTCGAGCGGGACAGGCACGCCAGTACGGATCAATTGGAGCGAGCAAGAGCGAAGGCGTTCCGATCACCGTGCCTGATGCTGGTTGTCTGCAGAACAGGAGGGCCGCCGGAAGATGTCTCCGCGTCTGAGCGGTTGATCTCGGCCGGTTGCGCCATCCAAAACGTTCTTCTGCATGTGACCGCCATGGGATTTTCGTCCGCGCTCACAAGTGGGAAGGCCATGCGATCACGCGCAGTTCGACGCCTGTTCGACTTGAGTGAATTTGAAGATGCACTGGTGTTCGTGAACATCGGCACCGCGTTAAGTCAACTCCGGCCGATCGACCACATGTCGACCAATACCTGACGACGCTTGGCGGCCTCCATGAAACCAACTCTTGAACTCCGCAAATGATTGAACTCTATACCTGGAACACGCCCAACGGTAGAAAAATAGCAATTGCACTTGAGGAATTGCAGCTTCCCTATCGGGTTTTTCCAATAGACATCACGAAAGGTGAGCAGACGAGGTCCGACTTCTTGCGCATCAGCCCGAACAACAGGATTCCTGCAATAGTCGACACCGCGAACGGACTAATGCTCATGGAATCCGGTGCCATCCTTTTCTACCTCGCCGAACTGACCGGCAAGCTTTTAGCACCAGCGGGGCCCCAACGCTATCGCGCAATGGAATGGCTCATGTGGCAAATCGGCGGCCCAGGTCCCACTTTCGGCCAAGCGCACACATACCTCAAGTTCAACAAGGGGGCGGCTCCGTTTACCGAAGTGCGCTTGATGAGGGAGGTGCTGCGGCTCTACGGAGTGCTCGACCGTCGGCTGGACCTCCGTGAGTACCTTGCCGATGAGTATTCGATTGCGGACATTGCAATGTGGCCTTGGGTATCGCGATACGAATGGCACCAAGTCAACCTGGCCGACTTCCCGAACGTCCTGCGCTGGTACCGCTCGATTTCTTCTCGGCCCGCCGTGAAGCGAGGCTACAAAGTGCCGCAAGACGTAGGGGAAATTCCCATCCCTTGAGGACCGTAGTTTTCGTCGCCGGCGTATGCATTTCCTTCATACACCTCATGCGTTCGGTTCCATATACAACGAGCAAGGGGTCGCATATCGTCAGCGACAGGTTATTCATTCCACCATCTCACTACGTCGGTCTCACGTGCGTATTGCATTCATTGGTCTGGGGCGCATGGGTGCTCCGATGGCGCGTAACTTGGTTGCCGCAGGGCACAATGTGCACGTGCATGATGCAAACGCGGCTCTTTCTTCGCGTCTCATTGAAGAAGGTGCCAAGTGGGCCGAGACCCCGGGCGCTGCCGCCGCCGCAGCAGAAGTGGCCATCACATGCCTTCCCGGACCTGCGCAGGTTGAGTCGGTCGCTCGTGGGAAAGCTGGGATTTTCGAGGCACTCGCTGCCGGTTCGACCTGGATCGACTGTACGACCAGTACTCCGAGCCTGATTCGTGAATTGAGCCACGCGTTCGTTAAACGGGGGGTCGATGTCCTGGACGCGCCCGTCAGCGGAGGGCCCTCTGGTGCGGAGCAGCGGGCACTGCTCTTTTGGGTTGGAGGAACTGCGTCGGCCTATGCTCGGTGCCTGCCAGTACTTAGCGATATGTCCGACGAGGTCATGCACGTTGGCCCACTAGGAAGCGGCCTGATAACGAAACTTTCTCACAATTGTGCAAACTTCACCGTGCAGGCGGTGCTTGCCGAAGCTTTCATATGGGCGGTCAAGGCGGGTATGGATCCCTTGATCTTGTTCAATGCGCTCCGACGGGGACTGGGAACGAAACGCGTCGTGGATCGCCTTGCGGAACAGTTCTTGCCAGGCACTTACGATCCCCCGGCATTCGCTCTGGATCTCGCGAACAAGGATCTGGGAATTGCCATCCAGCTGGCACGGGAGAATGGCCTGCAGATGCCATTCACAGAGCTGATGAAAGCGAACGTGGAGGAGGCGGTTGGTCGAGGATGGGGCACGCGTGACGCGCGAATTGCGCTTTCACTCCAGGCGGAGCGCGCCGGTGTCGACGTCCACATCGACAAGAGTCGCCTCCGAGACGAATGGCGGGATTCGGCGTAGAGCCCTCGCCGTCTACCACAAGCGCCGCATTCCAATACATGGCACCCTCTCAAAATGAAAAGCATCCTGCTAGGTTACGCTCCCATCGACGTTGTCCACGCGGAATTCGAAGTGCACTTGCGATCGGCGAAAGAGTCGGAAGAGTGCCACCTGCTGGGCACGCTGCGGAAGGTGTACGAACACTTGGTGGACCACTTCGCGCAAGAAGACAGGTGGATGCAGGAGTCGGATTTCCCTGCCGCGGGCTGCCACATGGACGAACACGCGAGGGTTCTCGCTTCCGCGGTCCAAGTTGTGGAGCAGGTGCAATCCGGGCGATTCGATATTGGTTTTGAGTTTGTCGATGCTCTGGCGGACTGGTTTCCGGGTCATGCCGATTACCTCGATGCAGCACTGGCTGTCTGGATGTGCAAGCAGCGATTCGGCGCTCGCCCAGTCGTCGTGCATCCGCGCACTCCAGGGGCGGAAGTCAGGCAGAGCCACATTGGCCTTGCGGAACCGGGCTGCACTGGCCAAATGGCTTAGGGAAGGTCTGAACAACGCGCAAACGCGCACGATTTGAGCGCGCGCGTGTTGCGGGACTTGAAGGATTGCATGTTCAAGGCGTCTTTGCGTGAGATTCGGCGTCGTTCTTGGGCGTCATGCGATCTGCGGACGCACC
>DASZTF010000033.1:0-4439 GCA_035548315.1 Minisyncoccota bacterium
GAAGAACCCGCCGACCCCGAAGCACCGCCCAGCGCCGACCCCGAAACACCGGGCGCCGACGACCCAAGCCCGCCCCCGACCACGCCTCGAGCCATCAACTACCCGCGTCCATCACCCGCCGACCGCAAACGCTTTCAGCTCCCCAAAGGCCCCAAGAAGCCCTGATCGAAAGCGTCGCGGGCTACCACGAACGCCCACTACGACTACCTAGCGACACTGCTGTGAACGCCAGCCACTACGCAGCCCAAACTCATCGTAGTTCACGATCGCTTGCGCATTCTCACTGAACTCGATCCGCTCTCGGTGCAGATCCGACGCGGTGATCTGTTTAAGGGGCGTGTTGCCGAGTTTCGGGAACATGAAGGTCTCGAGCCTGTGCAGCATGTTCCTGACTCCGCTGAGCACGCAGCTGGCCCGGACGATTCCGTGCACTGACGCGGCTATCGCGCCGATGACGGCATAGTGGATGCCGTGCTGAAGGAGTCGGTCGACGACATCCAGCAAAAGGAAGCGCAGATTGACCGGGCCCCTTACTTCTCACCGGTTGCCTGGGGGGGAACTGGTGCGCTGCTGTCGGCCAGCTTCGTAAAGCTCCATCACGAGCTGGCAGTGCTCGAGAAATGCGTCGAGCCACTGCTCGGGAGTCATGCGTCGCATGGTGTCGAGCAAGGCTTCCTCGGCTTGACGAGCCAGTCGGGATTCCAGCGCTGGATGCTAACCTCGGCCAGGCGGGTTGGACCCGAGCCCTCGCACGCATATCAATAAGAGCGGGTAGAATCCGCTCCGGCACGAACAGTGCTGCCCTGCGGCCGGCCTGGCCAGGGTCCAATCACCTAGAAGAAAGAATGCGAATCGGATCTAACTTATTGTTTTTATTGGTGCCGGGAGAGGACTCGAACCGTCTAAGTCTTTGTTCATGCAGCATTCCTTTGCAAGTCGCTCGCTCAGTTACCCGCAAAGTTACCCACCGCGATTTTGCTGGGTCAGCCGATCGCCAAGCCACTTGAGTTTCGGGTCGGCGTTCCGAAACTCGACCGTCGGCGACGGCGTCGTCAGCAAGAGCGTCGGTCCAATGATGGACTGGACGGACGCTCGCGATTTTCCTTTATGCAGCATGCATCTAACGCTGCCAGATAGTGCTTGGCACCTATATGGCACCTCGATTTTGCGGCCCAAAGCTGCAGCTTTTCGGAGGGGTGCCGGATGCCAGTCAGGCAGATTCGTTCGCAGTGTTCCGGAGCTTCCGCCACGCTCGCAGCGCCCCGTACCGCGCGAGCAATCGGAGTGCGCTCGGGCGAGTTCTGGGCGGCGGCCCCCGACGTAAGGTATCGATGAATGCTGCTCGCGGCGCCCTGAATTGCGCGGAGCAATCGCCGCGATGTGATGGGTCGGGCCGACGCAGGCGACTACGATCGCTAATCCAGTAGGTGCTGCACCGATCGCGCAAATGTCGTTGCGATTTCGCTTTGGGCAACCCGCGGCCCGATTACAACTTGAATCCCGACCAGGAGAATACCGCCCCAGACATAAACGTCATGGGGCCGCCCGAGGGTGCGCCAGTCATGGAACATTGCGACGGCTACGAGCAGGTCGGCTACGACTCCTGTTGCGATCGTTGTCTGGATGGAAGGAGGGCCTGTCGGACTTAGCGGCAGCACAATCAGCCTGGCGATGGCGGCCTGAACCAACACAACCATGACGAGCAACATGAGCCGCTTGTGAACTGCCGGCCGACGGACATTCGCGATCGCGGCGGCGAACAGGGCGCTTGCCAAGGCAATGGTGATGAAGGAAACCATCGTGATCGGAAGTGCCGCTGCAGCCACCGCGACGCCCAGAGCTTCCGCCCCGCGCATCGAGTGGATAAGCAGCACGAGCGTGCTGCACATCATCACGCTGAACCAGGCAATTCCGGCCATTCCCCATGCACGATGGTGCAGCGTGCGACCCGTCGCGACAAGCCATGTCTGCAGGAGATACAGGCAAGTCCATCCGAATAGCAGCAGGCCGTGAACGTGGTAGATCGGCGTACCGGTAAACGTGCCGGTCGCGATCTTCGACCAGTAGCTGGGAACGAAGCCGGCGAACGCTATCGACATGAATGCGCACGCCATCGCGAGGTGAAACCGATTCACCCGATCCGCGGGAACGGCACCAACGAGCTCTGTCATGGTTGTCAGCATGGTCCGAGCCGCGCTAGCTTGCATGAAGGAACCATGAAACCCCGTTATCGCCTCGACGACCTGATCATCGATACCGGAACGCGCAAGGTCATGCGTGCAGGCGTCGATCTTGCTGTGACTGGGCTGTCGTTCGATCTGCTGCTCGCCCTTGGACAAGCAGCCCCCGCGTTGCTGTCGGCGGACGAACTGAACGAACGCGTGTGGCCTGGCCAGATCGTGAGTGCGGAGACGATTGCCCAGCGCATCAAGATGCTCCGACAGGTGCTGGGGGATAGCGCGACCCGTCCGAGATATGTTGCCGGCGTGCGGGGCCACGGGTATCGCGTGCTCTACCCGATGCTCCCGCTTCGAGATGGGCGGCCCGCCATTGGTGGAAACTCGCGGGCTTCCGAGCTATACATTCAAGCGCGCGCCATCATTCATGGCACCAGTGCATCCAAGGACGATGCAGTGAGGTTTCTGGACGATGCGCTCGCCCTGGATCCCGAGTTTGCGCCGGCGCTCGCTTATCGTGCGCTCCTGCACGCGGGCTCAGTGCCTTTGACTGGCGCACCACGTAGTCTGCTGATCCGCGCGGAGCAGGATGCCAGACGCGCACTGACGATCGACACAGAGCTTGTCGACGCACGGGTTGCGCTCGCACTGATCCATGCCGATCGGCGGCAGTGGCCGGAAGCGCAAGCGCACTTCGACGCGGCACTCGCAGTGGATCCCGGGAATGCCTTCGTTAGTAACTTGTACGTGCTCAACGTGCTGCGTCCAACTGGGCAGCTGATCAGAGCGCGCACTCAGCTCACTGAAACATTTCGCACGCTGCCAGCGGACGGCTTCACGCTGCATGAGCTCATTCTCACGCATTCGCTTCTGGGTGAGGACGTCGAGGTCTTACAGTGCGCACGCCTGAGCGAAACTCTGACCGGGCGCACTCGTCATCCGTGGGATGTCGCTTGGGCACTTGCACGCGCTGAGGCGCGGCGGCGCGTGTTCGCCAAGGCAGAGGCCTGGGCAAACGATGCGCTTCCCGAAGTGTTGCGAGCACAGGGTGGCACGGAGGTGCTCAACGCGCTGTACGGAGCGCTCGCCAATCCTTCGCAAGTGCCAAGTGCGTGCGAGCTTATCGAGTCATTTGCTCCCGCGCTCGAAGCTCTGCAAGTAGACGGACGTACGCGGGCATTCTTTGTTGCCAGTCTTGCATCGCTTGGCTCCATTGATGGCGCATACAGGCTCCTCGACCGCTTTCTCCCCGCTGCGGGGACTGAGTACTGGAGTGTCGATCTGAGTGATCTGTGGCTGCCGGAGATGCGGCAATTTCGTGGCGATCGGCAGTTCAGAGATCTCGTTGAGCGTTTGGGTCTCACAGAGTATTGGCGCGCCCTCGGCGTATCGCCTGATATCGAGATCGAATGAGGAAGGAGGGGATTGCTGACTGTAAGTTCGATGATGACGCTTGGTGCATCACCTGCCTGGACTACACACAACGCAAGTGCGGTTGGAATGATCTCGGAGGAAACACTCATGGCTCGAGCGCGCGGCAAAAGATTGCCGCGGTGAGTCTTGGCTCGGATTCCCTGGCGTCCAGTGAGCGGTTGTCGGTCCACTACTTGACTGAACCGGTAATCGCGAAAAAGATGCGCTCGATGAAACAGATAGACAGGCGCATCAGCTGTGCGCCCATGATGGACTGGACGGACGCTCGCGAATTTCTTTTGTGAGGCGTGCACTTAACGGCGTCCAAGAGTGCTTGGCACCTATATGGCACCTCGATTTTGCGCGCCGAGGTTCCAACTTTTCGGAATGGTGCCGATGTCTGTCAACCACATTCGTTCGCAGTGTTCTGATGCTCGCAGCGTCAGGTAGCGCCTGAGCAGTCGGGGTGCTCTCGGGCATTGCTCGACGACGGGCAGAATCCATCCCTGTCAGTCGTCGCAAACGAGGCGTCGGCCTTGCAAGGAATGCCCATCCGGAGGACCGTATTGCTCCCAATAAGGCATGAGACCGAGTCGCTCCACGAAGATCTGAAAGCGTGCATCCTCACGGAAGCGGAGGCGGCCTGATGGGGGCGGGCATGATGAAGTGCCACGACATGAGTGAACCCGTGCACTGTTGCCCATGGAACAAGCCCTGTTCCGCTGCCGGCAACACGAGTTAGGAATTGGTTAGCCTCACGTGAGGACGGCAACGCTGGGCATGCGTGACAAATGGACCCCGTACTTGCTCCACAACAACAGGGGTTTGCAAAATGACCATTCATCCTTC
>DASZTF010000034.1:0-2685 GCA_035548315.1 Minisyncoccota bacterium
GGATGCGGGGACGAAGTATCTTTTCGCGGACGGACTGGGAAGCACGCGGTTGGAGACGAACGCGGCCGGCGGGTCGGTGCGGTGCATCGACTATGCGCCGTTCGGGCTGGAGTTGCCGGCGGGGATGGGTGGCCGGGGGAGCTGCTATGCGACGGCGAGCTATCCGTCGGGAACTCCGGATATCCTGGATGCGAAGTTTACCGGCAAAGAACGAGATACCGAAACGGGGCTCGATTACTTCGGGGCAAGGTACTTCTCCGGGGCGCAGGGGAGGTTCACATCACCCGATCCCATCAGTGGTACGGTGCTTCATATCCTGAATCCGCAGCGTTGGAACATGTACGCGTACGCTGTGAACAATCCGCTGGCGTACCTCGACCCAGATGGCCGTGATGCAATAGCAGTCAAGTTCGGAAATGGAGCTCACAACCTGGGGCACGCGGGAATAGCCTCTGTGCATCATGATGGAAAGGGTACGTTCGCTGACTTCAGTCCGCAACACGCAGGTAGCCCGCACGACGCAGGAAAGTATACCTTTGACGATTTTAAGACTCAGATTCAGTATGGCCCTGATGGCAAACCTACGAAAGCCTCGCTGACCGCGTTGGCGAACGAACTCGCAGACAACGAACAGCAGCCTCGCGATTCGGTCTCGGTAGCATATTTCAAAACGTCAGATGCGGAAACTGCGGCCCTGGACGCGTACATCAACGCAGCCCGGACGCAACAGGCGCAGGGTAAACAGCCGACATATTGGGTCGGTTTTAGAGATTGCATCGGGTTTTGCATGAACGGCATGCAAAAGGCAGGTGTAGGCCGAGGTGCTTCGCCCCTGACGGTACCAAACCTTCAATACCTGAGTTTCTGGTTGTGGGCCGACCAGACAGCCACGGGAAGCAACCCGCCGAAGAAGGAACAGGTTACGTCAAAGATCTGCTACACCGACGAGAACGGAAAGCAGGTGTGCCAGTGACGGCCATGGGTCCGAAATGCTATTAGCGACGGTGCACTATGAAAACAGTACTTGGTGTTCCCGGCGTGGCTGTCGCACTGCTTTTCTGCGTCGCGTGCGGTCATGAATCAAACGTGGTTCGACCAACGAATGTCCCATCAGACGCAAGTTATGTTGCTGGAGGGAAAGTTGGGGGCTGGTGGCAGCAATGCCGCCCTGGAACTGGCAGTCAAGCTGTCCACTGTCGTATCTGGAACGGAGCAGGGCTTGTTCTGTACGATGAACAGTTCCTTCCCTACGATGGTGGTCCGCCACCGACAGCCGACGAGCTGAAGATAGCGCCTGATCCAACGTTCCCTGGACCAGACCGGATTTTCTTGAGCAACAACCGTGTTCTTCTTCCGCAGTCGCGTTTTGACGAGCTGAAGAAGTTCGTTGACTGGCTGGAAGGTAAGGCAAGTTCGCCCAGATAGGGACGCGTTCCCATATGGGAACCACAGCGATATCAGCAGTATCGCGTAGGGCGAGCGGAGCGGCGCAGTCGCGCCGCTGGCCGCTCGCGATGCCAGCCTGTATGCCTGTACGTCGTGAAGCGGTGAACCGGGTCGGCCCTGAACGCTGCGATTTTCGTCGGCCTGTCCTCGATGCGTAAATGCGTCTGTCCCGTTTTCCCCCACGGCGTGGGGGTCTCCAAAGGTGACGCAAATGGCTGGCCTCTTTGGAACCCGTCATGGGCAGCGGCAGATGCGGATAAACTCCGTCAGGCGAACGTCCAAAAGGTCGTAGAAGAACTCTACGGGAAGAAAAAGTAGCCGAGGCCCAACATGAGACATAGACAGTGGATTCTGTCCCTTGGGGCGGCTATGGTTGCGTCCGTTCCCCTGATCGCTGAAACCGGAGAGCCTTTGAAGACGACGGTTTGCGAGTTGCTGGCAAAGCCCGAGCAGTTCAGCGGAAAAGTAGTCGTCTTCCAGGCTGATCTCATCAACCCGCGGCGGATGGCCCTAAAGGATGGCGGGTGCGAACGGGTCCTATTAACGTTCCCGAAAGACCCTGACACCAAGCCCAAGGCGAAGTTCAACCTCGTCGAGGATGAGAGCTACAAGAAGCTGATGGCTTCAGTAGGGGTACTTGTCCCCATGCCGCCCAAGAAGCCGGGCCGGATTACCGCAACCTTCGAGGGCCGATTCGATTCGGTCTTCATCCTCCACAACGGTCAGAAGGTGCAGCGGGATCCGCGTTCGCTCCGACTGGCCGCCGACGAGGTGAGATTGGTTCTGCGGAAAGTCTCGGACGTGCGTGTGCTGGAGCCGACGCAGGCTTCCGGAGCCTCGAATCCAGACCAACTCCAGCACGAGATGCAGCACGCCGCTATCCCAGAAGCGCCCGAAAAGAAGCCGTAGTCGGTTCCCGCAGAGGCGAGCGGAGCGGCGGCGAGGCCGCCGCTGGCCGCTCGCGGTGATCGGGAGTCCAACGCTGGCCCCTCGGAGCGGCAGGTCCGGGACATGGTCATCTTGCAACTATTGCAAGATCGCGCAGCCACTCTCTGCATATCGTGGAACTCGGGATTGGTGCTGATGTAAGACCGCCAGCCGCCATCGCGTCGAAGAGTTCGCCGGCCATCTTGCACATTCGCTCCCGCTTGTCATCGCTCCGGATGAGTTCGGAGAGATGGTGCGAAGCGATCGGTTGCAATTTCAGCCTTATTTCAAGCTGATATCTCTCACTGGCAC
>DASZTF010000035.1:0-4145 GCA_035548315.1 Minisyncoccota bacterium
ACCGGCTGGACAATCCGCCAGTGGGTGAAGCAGGCAGCGCGCGATGCGGGTCGGGGTGACGGCGGACTGACGAGCGCCGAGCGCGAGGAGCTCACGCGGCTGCGCCGTGAGAATCGGCGGTTGAAGGAAGAGCGGGAGATCCTGGCAAAAGCCGCGGCCTGGTTTGCGAACGAGAAGCCCGCGAAACCGAAGCGCTCTTCGGATTCGTGAAGGCGAACCAGGCCACCCAGTCAGTTGCACTGATGTGCCGGCTGCTGGGCGTTTCCAAGAGCGGTTACTACGCGTGGCTGAACCGGCCGATGTCAGCACGGGCGCGCGAAGACATCGCCCTGACGGCGAAGATTCACGCGATTCATCGGTTCTCGCGCGAGACCTACGGGGCACCCAACATCCACGCGGAGCTGGCCGATGCGCACCAGATCCGCGTCGGACGCAAACGCGTGGCGCGCCTGATGCGCGCTGCGGGGCTGCGCGGGGCGAGTCTGCGTAAGTTCGTAGTGACGACCACAAGCGATCCGAAGGCGGCACGTGCGGTGGATCTGGTGGAGCGGCGCTTCTACTCGGAAGGTCCGGACAGGCTCTGGGTAGCTGATATCACCTACATCCCGACATGGGCCGGATTTGTGTATCTGGCGATTGTGCTGGACGTGTACTCGCGACGGATCGTCGGGTGGGCCATGGAGACGCACCTGAAGACCGAGCTGATCCTCGCAGCACTGGACATGGCTCTCGCGCAGCGTCGTCCTGTCGGGGTGATCCATCACTCCGACAGGGGCTGCCAATATACGAGCTACGCGTTCGGCAAGCGCTGCCAGGAGGCGCACGTCATGCCGTCGATGGGCTCGGTGGGAGATGCATACGACAACGCGATGGCGGAGAGCTTTTTCGCGACACTCGAGCGTGAGTTGCTGAGCCGCCGCCGCTTCAAGTCGCAGGCCGAAGCGAAGATGGCCGTGTTTGAATGGATCGAAGGCTGGTACAACCCGCATCGTCGCCATTCGGCGTTGGGCTATCGATCGCCGATCAACTACGAACGTGCGCATCAGCTGGCCACTCGACGCAGGCGGTCGCGAGAGCTTCTGCCGCTGACGCGGCAGACTGCCCTGCGTTGTAAGATCCAAAGGAGGATGGGAATCACAAAGACGGCGAGATTGAGATAGCAAACTGTCCACGGAAGCGGGGCAGGTCCACCCGAACGTAAGCGCTTGCGCAACACGCGCCACGTGGCTTGGAAATGACGAGACGCACTACGCGCGAAAATGGGAGACTAGAGATGTCGCTGATTTGAAGCGCCTGGTCGCACTCACAATAAATTGGATCGACAGCACGATCCTAACGAAGCAATACGTCGCCGAAATGCCCGAGCCAAACGGGCAGCCGCGGCGGTCATGATGAATAACTGACGCATGTTGCTGGCACAGCACGCGCGGCCCTCATCATCAGCGGTGGCGAGCGCAACCTACGGAGCGGATCGTGCGGATCGGGCACGCATGGCTCGGCGCAGTCGCAAGGACCGGTCGAACCCGAGCACTGCATACGGGTACCGGGTATACATTGGGTAGTACACCACCAAGTTGAACCTGATCAACGTAAGGCCTTGAGTCAACGGGGCGATCCGGCGAAATAACTTACGTGAGTTCCTGCCCTCCCTGGTTGGCCTTGACCCGTTTGAAGGCGTCCCAAACCTCTCGCTTCGGGATGTCGAACGGCTTTGCCTGAGCTCATCCCGTTAACGGTTGACCCGAGCATCAGGCTGAATGTCGCCGTCTCTTCGGTCCAGCGACACGACAACGCCCTCAAGCCTACTACGGACGACTCTGTCCCTGGGCCGGTCTGTGCGCTAACGCGGGACCGGGATGGATTCCTCACGAAGGCCGCAATTCATCCGAGCGCAAGACGCGTAGCTTTCCACTCTCCCTACGGGTACACGAAATCGGTCGAAGCCGCCGGCCGTTCTGACACGAGCACGGCACGCAGCCATCTATGTGACGGCTACGCGATCTCCGCAATCGCGCATGCCGCGCTGGTGTACGCGCAGGATCCACTTGGTGAGTTGCCTGACCTGGGCGAGATCACCGTCCCACTGGATCGCGGACTCATGATGATTCGCCGCTCAATGGATGCCTTGGGGAGCCTAGCGCCATGAGCGCACACGATGCTGACGATATCGAGCGGGGCGTGCTCTGGTGGAATTCGCTGCCCGAATTCTCGCGAGTCGCGTGGCTCGACCGGGCGAACTCCTCGCGGCCATTGCACGTCTGGCACTTTGACCGCTCACAGCGGCTCGGCCCGTGAACTCTGCTGACTGCCCGCATGGTGACGCGCGAACGATGCATCAGGCGTCATCGAAGGCTTGCCAAGTGGAGTGGACTGGTTGAGCATCATGCGCGGTGAGCACGGCGGCGCGTCATGAGCGGCGCGGGTCTTCGGCGACCCAACTATCGGGGCCCTCGCGGGCCTTCGTGCTGCGACGCCGTTCCTTCACCTGCGGACCCGGGCCGCTGGTGTGAAAGCACCTTAGCCGCCCGCGCTTTCGGCGCACCCGTGCGACGCGCATCAGTTTCATTCGTGATCCATGCCCGTCCGCGCACGTGGAAACTGCGACCCTGAGCACGAAAGGAGCTGCTGAAGACAGCCAATATACCCCGCTCGTAACGACACACAGGGAGAAATGATGGAAAGTGGTGTGACCGAAAGAGCGGTGGTACGCGCAGCTATTGTTGCAACCGCGGCAATAGCGACTCTCCTCGCAGGCTGTGCGTCGATCATCCACGGCACGAGCCAAGACGTTGGCATATCGAGCAGTCCCACCGGCGCGGCCGTCTGGATCGACAATGCGGAGAAAGGCCGGACGCCGCTCATCGCAAAGTTGGCGCGGCGAGATAACCACGTAATCAAGATCCAGATGGACGGATACCAGCCTTTCGAGGCCACCGTCACTCACAGCGTGAGCGGCTGGGTCTGGGGAAATATCGTGTTCGGCGGCCTAGTCGGGCTGGCGGTAGATGCGATTTCCGGCGGTCTCTATAAGCTGACTCCGGAGCAGGTCTCAGGCACCCTGGCCAAGCAGAACGTCATGATCGAGCAGAAGGGCGATGGGATCTTCGTGGTGGCGGTCCTGAAACCGCAGGCCGATTGGGTGAAGGTCGCGCAGCTGAAGCGAGAGGCGCTCGGCCCTCGCTCGTTGTGACCAATCGCCCACACATTCCGTGCACAGGTGGATAGGATTGGAGCCGCTATTCAAATAAGCGCGATGCGACGGTGCTACGAACACCGTCGCATCGCTGACCACGCAACCGCTGTACAAGGCTTCGTGGCTCGTACCAGTTCTCGCAAATTCGCACCGGGATCATCGATCCTCAAACTCTAACGGATTGTTCTGAGACCGTGGGACTCCGACACCTTGGAGTATCGCGGCGAGCGCTTCAGCGACTACTTCTTCGCGCGCGGCGGCACCACGATGCGACGCGACCCGCTCTGTGCCCGCGCAAGTTCGCTTGGTTTCCGAGCCTCGGCGCCGAATACTTCGACAACCTTCCCGTCGAGCGCAAAGGATTTCCGACTGTCGACGCTATCAATACATCTTTGGCGAAGGTTCGGATGCAACTCGAATACTGGCCATTCCTCAGTGGCGCCGTAACGACCTTGCCGCAGTCGCACATCCAGCTCCTCATCACGGGCTACTACCGCACAAGAGTAGGCGGCGACCCGCTACCGCAGGGCGACGCGACGCTCGTGACGTACGCGATCAACTACTTCGTCGATCCGGACCAGTCGATCGCGATCGGGCTCGAGCGCGAGACTGGAGAATCTCCCGTGTGGAACTTCCGCGACGAGACGCGAACGATGATCGGGTTGCGCTTGAAATTATAGTATGGCCTGCTCTGTCAAGGGCAGACGCAGTTGTTCCTCGCGCGAGCGCGAATCGGGAAGTGTGGGCGTGAGTAGCTCGACACCGAAGCGGGAACGCGACGCGCGGGGAATGGCTGCGACGATGGATCATTCTATTGAGAATCCCATAAATGGGTGACACTTCTGCAGTTGCGCGCTGTCGAAGTATTCCGGATGCTCCGATACGAGGCCGGGATGAGCGACGAACACGAACTGAAGAAGATGAGGGAGCGGCGCGTGGAAGGCGCGCGGCT
>DASZTF010000036.1:0-10037 GCA_035548315.1 Minisyncoccota bacterium
AGCGCCAGCATGGTCTGTTTGATGATGCTCTTGTTCATCGCTACTTCCTCGCGGAATGGCCAACGCGCGCCGGCGGAGCTCATTCGTTATCGGGAACTTCCGCGCCCTGGTAGGGGATTCGATTCAGTCGCGAATCGCGGAGTATGCTCGTGACGAGCCAGACATAGGTCTGCTCAGCCTTATCGAAGCCGAGCACCGAGAACGACTCACCAAACGGGCATTCGGGAAAATCCGGATATCCGATGCGGAGGACATAGCGCTCGGGCTCGAGATCGAACTCGTCCTTATAAACCTTGCGCAGGCCGTAGCGGCTCGGGACATCGCCATCTTCGATGAGATCGGTGTGGCGATTCTCCAAGAGCCGCTCTGTCAACTCGCGATTGCAGTCCTCGTCGAGAGTGTCGAACGCGTCGATGAGCAACCCCTTGCTGCGCGTCTGTCGATCCGAAATGGCATAGATATTCGAGGCATCCCCGGCATCAGGCCCGCTCTCCAAACGGAGGGCGGTGTCGACGTGGATGTCCTTCGGGTCGACCGGGGAGTCGAGCGTCAGGTCGAAAAGATGACCGTCCTCAATACGATACTCATGGTCGTAGCCCTCGTTAACGAGCTGCGAAACGGCTTCCACGACATCAGCGACTTCCAATCTCATCGGAAAATCCTCCAGAAGGTGACGAGGACGGCAAGCGTATGGCAGGACGACTCGATCGGGGCCCACTCGTTCGAGTGAATTTTGCTTGCAGCCAAGCCCGTCGCCACACGTTGCGCCAACGCCGAGCAATCTTTCATGGCAGAGGCAAAGCCCACCGTGCGGATCATCGATGTTGATCCGGACGTTCGCCGCGCTCTACAGATAAGTGCGCTCATCCCAACGGGCTAGTCGCCATCAATGCAGGTGCAATACCTGCGCGAGCACCGCCTCACTAAAGTTCACTCGCGTCATCGAAAACGCAATCGTCGCGGGTGAGGCCATGAATACTGAGCTCGTGCCCGGCACTCGGCTTGTCGTGAGCCGGCGAGGATACCGACACCACGGAATCTACGCCGGCCGCGGTCGCGTCATCCATTACGCCGGGCGTGGGCGGTATCCTCTGGGTTGCATCGAGGAGATTTCGCTCGATGAATTCAGGGGGCCGAGGCCTCTGCACGTCGGCATCGCGCCGCATGCATCTCGTGGACGCGAGATCGTGCAGCGCGCGCGCTCGAGGCTCGGCGAATGCCATTACGATGTCCTGAGCAACAACTGCGAGCACTTTTGCAGTTGGTGCGAGCTCGCCGAGCCTCACAGTCCACAGATCGAGGCGCTCAGCACGCCGCTGCGTTTGCTCTTGCAGGCGGCCATCTCGATAGGGCCGCGTTGGCAGCGATTTCTGAGGCGCGTCGCTGTCGTGAACCGCTGGGTCGACGCGTGATTCCCTTCGGCAGGAGTCTATTCGAATGATGTGCTCGAATGATGCGATTGCCATGAGAGCGGATGGAACATCCGACAGCGAGACCGTCTCGGAACTGCTCGCCGCTGCAACTGCAAGTCTGGACACGGACAGAGATGCCGCGAAAGCCTGCATTCAGCGTGCTGCGGAGCTCGTACGGAGCGGTTACGTCCGTGATAGCAAGCATGCGCAGGGCTCGCCCGCAGCTCGTGGTCTCGCTCGCTGGCAGACGCAGCGCTTGGCGGCGTACGTTGCAGCCAATATGAGCTCGCGTATCCGGGCCGCCGATCTTGCAAACGTGGTCAGGCTGAGCACGGGGCATTTCTTCCGGGCGTTCCGGGCCACCTTCGGCGAGCCGCCGATGGCGTACGTTGCCAGAGAGCGCGTGCGGCGCTCTCAGGAGCTCATGCTGAGCTCTCAGACACCTCTGTCCGCGATCGCTCTCGAGTGCGGGATGAGTGATCAGTCGCATCTGACGAGAGTCTTTCGCAGGTTTGTCGGCGTGAATCCGGGCCTCTGGAGGCGAGTGAGTGAACAGTCGCGTGGAGCGTCGCAGCCATGACTCCAGCGCGAGGCGTTCAGTCGGACGATGGCACACGGGCAGACCCAGCGACCGGCCTTCGAAGCGCGTCTGCCCCAAACCCGTCGCCTCCGCAGTCAGGGACGTTACGGTGCCGAGGACCCTGATCGCATGCGCGCTTCTTGGCATCGGCTCGTGTTCACCCGTCTGCTGTTCGGCGGTGGTTAAGCTTGCGAACCTCGAGCCTTCGCGCTGCCGTGGCGATGGATGCGTCGTTCGCGGTCGCGTGAGCCGGCTCTTGCAGAGGCGGGTTTGGTGGCGCAGGCTTGTTGTTGACTCGCGGCTTGCCACCATTCCGAGTTCAATGCGCGCGAACGATGAGCGAGATAGCCACAGTGTTCATCGTGGACGACGACCCTGACATTCGGGAGTCGCTCGGCAGCCTGCTGCGCTCGGTGGGACTACAGTTCAAGGCTCTCGGATCGCTGCCGGAGTTCCTCGAGCTCGGTCGTCCAGAAGGGCCAACCTGTCTCGTGCTCGACGTCAGGCTTCCGGGACGGAGCGGCCTGGATTTCCAGCGCGAGCTGCTAGCCGCAGACATTCACATCCCGATCATCTTCATCACTGGACATGCCGACGTCCGCATGTCCGTGCAGGCGATGAAAAGTGGCGCGCTGGAGTTCCTCACCAAACCGTTCCGCGACCAGGATCTGCTCGATGCCATTCAGGCGGGACTTGCGCGCGACCGCAAGCGCATCGAACGCGAACGGGAGCTCGTCACCGTACGGGCACGCTACGAGTTGCTGACTGCTCGCGAGCGTGAAGTGATGGCCCACGTTGTCAGTGGTCGGCTCAACAAGCAGATCGCCGTAGACATGCGGATCAGCGAGTTCACCGTAAAAGTGCATCGAAGTAATGTCATGCGAAAGATGCGAGCGAGCTCCTTGCCTGACCTCGCGCGCATGGCGGACAAGCTCAGCGGTATGGCTCTTCTGCAAGAGACCGACCATTAGCCCCTTGGGAATCTAGCGCGCGCCTCTCGTATTCCTTTTGAGTGAGCTCCGGGCCGACGCGCGGTGCACGTGACACCGCTGGTGCAGATCGCATTGCGCGCCCCGGCAGTACGACTACGCCCATCGTTTAATGGCGTACGGAGTGCCCGCTGATTACGTTCAGACCTGCCGAGAAATCGAGGCAGGCCGCACTCCCCATGAATACGCCGATGCATGCGAGGGACATCGATCAGCGTCTCCGCTCCACTATGCCGCTCGCTCCGCTCGACGCCGGCGCCACTGAGTCAGCGGCAAGAGTCACTGCAGGGTCGGCGCCAGCGCGGATTGGTGTGCTGATTGCACATGGCAGTCCACTGATTTCCGCCGGGCTCGCATCCGTGCTCAGTGCGCAACCGGACTTCGACGTAATCTGTTGCCGCGACAACGGCTGCCCGCAACGACCTTCGCCCCAGGACATGGCCTCTGTCAGCGTCGCAGTCACAGACTGCGCGACAGGGCTCGAAATAGCTGCGGACGCATCGAATGCATGCCGGGTCGTGATCTTCACGGAAGATGAAAGCGAAGTTTGCATTCGCCTCGCCCTGCATCGCGGCGTCAGCGGCTATTTGCTGCTCGCCTCAGAATGCGAGGCGATCGTGAATGCCGTGCGGAGCGCGCATCAAGGCGCCGCGATGTTCGATCCGACCGTTGCCGCGAAGATCGTTGCGAGCCTCGCAGCTCCAGTGTTGTCCTCTCGCGAGAGCGAGGTGCTGGGTTTCATGATGGCGGGGCTCAGCGACAAGACGATCGCCCGGCGCTTGAGGCGCAGCCTCGGCACGGTGAAATCTCACGTCAAGAGCGTGCTCACCAAGCTCGATGTCAAAAGCAGAAGCGCAGCGGCCGCCGTGGCCCATCAGCGCGGCCTCGTATCGCCTCAGGCACCGCCCGCCGCGCTTCCGGCGGTGAGACGCTCGGCGCGTATCCGCGGGTCTGCAAATTAGGTGGTCGACGTCGATGACGACTGCCTGGGCATTGCGCTGACTGCCGCAAACGGTCGGTTTTCCGGAGCTGCTCGCAGCTACGCAGGAGTTAGGTCGAAGGCCCCGGACATGCCGAGCAGCTTCTCTGCTTGACGACGGGTGCCATGTTGTCGCTTTCGATGAGTCGCCACGTGCCCTCTCTGTATCGCCACAGGGTGGCGAATCGCACGACCATTTCGGGCCGATTCGCGACGGCGAAGGGCACCTCGAAGAACAAAGTGGCAAGATCGCCCGAGCGGAACTCCGAGATCGCTTGCAGATCGCCGAAGTGGGCGGCGCCCGCCCAAAGACGCGTGTCCATATCGAACATCTTCCCGGTTCCCTGGCGTCCGCTATAGAGCTCTGCTACATCCGAGCCGTACAGCCGAACATTTGGATCGATCAGCGCTGTGATGGTGGGCTCGTCACCCTTGGCGTACGCATCGAGCAGGGCTTTCGCGTAGGCGGCCAAGTCGGGCTTCTCGCTCCGTCTGTCCCCAGTGCCACAGCCCCTGGCCAACGGTGTCAACGTGAGCACTGCACAGGAGGTGAAATCGGCTGAGCGTCGCATACACGGGGCTCCAGCGTCGTTGGCGATGGCTTCAAAAACCCTGTTGCCGCGATTTGGTTGCAACCGGGTGAACAGCGTTGAATGCCTCGTTTGGGCCGACATAGAGGCGGCCGATGGCCGAGGAGGACTCGCCCGACGGGTGCAATGAGCTCGAGCTTCGCCAACGTCTCGACGAAAACCTTGGTGCGCTCCAATCAGTGCGCGATACGTACGCGAATGCGGCGATTCTTCAATTACCGAGGCGCACACAGCGCGCGGTGATGTAGAGCGCGCAGCGGCGCGTGCCGGGAAAATCTGTAAGTGCGGGCTAATTTGTCTCGAGAAGGAGTAGCGAAACACCCTGCCGCGGCAAGTCGAACTCGACACGCGCGCGGTTCTCATTGACTAAAACCCGCTGTGGCGCGCCGCCGAGCGCGGCGAGCTGTGCTGCCTTCAACAGAACCTCCCGCTGCGCATCGCTTGGCGCGATTGGCGAGCCCATGGCCAACCATGCGGCATAACTATTCGAATGATCTCGATCGATGCGGTAGTGGGTGAGTTTCATCTCCCCTGCAAAGGGGCGCGGTAGCCCGCGCAGGATCAGTTGGATGTTCGCCTCCGGGCCGGTGAGATCATCGTCATGGTAGTGCCAGACGAGGATCGCGATCTTGGTGCCATCGAGCGTCGCGACAGCACCGACGTCAGCGTCGTCGCGAACGCCTTTGGCCAACATCTCGTCGAGCGAGATCTGGTGGTCGGAAGTCGCCGGGATATATCTGCCCCCCATCTGCGAGAACATCTTGAAGACGTTCAGCACAGGCAGGTCGATGCCCGCTGAGGTCAGCTGGCGGAAGCCGGCAAAATAGGGCTGGTCCTCGAACTCGAAGGCCCAAGTCAGGATTCCCTCGAGCTTGAGATGCCGCCGCGCCGCCAGCGCCTGCAGCCGCGGAAAAGAGGCTGCGGTGTAGCTCGAGTACATCGTGCCGTTTCGGTACGCGGTGGCCGGGCCCAGACATGCCGCGCACCCGTCCGGGTCGGATTCTCCGATGATGATCGGCGTGGTGCGGAAGTCGGGGTCGGCTTCAATCTGCGCGAATTCGTGATCGGCGGCCTCGAGGTGTGCGGCGATGCCCATGCGGACATGGCCTTTACCACCGCCGTCGTCGACGAATATCGGGTGCCCTTTGGCGTGGAAGGAGAGAAAGTCGGTCGGTGTGCCGGCTTTCTTGACATGATTCATGAAGGCGGTGAGATACGTGTCGTCTGCGCCGGCAATGTCCGGCCCGCCGACCCTCGCCTCCGGGAGTGCGCGTCGGACTCCGCGCAACGCGGAATCGTGGAGCTTGAAGAATTCGTCCCGGTCACCGCCCCAGTAGTATTTCTCGAGATTCGCCTCGTTCCAGGTTTCGAAATACCAACTCGCGACCTCGGACCGTCCGTAGCGTTCGACGCAGTGGCGAACCCATTGGTAGATCAGTTCTTCCCACTTGCCGTAGTCCTTGGGGGGATAGGCCCAGCCGGTCCGGATAGCGCCGCTGCCAGGGCGGAAGTTGTGCTGATACGGCTGGGGACGGATCGACAATGCCTCGGGCATGAAGCCGATCTCCACATACGGCCTCACTCCGCGCGCGCGATAAGTGTCGAAGATGTGATCGATGAGGGTCCAGCTATAGACCGGTCGCCCCTGCGCATCCTCGGTATAGATGTTGGTCGACCCCCATTTGAGCGCAGGTGTTCCGTCGCCCGAGGTCAGCAGATTGTGGGCGCGGAAATAGATCTTGTCGGGAGCGAGGTTACCCAGCGTGACCAGAGTGGTGCGACCATCCTTCATCGTGGCGTAGTTGGGCTCGTCGGCCCCGAAAAAACGCCACACGGGATTGACTGCTTCCTGAGGGTGAGCGGCATCGACGATGATGGTGACCGGGAACGATGCCTCCTGCGCTACCGCCGACATTGCGGCCGCCATCGCCAGCCAGACCAGGAAAGCGTGCAGCCTCAGTGCTCGTTTCTTCGCTGTCATCCTCGGCGACTCGATTCTGCTTGCCTGCGCGCGATTTCCAAAAGCGCTGGATTCGGGTGCGGGCCAATTTGCGCAGTTTAGGAAGACGCCGCGCCGCGTGCACCAGTGCGCGAGTCATCCAGCGCTCTTCCGCGGCCTGCGCCGCACCGGTTTCGCAATCGTGTTCCAACACCTCGCGCTCCGGCGCCAGCGCAAGCGCACCGCCATCTCCCCATACACGGAAGGGCGCGGGTGGGCTTCTGCTATTCATAGCAGTTTTGTTAGGTCGAAAGTCAAGGGCGCCGTGATTAGATCCTCCGGGCCACCGTGAAGAGCGGCGACGATCTGATAAATTCGCAAGAATACGTCGGAATCCGCTGACGCAGGGTCTTCCGCAATCTCGGTAGTACGGCCGCTGTCGGCCGAATCCGCTCTCATTGATCGTGGCGAGTCGCGTCGGCTTGCGACGCCTCGGTCAAACCGAGGTGCGGGGGTGGACGCTGCGGTCAACGGTGCGCGTGGCGCCGATACTGAACCGGCGGCATGTCGAACTGCCGCCTGAAAGCAGTTCTCCAGCCACTGGCCGGTTTTATCGCCGCGTACGTTGATGCGGATCACCTGTAGAAGTCCCGCTAGAAATAGCCGCTCAGCGTGGCGCTCACAGCCAAAATAGCCGCATACAAAGCGCGTCGTCGCGCCGCCCCCGCCGAGGCGCATCGTGCGGAGATCACCTGCTAAGAATTTGCCGAGCGAGCCGGCGCTGTCGATGAGCGTTGCTGGCGAGCCATTGGATACCGTATGCGCATCGCCGTGCGGAATGATAATGACATCGCCTGCCTCGAGCAGAATCGACGATCCGTCGAACTTCACCAACGCCTGACCTTCCGTCACCAGATGGTAGGGCACCAGGCGCTCGGTGCCCGGCGCAAGCATGTGCGCGACGCTCCGCAGTGCTGGGACAGAGAATCCCCAGGGTGTGGAGCATTCCGCACGGTAGAAAATCGCACCGGTCATGCTCACGGCTGTGAGCGCTTGAGACAACGCGTCCATCGGTTGAGTGCCGGCAAAGGATCCAGGCGTTGCGGCAAAGACTGCAGGCGGCACTGAGCATAGATTGGCCGTGACGTCCTCGCTACTAGAGGTTGCAGCATGGAAACAAGCGTCGACTGGGACTACATCGCGCGGGGATACGATCGAACCAATACGCCGACCCAGATGTGGCTCGGAAACGAGGGTTTGCAGCGCGCGGACATCCGGGCCGGAGTGCGCTTCCTCGACGTTGCCGCCGGTAGTGGTGCACTAAGCATTCCGGCGGCACGACTGGGTGCGCACGTCACGGCTGTCGATCAATCACCAGTAATGCTCGAGCTGCTCGCCGCTCGTGCACACCAAGAAGGCTTGAAGATTGCAACGCACGTCATGGATGGACACGCACTCCGCTTCGACGACGACACCTTCGACGCTGCGGGCTCGCAATTCGGCGTGATGCTGTTTCCGGACATGCCGCGCGGCATTCGCGAGATGGTGCGCGTCGTGAAGCCCGGCGGCCGCGTGCTCATGAGCGTTTACGGCAATGCGCGCCGGATCGACTTCCTCGGATTCTTCGTGCGCGCAGTGCAGACCGTGCGATCCGATTTCAGCGGACCGCCATCCGATCCGCCGCCCCTGCCATTTCAATTACAGGATCCGCGACGACTGCGAGCCGAACTCGAGGCCGCCGGGCTGTCTGACGCGCAGGTCGAGGAAATCACGGAATCAACGAGTTTTCGTAGCGGCCGGGAGCTGTGGGAATGGATTGTGTGGAGCAACCCGATCGTCGAATCGATCCTGGACGAACTGCAGCTGCGTGGAGACGATCGCGCACGCATAGAGCGTGCAATCGACGAACTCGTGCGTGAACGTGCCGGCGGCGGTGAGGCCGCGGTGCTCACCAACCCGATCAACATCGGCATCGGCACCGTGGGAGTGCGCACATAGCGTGAGGTGTGTCTGGTGCATCTGGCGGAGAAGGCAGGCCTAGGCGGCAACTGGTCCGTCGCATCCAACGTCGACCTCGTCGGCCGCGTGGCCTACACGCGCTGAGAGATCGACGGCGCCGGCGACGATGATGGCCTTGCGCTCCAGGCGGGCGTCCGCACGCAACTCGCCGAGCGCTTCGAGCTCGATGGCCTCGTGCACTACATCGACCTCGGCGACTTGGGCGACAACACGTCACTCCGAGCGACCGCGCGCTACGCGTTCACGGGCAATTGCTCCGCGAGCGCAGGCGCCGAGCTCGATAGCGACACAACGATCTGGCTGATCGGCTCTCGCTACAACTTCTGACCGATCGCACACCAGCGCATCGAGCGGCGGCCGCCCCCCGGCTTCCGCCTTCGCCGCTAGCGTGTGAGGCCCTTCGCCTCGAAAGAGGGGAAGGGCATCGACCCAGTTGCTCCCACCTCGCCGCGCGCCTCGCGACTGCCACATTCGCCTACATGAACCGCCAGCGCACGGTCCGACTGGAACCGCAGCCCTGGCGAGCCAAAGTGGGCCGAAACGTGCTTCAATGCATCTTTGGGCCGCTGAGCGGCGTACGCGTGACCGGCAGGAGGGCTGAGGAAATGCGAACCATGACACCCCTGCGCGTAGGCCTCGTGGCCGCCTCCATCCTGCTGTTTTTCCTGCTTCCGTCTTTCGCCACCCTGTACACGGACTGGTTATGGTTCACGGAAGTCGGCTACGAGCAGATTTTCGTGCGTATTCTGAGCACACGCCTGCTGTTGGGTGCAGCAGCCTTCGCGCTGATCTTCGGCGTGCTCTTCCTGAACATCCACGTCGCACGCGCAGCGTTGCGTACGCGCGAGCTCATGGTGCTCGGGCCGCAAGGTCTGCGGACGATCACGATCGATCTGCGCAGGCTCCAGCCGATGTTTTACGTCGGCGCCGCGGCGGTCGCTTTATTCGTGTCTTTATACGCATCCGGCCGATGGGACACGTGGTTGATGGCCCGCAATGCGGTGCCGTTCGGCAAAGTCGACCCCGTTCTGGGACACGACATCTCCTTTTACCTCTTTCAGCTTCCGCTTCTTCACTTTCTGCAGTCGCTGGCCTTCATGGCCGTGCTCCTTTCGGCGCTGGCGGCCGCTCTGGCCTACCACGTGGGCCACAGCATCGTTCTCGATCCGCAGCGTGGCCTCATCGTTAGCAATCAGGCGCGGCGACACTTGAGCCTGCTCGGCGCAATGCTCTTCGTCATTCTTGCGTTCCGGGCATGGCTCGCCATTCCTGCGACGTTGACTACTCCGTCGGGGGTCGTTCATGGCGCGTCCTTCGTCGACGTGTACGCCACGATTCCCATGCAGTGGCTGCTGGCGGCAGTGGCTCTCGTTGGCGCGGCCTTGATTGTTTACCAAACCACCGTGACACGGCGGTGGCCGTTGATTGCGGCGATCGCCTCGTACTTCGGCGTCCTCGTGCTCGGCCACCTCTACGCATTCGCCCTGCAGCGTCTCTACGTCTCACCAAACGAACAGGTGCGCGAAACG
>DASZTF010000037.1:0-1625 GCA_035548315.1 Minisyncoccota bacterium
GTTTACCAAACCACCGTGACACGGCGGTGGCCGTTGATTGCGGCGATCGCCTCGTACTTCGGCGTCCTCGTGCTCGGCCACCTCTACGCATTCGCCCTGCAGCGTCTCTACGTCTCACCAAACGAACAGGTGCGCGAAACGCCTTACATTGCGCACTCCATCGAGGCCACGCGCGCGGCCTTTGCGCTGGATCAGGTGGAAGAGCGCAACATCTCCGGCGACGCGCGGCTGACTCCCGCCGATATCGAACGCAATGCGGCCACTCTGGACAATGTTCCTCTGTGGAACGAGGCGCCGCTCCTCGACACCTTTGCGCAAATCCAGGAGATCCGCACCTATTACGACTTCAACTCCGTGGACAACGACCGCTATCTCATTGACGGCAAGTACCGCCAAATCATGCTGTCCGCCCGTGAGCTGAATTCCGAGTCACTACCGAGCGCCACGTGGATCAATCAGCGACTCACGTTCACGCACGGTTACGGGCTCACACTCGGGCCCGTCAACGAAGTCACACCGGAAGGCCTGCCCGTACTATTCATCAAGGATCTGCCTCCGCAATTCACGGCGGACCTGAAGATCACGCAGCCCGCCATCTATTTCGGCGAGCAACTGAACGATCACGTCTTTGTGAACACCGCGACACAGGAGTTCGATTACCCGCGCGGCGATGCCAACGTGTTCGGCACGTACACGGGAAAGGGCGGCGTGCATGTCGGTGGTGTCGTGCGGCGGCTGCTGCTGGCCGTCCGTTTCGGTTCGACGGATGTCTTCTTCTCACCGAATCTCGCTGCGGAGAGCCGTGTGCTCATGTACCGGCGCATTGCCGAACGCGTGAACCGTATCGCACCGTTCCTCACGTACGATCCGGACCCGTACCTAGCTATTTCCGCGGGACGGCTCGTGTGGATCCAGGACGCCTACACCATCAGCCGCTCGTATCCGTATTCGACTCCGAGCAGGGGAGGTATCAACTACATCCGCAACGCTGTGAAGGTCACGATCGACGCTTACGACGGCACGACGCGCTTTCACCTGATCGATCCGCACGACCCCGTCGCCGCCACGATTGCGCGCGTGTTTCCGGAGTTGTTCGCGCCGTTGTCCGCGATGCCCGAGGACTTGCGCACGCGCTTACGGTATCCGCAGAGCATCTTCGCCCTGCAAACTGCCATGTTCGCAACGTTCCACATGACAAGTCCGGCGACCTTCTATAACCGTGAGGACCAGTGGGACGTGCCGACGCTCCAGCAGGGTCGCGAGGAATCACGCCCCATGGTGCCGTATTACACGATCATGAAGCTCCCGGGCGAACGGGATGCCGAGTACATCCAGATGCTGCCGTACACGCCGCGTCAGAAAGACAACCTCGCGGCATGGATCGTTGCGCGCAGCGATGGTGCGAACTACGGCAAGCTCATGGTGTTCCAGTTTCCCAAGCAAACGGTCGTCTTCGGCCCGCGCCAGGTCGCCGCTCGCATCAGCCAGGATCAGGTGATCGCTCCGCAGATCACGCTCTGGAACCAGCAAGGCTCGGAAGTGATCCAGGGGAACCTGCTCGTGATTCCCATCGAGGAGGCGCTGCTCTACATTCGCCCCCTCTATCTGCGCGCCGCCGGCGGGCG
>DASZTF010000038.1:0-3469 GCA_035548315.1 Minisyncoccota bacterium
AATGCCCGGACGGCCGGCGTTTACTGGCGCGCCGAACCACAGGACATGAGCATTCTGGACGGAAGCGATGATCGCCGACGCGCGGAGTTGATCGCAAAGCGCCTGAGGCGCTGGAAGTCCATCACGAACGCCTGAGTTCAGTCCTTCTCTCGACGCCGGGACGCAAGCTCGCAAGAGTTTGGGGCCTGCAGTTCTGCCGCAACTGGCTTGCAGGATCTTCGCGCGCGACTTCCGGCGCTTTGGCCCAGCTGGCGGCCGCCGCACGATGCGTAAAGGTCTTGCTCTCGTAGTGGAGAACCGCCTTGCCTTGGCGTAGCCGGACGATGGCGGTATAGCGAAAGGCCGTCTGCCTGCTTGCGAGCACGAATGGTTGCCATGAGCCGCTCCTTGGAGGTGCCACGCTATTTCGTGAGTGGATTGCGGTACATCCCGAAGAGTGAGCGTCGTGCTGCGTGCTGCGCCTTCCAGCGTTGGGTACGCACGTAGCGGCTTCGATAGTCCACGTGACCATTGCGGATTCGAAACAGGCTCACGTGACCCTCGCCGTCGAAGGGAACGTCGTGCTCGTACTGCGGCGGCTTCGGATACTGCGGATCCGGGCCGATGCGAACGAACGCACCGTCGAGATCGGGCGGCAGGCGTCCTTCGACCTCGCAGTCGAACAGGTCGCATTCCGCTCGGTGAGGGGTATTCAACGGATGGCCGCCGCCACCAAACGCGCGCGGGTCGTTGGGAAAACGAACGGAGTCCGGAGCGTTTGTGCGAAGCTCCGCCCGAGCTCTGGGGGATGGGATGTCCGATGACAAGCCGTGACCTTCGAGACGCCGTTCGGCCGTGTGTCGTTCGCTATCGCTCATTGTGGTTCCCCGTAGGTGTCCCGTTTGATGCGAATATCGACCTCTGCGTATGAGATGTCTTTGGGCGGTTCTGAGACGTTCTGAATTACTCGTGCTGCGACATCCACACCTGTCGTTCAGCCCTGGTCGTCGACGGGAGTTTCGTCGACATCGTCGAACAGGGATTCGACGCGGGCATCAGGCTGGCCGAATCGGTGCTGAAGGATATGATTGCCGTCCCGTTCGGGGCCGACTTCCGTTGCCTCGCGGTTGCCGCGCCGTCTGCATGGATTGCATGCGATCAGCTCATCATCTTCGCCAGTTCCCGGGCAACGCTGTCGAACTTGGACACGAGAAAATCTACCAGCTTACGCACGCGAACCGGGACAAAGCGCCCACTGGGCAGGATGGCGTGCAAGGGATAGCTCTCTATCTCCCATTGCGTCAGCAAGCGAATCAAGCGCCCGTCCGCCATCTCCTGTCGTTGCTCGATAGGCGATTTGATCAAGATGCCGGCGCCGGCAAGGGCCCATTGTCGGGCGAGCGAGGCGTCGTCGACGCTGCGATCGCCATTCACGTGCACCTCGATCGATTGGCCGTCGCGCATGAAGCGCCAATTGCGGTGTGGCTTGCCCGCGCGATCGTATGCGAGGCAGTTGTGTTGAGTGAGCTCCATGGGCGATCGTGGAGCCGGATGTCGCGCCAGGTAACTCGGCGCTGCTACGACCACTGGCGCGGTGTGCATGAGACAGCGTGCGACCAGCCGCGAATCAGCCAGATTGCCGTAACGGATCGCCAGGTCCACTTCGTCGCGCACCACGTCTAGCGGACGATCGCCAACGGAAAGTGCAAGCTGCACCCCGGAGTGCGCTTCCATGAACTCGTCCAGCCACGGCAACAGCGTGGAACGTGCCAGATCCGAAGGTGCCGCCAGTCGGATCAGACCCACCAGGCCAGCGCGGTCGGCGGTGGCTTGTGCTTCTCCCTCCGACACGAGATCGAGCGCCCGACTCGCATAGTCCAGCAAGGTCTCGCCTTGAGGTGTCAACCGCATCGCTCGAGTGGAACGCTCGAACAGCCGAATACCGAGCTCGGTTTCCAGGCGTTTCAGCGCCGCGCTGGCCGCCGCGGGCGTGATGCCCAGCTTGCTGGCCGCACCCGTCAGGCTCCCGGTGCGCGCGGTATGCACGAGGACTCGCAAGTCTCCGATATTTTCAATTGGCATTTGAATGTCAATCAAAGCCGGAGGTGATTATCAATCATAGAGTCCATCTCTACAGTCGAGTCCACCCGTGTTACCGAGAGGGACTCGTCATGAAAGCAGTCGGCTACCGCGACAATCTGCCCATCACCGACCCCAGGTCGCTGGAAGACCTGGAGCTGCCCGTTCCCACGCCCAGGCCGCGTGATCTGTTGGTGCGCGTGAGCGCCGTCTCCGTAAACCCCGTCGACACCAAGATACGCCGGGCGCGCAAACCCGCCGAAGGCCAGGTCGAAGTCCTGGGCTGGGACGCGGTCGGCCTGGTCGAAGCCGTGGGCAAGGAGGTCTCGCTCTTCAAAGTCGGCGACCGCGTCTACTACGCTGGCGCAATCAACCGGCCTGGCACGAACAGCGAGCTTCACGTAGTCGACGAGCGCATCGTCGCGCGAGCGCCGCAGTCGCTGGACGACGCCGCAGCGGCGGCGTTGCCGCTGACCTCGATCACCGCATACGAATTGCTGTTCGATCGCCTGCGTATCGCGAAGAACGGAGGCGACGGCCAGAGGCTGTTGGTCGTGGGCGGCGCTGGCGGCGTGGGCTCGATGCTCATTCAACTGGCCCGTCAGCTCACGCAGCTCGAGATCATCGCAACGGCCTCTAGGGCCGAGACGCGTCAGTGGTGCCTCGATCTCGGCGCCCATGCCGTGATCGACCACAGCCAACCGCTTTCTACCGCACTGAAAGCTGCAGGTGTCGGTCAAGTCGACTTCGTCGCCGCGCTCACTCACACCGGGCACCACTACGAACAGATCATCGAAAGCCTCGAGCCGCAGGGTGCGCTCGCGGTGATCGACGACGACCCGTTCGACGTCATGAAGCTGAAGACGAAGTCCATCTCGCTGCATTGGGAGTTGATGTTCACCCGGTCCTTGTTCGAGACCCCCGACATGGGCGAGCAGGGGCGGCTGCTGGGTGAGGTGGCCGGGTTGCTGGACTCCGGTCGTATCCGCAGCACCGTCAATCACAACTTGGGGCCCATCAACGCCGCGAATCTGCGTCACGCCCACGCGCTGATCGAGAGCGGCAAGGCCCAGGGCAAGGTGGTGCTGGTAGGTTTCTAGCTGCTGAACGGACGCGGAGATAGTGCAACGAGGTCTGCTATCGCTGCCGCTGCAAATGCGCAGTCCGACAACGGGTCTACTGTGCCAGCCATCGATGGACGCCTCTCTCATCACAAGTGAGGGAGGTGTCCACCGAAACCGACGGGTGTCCAGCTTCGGCGTCGCCCATTAACGTTCATGGCTCGCGCGCTGGGACTTGCTGCCGCGGCGACCGCGGCGACGGCGATCCCGGCGCTCGCCGCCGCGAGCCGACCGAAGGTCAAGATCACGGATGTGCAAGTCAAACGCGTACGTGTCATCAAGGAACTGGG
>DASZTF010000039.1:0-1536 GCA_035548315.1 Minisyncoccota bacterium
CGAAAGGTGCGGCAAAGCCGTGTCGAACTTGGCGCGCAGCTCCGCGAGCCCGACCTCGAGATTGACGAGTCGTTTGGAAGAGTCGTCCATCGCGCCTCCGCGACCTCCGAATTCAGGTAAGGCAGCGGCCTTGCTGCGAAAGCGATCCGATCCCATTGGAAACATGGCTGCACTCCATCCATTGGAACACGATTTGCCGTGACGCGAAGGCTAGCAAACGCCCGCGCGCGCGGAGCAACTTTCGAAGCACGAATGTACGAAGAAAAGCGTCTCGGAAATGAAGAGGACGGTGGGGATTCGCGAATCCCCTCATGTCTCCCACGGTCGTGCAGACCTGGATCGCTCGGCACTCCGAGGGACTCGCCCTTCCCCTGATCTTTTCACCGCCCCGCTGGCAATGCGACGGCACTCGGGTCACGCAGGCGAATCCTGCCGTTAGAAATCCGCGCGTTCGTCGCTCCCGAGGACATTTGGTCAAACGCCGTCGCAAACTTGCTTCGCTGCGCCGCAAGAACATCCGGGGACAGACGATTCCCCTGATGTCCGCAAAGATCGCCTGCCAAGAACCGAACGCGACGAGGCAATCCCATGGCCCGTATGTCCCCCGCACAGCGACTCCGCCGAATCCTGAAAACGATCCGCGCGTGGGAACGGCACGATCCCCGCGCCACCTTCTTCGGTCATTCCCTCCCCCAATTCAAAACGGCCGTGCAACCGAGCTTGGAGGCGCACGCCAAAGTCACGGAGCTGAGAAAGGCGTTGCGCTTCGCCCTCATCGAACGCAATGCCGCCGACAAGCGATCCCTTGAGCTCGTTCGTGCCGTCGGGTTCGCGGTCGACGGTCATCCGGCGCACGGCATCAACAGTGATTTCCACGAAGCGCTCGGCTACACGCGCGAGGCCGTGCGTCAGAGCAAGATCCGGATGGGACGCCGACGCAAACGCTGAGGCAGGTCTCGCTCAGAGCCCGAACAGACAACTCACGTGTTGCGCGATCCCCAGCGTGAGCGCCGTGCCGACGATCCAGTAGATCAGGCGTGATTCGAGCGCATGCAGGTCCGCCTTGAGTGCATGGAGGTCCGCCTTGGTTGCGAACTGTTCGATCTTGCCGCGCAGCTCCGCCACTTGCTCGCGAAGACTACTCGTCCCCGCTTCGACTGCGCCCAGCCGTCTAGACACGTCGCCCATCTCGCCCCCACCCCCACGACCCGTGCCGAATTCACGTGAAGCAGCGGCCTTGCTGCGAAATCGATCCGCTCCTATCCGAAACATGTCTGTACTCCACTCCGTGGAAAACGATTGACCAGTGACGCGGAGGCTAGCAGATGCTCACGCGCGCCGCGCGACCTCTTGAGCACATTTGTACGAACTTATCGCGTGTGCCGTTGCGCGCCGCCGCTAGTCGCTGGCGCGCAAGGCCAACCACGGCTCTCTCATCCAGCCTCGCTCCTGAAAGGAGAGAACGGATTCACCCACGATGATGTGATCCAGGAGCTCGACGTCGAGCATCTTCAAGACCCGGTACAGCTGATACGT
>DASZTF010000040.1:0-2054 GCA_035548315.1 Minisyncoccota bacterium
ACCTCCGCGGCATGTACCCCATTCTGCAGAAGCCGCGCGCCCTCGACGCGCCGCTCCTTCATCTTCTTCAGTTCGTGTTCGTCGCTCATCCCGACCTCGCATCAGAGCATCCGGAATACTTCGACAGCACGCAACCGCAGAAGTGTCACTCATTTATGGGATTCTCAAATAGTCAGGCCGATTCGCCTATTCAACTGGTTGCGTGGACATGCGGTGCTTACTCTGAAAGTAGACACCCCTCGATATGATTCAGAGTCTTGTCGTAACCGATGCTCCAGTGGTCCTATGGGCCGTGCTCCACTTGCTGTTGATGGATCGGGACGGCACCGTGACAATGCATGCGCCATCGTTATGACTCACGCCGTCATGATCGAAGAGATCACGGTTTAGCAACTCGGCGGTTAGCCCACTTGTCCGTGATGCGCGTCAACGTGCCGCATTTCACGGCCAGACAAGTCTGCCAATGGTTCACTTACATCGACCATCCAACCACGGATTCGGCAGATGAACTCGCGCAGCACATCGATCCGCTCCGAACCGAGTTGACGAGGGAATTTGACTCGCTTCTTCTTGAATACAGGAACGGCACGGCCCTCGCCGTAGACGGCGAGGCGGTGCAAGGCATCGACGACTCGACGCAATCCGAAACAGCATGACCACTGCCGAGAGAACACTCCGACGTTTCCCACCAAAGGACGACAACAGCATCAACGCACTGCTCAGCGATGGGGACACACATGATTCGACACACACGGCAACTCTACTTCGCTACCGCGCTCGTCTTTTTGTCGCCCTGCCTCGCGGCGGATACCCCCTGACTAAGGACCTGTGCAACGCTGCATTCGACAAGTACTACGCGACGAAGGACCACGGCAAATCCCACGTTGCAACGTACAAGACGCTGGCGCAGTGCGTCGATAAGCGCGTTCTCACCCGTGAGGCGTCGCTGGGCAATCGATTCTTGCGTGCCGAACTCAACCGCCGCCTACTCGACGCAGGAATTGACGCAATACCCATACCCATGAGTTCTCGTCCTGACTGTTGCCACATTGGCATGTCGGCCGCCGAGGTGCGCGCATCAAAGTGGGGTAGCCCGCGCGCAGTCAACACGACGGTCACCGCATTGGTCCGCCACGAGCAATGGGTATATGAGAAGGGTTACCTCTACTTCGACAATGGCATTCTGACCGCCATCCAGACGAGCGAGTAAAAAGCGCTCGCCGGTTCTGGTAGTTCTCAGTCACTGCTACGGAAGCGTATTCATGCACATCGATATCCAGGGACACGATCTAAAGGGGCAGGTATCCACGACAACTCGCCTGAACCGCAGTCCGGATAGCTGCCCGCTCTGTCACCGTGCCGTACAACCGCGCCTACTTTCCGCTCAGCACGACGCGAGTCGTCGCCGCATACAAGTTGCCTTTCGTTGTACGAGCCATGCTTGTCAGGAAGTATTCGTCGCGACCTATACGGAGGGAGCATCTGGCTTCGACTTTCACAGTTCCGCCCCCGTGCGCGCACAGCCGCCCTCATTGCCGCAAACGGTGAGTTCGTTGTCTCCCGCATTCGTAGAGATTCTCGCGCAGGTGTCAGTCGCGGAATCGCAGGGGCTCGGCCAGCTCGTCGGAATTGGGCTCCGCAAGGCACTCGAATTTCTAATCAAGGACTTCGTTTCGAGTGAGCGGCCGGTCGAAGCGGAGAAGATCAAGCGCATGCCTTTGGCCGCATGTATTTCCACGTACGTCAACGACCCGTGGACTTGACCCGCTTTCGTGGACTCTTCAGTGTCACAAACCGAGGAGTCTTGAATGGCGAAGAAAGGTACGAGATATACGCCCGAGTTCCGGCGTCAGATGGTAGAGCTGCACCGTGCGGGGCGCTCCTTCGAGGAGCTTGCGAAGGAGTTCGGCTGCACCGGCTGGACAATCCGCCAGTGGGTGAAGCAGGCAGCGCGCGATGCGGGTCGGGGTGACGGCGGACTGACGAGCGCCGAGCGCGAGGAGCTCACGCGGCTGCGCCGTGAGAATCGGCGGTTGAAGGAAGAGCGGGAGATC
>DASZTF010000041.1:0-12031 GCA_035548315.1 Minisyncoccota bacterium
AAGAAGAAGCTAAGCGGCGGCTCGCAGAGAACCCTCTCCGTCGCGCTCTCCTCGCTTTCGCTCGCTGAGCTGCTCATCGCTCAGGCGTTGTACGCCCGCCGCCCACGCCCTGTCAGGACGCGGTTGCCCGAACGGATACGACCAATCCCTGCTCTCACCGGCGACCGCTCTGCCTATGGCCGTGAGCACTGAACGCCGAGAGTTCTTGAGCATTGTTCGCGCAGCAGCGTTGGCCAACTCGACACGATCAGGAGTCCGCACCAGAAACGCAGGTCGATTCATCGTCTCAAGCGTAGATTCAACGATCGCCCAAGAGACCACCGCACCCCCGAGCTCGTCGAATGTCATGAGCCGCTCTCGAATTGAGGTTGTCTGGGCCGACAGGCGCGCCACCTCGTCTCGCGCAAAGGGCTCCTCCCGCCACACTCCAATCCAGCCTAAAAATCGTGGACCCAGGGAAGCGAGCAATGTGAGGTGCTGCAAGCGATCAAGACCGAGCGGCGCGTAGACTCGCTTGACCACATCGACTTCCCCGAATAGGCGATTGTCGACGACTTGCACTGTGTTCTGAAGGGCAGGCGCAATGCAGGAAGGGTCCCATAGCGTCCAGTCAGGAGGCGCTGAACCGATGTAGTCCACAAAGGCATTGCCGCCCTCGGTCGCGTTTGCGCCCGCCGCGCTCAGAAAATCCAAATGCCATCCATCTGCGGACGGCGAGCAGCGCATGGCGGCCACATCAGCCCCGAGCGCCTCCCCAATGCCCTCGACGACGCCATCGGCAATTGGTTGCTTAACGGGCAGTCGTGCGTCGAACAATGGATCAACTCCCACCAATACAGCTAGCTATCCCTCCACTCGGATGCAATGTTTGGCGACAGTTCTCTCAACGAGTCAGTGAGTCAGAAGGAGTCAATCGAGAAAATGGAGAGTCCGAAGAAATCTCCTGTAGAATCGGTTTACGGGACATTGGGCGGACAGCCCAGCGACGGGCGATCGACGCTGGTTTAATCACTAACCCCATGTCGCTGTGGAGAAGCACCGCTCCTTCGACAAACATTCAACACGAACCCGTCCCACCCGGCCTCGCCTGGGGGCGTCGACCCTGACAGCGAGGGCCTCGTTGACGTGTACTCGCCCTGGGTAGGGCGATGACCATCGCTCCCCACGGAACGACAGACGCAAACCGCAGCGCTGCCCGAAGGTTGCCACGGCTTGACTGCTCTACTGGGGTTCCTGCTCTGACTTGACGCAAGGGCGTAGGTCGCCAAAGAAGCCCGGCTATGGTTATCGCCAAGCCCACTAGGAAGAGCACGATCCAAACGATCGCGAGGCGCCGGATGTTCGTCTTTGCGACCTTCGCCACAGTCACGCCCCGGGCAGCTGCGCGCAGCGTTCCTCCACTCATGAATCTCCAAAAACCGCCGGTTCGGCCTCCTTCGCGAGCTGCATGGGCGTTGAGGCAACGTCCTGAAACCTCAGCGGCGAGGCCGCTTGCTGCGCTGTCGTCGCGCCGCCAGCACAACCTAACAAGAGAAGAAGAACTGCACTTCGCTGAGGCATGACGTTCCTTTAGCGTTGGGCTGGCCAAGCGTAATTCGCTTCGAGGCCACTCCGGTTCAGGAGTAGCACAACTCAAGCGCAACGAACGCAGTCACTTAAGTTGGGGAACAAGACGGCGAAGGTGATGCGCGAAAAAAAAAACTCATCGCGGATGACACTGTCGACGCGCGCTCGATGTTGAGGTCGCTGTGCCAAAAAGTGTCAGTTACCAACAACGTCTATCGATAGTAATCCCACTCGGCGAGTTGTTCGCACACGCCCCAGAAGACAGGGATCGGCATAGCAAGGGCTTCATCTATGAGGCGTTCGCTGCGCCGATATCCGTCGAGCAAGATCAGTCTCGCGCCGGGGGCGTCGGTGGTCGACAACAGAATCAGCCTGCCTGCCGACCTTGGCACGGGTCGTTCGTTGACTCCCGACCGAGGTGCGACCTCGCCGATTGTACCCGGTGCCGGGCGGCCCCAGGAATCGATAGCGATTGCCGTCATGAGCTCTTGAAGGGTGACGTAGGCCTTGAACCAGGACGTCTGATACAGATCGAAGAACGGCCGAGGATCTGAACGACACTGAAGCAAAGAGCCTTTGAGATAGCGAACGGCTTCGTCCGCCAGCTCGACCTCGGGTCGCATTCCTCGTTGACGCTCGAAAGGCTCTCGATGCTCGGTCTGCCAATCAACGTCCGCCTCAGAGCGGTACCAATCGAGCAGAACTTCATTGAGGAGGGCGGGACAGCAATCGAACGGCATGAATAGTTCGCAGGCGTCGGCTGGATGACAGCGCTAGTATGAAGACAATTCATTCCGAGGACGTGTAACCTTTTGGCACACCATCGCTGATGTGACTGAGTGCTATGGGTCGATCGTCGGCACCCTGGCTTTCCCCCTTCAGCTGAGCCGGAGTTCTCGCATGTTCGACGACTCGCTTGCGGCGCGCTGGGGTGCCGACGCTTCAGTGTGCGTGAAGTGGAACGGTTTCCCGGAAGTGGCTCTACCTACTCGTGCGCCAATGTTTCAGAGTCTCAGGCTTGGGTTGGGCGCACGAACGTGATCACGAAGCAAGCTCCATCGACCGCATCCCTGTCCAGCGCGACATCCTCTCCATGCGCCCATGCGATCTCGCGCGCGATTCCCAAACCGAGCCCCGCTCCATTGCTTCCTGCCGAACGGCTTCCACGAAAGAATGGCTCGAAGATTGTCTCGTGCTCAGCCGGCGCAACTCCGGGGCCACGGTCGGACACGCGCACCTCTAGGCCCTGCGGTCCGAGTCGCGACAAACTCGACCGCGGTCCCGAACGGTGCGTGGCGAACGGCGTTCTCGAGCACGTTTCGAACTATACGGGCGATGTCGCCATTGCGATGCCAAATCAAAACTCACCGCGCTCGGGCGGGGCCGATTGCCCCAGCACGCTTGAGTCGCTACAGAATCCGGCAATCAGCGCCGCCGACGGCGGTCAAGAATTGCTGGCAGCGCCGAGGAAACGCAAGACTTGTAGGCGGAGCCCCAATGACATCGCAACTTCCACACGACGATCAGCATCGCCCAGGTACACGGATGAACTTTCGTGCGGCAGCACGGGACGCGAGTTTCATCACGTTCGGGATCTTCTCGGCGGGGATGGGCTTGAAGGGCTTTTTGCTCTCGAGCCACTTCATCGACGGTGGTGTGACGGGGATCTCGATGTTGTTGGCCCAGGTGTTCGGCTGGCCGCTTCCACTCTTGCTGCTCGTCATCAATGTGCCCTTCCTGGCGCTCGGGTATCGGCAGATGGGCCGCGGCTTTGCGATAAGAAGCACCATTGCAATGGCAGGCCTTGCTCTCTGCCTTGCCCTCGTACCTTTCCCCGACGTCACGCCGGATCCTTTGCTCACCGCAGTCTTTGGCGGCCTGTTCATCGGCGCTGGCATCGGCCTCGCGATGCGTGGCGGAGCCGTGCTCGACGGAACAGAGGTTGCGGCCGTTTTGGTTAGCGGCCGGACACCCTTGCTCAAAGTTAGCGATGTCATTCTGATGCTCAACGTGGCTATCTTCGCGGTGGCAGCGGCAGCGCTCGGCGTAAACAGTGCGCTGTACTCCATCCTGACTTACGTTGCGGCGTCCAAGGCTCTCGACTTCATCGTCAGCGGCATCGAGGAGTATACGGGCGTGACGATTGTCTCGGAAAAAAGTGAAGAGATTCGACGTGTGCTCATTGAGGTTCTTGGCCGCGGAGTGACCATCTACCGAGGGGCGCGAGGATTTGGGAAACGCGGAGGTTCCAGCGTCGACATCGACATCCTATTCACGGTGGTGACTCGGCTCGAGTTGCCACGCATCCGAACCGAGGTCCTCCTGATCGATCCGCAGGTGTTCTTGATCCAGCACAACATCAATGACGCTGCAGGCGGTATGCTGAAGAAGCGGCCTTTGCACTAGCCCGCGGCTCCCGAGTCGCTCGTGAGCCAAGACCCGAGACCTGGCGCCGGCCGCCACCTACGGCGCGCCCCGCATATCCATTGAGCACGGAGTGCGGGCGCAAAGCTCGCATTCCTTCGCTACTGATGCACGGTGGCAGCGTTTTCCGCGTGACTCCTTTCGGCACACCGCTCGACGAGCCGAGTGCTGTAGCCCCCGACTACCAACAACGGTTTGCCTGACGTGCACGCAAGCGCCGGATTTGTACGAGACGTCAACGCAGACAAGAACGGGGGACGTGATACCTTCGGTGGGTGCAGTCACGGGCTAAGGACGGCGGCGGCGATTCGAGACCGGTGTTGGTAGTCGACGACAACGCGGATGCGCGCGGCAACCTTCGTGACATGTTGGAAGACCTGGGTCAGTGCGTGGTCGAAGCGGGCGATGGGCAAGAGGCTCTCGACTTCCTGCTTTCGAGCCCCGCGGTCCACGTCCAGCTCATCTTGCTCGATCTGGACATGCCGCGCATGACTGGCTGGGACCTCCTCCGACTCCTCAAGAGCTACTCTCGTTTCTCGGGCATCCCCGTGCTTATTGTGTCGCGGTACCTCTCTTCTTTCGGAGCAAAAGATCGCGCGGTGGTCGACGGGTGCATCGAAGCGCCCACCGAGCTAGCCAAGCTGCGAGCCATGGTTCAGGCCTTCGTCGAGCACTGAGATGATCTAGACGCATGCCCCCCATGCGCGGGTGGCCGGTTCAGCCGAAGGCAACGTGACGGAGCGCAACCAGTCCGGTTGCAGCGGTTAGCACCTGTGACACGACCAAATCTTGGATGCTTAATTTGAACGGAAAGGGAGCATGGTCGGCGTGCCAGAGGTGGCGGGTGGCACCGTACACGGTCAAGATGCCGAGCATCTGAATCATCTGATTGAGGCGTACTTGCCGTGAGGCGCAGGCCCGGATTGCAATGAGGACCCCGGTCACTGCTACCGCATCGTTGATGAGTTGGGGTGGACTCTCGATCATCCACCGCAAAGCGTCCACACCGCTGTGTATTAGTGTCTCGTGGACCAAGGCGATCCCCGTTGCCGCTCCGAGGACTTGGAAGATACTTAGGACGGCGAATCGCAAACGAATGGCGTTCTCTGGGTTGTCGACATCCACGAATGCGACGTGAAGCGGCCGGGACGTGAATACCATCGCCACGGCGGCGACCCCGAGCACGCAGAGGTCAATCACAATCGCGAGACACGCGCTGCCAACACGGACACGCTCGCAGACCAAACCGGCGCTGACCGTAGTCGAAACCACGAAGCCAATAAAGAAAGCGATGCTCATGCTTCGCCTGGCGAAGCGGTAGGCTCGTGCGTCGAGGTCGGCGAGATTCCGTTTCGATGGCATTTTGGCGAGGGATCCTGTGGCTGTGTTGCACACCTACGCAAGGTAAGCCGTTGCAATAGCGCCCGCCAAACCGATGGCAAGAACCACGATGGTGGAGAAGCGCACCCTACGCGATAGCTCTGGTGAGCGCGCGAGGCGAGCAACCAAAAAGATGTTCACGCTGGCGCTCGCAAGCGAGGCCAGGACCGCTCCGACGCCCGCGACGGTGGGAGCGATCTTGCCGCCAGCGGCGAGTGTTGCCGCCGCTGCGACCGCCGAGGCGCTAGATACGAAGCCGCCGACGATGCTCACTGCGTAGAACCCGAAATGCCCGAACAGTCGCTGGGCGCCCGTGCCGGCAATTTGCAACAGCAAAAATATGGCCCCAAATTTCAGCGCCGAAAACAGCGAGAATGGGGACTTGAGGTCCAGTGGCTCCCCCTCGCCGATCGGCGCAGCCGCCTTCGAAGTGGACAAGGCCTGCACACCACTCGTCACGAGCATCAGACCGAGCGACGTCCCTGAAACCGCGAGCGCGCTCGGTCGAAGAAGTCCCAAGACGAGCGCGTTTCGCAGGGCCATAGCCGCAACAGACAGCATGATGCCGCGGTAGGCGACGTCGATGAGCCCGGAGCCCACCTCGGCAACACGCGACGACAACTCGTTGACGGTAACGGTGCTGTTGACGAGACCCCCGAGGAAGCCGGCAAACTCGATACCGCGGGTCCCGAACAGCTTCCACAGGATGTAGTTGCCGAAGCCAATGCCGGCGATCAGCAGGACCGTCAACCATGCGGCGCGCGGAGCTATCAATCCCCAGGGATCGATGGGGTGGTTCGGCAGTACCGGATAGACGGCGAACGCCAAGATCCCGAGCAGGATCGCCGAGCGTAGCTCGGCAGCGGTGAGCCGGTGTCCAAATTCGGAGAGGCTCTCTTTCCACGACAAGAGTCCGGCGGTCACGACCGACACCGCCACGGGAGTGACACGATGTCCCAGGCCGCACAGGATCCCCGTGAAGAAAATCACGACGAGCGCAGCAGAGGTCGTAAGCTCGGTGCTCTTGTCCGTACGCATGCCTTGCAAGTTGAGGAAGACGAGCAAGATGCCGACGGGTGCAATACTCGCGATGGCGTAACCGGTTCCTAAGAGCCCACCGAGGGCGCCAAGCACCGAAACCAACCCGAAGGTTCGAAGCCCAGCTTCTTTGCCGCGCCATTCACGCTCAAGGCCCACGAGGAGCCCTATGCCCAAAGCAAGCAACAAGCGTCCCAGAACATCCAACGGAACCCAGTTGATAGGTGACGGCACGGCTTGCATCATGCTCTAGGACGGCGGGCGTCGTATCAGCGCCGATCCGTCGTCACCTTACATCCACCAGCCGTGAACCGCCACGCCCCGGATTCGCACGGCGGTGATGCGCTCTGTTACAGAATGCTTCAGCGAAAGGTTGTCGTCGCGGTCACGCTTGGAGTGGCCGAGGTGGCTGAAGCCGGCGTCTGGGACTAAGGTTCACGACACACCACATGCCCTCACGCTTGCCGCTCCGTTGGATTGCCCTCGCGTTTGGAGCGCTGGCTTCCGTGGTGCTTAGCGGCGTATTTGCCGCACCTGCCCAGCGGCTAGTGCCACGAGGGCAGATCACAACGCCGCCCGCTTCGGCGCAACCCCGCTTCGCTCGAACGTTCGACGTGACCCATTTCCAGCGTGGAAACGTGCATACGCACACCACGCTCAGCGACGGCAACAGCACGCCGGAGCAGACCATCTTGTGGTACGCGAGCCACGGCTACCAATTTCTGGCACTCACCGACCACAATCAGCTTTCGCATCCGGCACGATACGCCGCCTTGCAGGAGCCTGGTTTCGTGCTCATTCCGGGCGAAGAGATCACGATGACCGGAAATGGGCGACAGGTGCACGTGAACGCGCTGTGCACCAACGGTCGCATTCCCGGCGGTGCGTTCGCGACGACGTCGGCCGCTCTCTCGACCGCTATTGGTAAGATTGCGGCCCAAGGCGGCGTTGCCATCGTCAATCACCCGAACTTCGACTGGGGCCTCTCGGCTCAAGACGTCATCGACGCTCGTGACGCTCCTCTATTGGAGATCGCGAGCGGACACCCCTACGTCTACTCCTCTGGAGACGCGACCCACCGCTCACACGAACAGCTTTGGGATGTCGCGCTCTCCGCAGGCGCCCAATATATGGGCGTCGCCGTTGATGACGTCCATCGCATAGACGGATCCGGCAATCCTCAAGCACTCCCCGGACAAGGGTGGGTCCAGGCGTTTAGCGATCGCGCCGATGCGATTTCGATCTGCGCCGCGCTGGGCCGAGGTGACCTCTATTCCTCGACCGGCGTCGAGCTCAGCCGCGTGGCCGTTACTCGAGACGAATATATCGTCGTACCTCAACTTTCCGACGTCACGGTCTCCTACGTTGGCGCTAGTGGCCGGGAGCTGGCTCGCGTCGCGTTCCGAGCGCCAATGTCCTCCGCCCGTTACAAGTTGAAGGGCGACGAGGGCTATGTCCGCGCGCGCGTGGATGCGACTGCGGGTCAACATGCCTGGACGCCCGCCGTTCGAGTCGACAACGACTAACGTCGTTGCATCCTTGGATCATCGCTTTAGCCGTAGGGCTCGACCCGGGTCCCCGACTCGGGAGGACCATTTCCTACAGCAGACGCACACTGGCTCCTGACTCGAGCCGGCGTCGCTCAGGGCACGATCGCGAACATGAAACCGTGCAAGTTCGGTTCAACCGATTGACCCGTTTGAATCGACAAATCGCTAGAAGCTTCAAGACGCCAAGTCTTCTCTGTCTTCGTCGGTCGTCGTCATCGTTGGCTCGGCTCCAACTACCGACAAGCTTTTCGGTGGCACCTGCACCGGCTTCGATCAAGTTCCCGCATCCGGCCGCACCACCCGTCCCACCGCCAGTACTTCCTCCCTTACCTCCAGCGCCGCCCAATGCGCTCGAGCCGCCTTGCCCGCCGCGACCGCCGGCCCCCTTACCACCCGCCGGCGTGCCGGTGCCGCCCTTGCCGCTTGCGCTCCCTGCGGTGCCGTTGCCCGACTCTCCGTCGCCGCCATCACCGTTCGCTCTCGCACCACCGTCATCCGATGCAATCGGGCCAAGCGGATAACTCCTTCGGCGAGATGAGGCAGCTGGACACCACGTGGCACGACGACCCATGAGACCAGACCGTTCTGCCCTCGCCTAGTGTGGAAATGATCAGGCGATTCGTTTCCGAGCGCTCCTAACAGTGGCACGAAATGCGTGCTAACAGCTACGGCACCACTTACTCGAAGATCAGTGCCACTACGCACCCCTGTCGCGGTCCGACACGCGCCCGGCTAGAACAACGACCCCTACCCTGCGACTAGCACCGGTCTATCTTTGGCATTGCACCATAGGATCCAACTACCAACGGGGACCTTCCGGTTGATGGGGACAGACCCATCACCGTCGATACAGTACCGGCGAGTCTTTGGGGAAAGCAGACGCCACGCCTCTAGGATCTCTAGGGTCTCAACGGGAGCCATCGGGCTGCCGTCCGCGCCTTGAGCCAGGCCGTGACCTGCTCCAAGTCAAGCCGATAGCGGGTAGCCTCTCCCGGCATGGCGACGTGCGGGCAGCCCCTAGCCACCCAACCCCGAAGGGTGTGCTCCTGGCATATTTAGCCGCGCAGGATTGAATCGAGGTCCACTGCGATACCCCGGGACCCCGAGACCGGCTACGAGCCGACAACCGGGCCCTATCGCTTCGCGCTCCTCAACCAGAGGAAGCTCAGTGGGTTCGGAATACCGGAATACCAAGGCCCGTGGGATCAAGTATGCGGTGAAAGGGTACAGTCGGCGGCCACAGCACAATGAGCGCCACGAACAACGCAACAAGTAGGACAGCTGGGCTATGGCGCCGCATCGCCAATCCGAAGCTCGACCAACCCGGTGCTGCGCCAACGTCCGACAACGGCAACCCCACTCTCGACCCAGCGAGAGAGGTTTGAGCTGCCGGTTGGTGGCTTGAGACTCGCAGCACGGCCGACCGCTTGAGAGAGAATGGCAGCCGCGATGTTGTCAGGGATAGTTCGTGGACTCGGTGTGGATCCGACAAGATAGATCCCGCGGCAGCGGCGCTGCGCATCGAAGACGATGTATGTGCCGCGCGAGTCCGGCTCAACATACGAGATCGTGTCGGTCTTTCGAGTGAGTGGCCCAAGGAGCTCCGCAACTGCAGCTTCTTGGGAGCCCATCAATGCCACCCGGCTACGTTCGCTCTTAGCGAGGGTGACGGCTTTCTCAGCGGCCGCGGCAATTTCGGAGTCGCTCGTTGCCACTTCCCCGGCAGCCTTGCCCACGACCGCCAGTGCGCCAAGGCGGCCAAGTCGCGCAGCGAGGGGTTCTCCGGGAATCTCGGGAAGGATAAGCAGGTTGAGCAGACCGCGCTTTGCGTCCGCCAATTGAGCTGCTCGCGCGGCCGTGGGCGCCCCCTCATTGACCCGATTCGCAGCGGTGAACTTGCAAATGGGGTCGGAGCATGCCGCCAACACCTGCTGTTCCGCTTTCGCACGCAGCTCGCTGACTTCTGCGTCGGGCTTGGAGCCGGCTGGATACCATAGCCCAATCGCGTTTAGCGCAGCGGTCGGCTTGCTGTCCGCAATGTGGGCTGAGATGACCGCAAGGCGTTCCTGGCGAGCAAGCCGCGCAGCCTCGCCAGCCCTAATGCCCTTGCGCGCAGCGACCCCATCCAACAGATCCAACTTTGCAGCGGTAGGCTGGCTGGCTGCCTCCGCTATCTCGACTGCGTCCTCGGCCGCCAGCACCTCTGGTCCCCTAACCTCGCTCGAGAGCAGAGCGTTCAAGACCACGCGCGCACGCGCCAGATCTTGAGCGGCTAGGGCAGATTTGATTTCCGAAATGCGAGGTTGGCTTAGCTTGACGATTAGAAGCGCGGCCGCAAAAGCGAGCGCGGCTGCGCCTACGATGGCTCGTTCGAGGCTGCTGAGTCGTCTAAATCGAAAGCCGCGCCGGAGCTGCCGAAGAAGCACGCCGATTGCGGGGATGCTGAGCCCCATTCCGCCAAACGTCAGCAGCAGGATCCACCTGTTGGAAGTCCCAAAGTAGGGCAGTGCCGGTCGGCCCGCGATGATGAAGACACCCGCCAGGAACACACCCCCGAATGCGACGGCCCAAAGCACCTGGCGCCTCCGTATCGGGCGCAGCGCGCTCGGCTGTGTCGACCCCACGAGTTCGCTGCCAGAGAGGACCAGTGTACCAGAGCAAGCACACATCTCGAAGGTTGCGTCACGCCTCACTACTGCGATCTTGATGTACTGCTGCGACGTAACACGCTCGAGCCGTCCGTCGACCGCGTTGAGATGCAATCGCAACACTTCCGACGGAACGTCTCCTCCCCCGGCTAGCGCCGACGATGCTTCAACCTTCGTCATCACCCCAAACGCCTCCAGTTCGGAAAGCCCGAGGTTTCGCTCCTCACCGAGCTGCCGATGACCCGAGACAACCGGACTATCGGTTACGAAAAGCATTGAGCGAGTTGTCTGGCCATAGGTCAGCCAGGCAAGCTGATTGCCCGTGGCCCCACAGCCGTCACATCCGACGGTGCCGCGAGCGCCGCATCCGCCACATACAACCGTTCCTCCGCCACGACAGACCGAGCACTTCACCAAGCGCGAACTCTTCTTGTAGTGACGCCGCTCCTGTCCCGAGCCGTTACAATTGCCACAACGTGCTCGGCCTCCGCCTCCGCATGCCCGGCATACTGCGTATTCCGCTCCACTTGAGCACTGAGTCCGGCAGGACTTGAGCGGCGGTTCCGATGCACCTGAGCGCGATCGGAGCGCAGCGACGAGTGTCTGGGTCAGGCGGAGGGCTGGGGTTCTTGCTGGAGGGCTTTCTTCCTGCGGATCGACGGGCCGCCGAGCTTGAGCACGTGGGCGTTGTGCACGAGGCGGTCGCAGATCGCGTCGGCGATAGTCGGATCGGCCAGAGCTTCGTGCCAAGTTTTCGTCGGCACTTGCGTCGTGATCACGGTCGAGGTGCGGTCGTAGCGGTCCTCGAGCACTTCGAGCAGGTCACGCCGCTCGACGTCGGTCATGGGATTGAGGAGAAAGTCGTCGAGCACCAGCACGTCGATGCGCGAGAGCCTCCCGAGCAACGACGAGTAGTCGCCGGCTGCTCGAGCCAGCGCCATTTCTTCGAGCAGTCGCGGGACACGTAGGAAGAGTGAGCGATAGCCGGCGCGGCACGCAGCGTCGGCGAGCGCCGAGCCGAGGTAACTCTTGCCCACGCCGGTCTTGCCGACGATGACGACGTTGTGCTTGGACTTCACCCACTGGCAGCCGGCGAGCTGCCGCATGGTGCCCTTGTCTAGGCCGCGCTCCGGGTCGCACAGCACGTTGTCGAGCGAGGCTCGCGTCGCGAGCTTCGCTTCTTTGAGCCGGCGAGCGAGGCGCCGGTTGTCGCGGTCGAGCCACTCGCGGTCGACGACGATGCCGAGCTTCTCTTCAAACGAGAGTTGATGGCCAGGTGCCGTATCCATCAGCTCGCGGACCGCGAGCACCATGCTCGGGAGCCGCATCTCGCTCAGTTTGGTCAGGGTTTCTTCGATGGTGGTCAATGCACTGTTTCCTTTCTGTCGTAGTAGTCGCCGCCGCGCACGTTCTCGTGCTGCAGCG
>DASZTF010000042.1:0-26629 GCA_035548315.1 Minisyncoccota bacterium
AAGAAGAAGCTAAGCGGCGGCTCGCAGAGAACCCTCTCCGTCGCGCTCTCCTCGCTTTCGCTCGCTGAGCTGCTCATCGCTCAGGCGTTGTACGCCCGCCGCCCACGCCCTGTCAGGACGCGGTTGCCCGAACGGATACAATGGGAATACGCCGCCAAAGGCGGGAACGAAAGCCGCTGGTACCCCTGGGGAACCGACCCAATCCCCACCGGCTTCCAAGACGCCACCGCCGCCTACGCCAACTACAACTGCCTTGGCGACGGCTCCCCCGAAACCGACTGCGCCCTCACCGACATCCTCCCCGTCGGCTCCAAACCCGCGGGCATGGGCAAATTCGGCCAACTCGACCTCGCCGGCTCCATGCGCGAATGGACCCTCGACTCGAACAAGCCCTACCCAGCATCGTGCGATGACTGCGCGAACCTTTCTGAAGGCGCGGAGAAGGTGGTGAGGGGCGGTGACTGGTCGAGCGCCAGCATGTATCTCGCGAGCGACGTGCGGCTCACCAACATTCCGGAGATGCACTACAAGTTTGCGGGGGTGCGGTGTGCGAGGGCGCGGTGAACTTGGGAACTAGCCTCATGCCAGGCTATACATCGCCCACCACATCGGCGCCCGCAAACTCAAGCTACCGAGCGTCCCAGGTTGCGCGCCCCGCACAGCTCTATCTAGTCCTACATCTCGTTCTTCACGATGCGTTGGGCACGTTTTGGCAGCTCCTCAAAGGCTAGGCGGAGTCGTCTCGATCCTTCGCCCAACTCAAGGACCTCACGGACAAGTTGCTCGAAAGTCTGCTCGTCATGGTCGGCGGCAGCCCACAAGTTTGTTACGGACCACCCTGCTTCCTGCCACGCTCGAGCGTATCGTTCGCGCAAGCGGCCTGCTCGATCCCAATGTCCGCCCCACCAGCGCTCTAGGAGTCGTACCAGCCAACGTTCGTTTCGGCCTTGGCACAGTCGTTGATGCAGGATCGGAAATGTGAGAGCCGCGAGGCCTCCTAGAGCGGGTTCGGGGTTCTCCAGTATCCCCGCTAGCATCGCTGATGCCGCCCCCTCGTAGACCTGCGGCGCGGCATTCCTGAGCTCGAGCAAGAACGACTCGATTGTTCGTGCGTCCGGTGCTCGGCGTGGAGAATCCTGTCGCCACCACTTGGCCAGAACTTGCATGACGATCTCTGGACGACGTTGAAGCCAAGGCGCTGAAGGATGACGCAGGAGTGCGAGCACAATAGGGAAGTCAGCCGCAGCAGCGTTGTCGATCGCGTCGATCGTCTTCGGATCGTCCGGAAGCACGCCCACCCAAGCCGCACAAGTCTCCAGCGTCAAAGCGCGAGATGGTAAGGCCGCAACACTGAGCGGGGCCACTCTACGCGCCCAGCGAAGCTGAACATCGCTCCAAGGGGGGAGGGCCTCAGGGCCATCGAGCGTCAAGAGTGCAGCGTCCGGAGCCGCGAACAAGAGCGTTCCCCAACGCTCTGCATCGTTTTCCAACCTATGTTGCGCCAACGCCAGCACCAGGTAGCGTAGTAGGCGAGGGTGCGCCTCTAGGAGGTCACGGAGCGTACGCCCGTCGGCCTCTCTTGCCCAAAGCCCAACGAGCCACTCCGGCACTTGGCTTGGTTCGCTCGGAAGGTAGGCGGGCTGCTCTGCCAAGGAGAGGCTAATTGACGCCGCGAGGCGTGGCGGCGGACTGGGCCCGATCAAAAACTTCTGGACGATCCTTGGAGTAGCCAGTCGCAACCGACGGTCCGCTGGCCAATCGCCGCCGGAAACGACTATCCGATCTATTTCTCTCTCAATGTACGACTGGACTTCTAGGCGCTCTGACACCCAGGACCACAGCTCGTCATCTTCAAGAATGTACGGAAATACCCCAGAAATCGTGGATGGCGACAGCTGCGCGAATACAGGACCGACTTCTTCTCGTCGTCGGTTTGGCAGCAGGTTCCACGCCGCCCACGCTGCCTGGGGCCTGATTGACCAAGCCAATTCCCATCCCGGAGCGCCGGTGGTCACAGCTAACCCTTCGCGCAGAGAGCCGTCTACTTGCTGCTCGCGTCCGCCACGAATAGCAGCATTAATCAGCGCTGCCAGGGCAGGCAGCTCCTCGCTGTCCGCGATGCGCAATCGAGAGCGCAACTGCCGGGCAATGAGTGCATCGACGCGTGCATTCGCCCCAAGAACGACACGGTCAAGATCTCGTACAGCGAGATTGGCGAGAGCTTGTGCAGTGCTAGGTTCGGCCTCCGCGGTCTCCAGCGGGCCGACTAGCCTCTCGACCGTACGACTCCGCAGCGCGGGTCCGGCACTAGGGTTTCCCAACAGTGCAGGCAGGAGGTCCAGCGCGCCCAAAGCTGCTGCAGGACTTGATGCGGCTGCTTCATCGAGCCTTCGAAAGCGTAGCCAGAGCCTGGCATCCACCTCTCCAACGCCTTCGAGCTCCGCGGCCCGCCAAATTCCTTGCGCAGAAGCTTGCTCGAGAAGCGCTTGAAGTTCTGGATGTTCCTCCTGCCGCCCATTGCCCAGTGACAAATCGCGGAAAGCATGAATAGAACCTGGGGCCACGCCCAAAATGTCGAACGAACGTTCTCGAAGCTGACGTGGTCGCACCGTGAACGAGCAATAAGCAACGTGCTTTCGCTGCCACCTTGGGAGTCGGCGCCACAGCCATGCCACCACCTCATTTGGCATGTCCTGAACCAGGATCGGTCGTGCGTTGCTCGCAAACCATTCTTCGAGAACGCGCGTGGCCTCGAAATTCGGCAAGAAGACGTCCAAGGGAGGACTCGGCCAAACTTCCATTGCGGTCGCTAAGTCGGATCGTGTTGCTAGCGGGCGGCTGAAGAAGGCATGCGAAATTGCACGTGGGTCTTCGATATCCGCTACGTCGTCAGCGTTGCATAAAAGGCTGTGCGTTTGAACGGTGCCTGGGCGCGAATTCTCCAGATCCGGCCAGGTCCTTGAGAAGACGTAGAAGCGCCCGCAAGGATACCCCATGTCGTAGTGGTCAAATGCCTGGCCAGGATCAAGGTAGCCAGCCAGATCCGTTAGCTCGTCGAGGAGCTTTCGCTCTTCCTTAAGTAACGAAACGGAAGCAGCGCGTAGGCCGTGTCCTGCGTCGTAGCCGTGCCACGCCTGCTCAACCCTCATGGTCCTCAGGGCCGTCCCGAAAGCAACCATTCGAGCGGCAAAGCGACATCCTTGTGCTGCTGCGGTGGGCTTCCCATTTCGACGTAGGCCACCGATGCAATTCCGACTTCCTGCACTCGCTTGGAGTGCAAGGGGTCGCCCAAGTCTCCTCCAGTCGCGGACAAGCCGTACACGCGCATGTCATCCGGGCGGATGTTTGAGCGCAACCACGCTGCAAGAAGTGGCGCGTTTTTCTCCAAAAATGCCGTGGGACCGGCACGCCGAGAAGCGTCATTCACCTTATCCCACGCCGTGAGGAGTACCGCGACACGCTCCGAAGAGGGCTCGGAGCGCCGTCCTACGCCAACACCCCTCCACGCGCGCATGGCCTGCATGGCTTCGATCAACGCAAGAGCGGTTGGTGGATGCCGTTCCGCAGTCGAATCCACCGGGAGATGTTCTGCCGCGATTAACTGAACACCAAGCGAAGCTTTTGTTTCAGTCCGCCGCGCCAATCGTCGGATGTCATCCGCGCGCAGCAATAGTGCAATCCTCGTACGTGAAGCGCGCTCTTCCCACCCGGCGTCCCAAGTATGCAGTTCCTTGTCATAGAGTCGCGCTACCCGCTCACCGCTGTAGTCCGAGACGTCGAGGATGATCGACTTCTCTTCTCCGTCCAGCTTCCACCTCAGTGGGAAAGATAGGTTTGAGTTGTGACTGAAGACGGTGTGACGGGGATATGCCCCTTTGTTAAGCACGTCTCTAAGTGAGCGAAGCTCGCGAAACATGTCGGGGAGGCCATCAAACTCCAACGACGTCAAGCGTTCGGCAGGCGCGGTCTCGAGCACATCGCAAAGCGAACCCAACCAAGTCGACTTTCCGGCATCGGAGAGTCCAAGGACTGCAATGGCTGTTGCAGTCATCAGCCCAGCCCCATGTAGTCAACGTAATGAATGAGGTTCGTGCGCCTGGGTACTGCCGCTGGCGGCCTCGGCGCTAGTAAGCGCGCGATCGGCTCAAGTGTCTGCCAGCCAGAGTTTGTCGCTTGTTCCTTTGGTAGTGCTGCCACTGGGGAAATCGCCATCGCATCGCTCCCCCACGCTCGCCGAAGATCTGCGACGAGCTGCCCGGCAGCATGGACGACGTCTTTGTGTTTCAACTCTGAGTTGATATCGACCAGCTTGTCAACCTTCGTCAGAATTACCTGCACAGGTCTTTCTGCCGCTTCAGCCCGAATGCGTTTGAGCAAGTCAGTAGCTGCGGTTCGTTCCGCTTTGATCGCTGCGCGGCTGGCATCAACTACGACCCAGAAAACATCGACGGCTGCGAGCGTCTCTATCGGCATAGCGCTTTTGTCGTTGCACCATTGCACGAACGCTTCGCCAGGCATGTCCGAAAACAGCAGGTGCCTCACCACCCCGTCGGTCGGAAATCGAAAAGCCAGATGGAGCCATGCGGACTCCCGTTCCAATCCGCGAGGTGTCCGTGGCACTGCTGCTCGCGCGCCATCTTGCCAACGGAAAGCCGTATCACACATGCGTTCGTATTCGTGCAACGTGTAACTACCGGCAAACTCGGCAGGTAGGCCCGAATGAGAGACGCGATCTAGATCGAGGAACTGGCCGGTCAACAGCGTCGTCTTGCCGCTGCTGGGAGGACCCGCGACCAGCACTCGCAATGGCGGATTAGAGAGTGCCATCAACGCAGCAAATTCGGTGCCCATAGCGTTGCCGGTCCAGGGCGGAAAGGCGTGCTCCTCCGCCACCGGCGGCTCTGAAGGAACCTGAGGTCGCGACGCTAGATAGTCCTCGCACTCAGTCTCCGGAGCGGAGAACTCTGCTGCGCGGGCACAGGTCCCTGTGTCACGAAACGTGCAACCTTCTCTGTGGCAAGTCCAAACCATCGCTCACAAGTCCGCGTTGAGCCACCGCACCAACTGGCGCTCACGGAGTAGCTGGGTTGCCCACGCTGCAAACGTGAGCTCAAGCGGGAGGGTTTGGGCTCTCTTGGGTAGCTCTTCCAGGACAACCGCGACGTTCTTCCCGCGGGACAGCAACAACCAACTGACTGGCAGCGCAGTCGCATCGCTGTCAACGATTTCCTTCAGTTGGTCCGAAACCTCCGGAGCCGATGGCGCCTCGAGAAGCACCCGAGCCCAATCGCGAACTGGCCTGTTTTCAAAGTTGGTGGGAGCGAACTGCGCACGGCACAAGGTTTCGACGAAGAACGACTCGAACCCTGGGTGTTGATGCGATGGACCCGCTTCTGCGAGATCTTCCGCCATCCACAGTATGCGCTCATCCTCCTGCAGCTGCCTGTAAGGCTTCTCTTTTGACCTCGAGTAGAGCGCCTGCGCCCACCAAAGCGACTCCACGTGCCAGAATCGTTGTCCAAGTGCCTGGACGTGGGCGCCCAGCGTTGAGACGAGGTCAGCCACTTTGCCGGCCTCCTTGTTCAGTTCGCCAACGCCCTTGGCGACGGCCTCAAGGTACAAGGCCACCTTAGCCGGTTCGGCCTTCCAGTCGTCCTTTGGCGCCGCCAACGGGTTCGCCACGGAGGCCCAGCCGCCAGGCTTCTTCTCCATGCGCTCAAACGAAGGCAACTGCTCGTTCAAGACACTGTCGAGCGGCGGTAGGCCTTCGAGACGTGCCGAATCCCACACAGGACAACCTCGAACACCGCCCGCGCTAGCGATCGCGGCCGCTGCTGTCAGCCGATGCGCTTGTATGCCGTTCGGCAACCCCGTGGCGCCGTTCTCGACGAGCACAGCGTCGATGCGCTGCACTTCGGGTCGCGCCAAGCAATCCGGCAAAGCGGCGTTCATCGCCACGACCTGCATGAGCTTGAGCAGGCTCCCCCGTTGCCGAACGTCCCCCGCAAGCGCTTGCGCCGTGGCCGTCAGAGGCTCCATCTTGCCATCAAGCTGGGTGTCCCTTACCAGCGCCTTGCCTAGGTATGCTGCCGCCTGGTCGTTCGTCTTCGCCGCCATTTGCGCCTCACCTTTCCTCCTACCACGACCGGGCCGCGGCTCGCACTTTCCCTCGGCGATGGGCTATTCTGGCTGTGCCATGGAAACGCTCTCGTCCGTCGACGGCCTGCGGTCGGCATTGGCAACCGGCAAGGAAGCTGCTGCGAACTGGTTCCTGTCGGTTCCGAGGCGGGAAGCCGTGCACGCGCTGCGAACGATTTTACTCACCGACGCAACTCTCTCTCCCAACCTCGTTCCTGAGTCCATCCCACCCGTGTGGGCAGAGTTGCCCGTGCTCGACGCGCCTGCTGCCTCAGACACGCTGCTGGAGGAACTACTACTGCTGCGGGCGGCGCAGGGGCAACAGGCTCAGGTGGCATTGCCCGACGCGGAGGGAAACGAGTTGCGACTTGGCTGGGCCGTCTCGATGGAACGGCCAGCGCGGCTTTTACCACGCCTGGCGGCTGATCTACTGGCGGGTAAGTGGAGCGCCGGAACGCCTTGGTGGGACCGGTACGTTGGCGAAGCCTCGTCCCCCGGCGAGGCCGCCCGGCGCCTCCTCCAGTCTCCAGCTCGCATCCTTGCGTTGTCATCCGAACTGCTGACAAACCTTCCGTCGATCGGTCGTGCACTTGAAAGGGCAGCGCACGCGACATGGAGACCTCCGCTAGCTCTAGAAGTGTCGGAAGCGACAAGAAATGCGGGCGAAGCGCTGCGTGGCGACGCCTTGTTGGAGCTTGTGAAAAGAGCAGCTGTGCCGGCGGCAGCAAGCGAGCGAGTTGAGGTGCAAGCTTTGCACTGCGCTCAGCTCGCGGGTGCGTCCAATACGCAAGCGGTGGCTGAGGCGCTCCTGCTCGTCGCAAGAGGGAGTCCGTTCTTCGGAGCCGACGACGACCTTTGGACCGTTCGGCTTCAAGGCAACATCACAGCGGAAACGACTCAGGGGGTCCGCTGGAGTGCAGACCATCGTGAAGGGGTCCGATGGCTTGAGTGGCTCTTGACAAGCGGTCTCGCACACTCGCCGGATTTATTTGATCCTCAACCAGGGGTTGAAACTTGGCTCCGCGGCGTTGCAGCGCGCACGCTCAACGTATGGGAACGACAGTTCGAAGCCATAGCGGTGGAACATCCCGAATCGAGCCCCTTGCGAGCTCGCATGCTGCTTGCAAGATTCCGTCGACTTTGGCTGGCGAAGCTGCCACCCGAAGCGCGGGACGAGACACTGGCATTTCTAGCGGCGAAAGAGATACGCCTGGCAGATCTCCAGTGGATTATGGCTGGATTGCCAGAGCTCGAAGGCAACAAGACGACGAACTTGGCAGATGCTTGGCGCCTTCGGCGAGCGGATAGCCGCGACCCTGAGCTGCGAGCCTTCCTTGGCACCTACGCTTTCGCATCGCTTTCCACCTCGGAACGTGCCGAGCTTCTCGAGCTAGCCAGCCGCGCACCGACAAACTGGCGAGTCGGTGTGCTCGTGATGCTCGGGCGCGAAGCGCACCGGGCCAACGACGAGCGGGTTCCAGCGCAAGCGGGTGAACAGCTCCTTGGCCTCCTCGGAGTGGGCACCCTTGCCATACCTGCTGCGATTGGACTACTCCAACTCATTCGATCGGGAGCCCTACAACCGCGCGGGGCATGGCGAACCAAAGTGCTCGACTCGCTACCTGACGCTGTTCGCTCGGACGGACGTGTAGCTAGGGAAATTGAGCTTGAACGATAACGTTCTGAATTGCCTCTCGTTTCATTCCGTTAAGGGCGGAGTTGGCAAGTCAACACTCAGCTGGCTCGCAGCAACGGAACTCGCGCGTCGGCACGCCACCCTCCTCGTAGACATGGATCTGACCGGAACGAGTCTCGCAGATGTTTTCCCCCTATGCGCTCCCGTGCTGCAGGCGAAAAATGGAAAGCTGGACCTCCAGCATGAACCCGGAGGAACGTTTCACAATCACAACCAATCCGCAGAAATGATCGAGCATCGTGCTGCCGAACCCGACCCCGTCGGGCGGCACGTGCCTTTCCTCAACGATGATTTCTTGACCGAGGGCGATAGATTCGACGCGTCGCGTGATGTGGACCCGAGATGCATTGCTTGGCAGGTTGAAACCGACGACGAAGCCGTTCGTAAGAATCTGCGCGTCATCCCATCCAGCGCACTCCCCAACGACCTCGGTCGAATCTTGCCGGTGATTTACGATGAACTCTACGCGGGTTTCCTAGAAGCGCGATTGGAGTGGTTTCTTGCCCGTTTGCTCCAAAAGTCAGACTTTCGGCACGTTGTCTTCGATAGCCCGCCGACCGTTCCTGGTCTGTCGTCGGCCCTTCTATCATTGGCTATGCGTCTCCCTCAGCAAATTGGCCTGACTGGCGCTGGCTGGGGAGACACGCCGAATCCGCTGCGTGAGTTCTCAACCGTGTGGACGCCCGTCCTAGTGGTGACACCGGACCTTCAGGACCTGCGCGCGACAGAGCGATGGCTCACCGGACGCGACAAGGCCGAAATTGGACGCATCATCGTCGCGGTGAACAAGGCTCGCAGCAACGAGCCTGAGGATGTCGCGCACACACTGCGCGCTCGACTCGCGAAGGCTCGGAACGAAACGTTCGGGCTTGAACTAGCATTGAACCCCGAAGTGTTCGGTTACGAGGGCGTCATCCTACGTGAGGACAGAGTACCGTCGCACCTTCTTGCGATTTCTGAGTCGAACAATCTGAGGCTGTTCGAAACTCAGACCACGATCTTTCCGCCCGTCATCGAAGGGCTGCGCAGACTCATGCAGCGAGTGGAGTCTCTCTCCAATGGCGGCTAGCTTCGCACGCCGGCTGGATCACAGGCTCGAAGCACTAGCGCCTTCAGCGGCGCCCGCGCCGAGTGCGACGTTTTGTCGCCATCTTGCAGTTCGACCAGCGCGGGTGGTGTTTCACGCACGTTCAGTGGAGCAGCGTCGCAAGAAGCTACGACCGCTTTCTAGCGCTCCCGCAGCGATGGTACGAAGTTATAGGGGGCATCCAATCGGTCCCGCACAAAACAAGCGCCAGATGTTCAGGCTGTTCGAAGAGCCGTCGGGCCGCGAGATGTACGTCGAACTCAAGGTGAGCCGAGGGTTCAGCAACCGTGACCGTGTGATGGTGGTCGCGTGGCTTGCGCGCATTGATGGTCAGTGGGTAAGTCAGCACCGCGTCGAACCCCTTGGGGGAGTTGAACGCCGGTGACGCTCGCCGTAGAGACCGCAGTGCGCATAGAACCTGACCACGTCCGACAGGGACATCTGTCCGTGGTCGTGTTCGGTCCTGGAACGGGTGAAGCGGTGCTCATCAAATTTCCTGATGGGCAGCTCGGCGTTATCGACGGGTGTCGCAGAGGAAAACAATCAGCCGACCCGGTGCGCGACTTGCTGAAGGCGCTTCAGGTAAAGCGCCTTCTTTTTGCCTGCTTAACTCATCCTCACGAGGACCACTACGGTGGCCTCGTGGATCTGGTCAAGACGTTCGAGCCGGCACACCTTCTTTGGGCAGGTACGGAGCATGAGCGTCTGCTGGAAACCTTCGCCAAATCGTTCCGAGAATATCAGCGCAGAGGAGGCGCGATTGCCGACGAGGTGTCCGCAACTGAACTGCATGACCTGATCCGCGCATTCGTCACTCGGTCACAACGGCGCGGGAAGACAAAGCCAGGCTGTAGGGCGCAGGGACTCTCCGACCACAAGCTGCTCCTCACGATACCCGGCCAACCACCTGTGGAGATCTGGAGCGTACTGCCAACTACGACGGCACTACATCGGGCATTCGGCAAGAATTCCGCCTCTGCTTCGACTGCCACGAGCGACCAAGAAAATTGTGACGACGGAGTCGACCCAAACGATATCAGTGGCGCCCTGGTAGTACGTTGGGGAACTACGTCCGTATTGCTCGGTGGGGACGTCTTGACTGGCAGCCCGGGGCACCATGAAGGCTGGTGCGTAGCCGACTGGATTCAGGGGCCTGTTCAAGTCGTAAAGGTCCCGCATCACGCCTCGAGGGGCGCGCATTGCCAAGAGCTCTGGGATCGCATGAAGCCATGCGTCGCGCTAGTGACCCCGTTCCGAAACGCAGGAGGCCCACAGCCGCCTCAGGAGTCTATGCTGCAAGAACTCGCAAGACAGGTCGAGCATCTCCTAGTGACTTCGTGCCCCAAATGGTGGCCAGGCCAGAGCGCGCTCACGATCGAAGAGGCGTGGGACGCTCCCACGGCGATTGTCGGAACGCCACTCCCCAATGCGAAGCCTGCGAGTCGCGACTACGGTGCTATCTCGGTGTCCGTAGACGACGCGGGGCAGGTTCTAAGAATTGTCGCAGCTGGCTCAGCCCGTAAAATGCAATTGCGCCGTTAAAGGTCCGCCCAGAAACCAACCGAGCGAGGTACGCGGTTCCGATTGCTGGAAGGCCAGGCGGATTCCCTGGCTTCGCCGTCGAGCATCAGTTCGGACGTTCGCCCTACCTCGCGAGCAGTCGGCTCCTCCCCCTCCTCCGAATTGCCAGCCACTACGAACCGGGTCACCGAACGCGACGTCCACGAGGGCAACGCTCGGGACCTTGGGACGACTTCCTGGCTCCTCCCACCAATGGGGTTCTGGACCATAAAATGTTTCCAACGTCGTTCGAGCAGAATGTCGTTCATGCACCGCCAAGGCGAACCGATTTTCCGGCCTTCACGTTGCAAAAAACACCTAAGGACGTCCGCACGCAGCCATGCCATTGCGTGGGGCTATGGGTGTCGCTCATTATGTCTGCCTTCATCAACCTATCGGTGCCGGACGCTACGTCGTTCTTCACGGGTATGTCTTCGACGACGAAACCGACAAAAAGGCGGACATCGCCATAGGTCCTGGCCACGTGGAGAACGGCGCCGTTCTTCTAGATTCAGTGGACCACCATTGGACCCAGGTCGTGAATGCGCTCGGCGTCGGCGAGCTGCGTGGCCGCGGCGTGCCGGTAGAGATGGCCACTAATCTCATCCGCGACGCGCGGCGTTGGTTCACCACGCCACCCCGTACCACGCATAGGTGAGCAACTGTCCCGCGCAGGCTGCCCGGCGGTCAGATGGCGTCCCTAGCGGGTTCGCGCGAATGTTTCGCGAGCTTGACTGAGACGTTTGCAGCGTGGTCGATGTGTGTGTGCCTGGTTTGGCATGCCGCGGGCGGACCCTGGAAGGCGCGTCTGGCTCAGCCTGATTTCTGAAGCCGAACGCCCTCCTTGGGGCCTCGCCATTTGCGATGCCTCACCCTGCTAGACGGTTCGATCCATCAGATCTCGAGGTGCCCGTTCACCATAGTCGCCAGCCGTGAACGGAGCCGCCTCTGCCACGTAGTCTTGGTCCGGCGACGCGAAGCGACCAACCTTTGAGCACCCCTGCGCTCGGCCCGTACTCGAAAGTCAGGAAGGCGAACTTCGGTGTTGCCGCCTTGAGCAGCTTCACCTTTGGCACATGTTGGCGGGCATCAGGAACCGCGGATATTCGGTGAAGTTCACCGGTGAAAACCGCGGTGGGGGCGGTGAAGTTCACCGGTGACGATGGGCATCAGGACGCGGTTTTCTTGCTGCGGCGGGTGGAGCGGGCGGCGGTGAGCTCTTTGGCCTCTTTGAGGCGGTAGCTATCGGCGTCGATGTCGATCACCTCGGCTCGGTGGATGAGGCGATCGACGAGGGTGACGACGCAGGCCGCGTGCGGGAAGACCTCGCCCCACTCGGAGAACGCCTTGTTGGTGCTGAGCACGATGGGCTTGCCGGCGTCATAGCGACGGGTCACCACCTCGAACAGCAGGTCGGCGTAGCGGCTGTTGTATGAAAGGTAGCCGACTTCGTCGATGCAAAGGACGTGCGGGAGCGTGTAGCGACGGATGCGCCGAGCGAGGATTGAAGAAGAATCCTGTGCGGCCAGCTCCGCGAGCATGTCGCTGGCGGTGGTGAAGCGGACGGTGTGGCCGCGCGCCAACGCCTGCAGCGCGATATTCTTCAGAATCATGGTCTTGCCGACGCCGTTGGGGCCGACGAGCACGGTGTTATGGCCAGTTTTAACGAAGGAAAGGCTAAACAGCTCTTCGATAGCTTCACGGTCGATCTTCTTCGGCCATGACCAGTCGAAGTCCGCCATCGGCTTGGCGGCGCCGACGTGCGCGTCACGTGCGCGGCGCTCGAAGCCACGTTTCTGCCGCTCGCGCTCTTCGATGGCGAGGACGTCTCGTAGCCAGGGCTTGTCGATGATCTGGTCGCAGCAGGCGATCAGTCCGAACAGGCCGAGGGCTTTGAGTCGCGGTTTGACGTCGGCGGGATTGAGATCGGTCATGGCTTCGTGTCTTTCTTGAGCGAGTCGTAGGTGGAGAGGCTGTGGGGAGTGATGACAAGGTCGCGGTGCTCGCTGGGGGCGAGTGAGATGGAGACCGGCGGTGGCAACCCGCGCTCGGAACGGCGTCGGTCGAGCACTTGGCGCACAGCACCGATGTGGATGGTGTCGCGCTCGAGGACCTCGACCAGCGCGTCCTCGAGCGCGTCGGCGCCATCGGCATCGAGAAGCTGCAAGAGACGCGAGGTGTTGCTGCCGAGATTCTGGCCACGGTCGGCTAAGTAGCGGAGGAAAGCCGTGCTGCTGGGCGCGGCCTTGGCCAGGCGATCCAGGCCGCGATGCTCTCGAGCCCGCTTCTTTTCTGCTGCCAAACGCTCCAAGTGCTCGGAGACCTCGAGTTGCTGGCCGCGATCCCAGCAGCGAGCATGGACAGCGACGACCTCGTCCTGGCCCTCGACGATGCGGACGGTTTCGAGGTCAGCGAGCACGGTCAAGGAGCGCTGAGTGCGGTCGTGCGGCACTGAGTAGTCGTTGAGATCGAAGCGAGCGTATGGGGTCTTGCCGATTTCGACTTCGACGCGCTCGTGCGCCGGGAACGGATCGGCCGGAAGAGGAAGCAGGCGACTTCGCTCGTCGTCGAAAGCATCACGGACCGTGCGCGATCTGTCCTCGATCCATTTGCGGTCCGCTGACGCCCCCTGACACCAACCGTCCGCCTGCCGATTGAGATCGGCGACATCGGCGTACTTGCGGGCAGCGAAGAAGGCGTCACGCACGTAGCGGATGGCGCGCTCGACGCGCCCCTTTTCGTTGCCACGCGCGACGGCAACGGGCCGCGCCTCGAAATGATAGTGAGCGGCCAGCTCGAGCAGTCTGGGATTGAAGCGGATGGCGTCGCCCTGGCGCTCCAGCACCGCACTCTTGAGGTTGTCGTAGAGAAGGATGCGGGGGACACCGCCGAAGAATGCGAAGGCTTCGACGTGGCCGCGGATGAAGAACGGCATTGAAGAGCCAAGAAAGAAGCGCAAAAACACCTTCCGGGAGAAGCTCAGGACCATCACGAAGGCCCAGAGCGGCCGCTCCGCTCGCCCCACGGTGTGCTTGCCGAAGTACGCCCAATCGACCTGACCTTGATCGCCGGGCAGCGTCTTGAGGCGCTGAAACGCCTCAGCCGGCTTGCGCGGTCGATGGCGAGAGACGACGCGCCGGAAGTGATCGGCGCCGCCTTGATAGCCGCGCTCTCGCACCATTTCGAACAGTCGGCTGGCACAGAGCCCGGGGTATTTCTCGAGCTGCTGCACCAAGAACGGGACGAACGGATCGGCCATCGACGGGCGAGGCACGACCGCCTTCAACTCCACCCCCGTCTGTCGCAGGACTCGTTGCACCGTCGTGTGGTGCAGCCCGAGCTGCGCAGCGATGGTGCCGATCCGCCATTTCTCCGCGTGGTAGAGGCGCAGCACCTCGGCCTCTGTTTCCTTGGAGATCATGCCGACCCTCGCTCAGCGAGGCGGCGGTGCGCGCGGAAGCCTCGGAGCCCGCCGCGCGATGCCGCGCCTCGGCGTCGGTGTCCGTCGTGTCCACGGCGGCAGCGCTGCCCCGCAAAGCGAGCAGCGAGCCTGGTCGCAAACCAATACATCTTCTCGGTCCTTTCCGCCGGAATCGGGCTCCGGAACAACCGAGTCAGTGCGCGATGCCACGGCTTGCGTCACCGACTGATGCGTCACTTTCTGCGCCGAGAAGTTGGCATGCCGGTCGCGATAGCGAGCTTGCCGCGTGGCGTGCAGCCGCCGAGCGCGCCGAGCGACTCGGTACGCCGCGCCCGCTCGCCGAGTAGAATCGCGACGCTGCGCCACCGAGCACGGCGGACAGAATCGACGCCTCCGATCACACCGCTCGCACAGCCGCAGCTGCGCATGACATCGCCCACAAACAACGACCCGAAAGCTCTCCAATCGCACGCGGCTCCGATTGCCGATTTCTGGACACGGAGCTCACGCTGTGATGAAGGTGCAGGCCTCCATCGCACGGAGATCCAGAAAGCTCGAGAGTTGGCGCTCTCGGGCTTTCACTATTTTCGGCGGGCGCTTTCTATCCCGCTGACCCCGAACAGGCCCAAATCCGCGCCGGTGAACGGTGAACGGCGCCCCGCGCCGTCCCGCGATCTTCACCGACTATCCGCGGATTGCGGTGCACGCTCACAGCACAACCTCCGGCAGCTCCATCTCGTGCGCGTACCTGAGCATCTTGCCCAGACACGCCAGGCCGTTGTTCACCCGCTTCTTGCTGAGCGCCTTCTCGAGCGACCTTACCTTCAGGTCTCGATCGAATACATCCGGATCTGGTCCAGGCGCATCGGACTGAACTCTGGAACGTTAGGCCCGCATGGGCAGAGCACCGCGATTCCTTCAATGATCGAACGTGACAACGCTTATATTACTTTTGGGTTGCTGCGAGTCGGCACATTGCTTCGAAAGCTGGCGGGTCATTCGCGTTGAGGCTTGCTAGCAATTCGTCTCACCAGCGTGCTCGTTGACAACGAGAGGCAGACTGCATAATGGAACCTGCAACGCACTCGCGCGTCTGGCGGGGTGGGGTGAGGTTGACATGCAAACGTCGAAGTCTGGGCTGGGCTCTTGGTTCAATGGCGCGCGCACCACAGAGCCGACGGTAGTGCGATGGCGAGGCGGGCTGAGCGCACTGCTCAAGGCTGCGGCCTGTGGCGCCTTGATTTGGGGCTGCGGTGACAGCGCGCAACAGCACAACGCAGCAGATTCGGATGCAGCACGGTTGGGATCCGCGCAACAAACTCTAACGCAGGGGATTCCCTATCGCATTAGAGCCCTCGACTACAGCGCCTTCCACGATAGCGATACCGTCCACGAAGGCAATTGCGGCTCCGGTCCTGTCGATGCGGAAACAACTTCGGATCCCGACGGCGGTGCGTGCGACGTCGGCTGGACGCATCCAGGAGAATGGCTCGAGTACTCGCTTCAGGTTGCGGTCCCGGGCAAGTTCAATATCGTGCCCCGCGTCGCCAGCGCGCAGACCGGCAAGACGTTTCGCGTGTCGCTCGACGGCGTGGATTTGGCCGGCGCGCTGAGCGTACCCAGCGCCGGTTGGCAAGCCTTCGCCGACCGCCTCATTAAGGATGTGCCCCTGAGCGCCGGCCAACACACGCTGCGCGTTTCCTTCGAGACCGGCGACACCAATCTCAACTACATCGACGTTGCGCCAGGCACGACCGCCCTGCCAGCACGCATCGAGGCAGAAAACTACCAGCGTTCGTGGGACAGCACACCGGACAACAATCAGGGCAGTGCGTGCGATCGCCGTGATGGTGTCGACAAGGAAGGTACCGGCGACACCGCAGGCGGTGCGTGCGACGTGGGCTGGACAACGGCTGGGGAATGGCTCGAGTACGACGTCAACGTGGTACAAGCGGGCAGCTACGCCGTCTTGGCGCGCCTAGCCAGCGCGAGCAGCGGACACAGCGTCAAGATCACGGTCGATGGGGCCGACGTTGGCACGCTTTCGGTCCCGAACCTCGGCTGGTCGAGTTTTCAAGACCGGACACTCCCGCAAGTGAATTTTAGTGCCGGGGCGCACGTGCTGCGCGTGACCTTCGTCGACGGCCAAACGAACCTCAATTACCTCAACATCACCAGCAACATGCCGGTGCCGGTGCTGGTTCCGCACCGTATCAAGGCGCTGTCTTATACGGCGTTTCAAGACAGCGACACGATTCACGAAGGCAGCTGCGGCACTGGCCCGGTCGATGCGGAGACTACCACCGACCCCAGCGGCGGCGATTGCGACGTCGGCTACACGCACCCCGGCGAGTGGCTAGATTACTCGATTCAGGTGCCGGCCAGCGGCAAGTACGACCTCACCGCGCGGGTCGCCAGTGCGCTCACGGCCAAGACGGTGCGTTTGCTGATCGATGGGCAGAACGTCAGCGGGTCGCTCAGCGTGCCGAGCTCCGGCTGGCAAGCCTTCGCCGATCGCGCCGCTAAAGACGTGTCGCTCTCCACCGGCATCCACACGCTGCGCGTGTTGTTCGAGACCGGCGACACCAACCTCAACTATATCGATGTTGCGCCAGGCACCGTCGAGCTGCCCGCACGAATCGAAGCCGAAGACTATCAACGTGCGCTCGACAGCACGCCCGCCACGAACTCTGGCGGTGCTTGCGACCGCGGCGACGGCGTCGACAAGGAGACGACCACCGATCCTGCCGGCGGTGCCTGCGATGTCGGTTGGACGACGTCGACCGAGTGGCTCGAATACGACGTCAAGGTCGCGCAAGCCGGCGCATTCAACATCGCTGCGCGGGTCGGCTCCGCCGTCGATGGAACTTCGGTGTTGGTCGCGCTCGATGGCACCAGCCTCGGCACGCTGGCAGTACCGAATATCGGCTGGACGAGCTTTGAGGATCGCACGCTGTCGAACGTCAACTTCTCTGCCGGCACGCACACCTTGCGCGTTTCGTTTCCGCAGGGGCAGGTCAACCTCAATTTCTTGAACCTAACGGCTGTCCCCTCGAACGTGCCGCCCTCGACCGCGCAATCGTTCGGAGCCGCCGCGGCGTACAACGTCTTTCTGTTTCAAGACTTGCAGAACACGCCGAGCATCGCCGGGCCGGTCGCGGTCGGTCGCGACATCTTCACGCAGACCTTCGGCTACAACACTGTTTCGTCCGGCACCATCGGCGTGCTGGTGGGGCGGAGCATTACCGCCAGCGGCGGAAGTATCCACCGCGATCTCGTCTACGGCGTGAGCCAGAGCTTGACGAACGCCGGCGTCCTGGACGGCGTGATTCGTCAGGCCAGCCCGCTGAACTTCGCGAACGAGAAGACCTATGCGCAAGGCGTATCTGGCGGCCTCGCGGCGCTTACCGCCAACGGCGCAACCAACATTTCGGCCGATGGGCGCACCATCAACTTCGTCGGGACCAGCGCCGCGCGAAACGTCTTTAGCGTGGCCGGCGCCGTTCTGGCCGCAACCGATGTGCTTTCGTTCACCGTTCCGTCGACATCGACCGTCGTCGTAAACGTCACGGGCGGTAGCGCGAGCTTCGAGACCGGCGGCGTGCAGCTTGGTGGGTTAGCGCCCGGACACCTGATTTGGAACTTCCGCGACGCCGATAGCGTTCGCCTGAGCCAGATGGGATTCAAGGGCACGCTGCTCGCTCCGAATGCGATCGTTTCGCACAACGGCGTCGACTTCGAGGGCGCGCTGATCGCGCAGTCGCTATACGGAACTGACAATGGCATCGCCTGGGCGCCGTTCAACGGCCCTTGGCCCCTGGGCTGCGCCACCAACGCCGACTGCGGCAGCGGACGCACGTGCCAAGCGGGCGCCTGCCAATGCACCATTTGCAGCCCTACCTGCACCTGCGGCAGCGGCGGCTCCTGCACCCAAACCGCCGACTGCAGCACAGGGTTCACTTGCGCTGGCGGGAGTTGCCACCCGCTGTGTGAAACAAATCCAACAGACCCACACTGCGTCGCCAATTCATGCGTCAACGGCATGAAAGACGGCAGCGAGACCGACGTCGACTGCGGTGGCAACTGCCCCGACTGTGGCAAGGGTCAGAAGTGCGGATCAGATGCGGACTGCGGGTCGGGGCTCTCCTGCGGCGCGCACAACGGGGCGTGTTTCGCCGGAAGCCGCAGCGACAGTGTTTGCTGGCCCACCCAATGCGGCACCGGCGCGCAGCCGACTGAATGCGGGCAGCAAGACAGCCTTTGTGGCTCGAACTGCGCTTGCGTAGCAAGCTGCGACCCGCAAAACCCGAGTTCCTGCCCGTCTGGTCAGCAATGCAAGACCGGGATCGGACCACTATTTCATTCTTCGGCGTCGGCCGTGTGCGTCGACCCACGTTGTCCGTCCGACGACCCAGCGCTATGCGGCCAACCCGACTCGCTTTGTGGCATCAGCTGCGTCGGCACGCCGGACTGCTCGACAGCAACCTGTCAGAATCCCGACGATCACCACGGCGGCAGGTGCCCCGGCGTGTGCGGACCTAAGGCAGTCGGTTGCAAGGTCGACGCGGATTGCACCGCGGGTTACGGCTGCGTCGCGCACGCCGACGGCACGAGTCAGTGCCTGCGTGCCGACATCTGTCAATTCCGCACGCTTGCACCCCCGCTATGTGGCGGCTCGGATGCTTTGTGCGGGCCCTGCCCCACCTGCACGCCCCAATGCGCAGGGCGAGCTTGTGGGCCCGATCCCAGCTGCGGCTCTAGCTGCGGAACCTGCGGCGCGGGAACGTCTTGCAGCATCGACGGTCAATGCGTGCAAGCGACGGTCGAGCCGCCGATTGTCGTGCACGACTCCCAGGGCGGAACGCATCCGATCCCAGAGCTGATGCCAGGTCCAACGAGTGCCGTGGGCGCGCTCCCCGGATCCTTCGCCGTCTCTGAAGCCGGAACCGCCCAGTATTCAATCCCGATCCAAGTGCCGCCCGGACGCGCCGGGATCGAGCCTGCGGTCAGCCTTGTGTATTCGGGCTCGCGAAGCAACGGCGACCTTGGCCTCGGCTGGAGGCTCGAAGGGCTTTCAGCCATCACGCGCTGTCCGCGAAGCTACGCGCTCGATGGCTACAGCCGCAATGTCAGCAACACCGTCGACGATCGCTTCTGCTTGGATGGCAAGCGCCTCGAGGCGGTCAACGGCGGAGCCTATGGCGCCAATGGGACCGAGTATCGAACGCTGGTCGATAGCTTCGCCAAGGTTACGTCATTTCAGGATCTCCAAAGCACTGGGATTCAGGTAACTCCGTGGATTTCGATACCGAACATCGGTCGCTTGCTCCAGGGCCCCGACTCGTTCGAGGTGCGAACCAAAGACGGGCGCATTCTGACCTACGGCACAACACCAGACTCGCTCGTGGTCGCGCGCAATGGCCTGCGCAACGCCTGGCTTCTCACGCAGGTGAAGGATCGCAGCGGCAACACGATGCAGGTCCAATATCTCAAGACCGAGACCAATGTTGCCAGGTTCGCAGGCGACCGGTTCCCCAGCGTGATTCGGCCGATGCGCATCGCGTATACTGGGCACAACGAAACACCGGGCAATCGCGAAGTCGACTTCGACTACGAAGCGCGTCCCGATCCGCAGGTTTCCTTCCTTCAGGGTGGCGTTCCCGGCGTCGCGGATCAGCGTCTGTGGAGGATTCGGACGAGCGTCAACCAGGTTCCGGTCAAGAACTACCGTATCAAGTATCCGACTACCGTGGTCGATGAGGCTGGCGGCACACTCAGTCTGATTCAGAGCGTGACGGAGTGCGCTGGAGACAGCGACCTCACCTGCAAGAAACCAACTCGCTTCGAATATGTAGCGGACGCCGGCTTCGAACAGAACCCCGGACTCGCGAGCCCGCTCTTTCAACCGGGCGTGCAGCTGGATGCCAACGGAGACGGCATCTATGACTTCGCTCACCGAACCGTGACAGTCGACGACGTGAACGTCTCGAACGTGGAAAAGGGCGTTCTACTCGTCGGTGACATTGGAACCACCGTACTCGCTGTCTACCCCGCAACGTCCGCGGTGGGCGTGCCGGCACAGATCGTTTGGACCTTCGGCAAGGAGATCTACGGGTCGTTAGCACATCAACCCGACGTTCACATCTCGACCGACATTTCTCTTTCAACCGGCAATCGCGCGAACCTCTATACGAGTATCCCGAACTTCGGCGTTTTCCCGTGCAGTGACTGGGCAACGCCGGGCTTCCTGATGGACTACGATCAGGACGGCGACCATGACTTCATGGGGCAGTGCCCGCTCACGCCCTACAACATGCCCCAGCAGTGCCCAGACCTGCTTCCGCCCGACTCTTTGACGTGCAGTGCCTTCGTCAATAAGAAGCTCGGCAGCACGCTATGGCAGTTCTATGTATCTCGCTCCGACGGCACGGGGCACTACGTTTCGGACTTTCCAAGGGCAACACTCCAGTTCCCGGTGTACGGGTACTTGGCCAGCGCCTACTACGGCCAACGCCCCCAGGCGTTCGACGTGAACGGCGACGGTCTAGAAGACATCCTGGCTTGTCGGAATTTGGACGAGATGAGCCTGTATCGCCGGCTCCCACCGCCCGCCGACTTCGAACCCAATCCCATCGTGTTCAAGGTGCCGGACCATCTGTGCCTCCAGCAGACGCCGAGCTCTATGATCGTCGATGTCGACGGCGACGGCGTGGCCAACCTGATGATTCGCGGCGAGACGATGTGGCACGTCATGCGCTACACCGAGAGCGGCGGTCAGCCCACGATCAGCTGGCAGGACGACGTCTTCCCCGACGCCGGCTTTAGCGGCGCGGGGGCCCTCACGAGCCAAGCGGACTTCAATGGTGATGGCCTGCTCGACCTCTGGAGCGACTACAACAACGTCGCTTGGCTCAGCACCGGAACCGGCACGTTCGAACCGCGTAACATGCCGCCGCGCAGCGTACCGCCGGGCTTCGGCTTTCAGCCGTCGAACCACCTTTCTACGCTGGCACTCGACTACAAGGGACACGGACGGAGCGATTTGCTCGAGCTGTGGGATCGCGAATTTATCAATGGCAATGGCCTTCACATCTTTACGATCAACTACCAGGCGCAAATTCCGGACAGCCTGCTAACCACGTTCTCCTCCTTTCCGAATACGCAAATCGCGATACCCCATCTGGTGGAGCAGAGCGAGGCCGGGCTCTGGCAGGCGGTGACCGATGTCGATGGCGACGGCAACAACGATCTGGTTTTTGCGCATGGTGACATCGCGTTCGGCAAAGGCGCAAAGAACAACCTGCTGAAGCGCGTCGAAGACGGTCTCGGCAACTTCATCAACGTCGACTACGACCAGACCGCGTACCAGGCAGAGGCGTCTTGCAAGAGCGGCACGCAGTGGCCCGAGCGCTGCATGCCCCGACTTCAGGGGCTGGTCAGTCGTTACACCGAGGGCTTCACTGTCACCGGCCAAACCGAGGAGCACGCGGAACGGCACTACGACTACCGTTACTTCAACGCTCGCATGAACGTTACCGGGCATGGCTGGCTCGGGTTCGATCGTGTCGAGTCGCAGGCTTTCGCGGGCGACATGTTGCGCAACACAACGACGACCGAGTTCGAGCCGCTGATTCGCCGTGGTTTGAACGGCCAGGCCGCGGCAACGACGGTGCCACCGTACGCCTATCCTCTCGCCGGATTAGCAAAGAAGGTCACAGTCGATTTTCCCGCCTTCCAGAGCGCGCTGACGAGCGGGCCGTTCGCGCGCAGGGTGGTCACCGACAATGTATGGGAAGTCGGCACGTCGGCCAGCGGTCGACCGTTTCCAAAGCTCAGCAGCAAGAGCGAGCAATTGTTCGACCGACCGGCGTCGGCAGCTCCGACCGACGCCGGTACCCTGCTGATGAACACCTTCGACACGTACGTGGTCGACGACTATGGCAATCTTACCGTCAATACTCGCGATTGGGACTCGACGATTGCTGGTGAGGGGCAACGCGAACGTCGCCAAGTGTTTGCACCGGTTCTGATAGACGCAGCCAATTGGCTAACTTCTAGCGTCCGAGACATCACCATCATCTCTTCTCGAGGCGGCGACACCAAGACCCAAAACTGGCACAAGGAGTACTACCCCAATGGCACCCTGCATTCTGTGACGCGAGCCCCGAACGAGGATGCCCTGGTCATGACGGCGTACGTCCGCAATGACTTCGGAAACGTCATCGAGGTGATCGAGCAGGCGACGAGCGACCAGCCCGTTCGCGCCACGTCTTACGGCTACGATAACGACCAGGTGTTTGCGACGTCGATCACCAATTCCCTGGCCCAAACCACTCAGCTTGCGTACGACCAGCGCTGGGGCACGCAAAAATTGGTCGTCGACCCCAACCAAATCGTCGCACTGAGCGCCTACGACGACTTCGGCCGACTAGCAGCGACGCAAACACCCGCGGGCACACGCATCATCACGCTCTCGGAAATCACGGCACCAAACGACGAAACATCTGCGGGCCCGATCAACGAGAAGATCGAAGTCGCGATCGACGAACGTGATACTGATTCCGGTCCGATCGGCCACGTCGTGCGCCACCTGGACAACTACGGCCGCAGCGTGCGCACGTCGACCACCGCGATTGGTGGAGAGATCCTCACGGAAGCTGCATACGACCAGAGTGGCCGCCTGACTGGAGAGACTCTGCCGCATCTCAGCACTTCTGCCGTCGTGCCGAGCGTCTCGTACAACTACGATCCGCTGGATCGGCTAGTTCGCAGCACCCATTCAGACGGAAAGTTCACCGAAACCCAATACGCGAGCCCTGCCTCTCTCGTGGGCAATCACGGACAGTGGTTGTCGAATCTGTGCTCATCCACCTTCGCCCCTTGCGGTGTCGACGTCGCCATGAGCTTGGACGAGAGCTTCCACTCCAACGTCACCATCACCGACCATCACGGGCAGGTACTACGCAGCATCGACGGAAATTCGGTGGGCTCGACCCCGCCAATGTTCAACAGCTACGGCTATGGCGCTTTCGGCCGTCTGCTGAAAACCACCGACAATCTCGGCAATGAGACTAGTTACGAGTTCGATGCCTACGGTCGGCTCAGAAGCATCACGGATCCCGATTCCGGCACGACCACGAACACTTACACCGGCTTCGACGACCTTTCGACCATCACCGATCAGAGACATCGGCATCGCTCGTTGGAGCACGACGCGCTCGGACGCCTCACACAGGTCAAGGATGGCTCAACCGTCACCGCCACGTGGAACTACGACTCGCTTCCGGACAGGCAGCTCGACAACGCGATCGGTCGTATCACGGCGGCAACGGTTTTCTCGCCGAATTTCCAGCGCACTACTTACGCTTATGAAGATGCGGCCGCGGGGGTCAACCGGGGGTTGCTCAAGCAAGCGGACTACGAGCTCGACGGCGTCGTACATAGCGTGGGCTACACGTACGATAACGCTGCCCGGCTCAAGCAGACCCGCTACCCCGATTCCTTCGGTGGCGAAGCAGTCGTCACCGAAAACACCTACGATCCGTCCGGCGTGTTGACGAAGGTCGAGCGCGTTCGAGGTGCCCAGAAAGACAAGCTGTGGCAGGTCGAGCAGACCTTCGAGGGTTACCTGCTTCAACAGGAGAGCTTCGGCAACGGCGCCGTGTCGAGCTACGTCTACAATCCGCAACGCCGCTGGATCGAGAGCATCAATACGGTGCTCGGCGGCGACGAGGTACAGCAGATTGGCTATACGCACTACGACAATGGGCAAGTAAGGTCCCGCCAGCAGGGCGACATCAACCGCAACTACTACTACGATGCGCTGGCACGCCTGAGCTCGACCCTCGACGAGTTCGCCAACGGCAGCTTCCGCCCGACACAGTACGCCTACGATCAGATCGGCAACCTGTCGCTCGGCAGCGTGAGCAGCGTGGGTGGTCCGGTCAGCGTCAACTATCAACATAGCGACCCGGCAAACCCGACGCGCCCCCAGCATCTGGTGGACACCGTCACAACGCCACACGGCACGACCACCTACCACTACGACCCGAACGGGAACGTTTCGAGCCGCGTCGGTCCGGACGTACCGGGCGGCCAGCAAACGATCAGCTACACTCCGTTCGATCTTCCGGACAGCATCACCAGTGGCACCAAAACGACGACGTTCGAATATTCGGCCTTCGAGAAACGGACCATTCAGCGTACCAGCGAATCGACGCGCTACTATGTCGGTGACGTCTACCAGCGCATGGTCGGCACCGGGCCGAACGACACGGTGGAGCAACGCTTCGAGATCCTCGCCGAAGGCCGCCGCATCGGCGAGATCGTCCGCAACGGGGCAGCCGAGGAGACGCTGTATTTCCACTCAGATCATCTCGATTCGGTCGAAACCGTGACGACGAGCGCCGGCAACGTGACGCACCAAAGCTTCGATCCGTTCGGGGCGCCCATGGACAGTGCCGCGCCGAAGACGCGTTTCGGCTTTACGGGTCAAGCAGAGGACGGCGACCTCGGCTTGATCGACATGAGAGGTCGCCTGTTCGATACCCTGGCAGGTCGGTTCACGACGCCGGATCCGATCGTGCAGGCCCCGTTCTGGTCTCAGGGGCTCAATCGTTACGCCTATGTTTTCAACGATCCGGTCAATGCGACCGACCCGAGCGGATTTCAGGCAGTGCCGATGGCCGATTATCCGGGAGGATACGGATACGTTTTCGCAGACGACCCGCTGACTGCGGTCGCGCCGGCGGCATCGTCGACGTCAGTAGAGGCGTCTGCATCAGCGGAAGCGGCCTCGTCCTCGTCAGTGGCATCGTACGCCGGCCCCATCATTACGGGGATCGTCAACATCTACGACACGCTGACGATGGGTTCGAAAGGCAGCACCTTTCGCGGCTCACCCGCCACACCGAGCGCCCCGCGTGCGACGCACCCTGGGGTAAAGCAGACCGGCGCACCCCACGAGGCGAAAGGCCCAGTTGGACCGCCCCCCGGTCGTTCTTGGCAGGCCGGTGACATCGGCCCTCCTCCACCGCCGCCCGCATGCGACGAGCTTTGCATGAGCGCCACGGGCTACGGCCCAGCGCTCGGACATCCATTGCTCGACGAGGCGGCACCCCAAATTCCGGATACTTCGGAAGGTTGGCACAACGCACTCGACGCCGTGATGCTGGCGGAGGGCGGTGTCGAAGGGCTATTTGAAATTGGGGTTACTCTCGCCGAGCGCCTTGCACCGCGAGCCGCTGCCCGGGCCTTGGCCACAGAAGGGGCCGCCGCGGGTGCGGGGCGAACCTTTAAGTACGTGTGCTTTGCGGCTGGTACAGAGGTCCATACCGAGACGGGTCTGCGAGCGATCGAAGAAGTTGCGGTCGGTGACTTGGTCTGGGGGCGCGATGAGACGACCGGAGACGTCGCGTTGCGGCGTGTTACGAGAACCTTCGTTACGCCAGATCAGACGTTGCTTGAGGTCGTCTTTGACGATGGCCATGAAAACGTCGATCGTTTGAAAGCCACGGGGGAGCACCCTTTCTGGGTGCGTGGGCAGGGTTGGACTAAAGCCATGGACCTGCAGCCCGGCGATCCAGTCCTCGCCCGTTCCGGTGAATCGCTCTTCGTAACCAGCGTGACTTGGAGCAAAGAGCGGGAGACCGTCTACAACTTCGAAGTTGAAGACCTACACACCTACTTCGTAGGCCGGCTCGGTGCCTGGGTTCACAACAGCTGTTGGGACGACATAGCAGAGCACGTGCTGCACCGCTTCCCCGGGCAGACCAAGGATCAGGTCGCCGCCTACCTAAAGAACTTCGCGAATAGCGCCGGCGGTACCACAACGCAAAGCGGAGCAAGAATCTGGCGCCGAGGCGCGGAGATTCTCATCCAACGACCCGGTGCCGGCGCGGGCGGGACCTATTTCCGATCCGATTCGGTCAAGGCCGCAGCTAGATATCTGGAGCGGTTCATTACCGAAGAAGGAGGCGCGGCATTCTAGTGCGCCTCGGTGGTCAGAAAAATGTCAAGATTGGACGTGAAGTCAGCCCAAGTCGTGTTGAACGGAGCAGAGATGGCCCTGCTGGTTGCAGCAGTCTTCATGCTCGCCAATTGGTCGTTCGAGCGCGAAGCGGCGCGCTTGCTCGTGAATCCTGACATTCGCGATGCGGCTGACGAGCTGGCAGAGCGCCTGGCTTCGCAATGGCAGGCGCATCTCGCGTCGGTTGGTCTATGGGCTTCCTCGTCGGGAACGTGGACGAAAGAGCTGATTGAGCAGCGAGCTCAACAAAAGATTGACCTGGTCTTGAGCGATGGTGACACGCGCTTCGCCCTCACTGCGTTGAGGGCGGTGTTTCTTGAATTCGAAACCAACTTTGCTGAGCTTTGCGTCGCCGCGCCAGGTGCACTGCAGTGGTACCCCGTCGAGGTCGCTGATTTGGAGCGCCTAGCAGCTCGCCTCAGCAGCACCGAACCGGGTTAGGTTCGAGCCCCGTCGGCAAGGAGCAAACTCCCAAGCGCCCAGTGAGCCACGCGAGCGCCCTCAAGGTCGCCAGAGAAGCGACGCACGGGCGTTAGCGTCGGTGAGGGCGTCGATGGGCGTATCCGTTCAGGCAACCGCGTCGTGACCGCGCGCTTCGCCGTGTCGCAAACTCGCGCGCATGGACGAGCCAAAGCAGAAGCGGCCGCGCGTGGAGCGCGAGGAATGGGCGAAGCGAGTCGAGCGATGGCGTGACAGTGG
>DASZTF010000043.1:0-2344 GCA_035548315.1 Minisyncoccota bacterium
GCTTCTCCTTGGCGGCTTGGAGCAGGAAGCTGAAGATCACCGAGGAAACTGTCAGGACTGCGAAGGCGCCCATTGGGCACGCGCGAACTCAACTGCTATCTCAAGCTTTCTTGTTTCCGAGTCTGCAGCCTCTCCATCATGGAGAGCGATCTCACCGAAAGGCCGCGCAAGTGTCGAAGCGGCAGTGGAACAACCACTACCAGTGCGTCCGGTCAGCGCGAACACGATCGGGTCGGTGCGCTCCTTGTATGCGAGGTCAATCCCCCGAACAAGATCAGTTTCCATGCCGAGTGTCCCTGTCATGCCTGTTGGCTTGTGACTAGGGCAAATTACAGCTCTATTGACGACGTATCTGTGATCTAGTCGTTTGCGAATGCGTACCTAGTGTCCTGAGTTAGAAGTTCGCATGCAGAATCTTTTGATGCTCTCAAGAATCTGGTCTGCAGTCTTGGTCCACACGAACGGCTTCGGATCACGGTTGTAGACGTTGAGGTAGCTGCGGATGGCCTGCTCAAGTTCAACCGTGCTGCGATGAGTGCCACGACGGATCTGCTTGTCGGTGAGCTGTGCGAACCAACGTTCAACTTGGTTGAGCCAGGAAGCGGAGGTGGGCGTGAAGTGCGCATGGAAACGTGGGTGTCGAGCCAGCCATCGTCTGACCGCCGGGGTCTTGTGCGTGCCGTAATTGTCCATGACCAGATGCACATCCAGTTTCTGCGGGACAGACTCCTCGATGGCGCGCAGAAAATCGAGAAATTCCTTGGCTCGATGCCGTCGCCGCAGTTGACCGATCACTTTACCGGTGGCGATGTTCAGGGCTGCAAACAAGGTGGTCGTACCGTGACGACTGTAGTCATGAGTGCGCCGCTCCGGCACGCCCGGCATCATCGGCAGGATCGGTTGCGTACGATCCAGAGCTTGAATCTGGCTCTTCTCGTCCACGCACAGCACCAAGGCGCGATCAGGCGGGTTCAGATACAGCCCGACGATATCGCGGACCTTGTCGATGAACAGCGGATCAGTGGAAAGCTTGAAGGTCTCGGCACGATGCGGCTGCAGGCCAAAGGCACGCCAGATGCGCACCACCGCCGTCTGCGACAGCCCGCTGGCTTTGGCCATCGTGCGGCTGCTCCAGTGCGTGGCATCGCGAGGCTTGTCATGCAGGGTCTTGGCGACGACCTTCTCCACCACCGCGTCCGAGATTGTGCGCGGAGCGCCGGGCCGCGGTTCATCCAGCAGACCATCCAGGCGCCGGGCAACAAAGCGTTGGCGCCACTTGCCCACGGTCTGCACGGTCACCTGCAGCCGCTCGGCAATCTCACGGTTGGAGCGATCCTGCTGGCAGGCCAGCACAATGCGCGCTCGCAGCGCGAGCGCTTGCGAGGTCTTGTGCCGTCGCGTCCACTCCACCAGTCGATTGTTCTCTTCTGTCGTCAAGGTAATCGGCTCAAGCCGCGGACCACGTCGCATCGGACCTCCCTCGAAGCGCAGTCTAAGCTTCGACTTCGAGGGTGCGTAAACGTTCAATGAATTAATAACTCAGGACACTAGTTAGACACATTTCACAAGAGCGCCGAGGGTCCCTGCGCGATACAGCCACCGATGGAGTCAGTTATTAGACACCTGCGCCCTGGCTGGTCGCCCAAAATCCGAGTGCTGCGCGCCTAAAATATCTCTAGAAAAGATCGCCTTGAGCTCTCCGGTCATTGTTCCGATCGGGTGCGGTCGCCGTGCCATCCGACGGCTCGATCAGCGATACGTCATCGTTCTTCGGGGAGTTCACACGAAGTTCGACGCGGTACTTCTACTGGGTCGCTCGATGCTTCGTGCGCCGACGTAAACAAATCGCGACGGACAGCCAATACCACTATCCCTCGCGACTTGGTCGCTGGCCGATCCTATTCGGCTACGACTTCGAGATCGCGCTAGTCGCCGCCATTCTCACTGTAACGGTGTGCATGTGAATGAAGCCCCCGCTCATACCGGATGTCTGCTCAAGCGCCCCCCGAACCGCGTCCGTCTCAAGTGCGTTCGCGGCCGCTGCGATTGCGCGGCCCAATGCCTGCTCGAGCGCAGGTAGGAGATGTTTGGAGGGCTCCGATGCTCCCTCGAACTGCTGGAGGAGGCTACGTAAAGGCTACGCCCTTCTTCGTTTCAGGTAAGGCCCTGATCTGAAAATGCTAATCACCAACCTCCCTCCATCATTGGACAGATCATTAGCACCACAAGCGGGCCATCAGTGCAGGAGGACTCGCAGCGCTTCTCTCTCCCGGTCTCTTCGAGATCGACGCTCGCCGCGGATGTTCTTTACCCCTTCGGCCGCTGTTGCGCCTGCATTCGGCGG
>DASZTF010000044.1:0-278842 GCA_035548315.1 Minisyncoccota bacterium
ACTCAGCTTCACGGGTGGTCCGATCACGAGCTCGGGTACCCTTACGCTCGCGGGCACGCTCGCAGTCGCGAACGGCGGCACGGGACTCGCGAGTGCGCCGACGTACGGCCAGGTGCTCGTGGGTGATGGCAGCGGCGGCTATAACCTCGTCGCGACGTCGACGCTCGGACTCGGCGGCAGCGGCGCGGTCGATTCAGTATTCGGCCGCACCGGCGTCGTTACCGCGCAGTCGGGCGACTACACCACCGACCTCGTCACCGAGGGATCGACGAATCTCTACTTCACCAACGCACGCGCAGACGCGCGCGCGGTCACAGTGCTTTCTGCCACCACGACCCTTCCCAATATCACCACGCTCGCAAACCTCTCCACGATCTCAACGTCGCTCACCGGATTCGTGAAGGCAACCGCGGGCGTGCTCACCACTGCGGCGATTAATCTCGCAAGCGATATCACCGGTATCTTGCCGGTCGCAAACGGCGGTACGGGCTGGAACAGCATCGCGGCGAACACGGTGCTCATCGGTAACGGCAGCGGGAAGATCGCGACGACGAGCGCGGGCACGAACGGCCAAGTCCTCGGGCTCGTGGGTGGTGTACCGACGTGGGTCTCGACGACGACGCTCTCCACCATTAGCGGCACACTCGCGATTAGTAAGGGCGGCACGGGTACCACGACCGCACCGAGCTACGGCCAGGTGCTCGTGGGCGACGCAAGCGGCAACTACGAACTCGTCGCCACGTCGTCGCTCGGCATCCAGGCGGGCGTCACGAGCGTGTTCGGGCGCACCGGCGCCGTCACTGCGCAGTCGGGCGACTACACCACGGACCTCGTCACGGAAGGTTCGAATCTGTACTTCACGCCGACCCGCGCGACAGCAAACTTCGTCTCGAATCTCGCGGCGACGACTTCGGTCGCTTCGATCATCTCGCTCCCGAGCCTTTCGCTTCCGCTCTCGCAAACGACCGGCACGCTCGGTGTCGCGAATGGCGGCACGGGCTCCACCACACTCACCGGCATCCTGAAGGGTAACGGTACGGGTGGCGTGCAGAGCGCCATCCCGGGCACCGACTATCTCACGACGGCTACGCTCTCAGCCGTCACCTCGCTCCAACAGACATACGGCTCCGCACAGACCGGCGCCATCACGCTCGCCACTTCAAGCGCCGCAACCTCCAACGGCGTGACGGTGGGGCAGACGATCACCAACAGCAGCGGCACCTTCACCTTCACCCCGACAGTATCGGTGGCCAACATCCCGAACGCAGCGCTTCAGAACTCGAGCATCACGGTGAATGGCACGCTCTTCAACCTCGGTGATACGCACACCATCACCGCAGCGTCCTCGACGCTGCTTGCTGACAACAACACCTGGAGCGGCAGCAATACGTTCTCGAGCACGATCACGGGATCGATCACCGGTAACGCCGGCACGGTGACGAACGGCGTGTACACGACAACCTTCGGCAGCCTCTTCTACAACCTCTTCCACGCGACGACCACCGATGCGCTCGCCGAAGGCGCGACCAACCTCTACTTCACCACCGCGCGCGCGACGAGTAACTTCATCACCAATCTCGCAGCCACAACGTCAGTCGCATCGATCACCACGCTCCCGAGCCTCTCGCTCCCGTACAGTCAGCTCACGGGTACGCCGACGTACGAGTCTCCACTCACATTCACGTACCCACTCACGCGCTCGACCAATACGATCTCGCTTGCGTTCGGCACCACGACCGCCAATTCTTGGAGTGCGCTCCAGACGTTCGCGAACGCATCCTCGACGCTCACGACGCTTGGCACCACCTGGCTCACCGGACTCACGGATGCGCTCCTTGCGACCGATGCGAACGGCAAACTCGTGGCGACCACCTCGCTCAGCGTCTCGCAATATCTCGCACAGGCGAATGCTTCCACCAATGGCTATCTTTCCTCAAGTGATTGGAATCTCTTCAACAACAAGATCTCGAGTACATCGCTTTCAGCGAGCGGTCCGCTTTCGTACAACGGCGGCACTGGCGTTTTTTCCCTAAGCTTCGACTCCACGCTCCAGAACTCGGGCGGGAACCTCGGTCTCAATTTGGGCAACGCCAACACCTGGACGGCGCTCCAGCAGTTCAATGCCAATGCATCGACGACGCAGCTCTCTGCAGGCAATGCATACTTCGGCACCACAGCGACGTCGTCATTCGCAACGAACGGTGCACTCACGCTCGTGAACGCGCTCACGTACGGCGGCGTCACCCTCAGCAACGCGGTCACGGGTACGGGCAACATGGTGCTGTCAGCAAGCCCGACGCTCACCGGCACGCTTACGGCACCTATTGTCCGTGGCGGCACGGCAGCTGGCTCTACCCTCACGCTGCGCGGTACGACTGCCGCATCTCCCACCGCGGGCACCGCAGGCATCATTTTCGACTACGGCGCATCCGGCACCTCTGAAGCAGGTCGCATCGATGCGGTGAGCGGTTTCTTGGGGCTCGGAACGACGTCGCCAGCGCAGAAACTTTCGGTGCAGGGGAACGTATTCGTAAGCGGAAACATATCGAACGTCGGGAACATTACTGCGACCGGCACCGCAAATGTGGCAAACCTCACCGTAGGATCCGTAAGTGGCTTCCTGAAAGCATCCGCGGGCGTTGTGTCCACGGCACTGATTGATCTCGGATCTGATGTTACCGGCACACTCGCACAGGGGAACGGCGGTACCGGTATTACGAGCTACACGCCCGGCGATGTCCTCTACGCCGACGGCAGCGGTAATCTCGTAAAATTGCCAGTTGGCGGCGACGGCACGGTACTCAAAATTCAGGCTGGGCTTCCTGCGTGGGGTACCGACCAAACAATCGGTGGCGGCGGGTCGGACGGCATCTTCGCAACGTCTTCCGGACGCATCTATCCGATTGATTCAGCGAGCGTAGTGCTTGTCGGCACGAGTGCGACGTCGACCGCGAACTCGATTTTTGAAGTCTCGGGGCAGCAGTACATTTCCACGAAACTTGGTATAGCCACGACCAATCCGGCCACGGCACTTTCAGTCGGGGGTAATGGATATCTCACCGGCGGGCTTGGGGTCGGTGTCTTCAACAGTGTCGCGGGTACACTTCGTACGTCCGGCGACGCTGCATTTGGCGGAGAAATCACTGTAGACGGCACGGGTACATCGACGTTTGCGGGGCCGCTCTCGCTCCCGAACCTTGCGCTCACTAACAACGCGGGTCTATTGAAAGCGTCGGCAGGTGGCTACATCACGAACGCCCTTGCTGGCACTGACTATCAGGCGCCGCTCACGGCTGGTGTCGATTACGAAAGCCCACTCACGTTCACCTATCCACTCACGCGCAGCACGAACACCATCTCACTTGCATTCGGCACGACCACAAGCAACACCTGGGATGGCACGCAGACGTTCACTAACTCGCCAGTGTTCTCGTCACTTTCAAGCAACGGCCTGGTGGCAAGCAACGGCGGCGCGCTCTACAACGTCTCCACCTCGTCGCTCGATGCGAATATCACCGGTAACGCAGGCACCGTGACCAACGGTGTGTACACCACGACCTTTGGCACCCTCTTCTACAACCTCTTTCATGCAACGACGACCGACGCACTCGCGGAAGGCGTCACCAACCTCTACTTCACCACCGCACGCGCAACTGCTAACTTCGTCTCGAATCTTGCCGCTACCACCTCGGTCTCTTCCATCACCACGCTCCCGTCCTTGTCGCTTCCGCTTTCCCAGACCACGGGGACGCTCGGCGTCGCTAACGGCGGCACAGGATCGACGACGCTCACGGGCATCTTGAAGGGTAACGGCACGGGCGGGGTGCAGACTGCTGTTGCGGGTGTCGACTACGCTCCCGCAGGCAGCTACCTCACGACCGCAGTCACCTCGATCGGTCCTGCGGGCCAGCTCCAGACCGGCCCGGCAGTAACCATTGCTTCCTCGACTGCGTCCTTTAACGGTCTCACACTCGGCCTCCAGACTGTCGGAGCGGGGAATACACTCACCAACACACCTACCATCACCGGCACCCTCAACAACGCAGGCCTCACCAACTCCACCATCTCCGGCATCGCGCTCGGCAGCAACCTTGCAAACCTTTCTGCCACGAATGCGACGCTCACGTTCAGCGGTACCTACAACGGCTCCACCGCCCGCACCGTGGGCCTCAACCTCGGCAATGCAAATACGTGGACCGCGCTGCAGACGTTCGGCAACTCAAGCACCACGGCTGCGTCGTTCGCATACGCATCGTCGACACAGGGATACTTCGGCACGCTCAATCTGCCGAACACGACAAATGCGCTGCTATCGACCAATGCTTCTGGCCAGGTCGTCGCGACCACTTCAGTCGGTGTGAACTATCTTACCGGCACGCTTGGTGTGGCGAATGGCGGCACCGGCTCCACTACGCTCGGCGGCATCCTCACGGGCAATGGCACGGGTGCCGTGACGAGCGCGTCAGTCTCCGCACCGCTCAGCTTCAGTGGTAATACGCTTTCTATCAGCCAGGCGAACGCTTCCACCAACGGCTACCTTTCCTCAAGCGATTGGAATCTTTTTAATAACAAAATCTCGAGCACATCGCTTTCTGCGGGATCGGGTATCAATTACAACTCATCGACGGGGGTCATCAGCAACACGGGACTTCTCTCACTCCAGCAGACATACGGCTCTGCCCAAACGGGCGCCATCACGCTGGCCACGAGTTCGGCTAACACGACCACTGGCCTCTCGCTCTCCGAAAACATCACGAACTCGAGCGGCACCTTCACCTTCGCACCCACGCTCTCGGGCACGCTGAATGTCGCGAACGGTGGCACCAACGCCACGAGCCAGACCACGAGCGGCGTGAACTACTTCGATGGCACGAAGATTACGAGCGGCAGCAGCCTCGTCTTCGACGGCACACATCTCGGCGTCGGCACGACCAGTCCGACCTCACGCATTCACTCGGTCGTGACCGATTCCACCTCACCGCTCACAGCCGAGCGGACTGGCGCGAATGCGGTGAAGTTCCAGGTCACGGTTGGCGGCAATAGCCTCGGTCTTATTCAGAATTCCCTCAATCAAACCTGGATTTCAGGAGCGGTGCAAAACAGCGGCTACACTATTTCCGAGAGCAACGCCTTCGGTACCAATGATCGCTTCATCATCGCGCGTACTACCGGCAACGTCGGCATCGGCACCACCACCCCGGCACAGACGCTTTCTGTCCAAGGCAACGCCCTTATCTCCGGTGATCTCACGAGCGTTGCAAACGTGACCGCCACGGGCACGGTCAAGTTCACCGGCCTCACGAGCGGGGCAGTCGGGGTGAATAGCGGCACCCTCTACACCGCCGCTACCACCACCGCCGGCACCGGCCTCACGTACAGCGCAGGCGCGTTCAATGTGAACACGACGCAGAATATTACTAAGCTCTCCAATCTCACGAGCAACGGGTTGGTGAAGACGAGCGGGGGAGACGGCACGCTCTCTATTGCAACCGCCGGCACCGACTACGAAAACCCACTCACCTTCACGTACCCGCTCTCACGCTCGACCAACACCATCTCGCTTGCGTTCGGCACTACGACTGCAAATTCTTGGAGCGCGCTGCAGCAATTTGCAAATGCTTCAACCACGCTCCTCACCGCACCGACCGCGTGGATCACCAAGCTTGCGAACCTCGCGACGGCAGGATTCGTGAAGACGGCAAGCGACGGTACGCTCTCCGTCGACACGAACACCTACCTCACGTCTTCGGGCGCCGTCACCTCCATTGCCCAGACCTATGGTTCAGGTCAGGTCGGTGCGATCACGCTCGCAACTTCAAGCGCCGCCACCTCTAACGGCGTCACGGTCGGGCAGACCATCACGAACTCGAGCGGCACCTTCACCTTCACCCCGACGGTCTCTGTGGCTAACATCCCGAACAGCGCACTCCAGAACTCCACCATCTCCGGCATCGCCCTCGGATCCAACTTGAACGCACTCACCGCAACCGACTCCACCCTCACCTTCAGCGGCTCGTACAACGGCTCTACCGCCCGCACCGTGGGCCTCAACCTCGGCAACGCCAACACCTGGACGGCGCTGCAGCAGTTCAATGCCAATGCATCGACGACGCAGTTCACCTCGACGGGCAACACATGGCTCGCGCCTGCATCTGGTCAGGTCGCTATCGGTACCACGACGTTCTCTTCCAACACCTCACTCACTATTGCGACCACCACCACTCGCGGCCTGTCTTTGCTGAGTCTCGGCGCCGTGTATGCAAACGAGGGTTTTGGCAGTGCACTCTTTAAGTCAGGAACCACGAACGCCGCTCCGGATGTGTTCATCATTGATAAGGACAACAGCGCGTCTCGGGCCGCGCTCCAGATCCAGGGCAACGGCGGCACGACCGAGGTGGCGTTCTTCGGCAGCAATGGCAACGTAGGCATCGGCACCACCTCGCCGTTCGCTACGCTCTCAGTGGCAGGAAACATCTTCGCCAACTCCTCCATCACGGGCAGCAACATAACCGCCACTGGCACGCTCTCGGTCGCAAGTCTCTCCTCACTCGCAAACGCTTCCACGACGGGCTTCACCAACTCTGGCACCACCTGGCTCACGGGCCTCACTTCAGCACTCCTCTCTACTGATGCCAATGGCAAAGTGGTCGCCACCACGACCCTTGGCGGCAACATCTCGGTGCCGGCTGCAAATATCACCGGCACGCTTGGTGTGGCGAACGGTGGCACCGGATCGACCACGCTTGGCGGCATCCTCGCCGGAAATGGCACGAGCGCGGTGAAATCAGTGACCATCGGTTCCGGCCTCACGTGGGATGGCACCACGCTCGCGACGACGGGCAGCGGCATCACGCAGATCGGCCCTGCGGGCCAGCTCCAGAGTGGCGGCACGCAAACTTTGGCGACGACGACCTCGAGCTTCAATGGCCTTACGTCAGCGCTTACCATTACGGCGTCGGGCAACACGCAGACCTTTACGCCGTCGCTTTCCGGCACGCTTACGGTTGGGGGCGGCGGCACCGGCGCGACCTCGTTTACTGCAAACGGACTCCTCTTTGGAAATGGTACGAGTGCGCTCGGCGTGACCAACTCGGCGAATAACTCTGTACTCGTGACCGACGGAAGCGGTAACCCATCACTTTCCACGACGCTTCCGACCGCGGTACAGAACAACATCAGTGCGACGAACCTGAGCAACTTCGCTACCGCGGCGAACAGCTGGATCGCTACTATCGATTCCGACTCACTCGCCGAGGGCCCGACGAATCTCTACTTCACGAATGCACGCGTCAATTCGTACATCAACGCGTCGACGACGATCCCGAAAACGTACACGAGTAATTCCTTCACCGCACTCCAACAGTTTACGAACGCCACCACCACACTCCTCACCGCGCCGACCGCCTGGATCACCAAGCTCGCAAATCTTGCAAGCGCAGGATTCGTGAAGACCGATTCCTCGGGCAACCTGTCGGTCGACACGAACACCTACCTCACCAGTTCAGGTGCCGTCACCTCGCTCAAACAGACATACGGCTCCGCACAGACCGGCGCCATCACGCTCGCCACTTCAAGCGCCGCCACCTCCAATGGCGTCACCGTGGGGCAGACCATCACCAACAGCAGCGGCACCTTCACCTTCACCCCGACGGTATCGGTGGCCAACATCCCGAACGCGGCGCTCCAGAACTCGAACATCACGGTGAACGGCACGCTCTTCAACCTCGGCGAATCGCACACCATCACCGCAGCGTCATCCACACTCCTCTCCGACAACAACACCTGGAGCGGCAGCAATACGTTCTCTGCGCCGCTTACGCTTTCTGGCACGTCTGGAACTACTACCATCGCAAGCGGCCAAGGATTCACCGTCGGCTCCTCCCAGTTCGTGGTCCAGCAGGGAAGCGGCAATGTAGCACTTGGCACGCTCAGTCCTACGGCGCTGTTCCATATTGGCGGCACGTATACGACGTCTAATAATGCAATCGAGAAAATCACGTCCAACTTCAATTCATCGATCACCGGTAGCCAGTACGGACTATACGTCGTACCCACGTTCAATCCCACCGGTGCCTCTGTAGGTACGATTGCCGGCGTGTTTACGAATCCAACGATCTCTGCAAGTGCTCCGATTAATGCCACGAACCTCATCGGCTACCAAGCTGTTCCCGAGACGCTATCTGGATACACGGGTACCGTGACCAATGCGTACGGTTTCTACGCAAGCGCGCCGACCGTAGGTGCAGGCAATAACCCATTCACGAACAGTACGGGATTCTATACGGCCGCAAACACTAACGGTGATGCGACGACTTCCGGCTCGATCAATAACTACGGCTTCCGCTACGTACCGGCGACGGCAAGTGCTGGGGCTGGTGGCAGCATCAACAATTCCGGATTCTATGCCGGAGTGCCGACTGGTTCGGGCGCAGGCACTACCAACAACTTCGCACTTCGCATCACCGGTACCGGCGGCTCCGGCGGAGCAGGCACGACGAATAACTGGTCGCTCTACAACGACTCGGCAGAGAATTCCTATTTTGCATCGACTGTCTCGCTCGGCGATACCGGCAAGATTTACCCGAGCGCGCTATGGGTCGCGACGAGCTCCACTGCCACGGCGCAGTCGCAGATTGCGGTACGCTCTGCGCGCGCCGCGATTGTCGCGGGCAATCTCATCGGCGGCCTCGACTTCTATTCCGACGATACGAACCTCACTGCACCCGGCACGCGCGTCGCAAGCATCCAGGCAGTCGCGAATACGACGCATACGGCATCTGCGCTCGGTACTGATCTCACCTTTAACAGTACGAACGGCACTACGTATGCAGAGCTTGCGCGCCTCTCGGGTGCCGGAAACTTCGGCATCGGGACAACGTCGCCCTCGCAAGCCCTCTCCGTCCAAGGCAACGCCCTTATCTCCGGTGATCTCACGAGTGTTGCAAACGTGACCGCTACCGGCACGGTGAAGTTCACGGGCCTCACGAGCGGGGCAGTCGGCGTGAATAGCGGCACCCTCTACACCGCCGCTACCACCACGGCAGGCACCGGCCTCACGTACAGCGCAGGCGCGTTCAATGTGAACACGAGCCAAAACATTTCGACGCTCTCGAATCTCACCACCAACGGCCTTGTCACTACGTCAGGCGGCACGGGCGCGCTCAGCGTGACGGCTAACAGCACCAACGGCTTCGTCCTCGCGATGAGCGGGGGAGTCCCGACCTGGGTCGCCACCTCAAGCATCAACAACGGCGTTTCCTCGCTCCAGCAGACCTATGGCTCTGCACAAACCGGTGCCATCACCCTCGCAACTTCAAGCGCCGCCACCTCCAACGGCGTCACCGTGGGGCAGACCATCACCAACGCTTCGGGCACCTTCACCTTCACCCCGACGGTGTCGGTCGCGAATATCCCCAACAGCGCGCTCCAGAACTCCACCATCAGCGGCATCGCACTCGGCAGCAATCTCGCCAACCTTTCTGCCACCGACTCCACCCTTACGTTCAGTGGCACGTACAACGGCTCCACCGCACGGACGATCGGGCTCAACCTCGGGAACGCGAATACGTGGACCGCGCTCCAGACGTTCGGCAATGCATCGTCAACGCTGTTCTCATCAACATACGCCTCGTCCACCAACGCCTTCTTCGGCACCGTCGGCATTGGCAGCACCACCCCTTCAGCTACGCTCTCGGTGAACGGTGTCACCGGCGCAACGCCCTCGATCTCTGTGCGCCAAGCCGCAAGCCAGACCGGCGACTACCTCAACCTATACAATTCAAGCGGCACCAAGGTGTTTTCAGTGAACCAATTTGGCAATGTGGTCGGTACCGGCAATGCCCTCCAATTTGCTGCCGCCCAACTCTCCACCAACTCTGCAGCAAGCCCCACCCTCACCGTCACTGGCATCTTTGGCGGCGGCCAGACAGCCGACATCATCGACATTGGGCAGAACAGCAGTGGGTACAACAGCGTGGTGAACCGATACGGCCAGTTCGCTATCGGTACCACCTCCACCCCCTGGCAGCTTGAAGTCGGCACCTCCTCAGCCGGCGCGCTCTTCCACGGTGGCCAGTTCGCTCTTTCGGACACCAGTGCCGGAGCCAACCTCAAGCATTGGGTGTTCTCAAGCGAGAACGGAAGCCTCTACATCAGCAGCTCAAGCGATGCCTATGCAACCTCATCCGTACCAGCGTTTGCAATTGATGTGAACGGCAACCCTTCATTTGCTCGTGCACTCGGCGTGAGCAGCGGTGGCACCGGTGCGACCTCGTTCACTTCAAGCCAGCTCGTGTATGGCAACGGTACGAGCGCACTCACGAGTGTTGCAACCACTTCCTTTGCTGCGGCGAACTCCACCCTCACCGTCACAGGGACCTTGGGAGCGCTCGTCGGCGGATCCAACTCCACCATCGGCCTCAACCTCGGGAACGCCAACACCTGGACTGCGCTACAGCAGTTCAACGGCAATGCGTCGACCACACAGCTCTCGGCAAGTAGCCAATTCTTCGGCAACAATACCGACAGTGCAACGGCGCCGAGCTATTCCTGGACCAGCGATCCGACGACCGGTATGTACCGCCTTGCGGCGAATAAACTTGGATTCTCTACGGGCGGGACTGAGCGCATGCGCATTGATGACTCAGGAAATGTCGGTATTGGTGTTACGGCCAATCCGAGTACCAATCTCCAGGTGAAGGGCACTGGCCAGACTATCGGTGGCGTGAACAACGTGCTCGGCATACTTACCTATAACGGCAGCGGTGCCGATCTCGGCGGCGTGCAAGGGTTCTCGAGCGGCGCTGGTATGCATGCCGCGATTGCGGGACTCTCGAATGCAGGGGCAGCTGCAGGGTACATGGCGTTCTATACCAACGCAGGCGGAGGCAATGCCGAGCGTCTGCGCATTACCTCGGCGGGCCTGGTGGGTATTGGTACGACGAGCCCGACCCAAGCGCTTTCGGTGCAAGGGAGCGCCCTCTTCTCCGGCGATATTCAGGCAGCCAATATCACCGCGACTGGCACACTTGCGGTCACGGGCACTGCGTTTGTCGGGAATCTTATCGATTCCGGACTTTCGCTAAATACCCTGGTCTACTCGAATATCTCGCGCCAGTTGGCGAGCGTCTCGGTCTCCTCGCCGCTCTCGTTCTCGGCGGGCACGCTCTCACTCGGTGGTACGGTGGGTATTGCAAACGGCGGCACCGGCACCACTACGTTCTACGCAGGCGGCGTGCTGTTCTCCGACGGCAGCAAGCTCACCCAGTCAGCTGCCGCAGGTAACTTCTATTGGGACGAGACCAATAAGCGCCTCGGGCTCGGTACCACGACGCCGCAGGGGCCGCTCGCTATCCAGACCGCATCGAATCAGACCAAAGTTTTTACTATAGCGAACTCAGTGGGTAGCACCACGTTCCAACTTGATACCACGGATACTTCTGGCAACATCTTCGCTGTTGCGACTTCAACGGGCACTGATTACTTTGACGTAACGGCGAATGGCACAATCAACTTCAATTCTGCACAGTACGCATCTTGTACCAGTCTAACCACAAATGGTACCGGCATCGTGCAGTGCTCTGTTTCTGACGAACGTCTCAAGCAAGATATCGTCGCGCTTCCTGACACGAGCGGGCTTGCGGCTATCACTGCCCTTAATCCGGTTTCCTATACGTTTCGTGACCCTGCTCGGCCACAGCGCTTACAGTACGGTCTCATTGCGCAGCAAGTGCAGCAAGTATTCCCGAACCTAGTAGCAACTTCAAGTCCAACTGCGCTAACCCCAGACGGTACACTTACCGTCGATTACAACGGCTTGTTTGCACCAATCGTCAAATCAATCCAGGAACTCAATACGCGCACTAAGTTCATCTCGAGCTTGGCAAGTTCGACAGCGCTTTCCGTCGACGCGCTCGGTAACTTCGGGGTGAAGGCCGCAGTCACTAATCGCGCGCTCTCGGTGGGTGGTGATGTAGGAGTAAACGGTACCGTCTTCGCGAACGCGTTCAGCATTACCGGCGGCGGACAGGTAGGCGGCGCGCTTGGGGTCAACAACATCACGGTCTCGATCGCGACCACGACCTTCTCGGTCGGTACGACGACGATCACCGCGACGCTCCCGTCGGCAGTGCTCACCGCAAGTAGCACCGCCGACCTCGGCAAGCTCGCCACATACACGCTCGCGGATACGCAGGCGCTTGCGGTGAAGGTGGATGCGCTTACTGTCCGTATGGATTCACTCGAGTCGCGCCTCGCGAAGCTTGAGAACGGTGCGGTAGGTGAGTCGACGACCACACCGCTCACCCTCTCGACGTCCACGCTGGCGGACGCACTCCAGAGCTTCGGCGTGTACATCGAGAACGGGCTCGCGCAATTCAACACCCTCGTGGCGAGCCGCTTTGTTGCTGCTACGGACTCCGCAGGGCAGTCATCTGCGGGTTCAGGTGTCATTCCCTCTGGCAATACGGTGGTTGAAATTGATACCAGCTACACCGAGGCAACAAGCAAGATACTCATCACTATGACCGCACCCGTAGACGGCAGTTGGTATTTATCAGACAAACTTGACGGGTCGTTCAGAGTGCATCTCGCACAACCGCAAGATCACGATGTAACGTTTGATTATTTCATCATTCAAACTGAGGGACAAATAAACACGCAAGAGACAAGTGCAACGCCAGCGCAAGATCAAGCACAGCAAGCCAACCCGCACTGGATACCACTCACGCATAAAAGCGATGCGACGTCGACTGACGCAGCTACCACGACCAACAGCGGTACGAGTACCTCGACGCCAGAGACGAGCGTTGAGCCAAGCACGGCAACCAGCACTATCTCAACATCCGCTGATGCTGGTGAGAGCGTCGGTGCTCAAAACAATACTGCAACGGACACCCCCGCTAATACCGCCGGGAGTGATGCCTCAGAGGTGACCAACGACGCCAACGACGCAGTGGACGTCAGTGGTGGCGCGGTAATCGGCACATAGTCAATTACTTGCTATATTAATGTATATCAACATGAAGCAACTCAATACTCGATATTTGCGTTCCCTGGGTAGCGGCATTGGAGCAGCTGCGGCAGTACTTTTCCTTCCCATCGGCGTGTTCGCAAGCCAACAGCCGCTTCTTGGCGGATCGACCGGTAATTTGTCACAGACGATCACTCAGCACGGTAACCTGGGTGCGATCTCAGGGGTGGCCGGTACAGCCAATAACTCCTATACAGTTGCTTCAGCGGCGGGTACCATTTCTCAGCTGTACATCTCGCTTCAAAATGCCCCAGGTGCAGGTAACGGACGAACGTTTACGATTGAGAAGAATCTCTCGAGCACGGGAGTTACCTGTACGGTATCTGACGCAGCTAGCACCTGCACGGATCTCGTTAATAGTGTATCTGTGTCGCCGGGCGACATTCTTTCATGGGTGTCTACTCCCATTGGAGCACCGGCGGTTGGGTCGCTCGCTCTTTCCGTACAATTTGCACCTTCCGTTCCTGATACTACTATGCTCATGGCCCGAACAGTCACCTCAATTAATAATTCAGTTGCGTATGCACCCATCGTGAATGGCGGATCAGCTGGGTGGGGAGTGACAGAGTCGGCCGCCCAAAATATCTTTCCCGATTCAGGAACTTTTTCCAGTCTGTATTATTCTGCCGCTTCGGCTCCAGGATCGGGGAAAAGTTATGTATGGACGCTTAACAAGAATGCCTCTCCCACAAGCGTGACATGCACCGTCAGCAATACAGGGGCCGGGGGCACTGCGTGCAGTGATACCACCCACACAACAAGCGTAGCCCCGGGGGATCTAGTGGACTTCTCCGGGACGCCAAGCGGTACGCCGGCTTCATTCACCACGGGCTTTGGCGTGTCATATACATCGAAGATCCCAGGAGCTTTCGTGTTCTTGGGCTCATCACTCGGCACCGCTGATTCTGCGACGGCGGCACGCTATTTTTCGGTAAGTGGTGATCGTGCGGTCACCGGTACCGAGGCAGTCACGCAAGAAGTGTCGCCGATGTCCTTCACAATGACAAAACTCTACATCTCGACTTTGGCACCGGGAGGCTTAGCTTCGCGCACATTCACTCTGCGCGTGAACGGCGCAGATACCGCGCTTAGTTGCACTATTACAGGAGCGAATACCACCTGTGCAAATACAAGCGCAATCAATATTCTTGCCGGCGACTTACTGTCCGTCTCTGACGTACCATCGGGGAACCCCGCAACCGGTAATCCGGTCGCGGGGTTTCTGGGTCGTGTTATTCCGCCAGCGCAGTCTGGGATTTTCGGAGGCCTCTTGCGGATTGTTGGCGGTGCATTCATTATTAGATAAGTATGTAATTATGCGAGTTGCAATTAACGGATTCGGGCGCATCGGGCGCGCATTTGTGCGCCGCAGCTGGGGTAGGGGAGTAGAGATTGTCGCGGTGAACGACCTCGGCTCGCTCGAGAGTCTCGCCTACCTTCTCAAATACGACACGGTGTACAAGCGCGCGCCGTTCAGTGTGGAGGCAAAAGACGGCTCGCTCTGGCTCGACGGCAAGGAAGTGAAGTTCCTCCAAGAGAAAGACCCGGCAGCGCTTCCGTGGAAGGATCTCGACATCGACGTGGTCATCGAGTCGACCGGGTTCTTTACCGACTATGAAAAAGCAAAAGCGCACGTCGACGCGGGCGCGAGACACGTGGTCATTTCTGCCCCGGTGAAGAACGACGTCGAAGGACTCGGCAGCACCGTGCTCATGGGTATCAATGAAGACCAGGTAAAAGCGTGCCCGATTACGTCGAACGCATCGTGCACGACTAATTCCGCGTCGCCGGTCATTTCTATTCTTGACGCTGCGATCGGTATTGAGAAAGCAGTGCTTTCTACCACGCACGCGTACACGGCATCGCAGGCACTTGTGGACGGCCCTTCAAAGAAGGACCTTAAAGAGGGCAGGGCAGCTGCGCAGAACATCGTCCCGACCTCGACCGGCGCCGCTATCGCCGTGACGCAGGTGTACGAATCGCTCAAGGGGAAGTTCGACGGTATCTCGTTGCGCGTGCCAGTGCCAGCGGGCTCCATCGCGGATGTCACATTTATAGCTAAGCGCCCTACTACGCGCGAAGAAGTGAACGATGCGCTCCGCGCTGCAGCAAAGGATGCTCGATGGGAGGGTATTTTCTCGGTGACGGATGACGAGCTCGTATCAAGCGACATCGTGGGCGAGCCGATCGCTTCAATCGCCGACCTTGGTATGACGCGTGTGGTCGATGGGAACTTGGTAAAAGTGCTTGCGTGGTATGACAACGAGATGGGGTACACGGAATCGCTCGTGCGCCACGCACTTGCTGCTGGCACATGAGTGAGTTCACGCCGCGACCTCGCCTCTATTTCGCAAGCGACCACGCGGGATTCGCGCTCAAGCAGGCGCTTATGGAATACGCATCCACGCTCGGCTGCGCGGTGGAAGATCTGGGCCCCTTTGCACTTGATCCTGCGGATGATTACCCTGACTTCGTGACGCCACTCGCGCAGAAAGTGGCCACTGAGCACGACGCGCGCGGCGTGGTCATCGGTGGCGATGGGGAAGGCGAGGCCATGTGTGCGAACCGCACGAAGGGAGTCCGCGCGGGCGTGTTCTACGGTGGCGTGCGTGCATTCGCGCCGATCGATGCAGAGGGGGCTGCAGGCATGGATGGATTTGATCTCGTGCGCCTCATGCGACGACACAATGATGCGAACGTACTCGCGCTCGGTGCGCGATTTGTCTCCGGTGAGGAGGCACGCGAAGCAGTACGCATTTTCCTCGAGACACCCTTCTCGGGCGCCGAGCGCCATATCCGCCGCATCGCGAAATTCTAGCAAAACGAGGTATACTAGACCCATCATGGGCGTCATCGTCCCGGCGGTGCTCCCGGCTTCCCGCGAGGATCTCGATGCTAAACTCGCGCGTTTTGTGGGTCTCGTCGATACCGTCCAGCTCGATGTGATTGACGGTTCGTTTGCCTCGCCCGCGTCGTGGCCGTACACGAGTGGCACGAAAGCATTCGAGGCTTTCGTCGCTTCTGGCGGGCCGCTTCCACACGTTGCCGATTTCAAGTTTGAGATAGATCTCATGACCGCTCGCCCCGAAGAGGCGATCGGTTCATGGGTGGCGCTCGGCGCGTCGCGCATCACTGTGCACCTCGAGTCGACCACTTACCTGCCCCGCATCGTGAGTGACTTCAATCAGAAGTATGGGCACGAGCGCGGGTTCGCGCCCGATCTACTCTCGTTTGGATTTGCGATTGGTATGCAGGCTAATCCAATGCTGCTCGAGCCGTTCATAAAAGATTTGGACTACGTGCAGTTCATGGGCATCGATGTCGTAGGGAAACAGGGCATGCCCTTTGATCCTGGGGTGATTGAGCGGGTACGCGCCTTTAAGCGTGCGCACCCCGATACCGAGGTACAGGTGGATGGCGGCGTCACGCTCGAGACCGCTCCCGCGCTCCTCGACGCTGGCGCCGATCGGCTCATCGTGGGGCACGCGCTGCGTGACGCATCCGACGTCGCTGCGGCGCTCCGCGCATTTACCGAGCTCACGGAAAAGTACGGTATCTACCGCTGAGGTCGCGAGCGCGTGCGCTATACTGTGAGCAATGGCGCTTACGGATACAGACGTCGCTGAGCTCGAGAGCAAGGCGGAGCAGATCCGCGAGACGATCATTACGATGCTCGTCGAGGCAAAAAGCGGCCACACGGCGGGGCCGCTCGATATGGCGGACATTTTCACCGCATTCTATTTCCATATTCTGAAGCACGATCCCAAAAATCCCGACTGGGAAGAGCGCGACCGGCTCATATTGAGTAATGGGCACATCGTGCCGGTGCGCTATGCAACGATGGCGCACGCGGGGTACTTTCCCATTGAAGAGTGCATGACGCTGCGCAAATTTGGATCGCGGCTGCAGGGCCACCCCGAGCGCCTGCGCATGCCCGGCATGGAGACGACGTCGGGCCCCTTGGGCGAAGGACTTTCGCAGGGCGCCGGCATGGCGTGGGCACTGCGACAGGATAAAAAGCCTAACAGGGTGTACGTACTCATGGGTGATGGTGAACAAGATGAAGGGAATGTGTGGGAGGCGGCGATGTGGGTGGGGAAGCAGAAGCTTAACAACCTCACCGCGGTCATCGATCGCAACAACATCCAGATCGACGGCATGACGGAAGACGTGATGCCGCTCGAAAATCTGCGAGCCAAGTACGAAGCATTCAATTGGCACGTGATTGAAGTCGACGGCCATAACATCCGCGCGTTCATCGACGCCGTGAATGAAGCAAAAGCAATTTACGAAAAGCCGACCGTGATCATCGCGCACACCATAGCAGGGAAGGGTGTGCCCGATATCGAGTACGACTACCACTGGCACGGGAAGCCGCCAAGCAAAGAAGAAGGTCAGAAGTTCCTCAAAGAAATTCGCTCAATGAAGGGCAAGCTCCCGCACGAATATGCTTAACGCTGCTGCAAAACTGGTCGAGAATATTTTTGAGAAGGACATCGCGAAGAAACCCACGCGCGATGGGTTTGGTACGGGTACCGTCGAAGCAGGGAAGAAGAATCCCAATGTCGTCGTGCTTTGCGCGGATCTCTCGGAATCGACCAGGGCAGAGTGGTTCCAGAAAGAATTCCCGGAGCGTTTCATCGAGATGGGGATAGCGGAGCAGAACATGGCGGCGACGGCGGCAGGCCTCGCGCTTACGGGCAAGGTGCCGTTCATGGCGAGCTACGCCGCGTTCAGTCCTGGTAGGAATTACGAACAGATCCGCACCACGATCGCGTTGAACGAAGCGAATGTGAAAATCGGCGGCATGCACGCGGGCGTCTCGGTAGGACCAGATGGAGCAACGCACCAGATGCTCGAAGATATGGGCCTCATGCGCATGCTCCCCAATATGATCGTGCTCAATCCGTGCGATGCAGAAGAAGCGCGTAAAGCAGTCGTCGCTGCAGCGGAATATGACGGCCCGGTGTACATCCGCTTCGGTCGTTCAGACGTGCCGGTGTTCACGACAGCTGACTCCCCTTTCGCAATTGGCGCATCACTTCCCTTCTGGTCGCCAGAAAGCGGCAAGCCGCAGGTAGCGATCTTCGCGACCGGATCAATGAGTTACAACGCGCTCGCTGCCGCCCGGGCCCTCCACGCCGACGGCATCGAAGTCACCGTCATCCACAATCCGAGCGTGAAGCCGCTCGATGAGTCTGCGCTTGTTGCTGCGGCAAAGCAGGCGGGTAGGGTAATCACGGTAGAAGAACACCAGGTCGCGGGCGGGTTCGGCTCGGCCGTTGCAGAGCTCCTCGCGAAGAAAGCGCCCGTGCCGATGGAATTCATCGGTATCCAGGACGAGTTCGGTCAGTCGGGGAATCCCGACGAGCTCATCGAACACTACGGCCTCGCACCCGCGCACATCGCCGAGGTCGCGCGCAGGATGGTGCAGTGTTAAAGCGGTTCGGCTTGATATTCAGGCGTCTTTGCGAGCGCTTCTTTGAGCACGTCCTGCGCAAGAAGCCCTTCCTGTGCGCCAATTTTCTGCACGACTGATGCGGCGTTCGCCGCACCCCAGCGAAGTGCTTCCGGAAGCGGATTGCCAAGGAGCAGTGCTGCGGATGCAGTGGATGCGAAGGCGTCACCAGCACCGGTACGGTCGTAGGGGTCGAGATGGTCGGGGTAGACTGCGATTTTCCACGCGCCTTCATCGGAAAGCGCATACGCGCCATTCTGCCCGTCCGTGAGGAATGCGATTTTCGGTCCGTGCGCGCGCATCATCTCCATAAGTTTCTTCTCGCTTTCTTCTTGCGTATTGAGAATGCGCTGGTACTCCTCCTTATTCGCGATGAAAATGTTGGTGCGCGCGTACACGCGGGCGAGCCGCTCCATACCTGCCTTTATCTGGAAGGTCGCCGGCTGGAAGACGAACCACGTCTCCGGATCGATCGCGTCGATCAAGCGGTCGTGGATCTCCAAGTTCGCTTCTCCGATCGACGATACATAGAGAATGCGTGTTTTAGGGAACGGATTCGGAAGTTCGTACCCGAAGTCGGTGTACTTCACTAGGATGGTGCGGTCGGGACCGTACCACAGCACGTAATTATTCATCGTCTCTTCGCCCTCTTTTACGGAAATGTAGTCCGTGGAAACGCCTTCGCGTTTGAATACCGCGAGACAGTCTTCGCCACTGCGATCTTTACCAAGCCCGGTGATGAGTGCAGTTTTGAGGCCGAGTCGTGCGGCGGATACGGCCGCGTTCGCGCTGTTACCCACAGCGGGGATGACCTTGGCGAACTCGAATGGTATCTTGTCGGCGAAGCGCATCGATATCGTGCAGTGCTCGTTATCCAGATCGCAGTGCACGTCCGCGTCCTTAAGGCGGATAAAGGTGTCGATGACCGTGCCACCGATTGCAAGGAAATCCATGTCCATATACCGACAGTATACCGCGATGCTCGCGTGCTACCATAAACGCCATGATTGATCTTCAAGGCGTTGCGGCGCAGATGGTGGTCGCCGGCAAGGGACTTCTCGCTGCCGACGAGAGCGTAAAGTCTGCGGATGAAAAGCGCCTTGAACCCTATGGCATCAAGCCTTCCGCAGAGATGCGTCGGAAGTTCCGCGAGCTCTTCCTTGCGACACCGGATATCGAGGACTACCTCTCGGGCGTGATCCTCTTTTCTGAAACTGCTGACCAGAAGGCAGACGACGGCACGCCGTTCCCCAAACTCCTCGCGGGTAAGGGCATCCTGCCCGGCGTCAAAGTAGACGAGGGTACCGATCCCTTGGTCGAAGGCTCGAAAGAGCTCATCACGAAGGGACTGATTGGACTACCCGAGCGCCTCTCAGCGTACCGCGCGCAGGGCATGCAGTTCACCAAGTGGCGCGCGGTGATCCGTATTGAAGGAGACAAACTGCCGACCGCGCACGCGCTCGTGGAGAATGCTAAACGCCTGGCCGCCTACGCACTCGAAGTACAGAAAGCCGGCATGGTGCCGATGCTCGAGCCCGAAGTACTGCTTGAGGGCAAGCACAGCCGCCAGCGCGCCAAGACGGTGATCACGCAGATTTTAAAGACGCTTTTTGCGGCGCTCGAAGACCAGGCAGTCGATATTTCAGCCGTGATCGTGAAGACTTCCATGGCACTCACCGGAAGCGAGGGCGGGAAGAAAGATACGCCAGAGGAAGTCGCTGAGGACACCCTCGAAGCGCTTATCAAGGCCGTACCGAAACGGGTGCCCGGTATCGTGTTCCTCTCGGGTGGGCAGACGCCGGACCAGGCGACCGAGAACCTGCGTGCGATTTGCGAGCGCGCCCGCGGAGCGGGCGCGCCGTGGCCGCTTACGTTTAGCTTCGCTCGCGCACTCCAGGAAGAAGCGCTCGAGGTCTGGAAGGGCAAAGAAGAAAATGTAGAGGCCGCTCGCACCGCATTTCTCGCGCGACTCAAGAAAGCATCCGCTGCGCTCGGCACATAGTTTTCCCCCATGGCACGGTTGCGGTATAAGCCCGACGGGCTATCGTTACCTCTATGAGCGACGTCACGTTCAATGAGCCGCAGTATGGGTCTGCGGGTGGCCCCCGCGGGCCAGAGCCCTCGTTCTTCTCGAAGATTATGATCGGCCTCGGTCTTGCCACGGACGAGGCGAGTGCTCAGCGCGCGCTCGGATACACGGCCGCCGCAATCGCACTCCTCGCGATCATCGTCTATGTCTGGAGTCACTACTAGACTCCGCGGCTTCACGCTTATAGAACTGCTGGTGGTGATCTCGATCATCGGGCTGTTGTCGTCCATTGTGCTCGCGGCACTGAGTACCACGAAGACCAAGGCGCAGAACGCGCGTATCCAGTCTGATATCCATCAGTGGCACCTCGCACTCGAGTTGTATTATGCGAAATTCGGATACTACCCGCTCCCGAGCACCGGCAATCGGTCGTGGGCGTGTCTCGGCAAGTACAGCGACAACGCCTGCTGGACCAACGGCACGGGTCAATCAGAAGACACCGTGCCGCTCACCGGGCTCGACGCGCAGCTTTCACTCGTGATCGCAGGGCTCCCGCCGGGCCAGGTCGTGCAGGGCTCGAGCAACACGTATGAAGGCGCCATCTATCAGTGCCGCACTCTCAACAGTGCAGGCAAATGCACTGAATACTGGATCTACTGGATCGTCAGCGGCAAGAATGCCACGTGTAGCGAAGAGGGCAGGGTGGTGAATGGCAATCTCCAGAGCAACAGCGTGACCGAGTGTCAGCTCGACGTTACCTCCTAAGCACGCCTTGCCAGCGGGGCTGCAAGACGCTATAGTGTCGCCCATATGGTAGTAACCCTCACCGCGACCAAGCGGGCGGAAACCGGCAAGCGCGTGAGCGCTCTTTTTAAGGATGGCAAGATCCCGGCGGTCGTCTATGGGCCTAAGCAGGATGCCACGCCGATCACCCTTTCCGCGGGCGAGTTCGAGAAGGTATTCCGCTCGGCCGGTGAGTCGTCGGTGATCGAACTCACGGGCGTCGAAGCCGCTCCGCTCCAGGTGCTCGTCCACGACGTCGACAACGACCCGGTCTCGCACCGCCCGCGCCATGTGGATTTCTACGCTATTGAGAAGGGCGCAAAGGTTGAGGTCGCCGTCCCGCTGACGTTCGTCGGCGAATCCACAGCCGTAAAGGCCGGCAACAACCTCGTGAAAGTCATGCACGAGCTCGAGATCGAAGCAGCACCAGCGGATCTCCCGCACACCATCGAAGTGGATATTTCGGTGCTCGCGAATGTGGGTGACCAGATCCACGTGAAGGATGTAAAGCTCCCGCAGGGCGTCGTGGTGAACGGCATCGACGGCGAGGAAGTCATCGCTCTCATCCAGGAGGTCCAGGAAGAGAAGGAGGAAGCGCCGGCAGCAATCGACATGGACTCGATCGAAGTCGAGCAGAAGGGCAAGGACGAGGCTCCGGCCGAGGCGGTCGAAGAAACCAAGGAATAAAGAGACAAACCGCGGGGTCCCAAGGGACCCCGCGGTTTTGTAATATACGTGCGCGCCGTCCGGCAGCTAGGGTATAATGAACGCCATTATGCGCAGCGTGCTTCGGTACATTTTTCTCGGTGCAGGTACACTGTTGGTGACGCTCGGCGTCGCGCTTGGCGCACTCCACACCGTCACCGTGCATGCGCAGACCATCTCATGCAACACTCCGGAGGAAAAGGCAGCCTGCCAAAAGCAGTACGACGAACTCCAAGCAGAAATCGCGCAGCAGCAGCAGATCATCAACCAGACCGAGGCCCAGAAGAACACCTACAAGGGTAATGTGACTAATTTGACCGCACAGATCAAACAGGCGCAAGCCCAGATCGATGCGAAGAACCTCCAGATCAAGCAGCTCGGCAGCCAGATCTCGCAGAAGACCGTGGTGATCACCCAGCTCCAGAGCCGTATCAATGCGGGGCACGACTCACTCGCGTCCATGCTGCGCCAGCAGCAGCAGATAGACGACTACTCCCCAGTGGAAGTCGCGCTTTCTTCCGATGATCTGTCGTCCTTTTTCGCCGATGTCGATGCGTTTACTTCGATTGAAGACAACATGCAAGCGCTCTTTAGCGACATCAAGTCGAACAAAGCCGCGACCGAGGATCAAAAGGCGCAACTCGCGCAAGCACAAGCGTCCACCGCCGATGCAAAATACGATATCCAGACCAAGCAGAATAAAATAAGCCAAGATAAAACGGCGCAGCAGCAACTCCTGAATGTCGCCACGGCGAACGAAGCCGCGCAGCAGAAAGTGCTCGCAGCGCAGCAGGCGAAGGCCGCTGCCATCCGTGCCGCGCTCTTCCCACTGCGCGACGCTGCGGCCATCCAGTTCGGTACGGCACTCCAATATGCGCAGCAATCGCAAAAGTCGACCGGTGTCGATCCGGCGCTCGTGCTTGCGATTCTTACGCAAGAGTCGAACCTCGGTGCTAACGTGGGGCAGTGTTACCTCAGCAATGACGCGACCGGCGCCGGTAACGGCAAGAACACCGGTACGCCGTTCGCGAACGTCATGAGTCCGACCCGCGACGTTCCGCCGTTCCTTGCGCTCGCGTCTGCACTTGGATTCGACCCACACCACCAGGTGGTATCGTGTCCAATCGCCGGCGCAGGCGGGTGGGGTGGCGCCATGGGTCCGGCGCAGTTTATCGCTTCCACATGGTCGCTCTACGCAAGCCGCATCGCCTCGATTGATGGCGTCGCGGTGGCGAACCCGTGGGATCCGCGCGATGCGATCACCGCCATGTCGCTTTTCCTCGAAGACCTCGGTGCGGGTGCCGGCGGGTATACCGCTGAACATACTGCGGCCGCTAAGTATTACGCCGGTGCTGGATGGGCCACTGCCGGTCAAGCATACGCGAACCAGGTCATGGCGAAAGTGCAGGGGATCCAGCAGAACATCGATTTCCTCGCGAACAACTCCTGACGTTGTCCACATTGGCGTACGGGGCGTCTGCAGCTGCTCATCCGGAGCGGTGCTACGATTAGCCTATGCCTCCACAGAATCAGTCTGTGCCCCCCGGCGCTGCTTTCCATAGTCACGCTGCCGCTGGTCACTCTGTACGCCTCTTTATTATTCTTATTGTTGGGCTCGCGATCGTTACCGGTCTTGGCTGGTATATTTTCTCCGGCATGAGCCCGCGCGGTGATACGGTTACTTTCTATGCGGCACACGGTGCGGCGACGTATCACGTCGCGAACGGTCACTTCTCGCTTGCGACCTCGGATATACAAAGCGTCGGCCCAGTGACCGCCGCCGACGGCACGCCGTATTTCTCTGCGCTCGGTGATCCGCCGCTCGCACCTATTACAATTGCGCCGCCCCTCCCCGAGTGGATGTTTTATCGCGGAAGAGATGCGTCTTCCGCCAAGCTCGGCTCTGGCCGGCCCCTCGGCGCCATGGCTGACGGCACGTTGCTTGCGATTACCGATAAAGGTCTTGAGGCGCTCGTGCCCGGTGGCGATGTCGTAATCATGACGGCGTCTCCGGATCTCGTGGGTGCAGTCAACCAGGACGGCACGCTTGTGGCGCTGCGTAATCCAGTGAGCCGCAACACCGATATCTACGCGATTGCGCCGCAGTCATTCCAGAAGATGTATGTGGGCAGCGTCACGAGTGATCCGCTTGCCCTCGCGTTTGATACGAACGGCACGCTGTATGTGGTGACGGCGGATAATGTCGTGGCGGCGTATACCGTGAGCGCGCACGCTGCACCAGCGCTCGTCGGCTCCACGACGCTCCCTAATAATTGGCCATGAAAACCTACCTACGCATCGGGTTCACGCTCCTTTTCGTTCCGCTCGCATTTTTTGCGATGCACCATACGGCGCACGCGCGGTACCTCATCTCGAGTTACACGTTCCCCAATATCGATCATGCACCGAACGCGCTTAATGACTATGTCCCGACTAAGTATCTCGATGGTCTCGCAAGCGATATCTATTATCACTCGCTCTCGGGTGCGTGCCAGAATGGCAACTGCGGCTATCCCTATAGTTGTGCGAGCGGGGGCGCCTGCGGCGGTAATGGAAGCCTCGGCAATTTCGACTGCCGTGTCGACAAGGGTCACGCATTCTATATCTCGGGCGGCAGCTGTCAGAAGAATGGCGAACAGGACGACAACTATTTTAGAAATGGATACCCGGGACAGCTCATGGGCGGGAATAACAACTACGCTGCCAATACCGCGCAACGCGCATGCCAAGCATTCGCGGCAGTAGATAGTGGCGGCGCGATCGACTCGACTGTTACAGCGGACTACACTATCGGCAGTGATAACGGTGACGATGGAAGCTACCGTAACAACATCTCCTACATGGGGAGCGGCTGGGATATCTTCGAGGCCAACCATCACTACGACAATTTGAACGGCGATCAGCGCAACTCGGGTAATGCCATCACTTCGCTCAAGTGCTATTCATCCGCTGCGCCGAATCAAAGCATTACGATCAACGGAGGGAGCAGCGCCACGGTGAACGTGGGAGAAACCGCGAATCTCTCTTGGGCCGATAACGACATCTATGCGGGCGCTGGTCAGACGTGTACGGCCTCCACCGACAACACGGACCCCAATGGCGGCTTTACAATTCCGGTTCCGCCAGCCTCAAAGTTTCCGTATCCGACGTGTCAAAATCAGGGAGGCAATGCTGAATTCATTTCGGGCAAGAGCTACTCTGCCGATCCGGGCCAGACCTCAACATTGATGAGTGTCAAGCAAAATGATGATGGCGACCCACTGTATCAATATGGTTGCGAAAGTGTGGGCAAAGCGGGAGGACCATATTCTCCAGCGGGTTGCCAGGACGCCGTATCTGAGTGTGATCGATGGACTGTCGAGAACGGAATTCGTTACTGCGAGAGCTACTACACAACGGCGTACTGTCCGGTCGCACCGCCCGATGGTTCGATCACGGTGAGTGCATCTACACCAGGGACGTACCACTATCACTACAACTGCAAGAGCTCCGGCGGAGAGACTGACAAAACAGTAACGCTCACCGTGCAGGCAGGTGGACCGCAGCCGGACCTCACGGCGGGCAACCTCATCGTAGATCCGTCCTCTCCCTCAATCAATCAGCCTGTGACGATCTCGGCTCTGTTTACCAACACCGGCGCCAGCACGACAGGAAAAGCATTTAGCGACGCGTTCCAGATTGACCCACCTAACGATCCTGACCACACGAACTACCAGACGGTCTCGACATCTTCGCCTGCGCTCGGTGCAGGGGAAAGCAATACCCGCAGCATCGTATTTAACGGTTTCAATCAGAGCGGTACGTGGTACCTGCGCGCATGTGCCGATAGTGGGAACGACATCGCCGAGAGTAATGAGACTAATAACTGCACGAACGGGGGCGACTGGGTGGGGGTCACAGTCACAGGGTCTGAGACCTCTCTCACGTGTAGCGTGGACACGCAAATGCCGGTAAATGCGAAAGATCCGGTCCAGCTGACTGCGCACCCCAAGAACTTCTCTGGTACGCTCACGTATACGTGGACCACGGACGGCGGCGGAAACTGCGGCAATGCAGCCTCATGCTCAGCGCAGTACAACACCGCGGGTACGTATCATCCGAAAGTAGAAGTGACCGACACGGCAAATCCAAAAAATGACCTGACCGCGAACTGTACGCCGACGGTCACAGTCCGACCGCTCTGTACAGTCACTCCTACAAGCGGTTCTGTACCGCAGAACGTCCTCTGGAAGGCAAGCAACGGTGGTAGCTATGAATGGTACGACACGCTTGATAACGACCTCGGGAGCGGGAGCCAATACCAGCACACATACACCGATCCGGGAGATTACGGTGCATACGTGCTCTCAAACGGCGTGAAGTCCACGGTCTGTACCTCGAACCTCACGAGCTGTAGCGACAATCCGCAGGGTACCCTGAGTGCGGCGCCTACCCGCGTCGCCACCGGTACCCCAAGCCAGCTCACCTGGAGCGGCGTCCAGGGCGTCCCTGCGAACAGCACCTGCAAGATCGTATCCACCCCGGCCGGCGTGGGTATCGACAACATCGGCACCTCAGACGACAGCTGTCACTTAAACGGCAATAGTGTGCCCTCCGGTAGCATCATTACTCAGACCCAGTTCCAGCTGGTCTGCGGTGGACAGGATGTAACCGGGGCAAGTGTGGTGGTGGACGTGGCGCCGAACATCAACGAGTTCTAGTATCCCTAGCGAACCGTCTCGTCCGCCTAATTGCGCAGATGGGGCGGTTTTGCTATAGTCCCTAAGCAATGAAGAAGGACATCCACCCAGACACGTACCGCACGGTACTTTTTGAAGACCTCGCCTCGGGCGAGCAGTTTCTCATCGGTTCGACCATCCACACCACGGAGGTCGGCACGTATGAGGGCAAGGAGTATCCGAAGGTCCTCATCGAAATCTCGTCCAAGTCCCACCCGGCATACACCGGTGAGGAGCGCAGCCTCGACAAGGGCGGTCGCGTCGAGAAGTTCCGCGCACGCGCTTCAAAGAAGAAATAACGGCGCTTCACCAGCAGCCTCTCGAAGGGTACGCTCATGCCGCTCGGCAATCAGCCCCTTCTCAAGGCTGCTGGTTTCGCTTTGTAGCGTAGAATAAACCTATGGAATATTCCCCCGAGTTTAAGAAGAACCAGGCCTGCCGCTTTCTTGCGGAGGAATACGAGCGTCTCGGCAGGGAAGCAGAGGAGGCAAAAATAGCAGCCGGGGGTGATGCCGAGCTCGTCGCGATGGCAGAGGAAGAATCGAGAGCGAATGCAGCACGTCAGGCAGACATCCTCACTCAAATTGAGAATATTTTGCATAAAGAAGAAGAGGAAGCGACCAAGCCAAAGGCACTCGTCATGGAATTCCGCGCGGGCGCGGGCGGGGATGAGGCGAACCTGTTCGCACGGGAATTGAAAGAGATGTACGAGAAATACGCGGAGCAGAAGCGCTGGAAGGTGCGAGCCGTCGACGACATGACGCTCGAAATAGCGGGCAGCGAGGCGTACGACGCATTGCGGTATGAGACCGGTGTCCACCGCGTGCAGCGTATCCCACTCACCGAGAAGAACGGACGTATTCATACGTCCACCGCATCGGTCGCGGTGCTCGCTATCCGTGCCAAACCCAAGATCGATATCAATCCGGCAGATATTGAAATGGAGTTCTCTCGCTCCGGCGGTGCCGGCGGGCAGAACGTGAACAAGGTCGAGACTGCCGTCCGCCTCATTCACAAACCAACCGGTGTCGATGTGCGCAGTTCAAGCGAGCGTAGCCAGAAGGCCAATCGCGAGAAAGCAATGGAGATCCTCGTGGCTAAGCTCGAAGCGGCGCATGAGGAGGCCGAGGCGAAAAAGCACGCGGCAGAGCGCAAGGCGCAGGTGGGCACGGGCGATCGCTCGGAAAAAATCCGCACCTACAACTTCCCCCAGGACCGCGTAACCGACCATCGCCTCAAGGAGTCTTGGCACAACCTGCCCAAAATCATGGTGGGCGGTATCGACCCCATTGTGGAGGCCCTCCAGGCCGCTGCGGCCGCGGGTGGGGTAGGCCCGGCCGAGGACGCTGAGTAAGCGGCTTGCGGCAGCCCCAGCCCTAGGGTATAGTGTCCCCACACATGAAGACCGCAGCTCAGGGTTCGACCATTGAGCGCCTCGTAAAGACCGGGGCGCATTTCGCGCAGGTGCGGAGCCGCCGCCACCCGTCTATGAAGCCGTTTGTCGTGGGTGCCAAGGCCCGCTTTGAGATCCTCGATCTCGCGAAGACCGAGACCCAGCTCGAAGCTGCCAAGGCAGCCCTCTCCGCGCTCGCCAAGGACGGCCGCACGGTGCTGTTCGTCGGTGGTAAGGCAGAGATAAGCCAGCTCGTGCGCGCTGCCGCAAAGAAAGTGAACCAGCCCTACGTCGCAGGACGCTGGCTCGGCGGCACCATCTCCAACTTCCCGGAGATCCGTAAGCGCATCGAGCGCCTCGCCGACCTTTCGCAGAAGCGCGAGTCCGGTGAGCTCGCGAAGCTCTACACTAAATTGGAACGAGTCAAAATCGACCGCGAGATAGAGCGCCTCGCTGAGCGCCTTGAGGGTATCGAGGATCTCGCGAAGCGCCCCGACGCACTCCTTATCGTCGATACCAAGCACGAAGCACACGCCACCAAGGAAGCACGTGACGCTGGTATCCCGATCATCGCGATCATGGGTTCCGACAACAACCTCAAGGACGCCACCTATCCGATCGTCGCGAACGACGCGTCCCACGACGCGGTCTCGATGCTCCTCGACGAGCTCGCTGCTGCATACGCCGAGGGAAAGAAGGCGTAAGCCTGCTTCCCGCACGGCCGCCTGGCGCGGTATACTTTAGATACTTAATTTTGTTGTATGGACATTTCGACTGATGCAGTGAAAGCACTTCGCGATAAGACTGGTGTTTCCGTGATGCAGTGCCGCAAGGCGCTCGAGGAAGCAAACGGCGATGCCGAGCAGGCACTCGTGATCCTCCGTAAGCGCTCTGCGGGCGCCGCGGAAAAGAAGGCAGATCGTACCCTCGGTGCCGGCGCGATCGGCGTCTATACCCACGAAGGCGTGATCGGCGCGATGGTGCTGCTTTCGAGCGAGACCGACTTCGTTGCGAAGAACCCCGAGTTCATCGCGCTCGCGCGCGAGATCGCGATGCAGGTCGCAGCCACAAATCCGACCTACCTTTCCACCGACGACATCGCGGCCGATGCAAAGGACGCTGCCGTGAAGGTGTTCGAGAAAGAGGTAGAGGGGAAGCCCGAAGACATGAAGGCCAAGATCCTCGAGGGGAAGCTCGCGAGTTACTTCAAGGACCAGGTGCTGCTCGAGCAGCCGTTCATCAAGGACGAGGCGAAGAGTGTGAAGGACCTCGTGAACGAGGCCACCCAGAAGTTCGGCGAGCGCGTCGAAGTTACCAAGTTCACTCGCTTCTCCGCCCGCGGCTAGGCCATGGGGTACCTCATCTTTCTTCTTGGTTCGCTCGTGCTATTCGGCGGATTCCTCGCGCTCACTGCGTATGAATCGCGGCGTGGCACACGCATCGCTGAGCATGCCCGCGCATCGCTCGACGCGCGTGTGGATCGCATCGCGTTCATCGCGACCCATGTCGATTTCCCCGCGTACCTGCGGGACCTCGTGCGCGTACTCGCTGCGCGTATTGCCCACGACGTCATTCACGCGGGGCTTGTGACGGTGCGGTTCCTCGAGCGCGTCCTCACCCGCGCGGTACGAGCGCTACGGGCTGAACAGGCCACGCTGATCGAGGCGGAGCGTCAGCGCCAGACCTCTGATTTTGTCGCACAGATGCGCGATTTCAAGGACGAGCTGCGCAGCGCGCGTAAATTGGACGTTATCGAAGAACCGCCAGAATCAACACCAGATATATACTAGGGAAGGTCGCCGGGGTGGCTCAGTTGGTTAGAGCAGCTGTTTTGTAAACAGCAGGTCGCGAGTTCGAATCTCGCCCCCGGCTCACTTATTTGTTCTTCGTGCTGGTCGCGGTCGAGGTGGCCGTGGAGGAAGCGAGTGCACCCTTCGGGAATTCTGCTTCGAGCGATGCGAGGTCGGTGAAGCCGTAGTGCGCGGTGTCGCCGATCACAAAGGCGGGGAAATCCGGATTTACTTTGGTAACCGAGATGAGGGTCTTGAGCGCGCCCAGGTCGAGGTTGTAGTCGAATGAATACACGCGCAGCGTGGGATAGTTCTGGCGCAGGTAGGAAAGCGCCGCACCGGCGCGATCGCAGTCGGCGCAGGTGCCTTCATTTGAATAGAAATAGAGCACGGTAACCGGCTTGGTCCCGCACGCGCTTGCGAGCTGCTTGGTCACCAGGTAATCGCGGATCTCGAGCAGTGAGTACTGGTCTTTGAGCCGCACGACCTGCGGGTCGTCTGAGCCAAGCTGGTTCTCGGTGTAGGCGAGACGCTCGCCGAGGTCGTTGAGTTCCGAGGTAAGCTCCGTGCCTTCTTCGGCGGAAGAGCAGGGCGCAGATTCGAGTAGCGAGAACTGCGTATCGAGCGAGAGGGTGTCGATCGATAGCTGGTCTTCGATCGCGGTGAGTTCCGCGACGCGTTCGCGGTTAAGATAGTTGATGGCAAAAATAACCGTGCCCACGATGACGATGGTGATCGCGAGCGAAATCAGCGCGTTACGAGCGGGAAGTGACATGGGGAGGTGAGATTATTTCCACGCGCGGCGGGCGCCCGTGACTACGTCCGCGGTCGCCCGCATGAGCCAGAACGGCGCGATGAACCCATACAGGAGTGCGTATGCGAGGATGCCGCGGGAGAGCGACCCCGGAGTTGCGGAAACACGCTTGCCAATGGCAATCATCACGAGCGTGGTGAGGATCGTGAAGATCGCGAGGACGATGTAGAAGGAAAGCGGGATGTAGAACCAGTCGAACGCAATGTGGCCGAACGAAAAGGTGTAGGGGATACCCATGTGCACAAAAATCGCGTGTCCGATGTGATACGTAAGCAGCGAAAGGGAGAGAAGAAACAGCACGATGCCGCTCCCGATGGCGCTGATGCCGATGGGGAGGACCATCGTACCGAGGGTTCCATACTTGCGGTTGCCGATAAGGTCGCGGTACTCGTTCAGCACGTTACGGAGGAATCCGGTCGTCCAGCGGGTGCGCTGCTTGATGAGTTTCGGTACGCTCGTGGGGGCTTTGGTGTACACACGCGCGCGCGGTGCATTATCGATCGCGTAGCCTGCGCGCTGGATCCGGAGCGCCATCTCGAGGTCCTCGGTCTGGTGGCCTTTGCGGAATCCGCCGAGGCGCTCCACGATCTCGCGGCGGTAGAACGAGAACGGTCCCGGCGTCACGTAGAGCCCGTTTACGGTCGAGAGCGAATGGCGTAGCAGGATGCCGAAGATATATTCTGCATTCTGCATGTGCTGCAGCAGGTTCTGCGGCTCATGGACCGACATAGCGGCGGTCGTGGCGGCCACTTCCGGCGTATCGAAGCAGGAAATAACTTCGCGCAGCGCACTCGATTCGACGAACGAGTCGGCGTCGAGACAGCCCACGAGTTCAGCGCTCGTCGCTGCGATGCCTGCGTTGAGCGCGGTATGCTTGCCGCCGTTTTCTTTACGGATGATCTTCACCTGCGGATTATCCGCGAACGCTGCCATCGCCGCGGGCGTGCCATCGGTCGAGCCATCGTCCACGAGCACTACTTCGAGTTTGTCTGTGGGGTAGTCGAGCGCGAGCGCGGACTTCACTGTGCCGGCGACGGTGTGCATTTCGTTGTAGCAGGGGATGATGATGGCGACCGTCGGCGTCTTGGCGGACGCGCCGCGCGCGCGCGCGCGGCGCGCGGGGGTCGAGAGGAACGTGAGCAGCACGAACGTCTCGAAGAAGATCGCGATAAAGAGAAACGGATATGCCAGTATCTGCGGCCCCATAGTAGGGGTCATTATACCACAAATGCGGTACTTTTGGGCCTAGCGGATGGTGGCGGCGAATTCGCTCACCGTGCGTTCCTCGAGCTGCTTGTGGAGCGCGTTCACCTCGTCATTGGTGAGTGTGCGCTCGAGCGAGCGGTAGGTGATGCGGTAGGCGTAGCTCACGTTGCCCTCACCGAGCTTCGCTGCATTTTCATACTTGTCGAGGAGTGTCACATCTTCTGCCATATCGCCGAGCACGTCGCGCACGAGGTCGAAGTAGTTGTTTGGGATGAAGTCGTTCTTCACGATGAATGAGATATCGCGTACCACGGGCGGATACTTGCTGACTTCTTTGTATTCTTGGCCGAGCACGAGCTGCTTCTTGATGCGCTGGTCATCGCTCCAGAGGAGGCGGATGTCCGGGAGCGCCATCGAGATGATCGCGAGGCGCTCGATACCGAATCCGAATGCCCATCCGTGATATCCTTCCAAACCCAATTTAGAAAGCGTGGACTTTTTCGGCATACCGCTCCCGAGGATCTCGAGCCACTCGCCCTTTGCCGGGCCTTCTGCGGCCGTGCCCTTCACATTTACCTCCACCTCAAACGACGGGTCGGTGTACGGGAAAGTGTCGGCGTTTACACGGAACTGCGTAGCCGGGCCGAACACCGAGTGCACAATATCGCCGAACACTTTCTTCAAGTCGTCCTCCGTAATCTCGACCGAATCAGGCGCGATATACCACGCACCCATCTGGTGGAAGATGTTCATATGGCGACTGTCTATTTCGTCCTTGCGGTAGACCTTGCCGTAGCAGAGCGCACCCATCGACTTTCCGCGTGCGATGCGTTCCTTGATCTCGGGCTGGCTCAGGTAGTAGTACCAGAACACCGTGTCGTGGGTGCGCAGCGCGTTTTCCTCGTCCACGAAGTAGGTGTCCGACGTACTGCGTGCTGGGTGGTCGGGTGGGAAGTCGAAGAGGTCGAAGAGGATAGACGAGGGGACGATTTCCGGGATCTCGATGTCGTCGAATCCGACGAATGACGGGGCAGCTTTGACCCGCTGGACTATTTCATACAGCGGCGAGCCCGGGGTGCGGGAGAGGTCCGGCATAGCGAGGTACCGCTTCATGCGGGCAGCATCAAAGTCCGTGCGGGCTTCAAGCTCCTTCCGGAGACGCATTTCGTCGGTCCTATCGATTTTGATGTCCATGGTGCCGAGTGTAGCAGAAATGGGTATAGTGTGGCTATGGAGAAGCATGTCTATTTCGTCCGACACGGGGAGAGCAATAGCAACAAGGACGGTCTTTTGCGTGGCTCCGAATCCGGACTAACGGACGAAGGGAAGAAGCAAGCAGAAATCGTTGCCGCACGGGTCGGCCGTATTGGTGTGGATGCACTCATATCCAGTAAGTACGCTCGTACCTTAGATACAGCAGAAGCTATCGCGCGGGTAACGCGGCTTCAGGTCCAGAAGAGCGACCTTCTCGTCGAGTGGAGGCAGCCGAGCGCAATTATGGGCAAGCATAAGGATGACCCAATGGTCCGACAGATACACGCCGAAATACATGCTGGTCGCATGACTCCTGGGTACCGACATTCTGACGAAGAGTCCTTCAGCGACATGAAGGCTCGTGCCGTGGGTACACTTGAGCTGCTGCGCAATCATCCGAAAGATCGTCTGTGCGTCGTTACGCACGGAATCTTCCTGCGTGTGCTTCTCGGCACTACGCTTCTTGGTGACCGATTTTCGGAACCTGACTTTCGCAACTTTATGACACACCTACTTACTAGCAACACGGGGATCACATACGCTCGCTATCGTGATGATATTGGTTTCCGCGGGTATCCGACTGAATCAGGCTGGGAATTTATATCCTGGAACGATGCAGCGCATCTTGGATGATATGGATTACGTCACGCTCGAGCAGTTCAAGATAAGCGGCATACACGGGCACCATGCGCACGAGCGCGTGGTGGAGCAGGAGTTCCTGGTCTCGGTAAAAGTGGGATGCGATATCGTGGCAGCGGGGAAGTCAGACAAACTTCCCGACACAATTGATTTTGATTTTCTTCGATCTTCTATTGAAGAAGTGTTTAAGAATAGAAGCTATTACCTAGTAGAAGCGCTAGCAGAAGACATTGCTACTGCCATATTCACAGACGCCCGCGCAAAAGAAATTACTGTTGCTATTAAAAAGTTGGCCGTCTGGCCCGACGCGGTCCCGGGCGTGGTCATCACGCGCACAAGATAAATAATAAAACCCCACTTACGTAGTGAGGTCGTGGAAGGTCTGCCGGTTCGGGTTTTTGCCCAAACCGGCATCCTTGGATGAGCCTGGCATCCTGGGGCTGTGCGGCTAGTTATCGGTGCGCTGCACCGTATCGGTCATCTCAATAGTCCCTCCCAAAAATCGTTCCATCTCCATGTCGAGACGGGGTATACAATTATATAGCATATACCTATAATATTGTCAATGCCTGGAAGCCAAGTTGTAGGGAAATGCACCCAGCGGGAGGCCCTCATTTGTGATAGAATATAGGTAAGAAACCATGGCAAAAGGAGCTGAAAAAGAGCCTAAAAAGAAGGCTTCTAAAGACTACGATGCATCGAGCATTACCGTGCTCGAGGGCCTCGAGCCGGTCCGCAAGCGACCGGGCATGTACATCGGTACTACGGGTCCCGATGGTCTCCACCACCTGATCTGGGAAATCTTTGATAACTCGCGCGACGAAGCGATGGGTGGTCACGCAGACGACATTGAAGTCGCGCTCCTGCCGGGCGGCTATGTGCGCGTCGCGGACAACGGCCGCGGTATCCCAGTCGGCATTCACCCCAAGACCAAGGTGAGCGCACTCGAGACCATCATGACCACGCTCCACGCCGGCGGTAAGTTCGGCGGGGAAGATTCGGGCTACAAAGTCTCCGGTGGTCTCCACGGCGTGGGTGCCTCGGTAGTGAACGCACTTTCCACGCATGCGAAAGCAGTCGTCTACAAAGACGGCGGCATCCACAAGCAGGAATATAAAATTGGTAAGCCGATGGGCAAGGTGAAGCAGGTTGGGAAGTCGAAGCTCCACGGCTCGATCATCACGTTCCGTCCCGACGACACTATCTTTACCGATGGCGTGAAGTGGAACTGGGACAAGATCATCTCGCACCTGCGCCAGCAAGCGTACCTCGTGAAGGGTGTGCGCATTACGGTGATCGATGCACGCGAGAATACGCTCGCCGCAAATGAGGAGGATGTGTTCTACCTCCGCGAGCTCGCGCTTGAGGTGCCGTCGATGACGTTCTACTTCGAGGGTGGGCTCAAATCGCTTGTCGCATTCAACAACAAGCACCAGGAAGCGGTGCACAAGAATATTTTCTATGTCGACAAGGAAGCGGACGGTGTGATGGTGGAAGTCGCGCTCCAGTATGTGGACGACATCACGCCGCGCATTCTCGCGTTCGCGAACAATACGTACAACAGCGAGGGCGGTACGCACATCACCGGATTCAAGACGGCGCTCACGCGCTCGCTCAACACGTATGGCCGCAATGCCAACATCCTGAAAGAAAAAGATGAGAACTTCACGGGAGACGACGTGCTTGAGGGCATCACGGCGGTGGTGTCGGTAAAACTCCCAGAGATTCAGTTTGAAGGTCAGACCAAAGCAAAGCTTGGTTCTGTGGAGGCACAGGGCGCGACTGCAACGGTGTTCGGCGAAGCATTCGCCGCATTCCTCGAAGAGAACCCGGATGATGCAAAGGCTATTGTGAACAAAGTGCTCCTCGCGCTCAAGGCGCGCAAGGCAGCAAAGGCCGCAAAGGATTCCGTGCTCCGTAAGGGTGCCCTCGAGGGCATGACGCTCCCGGGCAAGCTCGCGGACTGCCAGGTGAAGGCGCCAAGCGAAGCAGAACTCTTCATCGTGGAGGGAGACTCCGCAGGTGGCACGGCCAAGACCGGCCGCGATCGCCGCACGCAGGCGATCCTCCCGCTGCGCGGTAAGATCCTCAATATCGAGCGCGCGCGTCTCGACCGCATGCTTGCATCGGAGCAGATTCGTAACCTCGTGGTCGCACTCGGCACCGCGATCGGCGACGTGTTCGACCTCGAGAAGCTTCGCTATCACAAGATCATCATCGCGACCGACGCCGACGTGGACGGCGCACACATCCGCACGCTCCTCCTCACGCTCTTCTATCGCCACTTCCGCCCGATCCTCGATGGCGGATACATCTACATCGCGCAACCGCCGCTCTTCAAGATCATGAAGGGCAAGGATATCCGCTACGCGTACTCGGACGCTGAGCGCGATAAGGAGCTCAAGGACATGGGCGTCGCGGTGAATGAGGTCGCGATTGCAGAAGGAGGCGACGATCAGAGTGGCGAAGAAGGCGAGGCAGAAGCAGAGGAGACCACCGTTAAAAAAGCATCCAAAGTCCGCGTGCAGCGCTACAAAGGTCTCGGAGAAATGAACGCGTCGGAACTTTGGGAGACCACGATGGACCCAGCGCGTCGCGTGCTGAAGCAGGTCACTATTGAAGACGCGCAGGACGCCGACCGCATGTTCGATGTGCTCATGGGGAACGACGTCGCGAGCCGTAAGTCGTTCATCCAATCGAACGCGAAGCTCGCGAATCTTGATATTTAAATAAAACAAAACACCGCATTCACTCGGGACAGTACGTCTTGGCCGAGCGGCCGTGAGCGCTGGCTCGAGGGGATGCGGTGTTTTGTTTAGCGGCGAACGTCGAAGCTCTTGGTGTCGGTGTTGTCGTTCTCGTTCGACTCGTTCACGTCGTGGTTAGCATCCACCGTGACCTTGAGGTCTTGGTTGTTGCCCACGTCGAGCTTACCGCGTGTGAAGTCGAGTGTAAGCGGGAGGGTGGCACCCGCTGCAAGCGACGGCTCGTCCTGGTCAAAGTCAAACGAGCGGTCGTTCTGCGTCGGGAAGACGACGCGGATGTTCCAGCTGCCAGTGGCATTCGTGCCGTTATTGGTCACAAGGATTTTTGCCACGAGCTCGTCGTCGGAGTTCATGGAATCATCGGAGACGAAGCGGCCGCTGCGATCGAGGTAGCCGATGTCGGTAATCTTTACGGTGAGATTCGCGAGTCCGTAATTGGAGACGGGGATCTGTACCGGGGTCGAGCCCGGCACGTAGTACGGGTACGCGATGGTCTGGTAGTACGTCTGCTGATACTGCGCGCTACCAGCGTTTGCGGTCTGCGTCGTTACGGGCGCTGCAGGCTCAGCGGGCGGGACCGTGTAGGAAGTCGTCGTCGCCGTGGTGGTAGCAGTGACGGTCTGCGTCGTGTCGAACGAAAGAGAGGTCGACGGCACGGTGGTGAGGGAGTTGTCGGTCGGGGTGCTGTTCGTAAAGGCAAGCGGAATGTAGCGCGCTGCCCAGATGGCGAGCACGATACCGATAAGAATGAGGGCGATGAACCCGACAACGGCAAGCGTGCCCACCGCGGTGCTGCGGCCGTGGGTCTTTTCCGTCGTAATCGTGGTTTGCTGCATATAGAGGGTATTTACCACACGCTGTATTATTTGTCAAATTGGCCGCTTTGTGCCCGAATGTGGGGCCTATTGACAAAGTCAGTTTAGTAGTGTATTTATATCTAAGATTATATGAGCGCAGTAAATGCAGCCGTACGACTCGTACGTGCCGCCCAGCATGCCTGGGCGGCCCGTTTCCAGTTCCTCGTGACGTTCACGGGGGTGCTGTTCGTGACGCTCTCGGTGCTCATCTGGCTCGATTGGGTACCAGACGCTCCGGCTGCAACCACGCCCGTACCGACGACCCTCTCTGAGCTCCAGTCGCCGGACGCGGTGCAGGCCTTTGTATCACTCTCGGGCGAAGATCCGGTGAAGATCACCGCGCCGGCAATCGGGCTCTCGGCCACGATCAGCAACCCCACGACGACCAATGTCGAGGCACTCGACCAGTACCTGCTTACGGGCGCGGTGCGATACCCGACGTCGGCGCTGCTTGGGCAGAATGGGAACATGATCCTGTTTGGCCACTCGAGCTACCTGCCTATAGTGCACAACCAGGCGTACAAGACGTTCGATGGCATCCAGAATTTGAAGCAGGGTGATCTCATCACGGTCTCTTCATCCGGTCGCGCTTATACCTACAGTGTGGACACCGTGGCGCAGGAGAATGTATCGACTGGGGCCATCCCGCTCACGAACGACGGCAAGCAGCACCTGACGCTCGCGACGTGTGACTCGTTCGGCACGAAGTCAGACCGGTTCGTCGTCATGGCGACCCTTGTAGAAAGCCACGCGCTCTCGAACTAACGTTCGAGGTCGTGTGGGTTTCTGCAAACAATAGTGTTTGTAGGGACAACGGTGATGCTTCTGTGCAAACAGGAGGGCATCATGGTCTTCAAATGGAAGGGAACACGTCATGTCTGAAGACAATCATGGGCCTCCGTCACAAGAGGCACACGAACAAGTGATCAATGAGCGTAACGATGCTCGCACAAAACTCGAGCAGACGAAACGCGAGCTCAACGATAGCCGCCAGAAAACTCGCGACGAGGAGATCGCGCATAACGCCACCAGAACGGAGCGCGATGCGCAAAAGACTCGCGCAGCAAACTGGCGCGTCGTCGCGTTCATCGCCGCGATCGCCGCGTTGCTGTTCGCCATCGGCCTCGCGCTGTGCATGTTCCGTTCGTGCCAGTATTCGACGCCCGTTGCGGCGCCGGAGACCATCACGTTCCCGAACAGCTCATCCGATCCATCGGCGGACGCCGGCAAGCAGTGCATCAAGCAGCAACTGAAGCTGCTCGGCTCAGCGCGTGTCGACGCAGTGAAGGAAGCGAGGGATTTGTACGGCGGCACTTCCGCCGGGCGCGAATTCGTCGACTACGTCACCAAGAACCCGGATGGCGACCCCAAGAAGGGGATGCTCAAGGGTCTCGCGACCCTCGGACAGCGCATCGCATGGAACTTCACCGCCAGCAACGGCGAAGGGTTCCATCTCGACGACAAGCGGAAGGTCTGCATCTGCCACGATTGGCATCATGCGCACACCAAACCGCCGGCGCCTCCGGTCACACACACCATCTGGCAGCACACCGAGATTCAAAACCTCGGCAACGGCTGCGCCACGATCGACATCACCAACCTGTTCTTCGCCGGTGAGTACGTCCGAGTGCCGGACGGGCAGGGTGGTGTGGAAACCGCGCAGGTGAAGCACGGCGAGTTGCACTTCGGCTACGACACTGCCGATGGACCGCTCCCGCCTCATTTGTGCGGCACGATCCAGCAGGGTCACGGCTCGATCGAGAACTGGTATAACAGCCTGTGCTCGGCGAACTGCAAACCGCTCGCTGACTACATCTTCAACATGCTGGATGCCATGCCGGAGGAACCGCGCCGTATTTTCACCGTCGAAATTGTTGACGGTCATATACGGCTCACGGCGCCGATGGCGATCATCCGCAAAGTGATGTACTTCTGCTACTCGTTCACGTTGACCGATGGCAGACGCTTCGAGACGCGGTTCTTCTACCTGACTCCTCCGGGCAGACGCCCAGGCGAGTCAGGCGCAGGGAACTTCGTCTCCTGGGGCCGGTCCATGCACGTGACGCTCAACGCAGCGCGCTGGCCTATGGACTGGCGTCACGACGCGCCGGATGACGATCACTACCTTCACGTCCAGTAACACGGACACCTTGATGGGGGGTGGCGGGCAGCGATTGCTCGCCGCCCACCCTTTTTGTACGCTGTGCCTTAGAGGCATGGCAGGGGCATTTATTTAACCAGTGCGTTACCAGCATTACTCAACATCTATGGATTTCACTAAAATCAGTGCCGTCATGGCCGCACAGAAACGCTCGATCGCGATCGGCGCTTTTGTCATTGTGTCGGTTGTGGGCATCGGGTTCGGCATCGGCCTTGCGACCGGTGTCGTGAACGTCCCGTCAGCACACGCGTGCTGCGGTATGCCACCCCCGCCCCCTCCTCCGCCACCCCCGCCCCCTCCTCCGCCACCCCCGCCCCCGCCCCCTCCTCCGCCCCCGCCGCCGGAGAAGCCGAGCTGTACACTTTCGGCTAATCCGTCGAGCCTCACGGGTGAGGGCGATTCAAAGCTTTCCTGGACCACTAAGAATGCGACGTCCGCTTCCATCAATCAGGGCATCGGTTCGGTGAGTCTCAATGGCAGCAAGAGCGTCCATGTGACGCAGACCATCACCTACACGCTTACCGCAAAGAGCAAGGACGGCACGAGCGTTAGCTGCCACACGACTGTCACGGTGAAGACCAAGCAGAATGCACCGACCTGTACGCTCACGGCGAGCCCGACCAAGATCAATCAGGGCGGCAAATCGACGCTTTCCTGGACGACCGACAATGCGACGTCGTTCTCGATCAACCAGGGCATCGGCAATGTAAAGCCGGTATCGGGTGGTTCGCTGAGTGTCTCTCCGATCCAGACGATTACCTACACTGGTACGGCTAAGGGCGACGGCGGCACCGTCACCTGCTCGACGACTATTACGGTCGTGACGAAGCAGAACGGCCCGACCTGTACGCTCTCGGCGTCTCCGCAGAACATCAAGCCGGGCAAGAGCTCCACGCTCACCTGGACGACCGATAACGCGACCTCCGTGTCAATCGATCACGGCATCGGCGACGTGAAGCTTTCCGGCAGCAAGGACGTCTCGCCGAACAAGGACACCACCTACACCCTCACGGCGCAGGGCAAGGGAGGTACGGTAACGTGTCAGACGACGATCACCGTGTCGGAGAATCCGGGCCCGGAGTGCACGCTCGACATCAGCCCAGACAACATCGACAAGGGCGATAACGCTACCATCAAGTGGACGACCGATAACGCTGAGTCGTTCAAGATCGACCACGGTATCGGGAATGTGAAGCCGGTCGACAAGGGTTCGGAGAAAATCTCGCCGAACGACGACACCACCTACACGGGCACCGCGACGTCGAAGGACGGCCGCACCGCGACGTGTAAGGCATCGATCGACGTGGGTACTAACCACGGCGGTGGCGGTGGCCACAATAATAATGACGTCACCCTCACCGGCGCACCGACCCAGTCCCAGTCGTACGTGTATCTCTCGCAGATCCCGTACACCGGTCTTGACCTTGGTCCGGTGGGTACGGTCGTGTACTGGCTCGCGCTCGTGCTCTGGAGCCTCGGCCTCTCGTACCTCTTCCTCTTCAAATTCCTTCCGTTCGTGAAGGGTGGGGCGGTGGCGTTCGGTCACCAGGTGGGTGTCGCTCTCAACAGCGATGTACACACTACGGCAAACGACCTCGTTCACGCGCACTACTCGCAGAATGTTGAGGACGTGCATATGCCGAATACGGAACCGATTGCTGAATCTACACTCGCGATGCCGAGCCGCGGCTACTCGACCTACGACGGCTTCCGCTCGTTCGCGACGGGTGGCGCGCTCTCGGTGGATGACATCGTGAAGGGCCTCTCGCGCCAGCCGGCTGCACCCGAACCGGTGCACGAAGCTCCGGCACCGATCGCGCCCGCACCGATGACTTTCGCTGACGAAGCACCGGCCATCCACCGCGAGGCTGACACGAACGTTCGCGGATTTATCGCCGCGGTCCTCGATGGCGATCGCAACGCGGTCTTCGGTATGCTCCGCACGATTGCGAAGGGCGGCGGAAGCTCGCAGGCGTTCCTCACGGACGCAGTCTCCGCGCTCGATGACGCGTATCGCGCTCGCATCGACGGCACGCCCGTCGATCCGGAAGTGGCACGCATCCTTGCCGCGACGATGACGCCGACGCTCGAGCGCCTCATCGGCGCGCTCGCGACGGCAGTCGACTCGAGCTACTCGCAGGACTCGACCGCAGCGAAGCTCGCGCTCACCCGCGCGTTCGCCGTGATCGGGAAGTAACTCCACACAAGAAAACCGCCGCCTCCTTCGAGGCGGCGGGTTTCTTTTGCCTTAGATATTTGCGCGTTCTTTGATGCGCGCGAGGGTCGCATCGATAAATTCTTGGAGTGGCACCGTGGCCTTGTCGCCGTTGCGATTATTTTCTACCGTCATGGTGCCGGCACCTGCTTCTGCATCACCGAGCACGATGAAGCACGGAACCTTCGCCGTCTTCACTGCGCGGATGCGCTTGCCGAGCGAGTCATCGGCATGCAGCTCTGCGCGGATGCCGGCTTCTTTGAGTTTGCTCATGACTTCGTTCGCATAGTCTGCGTGCTTCTCAGAGACAGGGAGCACCGCTGCCTGCACTGGCGCGAGCCAGAGCGGGAACACGCCCGCCGTGTGCTCGATGTAAACCGAGAGGAAACGCTCGAGCGAACCGGCGATCGCGAGGTGGATCATCACTGGCGTCTTCGGCGATCCATCGGTGTCGATGTATTCAAGTGCAAAGCGTGCCGGCTGCACGAAGTCGAGCTGGCCCGTAGCGAGCTGGTGTTCGCGGCCGATCGCATCCGTGGCCATGAAGTCGATCTTAGGTCCGTAGAAAGCTGCTTCCCCCCGCGCGATGAAGTAGTCGAACCCGCCGTTCTTCGCGATGGCTTCGAGCTGCGCTTCGGCGCTATCCCAGAGTGCGGATTCACCAAGGTACTTTTCGGGCGTAGCCGGATCACGGAAGGAAAGTCGTGCACGGAACTTCATGCCCATCGTGGCATAAAACTCCATCACCATCTGCATGATCGAACCATATTCCTGCTCGATCTGGTCGGGGCGGCAGAACACATGGCTGTCGTCCTGCGTGATCGAGCGCACACGCGAGAGGCCCGCGAGCTCGCCCTTTTTCTCATCGCGGTATACCGTCGTGGTCTCGAGGTAGCGGAGCGGGAGGTCGCGGTAGCTGCGGCCGCGCGACGCATAGATCTGCGTGTGGTGCGGGCAGTTCATCGGCTTCAGTACGAACTTGTCGCTCGTCTCCTGGCTCTTCACGAGGAAGAGTTCGTTGCCGAACTTGGCCCAGTGGCCAGACTTCTCGTAGAGCTCCTGCTTCGTGATGTGCGGGATCCATACGCGGTCGAACCCACGCTTGGTGCGCAGTTCTTGCGAGTACCGATGAATCTCTTCGCGCAGCACCGTGCCCTTGGGAGTGAAGAGTGGGAGGCCTGAACCGACAAGCTCGGAGAACGTAAATAGGTCGAGCTCCACCCCGAGTTTGCGGTGGTCACGCTTCTTCGCTTCCTCGAGCTGGACCTTGTAGGCGTCGAGGTCGGCCTTGGTATCAAACGCCAGCCCATAAATACGCGTGAGCTGGGGCTTGTTCTCATCGCCGCGCCAGTAGGCGCCCGCGATGCGGTCGAGGAGGAATGCGTCGGCCTCAATGTCGTGCGCCGGGTGCTCGCTGTGACCACCGCGGCACAGGTCGGTAAAGCCCCCTGCGGTGTAGAGCGTGATTTTCTCGCCCCTCTCTGTGATCTCGTCGATGAGTTCGAGCTTGAACGGGTTGTCCTTGAACCGGTCCTTTGCGTCGGCCTCGGACACTTCCACACCGGTCATGCTGGTCCAGGAGGGCAGGAGGTCGCGCATGTCCGCGGTGAGCTTCTCGAGTTCTTCTTCGCCAGGTTTTTCACCGGCTGAGAAATCAAAGTCGTAATAAAAGCCATTGTCGACAGCAGGGCCGATGGTGGCCTTGGCGTGCGGGTAGCGCTCCGCCACGGCTGCAGCCAAGAGATGCGCGAGGGTGTGGCGCTTTTCAGGAAGTGAGGCCATGTACATTCGAGAATACCACGATTTCCTCACGCGACTTAGAGCGTTTTCAGGTTATCGATCGCGAGCGAGATCTCGCCGTTGCGGTCGGAGATGGTCGCTTTAAGCAGGAGGCAAGTGCCCGGAACGACTTTCGCGCCGACCTCTTTATAGAGTTTGGGGAAGACGACGCCCTCGATCGAGTCGGTCTTGTCTTCGAATTTCACGAACGCCATTTTCTCGCCCGACTTGGTGAGGATAGTGCGCACGTCAGAGACGAGCACGGGGATGATCACCGGCCGGCCTTTGTGCGGGTCGGCGTTGATTGCGCTTATCGTGAGCTTGGCGCGCGCGAGGGTATCTTCGTGTGCGTCGAGGGGGTGCCCTGATACGTAAATGCCGAGCAGTTCTTTTTCCGCGCGCAGTTTCTCACCGATCGGGAGTTCGGGCGCGGGGATAAGGGTGAGGGTGGGCGCCGCGAGCGCACCAAAGAGCGAGTCCTGCGGGGATTCCTTGGCGGCATCGCGATGGAATTCGAGCATGCGGTCGATATTTTCCATGAGTGTGCCGCGTTCCGCGAAGGAATCGAGCGCTCCTGCCTTGATAAGCGATTCGAGCGATTTCTTATTCAAATTTTTTGATCCCACACGGATGAGAAAGTCAGAAATAGTTGCGAACGGTCCGTGCGCGGTACGCTCCGCAAGTATTGCTTCCGCGATGCCCTCGCCAAAGTTCTTGATCGAGGAGAGGCCGAATCGAATCGTGTCTTTCTTTTCTCCCACAATGGTGAACACCGCTCCGCTCTCGTTCACGTCGGGCGGCAGCACGGGTATGTGGAGGCGCTCTGCCTCAGCAATAAGGACCGCGATCGATTCAGTGTCGCCCGCGTCCGCCGTAAGGAGCGCCGTCATGTATTCCACCGGGTGGTTGGCCTTCATGTATGCGGTCTGGTACGCGACCTTCCCGTAGCTTGCGGCGTGCGCTTTGTTGAACCCGTACGCAGCGAACGGTTCGATAAGCGCCCAGATCGCTTTCCCTTTTTCAGGCGGGAGCTTGCCGTACTCTACAAATCCTTTGAGCAACTTTTCTTTTTGTGCCTCCATTTCCGCAGGGATTTTCTTACCCATGGCCTTGCGGAGCGTGTCGGCTTCGAGCCAGGAATAGCCGCCGAGCGTAATGGCGGTGAGGAGCACGTCGTCCTGGTACACGAGGAGTCCGTAGGACGCACCCAAGTATTCCTTCATGCGCGGATCCATGTACGTCACCAGTCCGGGATTACGCTTGCGCTCGATGTACTGCGGGATCGTTTCCATTGGGCCCGGGCGGTAGAGCGCCACCATGGCGTTGATATCGTGGATGGTGGTCGGTTTGAGCTCCTTCAAGTAGCGCGTCATGCCGGAGCCGTTCAGCTGGAACGTGCCTTCCGTCTCGCCCCGCGCGAGCATGGCAAACGTCTTCGCGTCGTCGAGCGGGATGTTCTCAATATCGATCACGATGCCGCGGGTTTCCTTCACGCGCTCCATGGCGTCGGCGAGGATGGAGAGGTTCTTGATCCCGAGGAAGTCGTACTTGAGGAGCCCCGCGTCTTCTACGGCGTGCATGTCGTACTGCGTGATGAGCTTGCCCGTTTTCGGATCGGTCTGGAGTGGCGTCCATTCGGTAAGGGGAGTCGGTGATATCACCACGCCCGCGGCATGCACGCCGGTATGGCGCGCAGAGCCCTCGATGCGCATCGCGAGGTCGAGTATTTCTTTCACGTCTTCGTCTTCGGTATAGAGCTGCTTGAGTTCGGGCTCTTCTTTAAACGCGCGTTCGATGGTCATCGGGAATCCTTGCTGGCCGATGGGGATGAGCTTAGCGATGCGGTCGCCCGTGCCGTAGCTGTGCCCGAGCGCGCGCGCCACATCGCGTACTGCTGCGCGCGCCATCATGGTGCCGAAGGTGCCGATCTGCGCGACGTGGTCTTCGCCATAACGCTGCTTGGCGTACGCGATCATTTCGTCGCGGCGAGTATCGGCGTAGTCCATATCGATATCGGGTGCTTTCGGACGCTCGGGGTTGAGGAATCGTTCGAAGGGGAGTTGGTATTCGAGCGGATCGACGTTCGTGATGCCGGTCACATAGGAGACGAGCGATCCGGCGGCCGATCCGCGCGTGGTCGTGAGAATACCCGCCTGCTTGGCGAACGTGAGCAGGTCGGACACCACGAGGAAGTACGGCGCGAACCCTTTTTCGATGATCACGCCGAGCTCGTACTCGAGTCGCTTAACGACCGCCGGATTTTCCTTGGAGAGTCCGCGTGCCGTGAGACCTTTGTAGGCTTTCTCGCGCAACATATCGGCGTGCGTTTTACCTGGCTCCTCGGGAAAATTGGGGAACACCCAGCTCCCGAGCGTGAGCGAGACATTACAGCGCTCCGCAATTTCTCCCGAACGGTCGACTGCGTCTTCCATGCCCTTAAATCGTTTACGCATCTCCTTTTCGGTAACGAAGGAAAAGTCCTCCTCCTCATTGCGGTCTGCCTGCCCGTGCTGGATGCGCCGCATCACTGATGTCGCTTCGCGATCGTCGGGGTCGAGGTAGTACACGTCCTGCTGTGCGACCAGCGGCACGCCGCTTCGCTTCGAAAGCTCCATCACCTTGCGCATTTTTTCTTCGTGGCCCGCGGCTTTGGGGTGATGGGTGATTTCAAGAAACAGATTATCCTTCCCGAAAATGCTCGACCACTCGGCGAGCGCGGCGCCCGCCGCCTCGTCCTGCCCGCTCGCGAGGAGGCGGGGCACATCACCCGCAAACGACGGCATGAGCGCGATGAGACCATGCGCGTGTTCTCGGATAAGGTCCATGTCCATGAGCGGTCGGTCGAAGAATCCTTCCGTGAACGATCTCGTCACGAGCGCCATGAGGTTCTTGTAGCCGGTATTATTTTCTGCGAGCAGCACGAGACGCGTGCGCTTTTCAGCGGTAGCCTGGTCCCGATCGAACCGCGAGCGCGGCGCAATGTACGCGTCGACGCCGATAATCGGTTTGATGCCGGCCTTCGCACACTTCTGATAGAGCTCGATCGCGCCGTGGAGGTTACCGTTATCGGTGAGTCCGAGCGCGGGCATACCGTACTTCTTCGCGCGCTCGACCAGTTCGTCGACTTTGGGCAGCGCCTGGAGGAAGCTGTAGTGGCTGTGTGTGTGGAGGTGGACGTACTTTCCATTACTCGTGCCGGCCATATACCCTAGTATACTTTCTTCATGAAATTTGTGCCCAAAGCGGTGATCGGCGTCGATGAGGCAGGAAGGGGACCGCTCGCGGGGCCGGTGGCGGTGGGGTTCGTGCTGGTGCCGAAGGGGTTTGACGTGGCGAAGGAATTTCCCGGTGTCGATGATTCGAAAAAGCTCACGGAAGGGAAGCGGGAAGAACTATTTGAAATGCTCACCCGCCGCGCGGAGCGCGGCGATATTTCCTACTGCGTGCGGTACGGGAGCCACGCGATGATCGATGCGCGCGGCATGACGCGCGTGGTGCGCGCCGCTATTGGGCGTGGTGTGCGGACGCTTGCGCCAGAATCACGCGGCGTGCACGTGTACCTCGATGGCTTGCTCCACGCGCCGCAAGAGTACTCGCAAGAGACGGTGATTCACGGAGACTCACTCATTCCCATTATTTCTCTTGCTTCGATTGCGGCAAAAGTCTCTCGAGACAGACTCATGCAGCGCTATGAGAAAAAGTTTCCGGGGTACGGCTTCGCGGTTCACAAGGGGTACGGCACCAAGCTCCACTACCAGATGCTTTCGGAACTTGGCCCTTCAGAAATCCACCGCCGTTCCTACCTACCTTCACGATAGCTTCACCTGTGTGGTACAATCACACGATGTCTGCTGATTCGTCGCCTACGGGGACGGAGCAGCTGGCACTGGGCCAACAACAAAATCTTTGGGAAAAGACATGCCACTGGAAAAGAGTAAGAGGGAACTACCTGAGGGCTCTGCCTGCATAGGGTGCCCCTTTTTTGAAGGCATTGCTTCGGGTAACCGCAGAAGTGCCGAATGCCTCTGTGGCCGGCTTCGCAGGCTGGTATCCGCGATCATGACGCTTGGCGTCTGTCCCGCGGTTGTACCGACACGCGATTGAACGGTTGATGGCTAGGTGAAAAGGCGTCGCTTCCGAGCGGCGCCTTCACATTTTTATGCCCGCGTGCTACAGTGGCCGCCATGTCAATTCGAATGCGCCATACCCGCGGCCACACCAATAACCGCCGCTCCCATCATGCCTTGAAGCGCATGACCATCGTCACGGACAAAGAGTCCGGCAATCTCCGCCTCCCGCACCGTATCGACGAGGCGACCGGCATGTACCGCGGCAAGCAGATTTTCACCCCGAAGACGAAAGGGTCGAAGACCCTGAGGAGCGGAGCGACGAAGGGCGTCGAGCCGAAGCTTCCGAAGGAAGACCGCCACGCCGATCACGAGCATATAGAGCAGACGAGTGCCAAGAAGGGAGGCCTCATGCGTCGGTTCGTGGGCGGCGGACGTCCGCAGGCCCGCTCCGGCATGGGCGGCGGCTCCGGCGGCAAATAATTTCTCCACGTGTGATATCCACGGCCCCGCTTCGCGGGGCCGTTGTGTTTGCTATACTCGTACACAGAGTTCCATGGCCAACAGACATCTCGCGCGATCGGTCGTACTCCAAACACTCTTCGAGTGGGATACGACGCTTGCCGCGCCGGAAGATGCCGGAGCCATGCTCGCACGTAACGTAGAAGAATTCGGTGGCGACTCCACCGACCGACCGTTCATGGATCAACTCCTCTCGGGCGTCCTTGCGAAAAAGGACGACGTCGACCTTATCATCACCAAAGCGGCTCCCGATTGGCCGCTCGATAAAATCGCGCCGGTTGATCGCAATATTCTACGCATCGGCCTTTACGAACTCCTCTTCGCTGATCGCGCACAGGTGCCAGCGAAGGTCGCCATCAACGAAGCCATCGAACTCGCGAAGACCTTCGGCGGGGAATCTTCAGGCCGTTTCGTGAACGGTGTCTTGGGTGCGGTCTATAAAGAGATCGGCGAGCCCGGGAAGGACGAGACCGGCAAGAAGAAGCAGCTGCGCCGCGAAGACCTCCCGGTCGAGCAGCTCGGCGGCGCGGTCGTGTACGCGTACCACGAGGGCCAGTACTACCTCGCACTCGTCCACGACGTGTTCGGTCACTGGACGCTCTCGAAGGGCGGGCTCGAGGAGGGTGAAGATGCGCCCACAGCGACCGTGCGCGAGATGAAGGACGAGCTCGGACTCGACGTCACTATCATCGAGAAGGTCGGCGAGAATGAATACGTGGCGAGCCACCCGGAGAAGGGTAAGTACCGCAAGCACGTGACGTACTTTCTCGCCGAATCCGCGTACACTGAAATCAAGCTTAAGCAGACCGGTGGGCTCGATGACGCGCGCTGGTTCAAGCTGCCCGACATCCTCGACCTCAATTTCTACGAAGACATGCTTCCGATCGTGACAGCCGCGGTGCAGACGCTCCTCGACCGCGCCCGCGCGAAGCAGCCGCAGCACGCGTGATTTTTACCCAAATTCACGTATAGTGAGCGCGATGAATCCCGAAGACGCAGCACGCAAACTTGGACTCAATTTTCTCGACCTCGACCTGTTCGTCGAGGCGCTGACCCATCGCTCGTACCTCAATGAGCACCGCGACCACGCAGGGAAGCACAACGAGCGCCTCGAGTTCCTTGGCGACGCAGTTCTCGAGCTTGCGGCCACGCGTTTCCTATATGACAAATTCCCGACCAAGCCCGAGGGCGATCTCACGGCATACCGCGCGGCCCTGGTGAATACAGTATCGCTCGCGGGCGTGGCGAACACGCTTGGCATAAGCGAGATGCTGCTGCTGTCGAAGGGCGAAGCACGCGACACGGGTCGCGCGCGCGACGTAATCCTCGCGAATGCGTTTGAAGCTATCACCGGCGCGATTTATCTCGACCAGGGATACGACGCCGCGGCGCTGTTCCTCGCGCAGAACTTGTTCCCGAAGATCGACGAAGTGATTCAGAAGCGCGCGTGGCAAGACGCTAAGAGCCGCTTCCAGGAAGTCGCGCAAGAAAAGAAGGGTGTGACGCCCGCGTACAAAACGATTTCAGAAGTCGGGCCGGATCACGACAAGCAATTCACGGTCGCGGTGTACCTCGGCGCAGACGAGATAGCGCAGGGAGAAGGGAAGAGCAAGCAAGACGCCGAGCAGTCGGCGGCATCGGCTGCGCTCGACAAGACGGGTTGGTAGGAGCGGCAAAGGGGGAGGCCAGCGGACCGCTCGTGTCCTCTGACCTCCCCAGGAGAGCGTTGATCTGCATATCGCTATTCCTGGTTAACTGCTACGTAATGGTTAACTGCTACGTAATCTGATAACTCGTACAGCGTGATCTACGTTTCAGGATCGCCAGGCTCCGCGATTAGCCTGGAGCGGTCACTCTACCAACTCCACGGTGAACGCTCCATGAATGCTTCACCTGCGCAGAATCGTATATACTAGAGGGGAATGCTTAAACGGCTTGAAATAGCTGGCTTCAAATCCTTTGCGCGCAAGACCGTGCTCGATTTCTCGTCGTCGGTCACGGCGATCGTGGGGCCAAACGGCTCGGGTAAAAGCAACGTCGCGGAAGCGTTCCGCTTCGCGCTCGGCGAGCAATCGATGAAGTCGATGCGCGGGAAGCGCAGCGAGGACCTTATATTCTCGGGCTCCCATTCGGCGAGCCGTGCTAATCGTGCATCAGTCGCGGTCACCTTTGATAATGCCAAGAAGCCCTTCAAGGTCGATTTCGATGAAGTCACGCTCGAGCGCGCGGTATTCCGCGACGGCGCGTCGGAGTACTCGGTAAATGGTTCCAAGGTCCGCTTGCGCGACACGCAGGAGATTCTCGCGAGCGCGAACATCGGTGAGACCGGGCACCACATCATTTCCCAGGGCGAGGCGGATCGCATCCTGCTTGCGAATACCAAGGAGCGCCGCGCGATGCTCGAAGACGCACTCGGACTGACCGCGTTTGAATTCAAGAAGGAGGAGAGTAAGCGCAAACTCGAGAAGACCGAGGAGAACATGAAACAGGTGGAGGCGCTGCGCCGCGAACTCACACCGCACCTTAAATTCCTCACCACGCAGGTGGAGAAACTGGAGCGTGCCGACGAACTGCGTCGGCAGCTTGCGGAGCAGTCAGCTATTTATTTCGCGACGGAGGAACATTATTTGAGTACGGAGAAAGAAAAAGCGGCGCACGCACGCGCCGTGGCGAGCGAGAAGCTGGCCGCCCTTACCGCGGAACTGAATCGCTTGGACGATACTACGGCCGACAGCGCGGGCATGAAGAAGGCGCAGGCGGTGCGCGACGCCGAGCGCGACCTCGACCGCTTGGTCGCGGAGAAGGCTGCGCTTGCGCGCGACATCGGTAAGGCCGAGGGTGCGCTCGAAGCAGCCAAGCAGCGCAGCGCCGCAGCCGCACGCGATCCCTATGTGAAGGTCTCGCGCGATGAATTCACCATGCTGCGGGATGAGATCGAGAAGCAGGTGGAGCACGCGGGAGAAGTGCCCGACTCGCTCAAGGCAGCACTCCAGGCCATCCGGGGGGCCATCCGCGCGTTCTTCGAGCGGTTCGCACTGCCCAAGGACGCGTACCTCGCTGATGAGGAGCAGGCAGTATACAAGCTCGAAGAAGAGCATCAAAAACTTGCGGCCAAGGATGCTGCGCTCGCCGAGATCGTCGAGCGCATGCGGCACGAACTCAGTCGCGCGCGCGAAGACGCGCGCGCTCATGAAGAAGCGGGCCGCGAAGGCAAGAAGGAATTAGTGAAGCTCGCGGACGAGCGCGCGCAAGCCACGGCAGAAGTCGCGCATCAGGGCGACCGCGAGCGAGAACTCGTCATCCTCACCGGCGAACTTGAGCAGGCACGAGCAGAGGTCGCGGCGCTCATCGGCTCGCTGATGCTCAGCACCGAAGGAAAGCCAGTCATGGGAGAAGAGCGTGCCGCGCAAGAGGGCAGGAAGCGCGCGATCGAGCGCCTCAAGATCCGTCTTGAAGAATCGGGCGGTACGGGAGAAGAAGTCCGCACGGAATATAAGGAGGCGACGGAACGTGAAGCATTCCTCGGACGCGAGCTTACCGACCTCGCGCAGTCAGCAGAGGGCCTGCGCACGCTCATCAAGGACCTCGACGACGAGCTCGCTAAGAACTTTGCAGAAGGGTTGAAGAAGGTGAACGACTCGTTCACAGAATTTTTCGCGCTTATGTTTGGCGGCGGTAGCGCCAAGCTGACCCTTGAAGAATTTGATGCTGATGAAGAGGAAGATGATCTCGCAGATGACTACGAGCCACGCAAGAAGGATAAAGATGCAAAGCCGGGTATTGAAATTTCAGTAAATCTTCCCAAGAAGAAAGTGCAGTCCCTCATGCAGCTCTCGGGCGGCGAACGCGCGCTCACCTCGATCGCGCTCATCTTTGCGATGAGCCAGGTAAATCCGCCCCCGTTCCTCATCCTCGACGAGACCGATGCCGCGCTCGACGAAGCCAACAGCCGCCGCTACGGCGACATGATCGAGAACCTCGCGAAGAAGTCGCAGCTCATTGTGATCACCCACAATCGCGAGACCATGAGCCGCGCGGGCATCCTCTACGGCGTCACCATGGGCGCTGACGGCGTCAGTAAGCTCCTCTCGGTAAAGTTCGACGAAGCCGTCGCCGTCGCGAAATAGGGAATTGACAAACAACATATAGGTGCTATTATTATTCCAGTAACCGCATCTGGAGAAAAACGATGCACCGCACCCTGATTGCATTTTCCGTCGCAGCTGCTCTGGCAAGCGCCAGCTCGGCACTGGCCAGTGAGAGAGTCTATGCTGCTCCTGGGCTGGCCATAATAGACGAATGGTATGTCCTCGCGTGTCACCCGAGAGAGAGACAACTGACTGTTGCCAAGCGCGAAGCGACGTCCGGCTTCCAAAAGAGTTGGAGCGCCGTACTGCCGATGCATATTGGCGACAAGTTGGCGCTCAACGCGGAGAACTCCCCGCTGCCGCAGGCAACGCTCGTCAACATCAATGGTTGCACTGGGCAGTTCGAAATCAACTGAGCTGTCGATTCTTCACCCCGCCTGGTTCACCCCGGGCGGGCATTCTTTTAGTCAGTGGGTTGTGGATTGGGCACCGGTACCCTGTGTTAGCCTACAGGTGTCTGCGACTGTTTTTGGGCGAGCAGACAGCCCTTTACACGTGACGGGAGACAGCAATGAGAATACTCATTTTCCGCCTTTCGGAAGCAGGTGACGGAGGCACGACCTTCTAGAGATTCACCCCTCTACGTCGTGCAGATCCCCAACCTCTCTTCTGAAAGGCGGTGATCCAGAATCTCATGCGGTGGGGTCTCTCGCTGCATGTCTTCCGGAAAGGGTCTGACGCAAGTCGGACCCTTTCTTTATCCCCATGGACGCGTGGCGGGTGAGGAGTATGCTGACTCCACATGGCCGCATTTGAATATTTCAAGCACAACGTCGATAAAGCAGCGACACTTCTTGGACTCGGAGAAGAAGACAGGAAAAAGCTTGAAACTCCGGATCATATTTTGCGCGCGGATCTCACTATTAATTTGGCGAGCGGTGGAAGCGCGACCTTTCCGGCCTACCGCGTGCAGTTTAATAACGCACGTGGGCCCTACAAAGGCGGCATCCGATTCCATCCGAACGCCGATCAGGATGAAGTCGAGGCGCTCGCCGCGATGATGGCTATTAAATGTGCGGTGGTCGGGATTCCGCTTGGTGGTGGGAAGGGCGGTGTTGCAGTCGACCCCAAAAAACTCACGAAAGAAGATTTGCATGAACTCGCGCGCGCCTATGTGCGCGCGTTCGCCGATAACCTCGGTCCTGATGTCGATGTGCCCGCACCGGACGTGTACACCAACCCTGACATCATGGCGGTGATGCTTGATGAGTACGAGAAAATCGTGGGTCACCCGGCGCCGGCGATGATTACTGGCAAACCAATTGAGAAGGGCGGGAGCCTTGGCCGCGACACGGCCACAGCAGACGGCGCCGTGATGGTGCTCGAAGCGCTGCTAGGGGATCAGCATCGCGATGTGTCAAAACTTTCGGCAGCAATTCAGGGCGCGGGGAACGCCGGCGCGCGTGCGGCAGAACTTCTTTTTGACCGCGGTGCAAAAGTCGTCGCACTCGCAGACTCTTCCGGAACACTTTTTGATGCGAATGGCCTCGATATTCCGGCGGCACTCAAAGCAAAAGCAGAAAAAGGTGAGTTAAGTGCATTCGGTACTGTAACGGCGCCCGATGCCGTGATCACCACGCAAACAGATATTTTGATTCCCGCTGCGCTCGAAGAGCAAGTGAATGCAAACAATGCGGCAGAGGTGAAAGCAGACATTATTTTGGAAGTTGCTAACGGCCCCGTGACTCCGGAAGCAGACGACGTGCTAAGTAAGCGCGGCGTCGCTATTGTGCCCGACGTACTCGCGAATGCCGGCGGTGTGACGGTCTCCTATTTCGAATGGTTGCAGAACAAAGCAGGGGAGAAGTGGACGAAGGAACAAGTCGAAGACCGTCTCAAAGAAACGATGGTAGACGCCTACCGCGACGTCGCCGACTTCGCTATGACGCGCAACGTCACCATGCGCGAAGCCGCCTACGCGCTCGCGCTTTCGCGCATTCTCGAAGCTAAGCAGTAGCAGCCGGAGCGAGTGCGAAGTCGAGTTCGCGCTCAAACGGGCGCGCCGCCATGAGTTTGACGCGGATCGGGTCGCCGAGGCGGTAGGCGGTGTGCGTGCGCTCGCCGACCACGCGATAGTGCGGCTCGTCGAATATGAAGTAGTCATCACCGAGGTCGCGGATGCGGATCATGCCTTCTGCATGGGTCTCGTTGAGCTCTACATAGATGCCGCGGTCAGATACGCCGCTGATCACAGCGTCGAATTCCTGGCCGATCTTGTCCGCCATGAATTCCACGACCTTGAGCTTCACCGAATCGCGCTCGGCCTCTGCGGCGGATACTTCACGCTCGCTCGAGTGCACGGCGAGATTCTTGAACTCCGCCATCTCCGCCGCGCTCACGACACGCTCGTGCTCAAAGTGCTTCAGCATACGATGGATCAAAAGGTCAGGGTAGCGGCGGATCGGGGAGGTGAAGTGCGTGTAGTACTCGAACGCGAGACCGAAGTGGCCAATGTTCTTGGTGTCGTACACAGCCTTCGCCATCGAGCGCAGCGTCGCGGTCTTGATGAGGTATTCCTCCGGCGTACCTTTTACCTTTTCCAAGAGGCGATTCAACTCCGTACCTTTTACTTTTCCTGCATGGGTCTGGAGGTCGTATCCCATAACCTTCAAGAACTGCGTAAGGTTCTCGATGCGGTCGGCGTCCGGCGTGTCGTGCACGCGAAATATTACGCTGTCGTGAAGCTTCGATTGCTTCGCTGCTTTTGCAAGGTGTTCAGCGACCGCTTCATTCGCGAGCAGCATGAAGTCCTCGATGAGCATATTGGTCTCCTGGCGCTGTTTCAGGTGGATGGCGACTGGCTTACCCGTCGCATCGATCTCCACCTTTATTTCAGCGGTATCAAATTCGATCGCGCCCTTTGCGATACGCTTTGCGCGGATCTTGCGCGCGAGCCCAGCGATAGTCTTGAGTTCTTCTACCATCGGCCCGCTACCGGTATCGAGCACGCCCTGTGCTTCTTCATAGGTAAACCGCTTGGCCGAGTGGATCACCGTTTCGCCGAACCACTTCTCATGCACGTTCGCGTTTTCATCGAGCACAAAGACTGCAGACATCGAGAGTCGATCGACATCGGGGTTGAGGGAACAGAGGTCATTGCTGAGCACGTGGGGGAGCATCGGGATCGTGCGATCCACCAGGTACACCGATGTCGCGCGGTTACGCGCTTCCGTATCAATCGCGGTGCCCGGCGTCACAAAGTACGAGACGTCGGCGATGTGTACGCCGACCTCGATCATGCCGTTCTCAAGCTTGCGCACCGAGAGCGCATCGTCAAAGTCTTTTGCATCTGCTGGATCAATGGTGAAGGTCGGAATATTCCTGAAATCCTTGCGACCGGGCGTACCCGCTTCGATCATCGCCTTGCCCGATTCTTCAAGGCGCTTCGCTTCTGCCACGACCCCGGGAGGGAAGTCAGAACGGAATCCCTGTGCGAGCGCGAGCGCGCGCATCTCTACTTCGTGCTCGCCAGCCGGGCCGATATCCTCGATAGCTTCGCCGCGCGGGATCTCTTCACCCTCGTTCCAGCCGATCATCTTCACGACGACTTTATGTTCGAGCGGGAAGGGCGCTTCCGTGCCCACCGGTGCCACCATAAGCGGCACGTACATCCGTTTGTTATCAGGGATGAGGATGGTATTACCGCGCTCGGTCTTCACGAGGGTGCCCACGAAGTGCTCGCTCGCGCGCTTCACGATCTCCACCACTTTCCCGGCTTTGCGGCGGTCCACGGTACCTGCGGTCTCCACCTTCACCACGTCGCGTGGGAGGGCCGTATTGAGCCATTCACGGGGGATATAGAGGTCGCTCTCCTTATCGGGCCGGGCCTTGGGGTTCTTGGGATCGGGGATGCTGAAAAAGCCCTTACCGGTACGGGTAATGGTAATCGGGCCCTCATATACTTGATTTGCAGCCATTTACCTCACTCTAGCAGACGTTTCCTCATTTGGGGCCTATTTGACCGCCTAGTACCTATTTGCTATAGTCCCGAGACATGTTGATGATCCGAATGCAGCGCATTGGCCGCACGAACGACCCGGCTTTTCGTATTCTCGTCCTCGAAAAGACGAGCTCGCCTAAGGCCGGTACCTACACCGATCAGCTCGGTACCTATAACCCGAAGACCAAGGCCCTCACGATCGCGGAGGACCGCCTCAAGGACTGGATGAGCAAGGGCGCGCAGCTCTCGCCGAGCCTCAAGAACCTCCTCATCGAGAAGAAGGTGCTCGAGGGTGCAAAGGTCCAGGTGATCTCGAAGAAGAATCTCGAGAAGAACGTCGCGAAGCGCGCTGAAGAGGCTGCAGCTGCTAAGGCCAAAGAGGAAGAGGCAGTTGCTGCCGCGAAGGCCGCTGAAGAAGCAGCAAAGACAGAGGCTGAAGCAGCCGCAGCAGCTCCGGCAGAGGAGCCAGCCCCTGAAGCACCTGCTGAAGCGGCTCCCGCTCCTGAACCCGAGGCAGCGCCAGAAGCTGCACCGACTGAGGAAGTCGCAGCGTAAGCAAAGCAGAAAGGCCCTGAAAAGGGCCAATATGCTATACTGTACGTCGCTCGAAAGGTTACCCGCTAAGCATATCCCTCTATGGAACAAGACTACGCATTCCTCGATTTTGTCGTCAAAGCCCTCGTGGATAATCCCGATGCTGTCGTCATTACCCGTACCGTCGATGAGATGGGCGTGCTCCTCACGCTCACTGTGCACGCCGACGACATGGGCAAGATCATCGGTAAGGACGGCAATACGGCGAAGTCGTTGCGCACCCTCCTGCGCGTGGTCGGTATGAAGCACAACGCGCGCGTGAACCTCAAGATCAACGAGCCGCAGGGCGGCAAGCGCGACGTTTCTGGTAAAACCGTCGACCAAGTGGTTGACGAGGTGGGGATATAGCCCCTTGGCGTACGGTGCTACACTATCCCCATGAAGAAATGGGGGCTGGCGTTTGCCGTGCTCAGTATTGTGCTTACCCCACACGTGGCGTCAGCTACCTCCATTGCTGACCTCCAGGCAGAAGTACTCCGCCTCGTCCAACTCGTTCAGTCATTAGAAGCTGAACTCGCAGCCCGTGGCACTACCACCACATCAAGCTGTCCAGCACTCACGAGAGACCTCACTCTTAATGCCACTGGCCCCGACGTAACAGCGCTCCAATCTTGGCTCATGAGCCAGGGCTACACCATATCAGCGGGTGCAACGGGATACTTCGGTCCCCAAACCCAGACCGCCCTCAGTGCCTACCAATCAGTACATCTCATCTTTCCGGCAGTCGGTTATCTTGGTCCCCTGACTCGTTCTTCCATTGGTACGGTCTGCACTCAAACTACTACCACTACCTCCACAACAACCACTATCTCAGCAGGCGGTGGCGGGGGCAGCCGCAATAATGGCGGAGGCGGAGGCGGCGGAGGAGGAGGAGGCGGCGGAGGTGGGGGAGGTGGTGACACCACCGCGCCAACGGTTTCAATGACCGCGCCTTCGGACGGGAGTACGGTTACCGGCGCTTCAGTTGCGGTTTCTGCTACTGCGTCTGACGATACTGCCGTTATAGGGGTTCAGTTCAAGCTCGATGGCTCTTCACTCGGTTCGGAAGACACGTCCGATCCCTATGTTCTCAGTTGGGATAGCACCGGCGTTTCTGACGGTTCTCACACGCTTACAGCGGTAGCTCGCGACGCTGCCGGCAACACCACTACTGCAACTTCAGTAACCGTGACCGTGGACAATGCAGGACCTGTACTTTCGGCTATAGCATCTACGACGGACACCACGGTTGCTACGACTACATGGACGACCGACGAATCTTCGGATTCAAAGGTCGTATACGGTACAACCAGTTCGTACGGCACGACAGTTTTCAATGCGTCACGAGTAACTAGTCATGAGCTAGTGCTATCAGGCCTTGCATCGAATACCACTTATCATTTTGCGGTGGTGTCGGCGGATGCGAGCGGTAATACGTCAACGTCAAGCGACAAGACATTCACCACCCAGGCAGGATCGCAAACAGTCGTTTATATCACTTCTGGCTCTACGTGGACAGTTCCCGCCGACTGGAACAGCTCAAACAACACCATAGAAGTAATAGGCGGCGGAGCAGGCGCTGCGGGCTACGCGAGTGGTAATGCGCCGGTTGGCGGTGGCGGTGGCGCGTACTCAAAAATTGTGAACACGAACCTTACACCAAGCGCGACGATTGGCATCCACATCGGCGTCGGCGGCGTTGCAAGCACGTCTGGCGGAGATACCTATCTGTGCAATGCGACGAGCAACTGCGGTTCGCTGCTTGGTTCCGCGGTCATTGTAGGAGCGCAGGGCGGCCAGCGCGGAGTCGCAACGGGCACACCTTCGGGAGGGCAGGGCGGAGCCGCGTCGGCTGGAATCGGCACCACAAAATATTCTGGCGGGAACGGCGGCATCCCGCAGAGCGGCACCGTTATTTCTGGCGTCGGCGGCGGAGGTGCCGCAGGGCCAAACGGAAATGGTGCTGCGGGAGGCGCAACTACCGGGTCGAGCAATTTCACGTGGGGTGGTTCTGGTGGAGGCGGTTCTGGTGGAGGCACTGCAGGAGCAAACGCCACAAGTACGGCGGGCGTGGGCGCAAACGGGGGCGATAATTCAAACGGTGTGGGCCATGGTGTTGGTGCGGTTAATGCAAGCGCGGGTGGGAATGGCACGGGAGGAACCGCAGGCGGTGGTGGTGGGGCGGGAGGGAATCCCGGGTTCAGCACGGACAATGCAGGTTCGGGTGGCGCAGGCGGCGCAGGCACGGAATGGGATGCAACGCACGGCGCAGGCGGCGGTGGCGGCGGTTCAGGCGCCTGCCAAGTCGGCGCGACTGTGGGTACGGGAGGAAATGGTGGACTGTATGGCGGTGGCGGTGGCGGTGGTTGCGGAACCGCAGGCGTTGGAGCACAAGGTGTCATCGTGGTCACGTATGGCGGGTCGTCTGATACCACGGCTCCAGTCATTTCATCTATCTCGTCCGGCACGCCCAGCTCCTCCGGCGCTACCATAACCTGGACGACCAATGAGAACGCGACTTCGCAAGTCGAATACGGTCTTACTTCTTCCTACACCGCTACGACCACCCTCGATTCAACGCTCACCACCAGCCATTCGGTGACGTTGTCTGGGCTTTCCTCGGGGACGACGTATCACTATCGCGTGCGGTCAAGCGATGCGTCGGGAAATCTCGCCACCTCGTCCGATCAAACGTTCACGACGGCGTCTGGACTCGATGACGGGCTTTCCGGTGCGCCGAGCGCAACCATCCAGCACCCAACCCTCCTCGATAGCTATACGAAGAAACCAGATTGGAACGTTGCCGGCGTAGATTATGCGGTCGGTATCCCAAGCGCCGTTACGCTTGCCGACTGGACCACGTATTCGCATAGCGGCTGCACGGTCGATAGCGTCACTAACCATTGGATTCGTTGCGACAATCAAACCGGACTTGTCTTCGACGGTCTCGACTTTACGTTGCACGGCGGGGCAACGCTCTATCTCGTCAATGATACAAACACCACGGTGCAGAATTCAAAATTTGGCGTACCACACTCGCCGAACTCCTATTCGATTCAGATGACCGGCACTTCCGAGGACATGACTATGAAATACAACTACTTTGACACTGGCGGAACCGCGTCGGCGATCCGAGCTCACTGCGGCACCATCGTGTTTGAATACAATTACGTCATCCATCAGCAGCAGCAAGTAATCCAGGTTGGCGCTAACACCGGAGAATCGTGCAACGCGGCCCTCACGTATAAATACAATTTCATCGACGATGCGAATATCGCATCTGGTTCGCACATGAATTACCAGCAGCTTCAGCTGAATACGCTCACGCTAGACGATGAGTTCAATACTACCTATCAGACGTCGCTCGGCGGAGCGGAAGGATTCCAGTATTACTGCGTAGGCACGTGCACGCTGCCGTCGCCTATCTTTGCGTATAACACTATGATCGCACTCACAAACGGCGGCACGCGCACTATGTCGTACCTTGCTCATGGCAGTAGCGTTGACTCAAATGGGCACACGACAGCTACGGGTTCGCCTACAGGCCACGACAACTACTTTGACATCACGGGAGCCGTCGGAGCGCTCTACCCAGCAAGTTTCAACGGGTGGACGCTTTCAAACAACTACAACATGGTAACGGGAGCCGCGTTCTCAAACAATCCATGAGAAGCGCTACGCGGATGGTAGTATGAAAAGCATGATGCGCCGACGAAGTGTCATAGTTGCCATAACGACGTTGGTCGGTCTTTTTTCACTGCAGCCCTTTCTGGCATCGGCGGCGACGTATACCCGAACGCTTGCAGTTGGCTCAAGTGGTTCCGACGTCGCTGCACTCCAGACATTCCTTGAGTCCAAGGGGTTTTACACATACCCTTCAATCACTGGCTATTTTGGAGCGGTGACTGAATCGGCACTCAAGGCATTCCAATCCTCGGTCGGGCTTGAGCCGGTGGGAGAGGTGGGGCCAAAAACGCAAGCAATTCTGAACGGCTCAACCTATACAGAGTCGACCGGAGCCCCATCAAACCTCCCCGCCTCTTTCACCCGCGACCTAGATGCAGGCACGTCAGGCAGCGACGTCACGGCGCTCCAGAGATGGCTCATTGCTCAGGGGTACACCATTCCTGCAGGAGCAACCGGATACTACGGTTCTCAAACCAAGGCGGCCGTGGCAGCATACCAGGCAGCGCACGGAATCACGCCTCCGGCGGGACGCTTCGGTCCTGCAACCCGCGCAAGCATATCGCTTGGCATGGCTGCGGGCACGACCGCGCCGCCCGACCAGATCGCTGTTGGACCAGACACCTACCTTGTTCCCGGAGTGCACCTGTCTGGAGGCACTCCCCGGCATCCTGAAACCCATACCGGAGGCACGAGCGACACCACGCCGCCAGTTCGCTCAGGCGGCGCTCCCTCAGGCACCCTTGCACTCAACACCACAAGCACCACCATCTCACTTGATACCGACGAGTCTGCAACCTGCGCACATGCGACATCCCCGGGCACAGCGTACGGCTCCATGACCTCGTTCGACACCACCGGCGGCACCACGCACTCCTCCACGGTCTCGGGACTCACTAACGGCGGCAGTTATGTGTACTACGTCAAATGCGAAGATGCCGCCGGCAATATCAACGCCGACGACTACACCATTTCATTCACCGTTGCCGCGGACACTACGTCGCCGTCGGTGACTCTCGATGCTCCCGCAAACAACGCAACTGTCTCAGGATCCGTCGCGCTGTCGGCTACTGCAAGCGATGACGTCTCTGTATCAGGCGTCCAGTTCAAACTCGACACCAACACCCTCATTGGGGCAGAGGACACGTCCTCTCCGTACACGGGCACGTGGGACTCGACGGGGGTCGCTGACGGGTCGCACACACTCGTGGCTGTGGCGCGCGACGGAAGCGGGAACTACGCTACGTCGAGCGTCGCTACCGTGACCGTCGACAACACCGCTCCTGTGCTCTCCTCCATCTCTTCTGGAACACCGGGCGCTTCAAGCGCGACGATCACGTGGAGTACGGATGAGGGTGCGTCGTCAACCGTGAACTACGGCCTCACGAGCAGCTATGGCACTGCCTCAACTAGCGACGCGCTTACAACCTCGCACTCGATCACTGTGACGGGATTATCAGAAGGTACCACCTATCATTTCCAAGTGGCGTCTGCTGATTCGCAGGGTAATGTCGCAACCTCAAGCGACCAGACGTTCACTACCGGGTCAAGCTACGCTCCTCTCGGTCTCACCTTTCTTCCATATAACGGTCTTGGTACGAACAGCGCCCTTGGCGTCACCAACAGCACTGCGCTCACGTACTCATTCTGGCTCATGGGAACATATAACAACGCGAACCCGACAACGATGGTGGGAACAGAAACATGGGGAGACCCCGGTACTTTCTGTGAGGTCACGGGCGGGACGGCTCCTGGCATCTGCAACTCTGTTGACACCACAAGTGGCCGGTTCCAGCTCAACTTCAATGACAGTACAGGTACCGTAAACGCAAGCAATGCCGTTAAGTTCATAGGGCAAGCGGGATCGAATGGTACGTGGCACCACTATCTCGTTAGCTTTGACACACATACGCAGAATTCAGCGCTTTACATAGATGGCGTCGACTCAGGAGTCCATGCGAACCCCATTCCGGCGGATTTGCTTCCGGATCTGAACAATTCTCACGGATTCCATTTAGGGGGTAAAACAACGGCCCAGCCTGCAGTTTCCCTCCAATACCAGGCTGAAATAGTTGCGGCTGAAACCAGCATTGTATGTACGGGCGCAGGCACGCCTACTACGATGAATGGTATTAGCGTAACCTGTAGCGCAGCCAACACCATACCGCCGGAAATACTCAGCAAGTTCATAGCCGATGGAAAGCCACTCGACCTCGGATCGTCATGTCAAAATCCGTTTGGCGGCCGTTCTTCCGAGGTTTGTGTGCGGGGCAGCAATACTTCTAATTCTGGTACGGGTGGCGCTCTCAGTCCACAGGTGTTCTCCACGGCTTCTTATGGTGGAGTGTATGCGGCTCCGTATGGGCCTGCAGGCATCCCCGCACATCAAGCAACTATGAAGTGGCTTCAGGCAAAAAACGGCGCCACGGTTACAAGCAATAGCATGACGACCAACGCTGCATCGAACCCCATTTCAGTCGGCGATCTAATCGTGATTGTGGCGGGTATAAGCAATAGCTCCGGTAATACAAATTACGCTATGACCTGTCCGTCTGGGTTTAGCCAGATCGGTCCGGTGAACGACACCTTTGAGAGTGTTAACAGCGAGGCCTGCTACAAAATCCTTACCGGTGGTGATACGAGCGGTGCCTATACAATTACTTGGAATAGCGGCGGCGCTGCACGAACTCATGATTGGGTTATGGCCGATTACGGCAACGTCGCATCTGTGGATCAGACAGGATCTCTCTATAACGGTGCTACCGTCACCACCTCGCATAAAACTGCTTCCGGTCTCACGACAACTTCGGCCAACGAGACAGTTGTTTCGGCCTGGGTGGATTGGAATGCAGCGGTCAATACGCCGTTCACTCCTCCTGGCACAGGGACGCTCCGCTACCGGCTGTCTGACGTCGGGTCTCCGTTGCAGATGATGCTCGTGGATGAATACTCAGTTGCAAACGGTAGCAATCCGCAGCGCACCATGACGACCGGGTCCGCAGTTACCTCAGCGGGCTTTACCCTCACGCTCGTCCCAAACTAACTTGATCGCCTCGGGTTATCCCCACCCGGTAACTCGTCTTTTGAGAGACCCGGCAGGGTAGACTGTGGGCATATGCATATAAGACGCTTCGCATTCGGCATTCCCGTGCTTGTGCTCGGGCTTTTCTTTACTCTAAGTCCTGCAGCGCACGCGACGTATAAGCCAGCGGGTATTGAGTTCTTGCCGTTCATGGGCTTCGGTACTGGCAGCGCTACACCGCTTGGCGTCACCAACACCAAAACGCTCACGTATTCGTTCTGGCTCATGGGTACTGCTGACGAGGATGCTCATTACTCGCTTCAAGGCAACCAGTTCTTGAGCGATCCGAGTAGTGATTGCGAGGTTACGTCGGGACACCCATCCCCGGGGCTGTGTGGATCAGTTGATGATCCATATGGCCGTTTCCAAATGAGCTTTAATGACTCGACCGGAACGGTGTCGGGAACAGACGACATCAAATTCCAAGCACAAGCAGGCAGCAATGCCGTGTGGCATCACTATCTCGTGAGCATGGACAGTGCGAACCAGGTTGGTGCGCTCTATATCGACGGTTCGCTCTACACCGCGCGCGGGAATCCGCTCATATCTGCGAATGCCATTCCAGACCTCAACAACGCCAATGGATTCCATATCCCGGGTTCTGGTCGGTTGATACAATACGAAGCAGACATTGTCGCAGCTGAAACAAGTGTGGTGTGTACGGGCACCGGTACGCCAGCATCGATGAACGGCATCGCCGTGACGTGTGCGGCACCGAACACCATCCCGCCCGAAATCGTTTCCAAATTCATCAATGGTTCTGGTAAACCGGTTGACCTCGGCACCGGCTGCGCCAATCCCTTTGGGGGACGGCAGTCAGAGGTATGTGTCGCTGGCAGCACGATCGGGAATACAGGGAGCGGACACTCGATGGCAAGCGAGTTGTGGGGTCTAAGCGGTCTTGGTGGCGCGGGCACTCCGGATTACGGCGGGGTATTCACCGCGCCTTTTGGCCCGTGGGGCATTCCCGATCATCAGGCCACGATGCGGTGGGTTCAAGAACAGAATCCTGCGGATGTAGTAACTTCAAATGGTTTCCCGGGAGCGTTAAACAAGGACTACATGACGACGTACGCCGCTTCTAATCCCATCGCGGTCGGAGATCTTATCGTGATTCTGGGGGGTATAAGTTCGAACTATACTATTAACGACGCACACATGATCTGCCCAAGTGGCTTCACGACCGTCGGACCGGTTGTGGATTCGGGCTATCCGGCGGGAGAAACAAACAGCATACTCTGCTATAAGTTTGCGACTTCCGCGGACGCGAGCGGCACGGGCGCATACAACATTTACTGGGATATCGGCAAGGCTGACCGCATGCACGACTGGCTCATGGCTGATTACACAAACGTAGCATCGGTCGATAAGAGTGGCAGCAACTACAATAGAAATGTTACCTCCCACCAGACTGCTTCTGGTCTCACCACTACATCAGGGAACGAGACGGTGGTGTCGGCGTGGGCGAACTGGAATGCGGCGGTCAATCAGTTCATCGAGCCGAGCACCGGTACACTCCGATTCCGTCTTCCTGACAATATTGCTTCCCCGATGCAGCTCATGCTGGTGGATGAATATGGGGTCAGCAAAGGCAGCAATCCGCAGCGCACGATGACCACGGCATCTGCCGACTCGTCCGCAGGGTACACACTCACGCTCGTCCCGAACTAGCATCAGGGTAGCGTGTGCGCTAGAGTGACGAGATGGTGAAATTCCATCTCGTCACTCTCTTTAAAGAAGCCTGCGAGCCGTATCTCTCGGCGTCTATTTTGGGTCGCGCACGCGAGAAGAAGCTCATCTCGGTAGACTACTCGAATCCGCGCGACTTTGTCGATAACAAATGGGGCAAAGTCGACGAACGCCCCTACGGCGGCGGTCCTGGTATGGTGATGCAAGCAATGCCGGTGGTGAAAGCGACTAAGAAAGCGCTTGGCAAGAAGAAGGGCAAGAAGGTAATTGTATGGTTTACGCCCGGCGCAAGGCAGTTTGATAATAAAGAAGCCGACAAGCTCGCGAAGTATGACGACATCGTGCTTGTCTGTGGCCGCTATGAGGGCATCGACGAGCGCGCACTCACTATTTTGAAGAAAGTCGCGCCGGTGAAAGTCTACGCAGTGGGTGACGCCGTCTACACCGGCGGGGAAGTGCCCGCGATGGCGATGATCGACGCGATCGCCCGCCGCATCCCGGGCGTGCTCGGCAAGTTCGACTCCGTAGAAGAAAATCGCGTGGCAAGCCGCGCGGTCTACACGCGCCCCGAGACTATTACGTACAAAAAGAAGAACTACCGCGTCCCCAAAGTCCTGCAGACCGGCCATCACGCCAATATCGACGCCTGGAAGAGTAAGAAACAGTAGATACTTGCATAAAGTAGCGAATTGTTGTATTGTTTTATCCTGTTCATTTGATGGAGGTGGCTATGCCACAGAACTGGGTCGCTCGTGACCCGAAGATGATTCCTGACGACCTGTTGGTCAGGCTGCTTGATGCGCTTCAGGAGGTGGAGTCCCAAGCGCTCGGAACTCGGAATTATTCGATCAGGAAGGATGACGTGCTGGTCGACGTCCATAATTTCGGTAGATTCGACCGGCATAAGCGTGATTTGCAGATCACGATTCTGGCTCACCCTGATTCGGCTCGAAAGGAAAATCTGGACGAACGCAATGACAAAATTGTCCGGGCGCTTCAGCCTTTGATGCCACACGGCACCACCGGCTTCATCTGGATCCATATCGGCACGGACTCATCTCTCAAGGTCTTTGCGGGTAAGTAAGTTGCGTCACATGAATGCGAACGGGCGGTCCTTCACAGGGCCGCCTTTTGTTATGTCCCCACAGCCCCATTGCGCCCGGGGCAGGGAACTGGTATCTTATAGATAACCAGAAAAGATTGAGTCCTGGGGAGACTCTGGCGGGCGGGGCGACCTAAGAAGTGGGCGACTTTTAAAAGCGAAGCGGAAAACGCGGGAAGCGCGCATTTTGCGTGCATGTATCCGTAGCTAATTTCCGCTCTTCATAGCAAAATCACATGCAGAAAAAGGCCATGCCGGTGAAGACGTTCGGTGCATTTCGAGCCCCGCTCGTCGAATTCCCGGACTTCATCGCCCACCAGCGTGAATCGTTCGAGTGGCTCCTCAAAGAGGGATTCGCCGAACTCTTTAAGGAATTTTCTCCGATCCCGGACTATTCGGGTAAGAAGTTCGAACTTCGCATCGAAGACTTCGAAGTCGGTGAGCCTAAGTATGACGAGGAATACGCGCGCGAGAATATGCGCACGTACGAGGCACCGGTGAAGGTCTCGGTGAAACTCATTAATAAGACCCTCGGTACGGAAAAGACCCAGGACATCTTCCTCGCGGATCTCCCGATCATGACGCCGCACGGCAGCTTCATCGTCTCAGGCGTGGAGCGCGCTATCGTGCCGCAGCTCGCGCGCTCGTTCGGTGCGTTCTTCACTTCCGAACTTCTGCGCGGCAAGCTCTATTATGGTGCGAAGATCATCCCGGCGCGCGGCGTGTGGATCGAGATCGACTCTGAAGCAGACGGCGCAATTTATGTGAAGATCGACCGCAAGCGCAAGTTCCCGGTCACCGACCTCCTCACGGTCTTCGGCGCTGGCGTCCGCGAAGAGGTCCTCAAGAAATTCATCGGTAACGACGCGGCAGTCGCTGCACTCCAGACGACGCTTGCGCACGACACGGCGAAGTCCGTGGATGACGCCTACGTGGAGATCCACCGCCGCATGCGCGACGGCGACCTCGCAACTTCTGACAACGCCCGCGATTACGTGAAGTCACTCTTCACGCCTGATCGCTATGACCTCTCGAAGGTCGGTCGCTACCGCTTGAACCAGCGCTTCGGCGAAGCCCTCACCCCGAAGGCGCTCGAAGCACGCTCGCTCACGCTCGACGACCTCGTCCGCATTGTCGGTGAGATCGCGAAGCTCAACGTCGACCCGAATGCGAAGCTCGACGACATCGACCACCTCGGTTTCCGCCGCGTCCGCTTTGTGGGTGAACTCCTCCAGGCACGCATGCGCGTGGGTATGAGCCGTATGAAGCGCAACATCCAGGACCGCATGTCCACGATCGAATCGGAGACTTCGCTCCCGATGGCATTCGTGAACCCGCGCCCGTTCCAGGCGTCGGTCCGCGAGTTCTTCACGGCCAACCAGCTCTCCCAGTTCATGGACCAGCAGAATATCCTCGCCGAACTCGAGCACCAACGTACATTCTCCGCGCTCGGTCCGGGAGGTCTCACACGCGAACGCGCTGGCTTTGAAGTGCGCGACGTGCACCCGAGCCACTACGGTCGCCTCTGTCCTATTCACACACCGGAAGGACAGAACATCGGCCTCATTCTGCGCATGGCCGTCCACGCTCGCACCAACGACTTTGGTGTGATCGAGACCCCGTACGCAAAGGTGAAGAAGGGTCAGGTCACCGATGAAATCATTTACCTCAACGCACTCGAAGAAGAAGAGCAGGTAATAGCGCACGCGGCGACCAAGCTCGACGAGAAGGGCCGCATCGCACTCGAGACCATCGAGGCACGCAAGGGCGGCGAGCCAGTCCTCGTCTCACGCGACGACGTGACCCTCGTCGACGTCTCGACCTACCAGATGTTCTCGATTGCGACCAACATGATTCCGTTCGTGGATCACGACGACAGTAACCGCGCGCTCATGGGTAGCAACATGCAGAAACAGGCGACGCCGGTCCTCATCCCAGAGGCGCCGCTCGTGGCGACCGGTATCGAAGAGCACGCAGCGCGCAACACGGGCCGCCTCATCATCGCTCACGAAGCGGGTGATGTGACCTATGCGGACGCGCGCAAGATCGTCGTCACAAACAAGGACGGCAAGAAGAAGGAGTACAAGCTGCAAGGCCTTACGCAGACCAACCAGAACTCGGCCTTCTACCAGCGTCCGATCGTGCGCCCCGGGGACAAGGTCAAGAAGGGAGAAGTGCTCGCCGATGCATCGTCCTCTGATCGCGGTCAGCTCGCGCTCGGCCAGAACGTGCGCGTAGCATTCATGAGCTGGAGCGGCGCGAACTACGAAGACGCTATCATCGTCTCCGAGCGCCTCGTGGAGGACAGCAAGTTCACCACCCTCCATATCGAAGACTTCGAGTGCCTCGTGCGCGACACGAAGCTCGGTGCAGAAGTCACGACACACGACATCCCGAACGTGGGTGAGATGCGCCTCAAGAACCTCGACGAGGAAGGCGTCGTGCGCATTGGTGCAGAGGTGCGACCGGGCGACATCCTCGTGGGTAAGGTCACGCCGAAGGGTGAGACTCAGCTCACACCAGAAGAGCGCCTCCTCCGCAGTATCTTCGGCGACAAGGCCAAGGACGTGAAGGACACCTCGCTCCGCATGGAAGGCGGTAAGCGCGGTCGTGTCATTGGCGTGCGCGTGTTCAGCCGCGAGAAGGGCGACCAGCTCGAGAGCGGTATCATCAAGAAGATCGTCGTGACGGTGGCGCAGGTGCGTAACGTATCGGTGGGTGACAAGCTTGCCGGTCGCCACGGTAACAAGGGCGTGATCTCGCGCGTGCTTCCGGTGGAAGACATGCCGTACGACAAGGACGGTAACCCAGTCGACCTCATCCTCACGCCGCTTGGCGTGCCGAGCCGCATGAACCTCGGTCAGATTCTTGAGATGCACCTCGGTCTTGCTGCCAATACGCTCGGCTACCAGGCAGTTGTCCCGCCGTTCGTGGGTGCAACGGCTGATGAAATCGCCGACGAGCTCGAAGCTGCAGGCTTCTCGCGCTCGGGCAAGATGAAACTCTACGACGGTCGCACCGGAGAAACGTTTGGTCAGGACATCGCCGTGGGCTACATGTACGTCTTGAAGCTCCACCACATGGTGGAAGACAAGATCCACATGCGCTCCATTGGTCCCTACAGCCTGATCACCCAGCAGCCGCTCGGTGGTAAAGCACAGAACGGTGGTCAGCGCTTCGGAGAAATGGAAGTGTGGGCGCTCCTCGGCTACGGTTCTGCATACACGCTGCGCGAGATGCTCACTATTAAGTCAGACGACATCCAGGGCCGTTCTGCGGCATTCGATGCCATCGTGAAATCGGAGCCGATAAGCCACGCGGGTACGCCGGCGTCGTTCTCCGTACTTACTAATCAGATCAGCGGTCTCGCGCTCGACGTCGACGTCGTCGAAGTGCCGCCGACCGATCTCGCCTAACGCTTCACTTCTATGGCACACACACCACGCAATCAGGGCAGGAAAGAAGACTGGGGCGCGATCCGTCTGTCGGTCGCATCGCCAGAACGCATCCTCCAGTGGAGTCACGGCGAAGTGACGAAGCCGGAGACGATCAACTACCGCACCCAGCGCTCGGAGAAGCACGGTCTCTTCGATGAAAAGATCTTTGGCCCTGAAAAGGACTACGAGTGTTACTGCGGTAAGTACAAGGGCATCCGCTACAAGGGCATTGTTTGTGATAAGTGTGGCGTGGAAATCACACGCTCAATTGTGCGCCGCGAGCGCATGGGCCACATCGAGCTCGTGACGCCGGTCGCGCACATCTGGTACCTCCGCTCGGTCCCGAGCCGCATGGCGCTCCTCCTCGGTCTCTCGGCATCCGACCTCGAGAAAGTCGTCTACTTCGCGGGCTACATCGTCACCAAGGTGAACGAGGAGACCAAGAAGAAGCTCCTTTCTGAACTCGAGAGCGAGTACAAGAGCAAGTACAAGTCGACCGAAAAGGACGCAGACAAGGAAGCGCTCAAGGAACGCATGACGCTCGCGAAGGCCGAGATCGAATCGGTCGTCGTGGGCCGCGTATTCGATGAAATGGAGTACCACCACTTCTCCGTGAAGTACGGTACGCTCTTTGAAGCGCGCATCGGCGCAGAAGCGATCTACGACATCTTCCGCGGTATCAACCTCAAGGAGCTCAAGGAGACGCTCGAGGCCCGCTACCAGAAGGCAGGTGCTGCAGAACGCGAGAAGCTCGCGAAGCGCATCAGCCTCGCGGCAGGCATGATCGCAGCGAACACCCGCCCCGAGTGGATGTTCCTCACGCGCATCCCGGTGATCCCGCCGGCGCTCCGTCCGATGGTGGCGCTCGAGGGTGGCCGCCACGCGACGAGCGACGTGAACGACCTCTACCGCCGCGTGATCAACCGCAACAACCGTCTCAAGAAGCTCCTCGACATCCACGCACCGGAAGTGATTCTCCGTAACGAAAAGCGCATCCTCCAGGAAGCAGTGGACGCACTCCTCGACAACTCCATCCGTAAGGGTGGTGCATCGGGTGGCGCGCTCACGCCGAGCCAGCGCCGTCCATTGAAGTCACTCGCCGACTACCTCAAGGGTAAGCAAGGGTACTTCCGCCAGAACCTCTTGGGTAAGCGCGTGGACTACTCGGGCCGCTCCGTGATCGTCGTGGGTCCTGATCTCGAGCTCGACCAGTGCGGTCTGCCGAAGCACATGGCGCTCGAGCTCTTCCGCCCATTCGTGATCGGCGGGCTCTTGAAGCGCGAGCTCGCGTTCAACATCCGCGGCGCAGGGCGCCTCATCGAAGACGGCGTGCCGGAAGTCTGGGAAATCCTCGAAGAAGTGATCCAGGGCAAGTACGTGCTCCTCAACCGCGCACCGACGCTCCACCGCCAGGGTATCCAGGCATTCCGCCCGCGCCTCATCGAAGGTGATGCGATCCAGCTGCACCCGCTCGTCTGTCACGCATTCAACGCTGACTTCGACGGTGACCAGATGGCCGTCCACGTGCCGCTTTCTGAAGAAGCACAGTGGGAAGCACGCGAAGTGATGAGCGCGAACAAGAACATCCTCAAGCCGGGTAACGGCGAAATGACGGTGCTTGCAGCTAAGCCGCAGGACATCATTCTCGGTGTGTACTGGCTCACGAAGCTCGCACCGGGCGCAAAGGGCGAGGGCATGTACTTCCAGTCGCCGAATGCCGCGATCCTCGCGTACGAGTACGGCGCAGTCGACCTGCGTGCGAAAGTGCACGTGGCGCCGACGCCGGAGAAGGCGAAATACGCCGACTTTACGGAAGGTACCTTTGAGACCTCGGTCGGGCGTCTCCTCTTCAACACCGTGCTCCCGAGCGAGTATCCGTTCGTGAACGACGCAATCACCAAGAAGGTGCTTGCCCGCATCGTGAACGACTGCATCGCGCGCTACGGTCTCGACCGCATCCCGGATATCGTGAACAAGGTGAAGCGTTTCGGGTTCGAGTATGCGACCAAGTCGGGCGTGACCTTCGCGATGAGCGAAGTGCTCGTGCCGGAAGCCAAGCAGGACATCATCAAAGCGACCGAGAAAAAGGTGGAAGGCATCGAGGATAACTTCCGCGATGGCCTCCTCTCGGAAGACGAAAAGCGTCGCATGGTGATCGAGGCATGGCAGGGCGCGAAGGGTGAGATCGAAAAGATCGTGGCCGAGACGATGAACCCGATGGGTTCCATGTCGGACATGGTGGTCTCCGGCGCCCGCGGTTCTATGGGCCAGGTGACGCAGATGGTGGGTATCAAGGGCCTCATCCAGAACACCGCTGGCGAGACGATCGAGGTGCCTATTACCTCGAGCATGGCAGAAGGGCTCAACCCGATTGAGTACTTCATGTCCACGCACGGTGCGCGTAAGGGTCTCACCGACACCGCGCTTGGTACGGCACGCGCAGGATACCTGACGCGCCGCCTCTTCGACGTCGCGCAGGACTCGATCATTACCGAGAAGGATTGCGGCACTAAGCGCGGTGTGCAGATCAGCCGCGTATCCGCATCCGGTATTCAGGTAGACTTCGCCGACGCGGTCCGTGGTCGCGTGCTTGCGGAAGACGCCGGTAGCTTCAAGAAGAATCACTACCTCACCGCAGAGGACGCCCGCGTACTCGCAAACGACAACTCGATCCCGTCCGTACTCATGCGCTCCCCGATGAGCTGTGAGACGCGCTTCGGCATCTGCGCAGCTTGCTACGGCATGGACCTCACCACACAGGAACTCGTAGACTTGGGCGAGGCAGTCGGTACCGTGGCCGCACAGGCTATCGGTGAACCGGGCACGCAGCTCACGATGCGCACCTTCCACTCGGGCGGCGTGGCATCGGTCGGCGGCGACATCACGCAGGGTCTCCCGCGCGTGGAAGAAGTGTTCGAGAAGCGCACGCCGAAGAATCCTGCGATCGTGAGTAAGACCGATGGTATGGTCGTCGAGATCCGCGAAGCGGGTCGCGAGAAGGTCATCGTCGTCGTACCGGAAGTGGGGCAGGGCAAGAAGGACGGCTCGGCAAGCGAGTACGTCGCTATCTATCCTCGCCAGGCACTCGTGAAGGCGGGCGATAAGGTCACGAAGGGCCAGCTGCTTACCGATGGATCGGTGGACCTCGACGAGCTCTTCGAGTACGCTGGGCGCGCGGTCGTGCAGGAGTACATCATCACGGAAACGGCGAAGATCTACGAGCTCCAGGGCGCATCGGTGTCGCGCAAGCACATCGAGGTGATCGTGAAGCAGATGTTCAACCGCGTGAAGATCACCGAGATCGGTGAGACCGAGTATTCGGTCGGCGACGTGATCGAAGACTGGGAGTACGCAGCAGCACTTGCGGAAGCGAAGAAGGAAGGCAAGGAAGCGCCGAAGGCAAAGGAAATCGTCCTTGGTATCAAGGAGTCCGCACTCAGTCGCCGCTCGTTCCTCTCGGCAGCGTCGTTCGAACAGACCACGAAGATCCTCATCAACGCAGCCCTCAAGGGTTCCGTGGATACGCTCCGTGGTCTGAAAGAAAATGTGATCCTCGGTCGCCTCATCCCGGCGGGTACTGGATTCGCTCAGTCGAAGAAGCACGCTTCAATCAAGAAGCTGCAGGCTGAGCGCCCAGCGCCAGTCATGGAAGAGCGCAGTTTCACCGCCAAGTTCCCGGCAAAGTCCTAATTAATTACAAAATAGGGAACACAGCGCCGCCCCGTGAGGGGCGGCGCTGTTGTATACTTTCCGGATGAACCACGAACCCCGCTCGCAAGCGTCGCTCGAAAACCTCACCGAAATGGTGGTGGATTTAACAGGTGCAGTGCAGGAAGGATTTACTCGAGTCGAGAAAAGTATTGAAGTACTTCACGAAGGCCAGGAGAATCTGAAAGAACGTGTGGGTGTCCTCGAGGGCACCGTAGGGAAATTGGTAGTCAAAGTTGATGAAATGTCCGATGCGCTGGATGGCTTGGCCCGCGCAGTGGATAAAGACGCCGTTACACTCGTAAATCACGAAGGCCGCATCGCCCGCCTCGAGAAAGCCGCAGCATAAACAAAAACGGCGCAGAGAGTTCCCTCTCCGCACCGCTCGTAGTGCCAACTTACCATCGGCACAGTTTCGTACCGGGGATATGTTCATAGCCGCCGGGGCACATTGCTGGACGGTAGCCGGTCGCTGGGACTTGAGCAACCAACTTCGGACCAGTTGTGGATCCAATAGCGGCTGGGATCGCAATCGCCCCAATGAGAGCGAGAGCTATTCCAAAACGAGACAAAGGACTCATATGAACGCCTCCTGCTTGGTCAAAGTACTTTATAAACATAATGATTCTTTGTCAAGTATCAGAAACAAGCGTAAAATTGGGAGAAATGGCGGGGGATACGGTACAGCAGGTGAAGGAGAAACTGTCGATTGTCGACGTGATTTCGCCGTATGTGAAGCTCGCTCGGGCGGGGAAGTACTGGAAGGGGCTCTCGCCCTTTAATAAGGAAAAGACGCCGAGTTTCTATGTGAACATTGAGCGCCAGAGCTACTACTGCTTCTCAAGTAATCAGGGCGGCGATATGTTCACATTCATCCAGGCGATGGAGGGTGTCGACTTCAAAGGCGCACTGAAAATTCTCGCGGAGAAAGCGGGTGTGGAAATTGAATATTCTGGCCCGGGGAAAGGGAAGGAGCATAAAGAAAAAGAAGAGCGCGAGCGCGAAGCGCTCGCGCGGGCTGAGCAATTCTTCGTCCGTAATCTCACGGAAAATTCACCGGCGTACGCCTACGCTCTTAAACGCGGGCTTTCACCTGCTACTATCGCGAGCTGGAATTTGGGTGTCGCACCTGACACCTGGCGCGGACTGCTCGATGAGCTTACCGCTGCAGGATTTACCAATCCCGAACTCATCGCAGCCGGCCTTATCAAAGAAGCCGACGGGAAACCCGGCACCTACTATGATCGATTCCGTAATCGCTTGATGTTCCCGATCAAGGACGCGGCGGGCCGCACGGTGGCATTTACCGGCCGTGCGCTCGACCCGGATGATCAGGCAAAGTACCTCAACTCACCAGAAACGGACCTCTACAAGAAATCCAAGATTCTCTTTGCGATGGATCGGGCAAAGGACGCCATCCGCCAGCGGCAGTTTGCGCTCCTCATGGAAGGGCAGATGGATGTGATTCACGCGCATCAGGCAGGATTCACGAACACTGTGGCGCTTTCGGGCACTGCGCTCACCGATGAGCACCTTTCGCTTATCAAACGCTACTCCGAGAACTTGATGCTGTGTCTTGATGCCGATCGTGCCGGGCTCGCCGCGACACAGAAGCACGCGCTCGCGGCGCTCCGCCACGGTTTGCGAGTAAAGGCAGTGCGGCTTCCAAAAGGCAAAGACCCGGCAGATCTCATCTCGGAAGACCCAAAGGAATTCACCAAACGTGTCGCAGACGCGGAACCGGTCATCGAGTTTTTCCTCGCAGTGCTCGCGGAAGCGGAGCCGGACCCGCACCGGCTCGTGCTCCATAGCGAGAAAATCGTGCTGCCGCTGCTTGCCGCTGTTAAGAGTCCGATGGAGCGGGATCACTTTGTGGGGGTGATCGCCCGTGCGACGGGGCTTACGCCGGAGTCGATCCGCGCTGGGCTTGCTGCGGTACCCAAAGACGCCATGGGGGCAGAATCACCGAGCAGGGCGCCTGTGCCGGCTGCTAAAGACGAGCCCGTCACCGACCTCATGCGCCTCACCGCAATTGTAGAGGTGTACCCGGCGAGCCACCTTGCCGAACGAGTAAAAAGTGAGTATACTCGCATCACGGGTGCGACGATGCCAGAGGAGGCAAGTCCCGAACGTGTCTCATTTGAGACCGGGATACTCTACGGAGAAGCTCCTCTTGAGCGCGCCGCCGATGATGTACTCAAACGATTTGAACGGGCGACTCTGACCCGGAGGTACGAAGAGGCACTGACCGAGCTCCGCCGCGCAGAACGCGCAGGAGACCAGGACGCCATTTCTGCCGCAGAGGCTTCGTGCGACAAACTTATGAAGACGATCGCGACTCTCTGACGCGCTGGTCGTATAGTTTCCATTCCATACATGAAGAAAAAGAAGCTCAAGAAATCCAAGGCGAAGGCGAAGGCCAAGAAACCGAAGGCTAAGAAGCCTGCGGCTAAAAAGGCTGCGAAGAAGGTCGCAAAAAAGAAACTGTCTGCAAAGAGCGTGGTGCGCGCCGCTGCGGGTAAGGCAAAGCAAAAAGCCGGTGCCGCCAAGGCCGACAAGGCCGAAGCGCTCATCCAGAAGGGTAAAGAGCGCGGCTACATCACCTACAGTGAAATTTTGAAGGAGTTTCCGACCATCGAAGAAGACATCAACTTCCTCGACCAGCTCTACGAGCGGTTCACCACCGCCGGCATCGACATCCTCGAGGGCGGCATGCTCGAAGACAACGCCGACGACTATCTCGCGAGCCGCAATATTAAATCGCGGGACTCTGCTGCGTACGACTCGATCCAGATCTACCTACGCGAGATTGGCCAGTACCCGCTCCTTACTGCCGCAGAGGAGCGCGAGCTCGCGAAGCGCATAGAGAAAGGTGACAACGAAGCGCGTAATATCTTGGCGCGGTCCAACCTCCGTCTCGTGGTCTCGATCGCCAAGCGTTATGTGGGTCGTAGTCCTGACCTCACCCTTCTCGACCTCATCCAAGAGGGTAACCTCGGTCTCTTCAAGGCCGTCGATAAGTTCGACTGGAAGAAGGGCTACAAATTCTCGACCTATGCGACGTGGTGGATCCGCCAGGCGATCACCCGCGCGCTCGCAGATCAGTCCCGCACCATCCGCATCCCGGTCCATATGGTGGAGACGATCGCCAAGTACAAGCAGGTGAGTCGTCGCCTCTCCCAGGCCCTCGGACGCGACCCGATGCCGGAAGAAATAGCGGTGGAAATGGGACTCGATGTCGACAAGATCTACCAGATCGAGAAGATCAATCAGGATACCCTTTCGCTCGAGAATCCGGTCGGTACCGGCGATGACGACGAAAAGTCCACGCTCGGCGACTTTATCGCTGATGACAAGATCCCGTCACCCGTGCAGGAGTCCTCGGAGCGCATCCTCGCAGAGCAGGTGCGCGACATCCTGAACGACTTGAGCTCCAAAGAGCGCAAGATCCTCGAGATGCGCCACGGCCTCATGGACGGCGTGTACCACACGCTCGAAGAGGTGGGGAAAGAGTTCGGCGTCACGCGCGAGCGCATCCGCCAGATCGAAGCGAAGGCGCTCGAGAAGATCCGCCTGCATGAGAAGGCGCGTCGCCTCAAGAGCTACTAGAGACTCAAATACGTAAACGGCGCCTACCTCCTGGGGCGCCGTTTTGTGTTAATGTGTGCAGTTGTCTTCTTGTCGCGAAGTGCGCGGAGCTCGTCCCACGGGATATCCACGCCGCTATTGTCTGTCCTACAGAGCAATGCCCGGGGACGAATGGTTTGCAGATGTCCGTTCTTGAGCACTTTGTACTTGCGATCGACGAACGCCACCACGCAGGCTTTTGCAGCTCTGTGGTCCTTCGCATAGAACGTAAGGGTACGCATCACCGACCCTAAGTTGTGTTCGACCAGGTCCCCGGCACTTGAACGGCGATGGACGGTCTTACCCAACGGTTGGTCGTACTCCAAGTAATACTCGATTTCAGCCACGTTTTACCCTCCCAAACTCGGCTACTTCCCACCTTACGCCTCTATACACGAGAGCGCAATGGTCAGTACAAAAGTCAAACAGCGTATACTACAAGGGCAATGGCACGGGAAAGCGCCCGCAAGAAACCTCGAGTGTCGAGAATGAAGAAGCTCCCGATCAAGCACTGGAGCCACTCGAGCCTCATGGCGTACCTGCGGAACCCACTGGCCTGGTACAAGCGGTACGTGGAGGAGGTCTACGACACGCCCTCGACCCCGTCGTCGGTGATCGGCCGGGCGGCCCACTACGCGATGGAGCTCTACTACACCGGCCGTCCTAAGGAAGAGGCAGTCGCACGCGGGAAGGAATATATGCGCGGCGTGTCGGACTTCGAGATCAACTTCGGCCGCGCGAAGAGCAAGAAAGCGAAGAAAGAAAAGCGCGCCGCGATGGAGCGTGAGTACGAACAGGCGGTGCGATTCTATCTCGAGAAACCGCCGCGGCACCGCGTGGTGGGCGTGGAAGTGCGCGGGCTCGTGCAAGTAGAAGGCCTCCCGCTCCCGATCAAAGCAATATCGGACCTCGTGGTGGAGTCGAGGGCGGAGAAGGGAGCGCTCGACATCGTGGACCATAAATTCGTCGACTCGTTCAGCGTCAAGAAAGAGGCGAAGGCGCTGTTCATCATTCAAGCGATTTTCAACTACTACACCATACGCGAGCTGTATGGGAAGCCGGTGCGCCGGTTCATCGTGTACGAGTGCAAGAAGTCGCGGAACGCGGGCGGGCAGCCCCAGCTGCGCCGCTATGTGATCGATTACCGGGACGCCGGAGAATACTTCGCGCTTTTCCACCGGCTCGTGAACGACGCGACCGAGGAGTTGCGCTATCGGCGTGTATTCTTGCCGAACCCCTCTGACATGTTCGAGGGCGATCATTCGTTCGACCTCTACCGGCTCGATCTCGCTGGTGATGAGACAGAGGACGATGTCCGTGATTAGGAGGCGGGTACCTTCGCGAGCAGGGTATCGATGAGCTGCTGCATTTGGCTATAGGAGAATGCGCCCTGTATGGGGATCGTCGCGTGGCCCTCGATGAATACGACCGTGTAGGGTGCGCCTGACGCGCCTGCACTGAGGGCGTCTTTCGTTTGTGCAGCCACGAGTGGCGCATAGGTCTGGCTGGCAAGACAGGAAGCAAATGAGGTGGAGTCTATCCCGAGCGGCGTGATGAATGGTGCATACGACGCTGCGCCGCTGAGCCCATCAGCACTACCGCTCGCCGCTACCGTGTCAATAAATTTGAAGAACGTATTGGTCCCCCCGAGCGCACCCACGCATTCTGACGCTTCGGCTAGCTCCTCGGCGTTCGCGTATTGATCAGTAAGCGGCAGGTGGCGGTAGACCCACGCGACACTGCCGTTCTTGCCGTACGCGGCGATCACATTCTCCATGACCGTTTGGAAGCTTCTGCAGTACGGCGACTCGATATCGCAGTATTCAACAAACACGATGGGTGCTGCCGGATCGCCGAGGATATGGTCGGTCGTGGTGACGGGCGAGAGGCTCGCCGGTGAACTCGAGGGTTTCTGATCTACGAAAAAGTACCACCCGATCCCAAGGAGTATCAGGGCGATGACGACAATGACTATCCAGATCGCGGTCCGACGCATGCAAGTACGATACCACTAAAAAGGGAGCGTATGCGTCATCGATGCGGCCTCGCTTTCCTTGCGCCACGCAGAGGTGTCGAGCTTGATATCGCGGAGCTGGTTCAAATCCTTGTACTTTACGGCGCTGTGTTTGAGAGCGTAGTCGTAGAGCTCGCGGGTGAGGCGCACATCCATAAGGCAGTACTCTTTTACTTTGTCTCGGAGGCCCTGATCCCACCAGGTACCGGCGAGCGCGCCTTCGCCGATCTTGCCTTTCCCAAGTGTCGCTTGTGCGAGCGAGTCGAGGCGCAGCCGCCGGCCGAGCGCTCGGTACACCTCTGCCATAAGGTCGAGCGAGCGGATTTTGGTAAGATCGCCGGGGTAGTAGCGGTTGAGGAGCGGAATATCAAAGTAGTCGGAGTTGTAGCCGATCAGCATATCGGCGCGCTCGAGCACGGGCCAGAGCTTGGGTAGTTCCTCGCGCTCGTACGCGACGTATTCTCCGGTCTCAGAGTCGTGGACGCCCACCACGATGAGCTCCATTTCGTTGATATCGAGACGCCCGCGCACGGGGGACGTCGAACGGGTCTCGATATCGAACGTAATTTCCCGCATGCTAGTGCATTACCCGCGCCGCCACTTCTCCACGCGGGATTTCTTCCTCCGAACTCGTTGCGAGCGTTTTGAGTCGCACCGTGCCGGTTTCCGCTTCGTTCTTACCAAATGCGGCAAAGTAGGGAATGCCGCGCTTCACGGCTTCCTTAACTTGGTCGCCGAGCGACTTTTCGGCCAGGTTCATGAATACGCGGACGCCGCTTTTACGCAGTTCGTCGGCAAACGACCGCGCTGCCGGAAGGTCTTCAGGGCTCGGTGTGCCGACGTAGATGTCAGCGCTTGCGGCGATATGTACCGCATAGCCGTGCGTGGTGAGGAAGTCCATGAGCGTGACATCCCCGAAGGCGAATCCGACCGCAGGGATGGGATCACCACCAAAGAGTGTGACGAGACCATCATAGCGACCACCGCCAAAGAGCGAGCGTGCGTTCTCGGGATTGGTGTCGAATATTTCAAACACGGTGCCGGTGTAGTAGTCGAAGCCGCGCACGACATCGAGATCGAGGACGGCGTTACCGACACTGCGCGCCTTGAGCGTTTCGATGAATGATTCGAGGCGCGCTTTTTCCGCCGCGACGCCCGCATCCGTACCCGCCTCAATGACGGCGAGAGGATCTGCCGTGAATTCTTTGCGTGCCGATTCAAATTCTTCCTTGCTCATCTTTGATTTGCGGTCGATGAGCTGCCAGTAATGGCGGGCGTGTTCACCTTCAGCAAGACCGGCAACTTCCGATGCGAGGCGCAGCAGCTTGCGCGAGTTTACGTGGATAGAAAAGTCTGCTTCCGATGCGCCAAATGCGATGAGAAGGTCGTGCGCGAGCGTGACCATTTCAAGATCGGCTTCGCCCTCTGGAAGACCCACGAGGTCGATGTCGGTCTGGTAGAACTCGCGGAGGCGGCCCTTTTGCATGCGTTCGTAGCGGAAACGGTTACCAATTGAGAACCAACGGAGGGGATAGGTGAGCTCGCGGCGCTTAGCGGCCACCATGCGCGCAAGCGATGGTGTCATCTCGGGACGCAGCGTGACGCGGCGATCGCCGCGGTCGGTGAAGGTATAGGTCTGCTCGTTCACAATTTCCTCGTTCCCCTTGCTCTCGTAGAGTTCCGCGCGCTCGAGTGGGGAAGCGTTGTACTCCTCATAGCCGTAGGAGGCGAGGAGTTCACGGGTGCGGTTAAAGAGGGCCTGCATCTTCCCCCAATCGGCGGGGTAGAAATCGCGCACGCCCTTATAAGGCTCGGTGGAAAGCGGCTGCCGGTCGGTCATTTAGGCAGTTTACCACGCCTTATTTACGGCTGGGCAGTCGGATGGAGCGCCGAGATTTCGCGGAGGATGAGGTCGCGGATGCCCTCGGGATTCGGGATGCCACCCATCAAAAAGTGCTGCGAGGCGTCGCCTGCGGTCTCGACCCGGAGCGTGCCGTAGCCAAAAAGCGTGGGGAAGAGTCCGTTCACATCGGTCGTGACGTCTTGCACATGACCCAAGAGGAAGCTCGAGACGTGTCGGTCGAAGAACCCATACTGATGGATATCCACGATGCGGGTGGTGGTAATGACCCATTGGTCGAGATAGTAGCGCGTGAATGTGTTAAAGGTGCCGGTCCACAGCACGAGCCAGTAGAGCCCGAGGGCGAGCCGCATGAGGGGATTACTGAGACTGAGATCACCGGTCACACCGCTTGCAAATGATGGGTTTGCGGCGATCAGTCCAGATGCAAATGAAAGAACAAAAAGCGGCACGAGCGCCAGGATGAAGTAGGGGAGGAGCTCAAGGGTAAAGACGAACCAGTGCTTGCGCACCGCAAGCGTGATGGATTCTCCGGGTTCGAGGGTGAATTCTTCCATATATTAGAGGCCGGTCGCGGCAAAGCCGATAAGTGCGAGCGATACGAATATGTGCACACAAATCGCAGGTATCGCGATCGGTGAGCGGTGTCCGTAGCGCATCCAGTGGTACACGGCGATGGCGCTATATATAAGCACAAGCGCGATCGCGAACCAGAACAACGCGAACGCTACCGTGCTCACATTTGCCACGCCGAAGGTGGATGAAAAGAGCGACGGGAACTGCGGTGCGAGGACGAGCGTCGTCGTGCTGTGCATGCGCTAATAGTATCCCACGACGAGGCGTGGTCTCCCATAGGGGTCCGTGCGTAACTCCGCGCGCAAAGCGCGCGCGGCGATGAGCGCTTCGGCGACAGAGGCATGCTCGCTGTCGCACTCGAGCCATAGTTCGCCGCCCACAGTGAGGTGCCTCGGTGCTTCTGCGGCAATGCGGCGGATAAGTCCGAGCCCGTCTGCACCCGCTCGCAGCGCTTCGCGGGGTTCGAAGTCCGTTACGCTCGCATCGAGCGCGCGCTCATCGGGAATATAGGGCGGGTTCGCGGCGATAATGTCGAAGCGCTCGCCTGCAAGCGGGGCAAAAAGATCGCCGGTGTGCACCTGCGCCCGCGATTCGTCGAGACCATTCTCGCGGATATTTTTCCGAATAGTCTGTTCGTGTTCTGGTATGAGTTCTGCAAATGTCACCTGTACGTTGGGGACGTGTTTCAGCACTGCGCAGCCGACGGCGCCCGAGCCCGCACAGAGGTCAAGTACGCGCATCGGGCGGTCCCCGATGTAGTTGAGCAGCTCCTCGGTCCACCACTCAGTCTCGGGTCGGGGGATAAGCGGCTTAGAGTCGAGGTGGATGCGAAGCCCCAAAAATGGCTGCCACCCGATGACGTACGCCAGCGGCTCGCCTGCGGCGAGCCGGCCCTTGTCCGTCTCAAGTTCGCTGCTGTCGGCGTGACCTTCGTATTTCTCGCGGATGAGCCACGCGGTGTCGGTATCCATGGAGTTGAGCATACTCGATACGATAAAGAAAAACACCCGCCGGAGCGGGTGCTTTTCTATACATCGGGATTTAGTAGCTGCTGCCGCCGAATCCGCCGCGATCGCCTCCGCGACCACCGCCGAATCCGCCGCCGTAACCGCCTCCGCGATTACCACCGAAACCGCCGCGATCACCTGCCGGGCGTTCACCCTGCGGGCGCGCGAACGATACGGAGAGGGTGCGTCCACCGAACTCCTTACCGTCCCAGCGATCGATAGCAGCCTGGGCCATAGCCTCGTCTGCCATTTCCACGAAACCGAATCCGCGGGAGCGGCCGGTCATGCGGTCAGTGATAATGCTTACCGACGAGACCGTGCCTGCCTCTTCAAAGGCTGCGCGGAGCTCATCTTCAGTCGAGCGGTAAGGAATACCGCCGATGTACAACTTATTGGTTGCCATGTGGCTTGAATGATTTTTTAACCTCGCTCTCACAAGACACTTTTGGGCATCTCGGCCGAGAAGCTCACGTTGCTGCGAGTTAGGCTGATTATGCTACAGAGTAGGAAAATATGCAACTTGGCAAGTACCGAGTGTGGATAAGGCACTTATTCGTAGCGTAACGCATCGATAGGGTTCATGCGGGCGGCGCGGCGGGCGGGGTACCAGCCGAAGCCCACGCCGATTGCTGCCGATACGCCGAACGCGAGCAGGATCGAGGAGATAGAGACCTGGGGGGAGAGCAGTCCGGTAAGCGATATGCCGAACGACACCAACCACCCGAGTATGACGCCCGTAACGCCGCCGATCATGGTGAGGGCAAGCGCCTCAAGCAGGAACTGGCGGTTGATATCGCTACTTGAGGCGCCGACGGCCTTGCGCAAACCGATTTCGCGCGTGCGCTCCGTCACCGTAGTGAGCATCATGTTCATGATGCCGATACCGCCCACGACGAGACTGATGCCAGCGACCGCTGCGAGGAGCAATGTGAACGTGCCGGTGACCGATGACGCCGTCGAAATAATGTCCGCTTGATTCAGGATGCTAAAGTCGGCATTTGCCGCATCGGCGAGGTGGTGCTGCGCAAGGAGCAAATCGGTGACATCGCTCTGTACCTGCGTCATGTCGGCGCTATCCGCAGCCTGGATATCAATAGAGGTAAGGTAGGCATCACCGGCGAAATATCGTCCGGCTGTGGTGTAGGGGATGTAGATCATATCGTCCTGGTTCGTGAATCCCGATCCACCTTTCGCGACCGTGACGCCGATCACGGTGAAGAGCTGCCCCTTGATGCGGATACTCTGGCCGATAGCATCCGCCGCCGTAGCGGTATCGCCAAAAAGGTCGGTCACCGTCGTGGGACCAAGTACGGCAACCTTCGAGAGCGCTGCAGCGTGGCTCGCCGTAATGAACGATCCCTGATCGATTGATACATTGCGTATCGTCGCATATGTGGGGGAGACGCCGTCCACGGTGGTGTTGGTGTTCGTGCCCTTGGCGGTCACTTGGTAGCGGCCCGACACCTCTTCCGCGACTTCTGAAATACCGGCCACCTGCGCGGTAATTGCTTGTGCGTCCTCGATGGTAAGCGTCTTGCTACTGCCACGGCCGGCCGAGACACCAGCCGTGCGGGTCGCGCCAGGATACACAATGAGCAGGTTACTACCGAGCGATTCTATCGATGACTGAATCGTCGCTTGGGCACCATTCCCGATCGAGACCATCGCGATCACCGACGCGATGCCGATCACGATGCCGAGTATGGTGAGACCCGAGCGGACTTTATTGGCCGAGAGTGCGGTCGCTGTTTCTTCAAAAGTGTCGCGGAGTTTCATATTATTTTTTGCCGTCGGCCCGCGCGGTCGGTGTGTCACTCACGATGCGTCCGTCTTTCACGCGGATTATGCGCTTGGCATGCTCTGCCACGTCCTCTTCGTGGGTAATGATGACCACGGTGCGGCCGTGTTCCTCGTTCAATTTTTGAAACGTTTCGAGTACTACCTCAGTAGTTTTGCTGTCGAGGTTCCCCGTTGGCTCGTCAGCAAGTACGAGTGACGGTTCATTCACAAGCGCGCGTGCGATAGCCACGCGCTGGATCTGACCGCCCGAGAGCTGGTTCGATTTATGGGTGAACAGCGACTCATCGAGTCCCGCAGCGCGCAGCGAAGCACGTGCACGCAGATCGCGTTCGGCCTCGGGTACGTCGGCGTACACCAAGGGCAGCATCACATTACGCAGCACGGTGGTGCGCGGAAGAAGATTGAACGCCTGGAACACGAACCCTATGCGGCGCTTCCTGATGTCAGCGAGCTCGTCGGCGGTGAGCGTGGAAACGTCTTCGCCATCGAGTACATAGGTGCCAGACGTAGGCGTGTCGAGTGCGCCCAGAATATGCATGAGCGTCGACTTACCAGATCCCGAGGGGCCCATGATCGCCACAAATTCGCCATCCGTGATGGTGAAGGACACCCCAGAAAGCGCATGGGTCTCGATGTCTCCCGTGTGGTACGTCTTCCTAATGTCGCGGACCTCGATCATGGCTATCCGCCAGCGCGGAATACGGCCGCGCCACCGCCGAACCCTCCGGCGGGGCGTGCGGTGCCAGCACCGAATCCGCCAGTAGTACGCGTGGTGCCCGAGGTCGTGGCGCTCGCGGTCGTCCCGGTCTTAGTCGCCGTGACCACCAGCTGTCCTCCTACAAGCCCCTGCACGATCTGGGTTTCGGTGTCGTTACTGATGCCGACTTCAACGGGCACACGGGTCACGGTCACGCTCGAGGCGTCGACGGTTTCCGTGGAGGCTGCGCCGCCGCGCACTGAGCCTCCGGCGAATGCGCGTGTCGAGGAACTTGTGGAATCCGTCTCCATACGCGGGCTCGTGGTCGCAGTATCGCTCGTGGTAGAAGCGTAGCGACCGAATGCGCGCGTGGTGGTCGCGAGTGCCGGTGCCCCCGTGGTTACGACTTGCACGTAACTTTTGCCACCGACGGTCGTCACCGCAGAGCTCGGGACGATGATCGCGTCATCGACCGATGAGGTCGTGATCACCGCATCTACGGTCATGCCGGGTTTCACTCGGGCGTCTTGGGTATCAAAGGCGATCTTCGCGTCGTAGGTCACCACTCCGTTGCTGACCGTACCCACGCTGTCGATTTCTGCTACCGTACCCGCGATCGTGAGACCGTCGACTGCGTCAAAGGTGAGCGTCGCCTTCTGACCGTTCTGCACTTTAGCCGCATCGACTTCGTTTAGCGAGAGGTCCGCGTACTCTTCATTCGTAATAAGCGTGGCGACGGCGCCCGAGGCCTGGTCGTGGACTTGGACATCGACTTTTGCAATTGTCCCGTCAAACGGTGCCACCACGACGTAATTAGCGAGGGTGGTCTTTGCGTCCGCGACGGCGTTCTCGGCTTTGGTGAGTGCGAGTTGCGCCGACTGGATATCAAGCGGCGTCGAACCGGCATTACCAAGCGTCGCGGTCGATGATTCGAAGCTCGTCTTCGCCGTATAGACATTCGAGACCGCGTTCGTCATCGTTGTATCGTCGTTCGCGATAGTAGAAAGTTTGCCGGTAAAAGATGCGGGAATGGTGACGTCGTTGCGGGTGAGTTTGTCGTTTACTGCCGTCATCGTCGTGTGGGTGAGGCTAGTCGCGCTCGCGGCGTCGGTTGCGGCCTGATACGCGGCCGTCGCCAGGTGTTCGATATCGCTGTCGGAGGAGGTGGGGGAGATGCCGATGGCGGCGGTGAGTGCTGCCTGGTAGGAAGCTTCGGCTGCTTGGTACGCACTCTTAATCTGGCTGCGTGCCGCATCCCCCTCGCTCCCGCCGATCACGCTCGCGAACGCATCAATGCCGAGCTGGTTCTGATGTTCTGGAATAGAGGAGATTTGATAGAGCGTGCTGTTGAGGTCCTTGAGGACGCTCGATGCGTCCGTGATAGCACTCGACGCTGCTGAGAATGCGTCACCTGAGGCTTTGGTTTTACTCGTGCCTGCGCTCGTCACGGCTTGCTGGTACGTGATCTGCGCACTCACGAGCGAGGCTTCAGCGTCGCGCAGGGATTCTGCCGCGGTTGTATCATCGACGCGTGCAATGACGGTGCCCGCAGATACGGTGTCGCCGGCTTTCACTCCTACATAGGTCACCTCGCCGGATGACTTTGGCGTAAGTTCGAGGGTCTGGTTGGCCGCCACCTGGCCACTCCCAGTCACGCTCGCGGTGAGCGTACCGTGGCGAGCCGCTGTGACTACATACTGCGTGCCGGCTGCCGCATTCTGGTAGTGCGCGTACACCGCATAGCCGCCGAGCAGCACGATCACAAGCATGACCGCGCTCCATACTTTATGCGCGCGCACCCAACTCAGGAGATGGCTAATGCGATTCTTGAGGGTGGTAAAAAATGAAGTCATATGCAGCATGAATACGCGTGAATAATGAGCCTTCTACTTCTGGCTCGTGCTCGAGCTGTTCGGTGCTGCACCCGGCGGGGGCAGGACACGGATCAGAGTCGCGTCCACAGTGCCGTCGTCGGTCGGGCTGCCGAGCACCACGACGTATTGCCCGATCGAGAGATCGCTCGGCGCAAGTGATTTGTTGCCGTCGCGGACGATAGTGTCGTCGTTGGTGACGATGATGCGTTCGGGCCCGCTGCCGCCCGCGATGACGAACGTGGGGAGCGTGAGGTCGATGATGCGGCCGTTCGCCCCGTGTGGATTCGGCACCCCGGTGCCAGGCATCCCGAGCATCATGCTGGGGCCGAAGTTCCGATCGTAATTTTCTTCCCAATGGCCCGCGTACTCGGCTTTATGGAAACCGACCGCGACGCCTGCTTCAAAGATAAAGACGGCGATCACCAAGCACCCGATACCGACGAGGATCGGTACGAAGCGGGGCGAGTTCATAAATGCGGAGATGCTTTTGGGATCCATAGTGATTAGGCGAACCGCTCGGTGCGCCACGCCCATGCGATGCCCGATACCACGAGTACTCGCAGCGATTGGATGAACACGGCGAGGAGTGCAAGCGAGAAGACCACTTCAGGACCAGGAAGCGATTCGAGAAGGGAGAGGAGGAACGAATGGCTGCTCCCGAGTACGGCACTGCTGTCGGTAAGTGCAAGCGAGGCGTACGTCAGGAATCCAGATGCACTCATCGCCGCCACGAGTGCTTTTCCGGCTACGATAAAGCCACCAAGGGAGAGGACTCCCGTACAGGAAGAGAATACGAGCCGCATCCGCAATATACGGATGCGCTCCCGCGTCATTGCGCCAAACACCCGCTCGCAAAGGTATGCCGGCGCGGAATTCTGCGGAAGGGCCCCGAAGAGCCACTCGTATTCTCGTCCCATACTGCTACTACGCGCCATGGTCGTGATTCGGTGCAAAGGGAAGGAGGGATGCTCTGAGCTTCCCGAGCGCCCGCCGGTGCCAGCTCTTGACCGTGTTCACGGGTGCCTCCATCGCGATAGCGATATCGTCCCAGGCGAGGTCTTCAGTATACCGCAGCACCAGGATCGCTCGGTCCCGTGGGGGCAGGTCGGTGAGTGCGTGGGCGACATGCTCAGCGAGCTCGCGGTCGGCAAAGAGCTCCGGCGGTAGTGGCGCGGGATCGGCCAGGGTGTCCTCAAATGCGGTGTCGGTACCGGGTGTTGAGAGGTCGGTAAAAAGAGTCGCGCGTTTTTTCCGCATCAGGTCACGCGCGGCGTTACGGGCAATCTCAAACAGCCAGGGTTTGAGGGCGCGAGATTCGTCAAAGCGCTTGAGGTTACGCCATGCCTTCACGAAGGTCTCTTGCGTAGCGTCTTCAGCGAGCGCGGCGTTCCCGAGGTAGCGGACGAGGAAGTTGTACACCGCGTCGATGTGCCGCTTCACGAGGAGTTCGACCGCCGCGTCGTCTCCGGCTTTGGCGCGCGCTATGAGCGGTGCATCCGGGTCCATCTACGGCATTCTACCTGTGATGCTGGCGGCGCGCTAACGCAACTCGGGGCAGTATGGAGTAGTATTAATACCCATGCGCCCCGTGATACGACTATTCCTCCCGGTCGCGTTCGGTCTCACCGCACTTCTCGGGGTTACCTATATAAATGAGCAGCAGCTTTTGCGTGGGGGAGCGAACGAGCCGCAGTTCGGCATGGCCCACGATATGGCCGATGCGCTTGCGGCGTCACCCGCGGCGACCACGACCGGTGCTACGGTCGCGATAGAGTCTGACCTTTCGCCCTACACGGTCGTGTACGACTCGTATGGGAATCCCATCGGCGGCACGGGGCTTCTCCACGGCGCCCTCCCCGATATTCCCTCCGGTATTTTCGACGTGATTCGCAGCAAGGGGCAGCCGGACATGCTCACCTGGCAGCCGGAAGCAGGGGTGCGCCAAGCGATCGTGGTCGTCCCGGTGAACGGGGGATCAGGCGGTTTCGTGATGGCGGGCCGCTCGCTCGCGTATGTCGAGCAGGAAGAAAGCCGTCTTACACTGCGCACAGCGATCGGGTGGGTAGTCACCCTGCTTGTCGCGCTCCTCGGCGCAGCTATCGCGGCGCGCATAGAGCCGAAGCGCTAATACATGAAGGCCGCGACGTGCGGCCTTCAGTCATTTCGTATTACCTAGGTGGTGATGCTGCCCCAGACCGATTCCGGATAGTCATCCGGGTCGCGTCCGTCCCAGCCCATCTCACCCGAAAAGATCATCTCGATTACATGCGGCAGCCACCGGTGCTCGATCTGCTGTGTGCGCGTGCGCAGCAGTTCCGGCGTATCGTCCGCATCGATGGTGATCCGTTTGCTAAACAGCGTAGGACCCTTGTCGATCTCCGCCGTAGCGTAGTGGATGTTGAGCGATGACTGCAGGTAGCGCGCCGTGATCAGCCACTCATAGATCGCTCGATCGTAGAGCCCGTTGGTCGCAGGACGCGGCCCCGGGTGCGGGTTGATCGTGCGGTACGGCACGTGCCCGCGGATGATCTTGTTCCACCCGCAGAGCACGACGAGGTCGCGCTCGGGGTCGAAGGCGGCGAAGCGCTCGAACGTCGCATGGTAGTCGGCTGCCGTGTATCCACCGGTATGGTGGAAAAACGGAATGTCGTACTCTTCCGCGAGTTTTTCTGCGCCACCGCCGGCGATGTTGCTCACAATGCCGCAGACGGCGATGCCCTTTCCAGGCTGTAGGTGCAGCGCCTCGACGACACTGCGTGCTCCCGTTGCGCCCCCGGCGGGCGTACCGGTTGCAAACAGAAGTACTTGGTTTTGCATGGCTGGTATCCCGGTTGTTGGTCCGTTCCCATCGTGCGCGCTTTGGCGGATAGTGTCAATTCTCCGTGCTAGCATGCGAGTATGGACGTGCTCACGTTCTCGCGTATTCAGTTTGGCGACACTGCCGCCTTCCACATCCTCTGGCCCCTTATGTCGATCGGGCTCGCGCTCTACCTCGCCATCATGGAAGGGATGTGGCTCTACACTAAGGACGAGTCCTACTATCGTCAGCTGCGCTTCTGGATAAAGATTTTCGTCCTCACGTTCGCCATTGGAGTGGCGAGCGGGTTCCCGCTTTCGTTCCAGTTCGGTACCAATTGGGCAGCATTCTCCAATGCGGCGGGGAGCTTCTTCGGTAACATTCTTGGCTTCGAGACCACGATCGCATTCACGCTTGAGACCGCGTCGCTCGGCATACTCCTTTTCGGCTGGAAGCGCGTACCCCGCGCGGTGCACTTTATTGCGAATCTCTTCGTCCTCATCGGCGCGTCGCTCTCAGGGTTCTGGATCGTCGCAGCTAATTCTTGGATGCAGGTACCGCACGGCGTCGCGTTCGTGGAAGGGAAGTTTGTCGTCACCGATTATCTGGCTGCGATCTTTAACCCCGATACGCTCGTGTCGTTCGCCCATATGTGGCTCGCGTGCATCGTGGCGACGATGTTTCTGGTCGCGGGTATCTCCGCCGCAGTGTTGCTTACGAAAAACGCCGCAGATGCCACGCGCGCGTTCTTTCTCCATTCGCTCCGGTACGCGCTTATGCTCATTATCATCACGACGCCGGTCCAAATGGTCGTGGGCGATATGTTTGGCGGTATCCTCGAGGCGAATCAGCCTGCAAAACTCGCCGCATACGAACTGCACTGGAATACGAATCCGCCTGGTACGGGCGCGTCGCTCAATCTGTTCGCGTGGCCGCGAGCGGATGGGGGAGGGAACGTATTCCAGATCTCCGTCCCGAATCTCCTTTCGTATATTGTCGTGCACACGCCGGATGGCGAGGTCAAGGGACTCAATGATTTCCCCCCGCTTGATCGCCCGAGCGTCGTGGATGCGATTATCACGTTCCTGTCCTTCCGCGTCATGGTGGGACTCGGCGTGGTGATGTTCTTCATCGCGGTGTGGGGAATCGTCTTGTGGCGGCGCGGCGTACTTACCCTCCCGGCAATCCTTTCGCGCCGCTGGTTCTTGCGCGTGCTCGTGGCCGCTATCCCCGCAGGATTTATCGCCACCGAAGCAGGGTGGATGGTGCGCGAGATCGGCCGGCAGCCCTGGGTGGTCTACGGCATGATGCGCACGACCGACGCACTCTCCTCGAACCTCGCACTGCCGCAGGTGGGCACGAGTCTCATTGGACTTTCGGTGATTTACGCTGCGCTCGCGGTCGCCTTTGTCGTCTTTGTGGTGCGTATCGTGCGACGAGGTCCTGATCTCACCACTCCCATACCATGATTACGCTCCCGATCATCTGGTACCTCATCATCTGTCTCGAGCTCGCACTCTACGTGCTCCTCGATGGCGCTAACCTCGGTGTGGGTATCGTCTCGCTTTTCCCGCAGCAAGAATCAAAGCGCGCGAGCATGCTCACTATCCTCGGGCCGATCTGGAATGCGAACGAGACCTGGCTCCTCGTCGCTGCGGGCACCCTCTTCGGGGCGTTCCCGGCGGTGTACAGTATCGGCCTCAACGCACTCTACCTGCCGGGTGTGATCATCCTCATCGGCCTCATCCTGCGTGCGGTGTCGTTTGAATTCCATGCCTTCTCCGTCCACAAGCGTCCCTGGAGCTTTGCGTTTGGACTCGGGAGCCTTATCACCGCGATAGGGCACGGCGCGGCGCTCGGCGGGCTCCTCTCCGGCATCGCCGTCGTCGATGGTCACTTTGCGGGTGGGCCGCTGTCGTGGGCCACGCCGCTCACCGGCATTATCATCGTGGGCGTGGTCGCGAGCTATCTCGTACTCGGGTATGCGTACCTCATCCGTCGCATGGCATACGAGAATCAGCACGAGACATTCTCGCGACTCCTCACCACGGTGGGCATCACGTTCGTCGCGCTCGCCATCGCGACGCTATTTCTACCGGTACAGAATTTCCTCTTCTTCACGCGGTGGGTAGAGCCGCCATCGATGTATTACCTCACCGCAATTGCGGTCGGCATAGTAATCGCGAGCGCATTCCTTTTGCACGCGGTAATCCGTCACCGCCATGCCGAGCGCCTGTATCCGCTCGCGCTCATCATATTTGGGCTCGGGTTCGTCGGGATGCTCGTCGGCACCTATCCCTACCTCATGCCGCCCTCGATCACGCTTTTTGATGCAGCGTCTCCCCATAACACGCTCGTGTTCATGCTCTGGGGCATCGGGCCCATTCTCCCGATCGTGCTCCTCTACAATATCTACCTCTCGCGCGTATTCCGCTCGGATGCGCACGAAGTCCGCGCGAACGCGTACGATATCTAGGACTTCGTGAGGAGCGAGCGCTCGATGTCTTCCATCGTGCCGCCAACTTTCTTGCCGGGGTTGAAAATATTCGCAGGGTCGAATATCTTCTTGGTTTCTTTAAATAGCTTCTCCATCTCGGGACCAAAGAGTTTGCCAATGTACGGCGTGCGGATAATGCCGTCGTTGTGCTCGCCGGTGGTGGTGCCGCCGTATTTGATGACGAGGTCGTACACTTTGGGGGCGAGTTCCATGATCACCTGACGCGTCTCGGGCTTCTTGAGGTCCATAAGCGGGATGATGTGGAAGTTGCCGTTCCCGATGTGGCCCGCGACCGTGTAGATCATGCGGTCTTTATACTGGTCGAGGAGCGCGTTGAGCTCGGGGAGAAACTGCGGATACGTTTCGGGCGGCACGACGAAGTCATCGATGAAGGGTGACGCATAGAATCCGTGGAGATTCTTTCGGAGGAGCGCGAATGATTCGCGGCGGACGATCCAATACTTCTCGGATTCTTTCTCGTTCTTTTCGATCTTGGTCTGCACCGGCAGTCCTTCGAGCGCGGCCTTGGCTGCGACCGCCTTGCGGTCCGCCTCCTCGATCGTGTCTTCGGCGAATTCCGCCATGAGGACCAGTTTTGGCACGCCGCCCGTGAGCACCATTTCTGCTTCGGGGATGAAGTCGATCCCGAGTCGCGCGGCCTTCGCGAACCCCATTTGGGACAACATCTCAGGCAAGAACTTCACCGCGAGCGTGAAGGTGTTGTCGTCGTAGCTCTCGAATGATTCGGGGTTCTGCGGAAGCACGCGCTTCACGATTTCTGGTAGGATCGCGAGGTCGGAGAGAAACACCACAAGCATCGCGCGGTGCTCTTTGGGCCGCACGAGGCGGAGCTTCGCCTCCGTCCAGAGTGCGAGCGTGCCCTGGCTTCCGCACACGAGCTTTGCGAGGTTGAAGGTCTTCTTTTCTTCGTCGATTACATTCCAGAGTGCGTAGCCGGCGGAATTTTTGGATACCTTTGGTTTGTGTGCACGGATAACCGCGGCATTCTCCGTGAGAAGGGCGTGCATCTTGCGGTAGATATCGCCTTCAAAATCCTGTTTCGCCATTTTCATCGCGAGCTCGGTGGGGGAGAGCGGTTTGAATCGGGCCTCCGAGCCATCGGAGAGGACCACCTCCAGTTCCTCGACGTACTTTTCCGTCTTGCCGTATTCGAGCGTGCGTTCACCGCCGGAATTGTTCGCCACGATGCCGCCCATCGCGCAGAGCTCGCGCGAAGCGGGGTAGGAGGGGAGGATCAAGCGCTTCTCGAGCGTCTGCTTTTCAAAATCGCGGTAGTACACGCCGGGCTCGGTGACGGCGAACCCTTGCGTGTCGCTGTCGATCGGGATCTCGTCGGCCGCCACTTCCGCCACGTGGTTCATGTGCTTGGTGAACACGGCGACGACCGAGCTCGTGAGTGGTCCGCCCGACATGTCGGTGCCGGCCGAGCGCCCCGTGACACTCACGTCCGCGCCCGCTTCGCGGGCGCGCCGCACTTCTTTCACCAAATTACTCACGTCTTCCGCATCCTTCGGGTACACCACGATGCTCGGCGTACGGGTGAAGAGCGACGTGTCGCGGGAGTACATCTGGCGCTCCGCGGCGTCATCGGTGACCTCTCCCTTCATCGCGCCTTTGAGCGCCCCCAAAAGATCTGCCATGTGAGCAGTATAGCGTAGCTGTGGAGAGTGGTTTGCGTTTATGTGTTGGCGTGCTATACCGTAAGGGTATGACGAATCGTGTGTATCGCATGCATAAGCGTTGGAACTTCCGCACCGCGGCGGGTTCTTCGTGCATGTGGAATTAGGCCTATCTATCCACACGAAACGAAAACCCGCCCCCTCAGGCGGGTTTTCGTTTATCACACACCATACCTATGACCATCATCTTCGATTTCAATAGAACCCTCTACGATCCCGACACCGGGAGCCTCGTTCATGGTGCGCTCGAACTCCTTGCCGATCTTGCTGGCCAAGGCGCGGTGCTTCATTTGGTGTCTCGCATTGAGCCCGGCCGTACCGACATACTCGATGCACTGGATGTCAGAAATTATTTCACGACGATTGCATTCGTGTCTGATAAAACCGCTCCGATCCGGACCATACTCGCCTCTGCGACGGACGATGCGTATGTGGTCGGAGACCACCTCCACGACGAGGTCCGCGCAGGTAATCGCTATGGAGCCAAGACCATCTGGCTCAAGCGCGGCAAGTTTAAGCACCTCATGCCGCTCACCGAGCACGATCGTCCCTGGCGTACCGCCACGGATATGCAGGAGGTACGTCGCGCGCTCTTCTCCTGACATCGGTGCGCGCCCTGCTGGCGGGGTCTAGAAACCGCCAGCAGGGCGTCCATCCGGACGCCCTGGCGAAGTCGCCAGTGCACATTCACAGGAGTTCTGTCATGCATACACAGACATTCGATTCTGGTGTCGCGCGCACGCGCATCGCGGACTATCTCGTGGCAAGTGGATACTGGGGGGATGAGAGTCTGCGCCGTCGGCACGCCTACGTGCTCTCGCCGGCGGTCTATATGCTCTCACCCGAACAAGAACAGTCGCTGAGTCGCCTCGCACGCTATGCCTACAACGCGGTGAAGACGCTCAACGGTCGGCTCGTGCACCTTGCCACGAGCGGCACGCATCTCTCGCACGATGAAGCGCGATTCGTGGGCCTTGCTAACGCCGGCTCGCGCTCGCTCTACACACCGGCAGATGGCGTCACGGATATCCCGCCCGTGCTCAAGGTGGATCTGGTCCAGGACGCGCAGGGTCGGTTCTTCATCGCGGAAGTGGACAGCTACAACCCGCGTGGGTTTGGGTTCGCGGCATTGCTTGAAGAAAGCATGCCGGAACTCTCGCTCATGCGGTATCCCGGGATGAAGGGATTTGCCGAGCACATGAGTAGCACGCAAGAGTGGTGCGTCGTGGTCTCGGAATTCGAGCGTTATTACGAAGCACCGTTCCGGGTGCTCTGCAATTCCCTCGAACGGCACGGCAAGAAGATGACGATCCTGCGAGAGCACGAGCTTGGCACGGGCGGGCAGATACCGGAAGGAGCTGGCGTGCTCGCCATACCGGAAAGCCTCAACCGCTATCCGGTGGTACGCGAGAAGCTGCTCGCACATCACCGGCAGGGCACATGCGCGTTCCTCTATCCGCCGGTCGCGTACCTCGGGTCCAAAGCATTCCTACCGTATCTGCGCAGCTGCATCGGTATGGATGAGTTCATCCCGCCCACAGTGCCGGTAGGGAAGCGTCACGCCAATACGCTCCCTCGTCCGGACGTGCCCGCAGTACTCAAGGCCACGGTGTCTTCCGGGATGAAGGGCGTGTACTTCTCCGATATCGACGGCGATGGGTACACGTCCGCACTCGCCAAGGCGTCCGCACTCAAGCATTCCTCGTGGATCTTGCAAGAACAGGTTCCGCAAGAGGCGCTCCCGATCGTGGTATTCGAGGAAGACGGTACGCGTGTCGTCCGCGACTACTTTCTGCGCATCACCGCGTATGTGCGTGCGGATGGGGTCGTGGATGCTGAGATCACCGGCCGCCCCGACCGTAAGGTCCACGGCGCGCCCGATTGCATCCAAATCCCCGTGATCTTGAACCGCGATTCCACCTAATCGTGTGCTCCCTCAAACGAGAAAGGGCGGCTGGAAACAGTCGCCCTTTTGTCATGCCGTATACTGGCGGTATGAAAATCGAATGGAATAAAGTGACGTGGTATTCGAAACTGATCGCTATCGTCGTGTACGTCGGTACGTTCGCGCTCGCGTTTTGGTTCGGCCGCATGTACGAAGCAGCGCACCCCGCATATTCCTTCACGCCGGAGGGCTACCTCATCCCCGAAGGCCCTGCGGCGGAGTAACAAAAAGGGGCCGGAACCTGCGTTCCGCCCCCTTCGCTTTTGTTTCGTTGATTAGTGCCCGTCGAGCAGCACCGCCACTCGGGCGAGTTCTGCTTTCTCGTCCTTGAAGAACGCCTGCACATCGATAAGGAGCCATTCGGGTGGTGTGCGGCACTTGAGGAGGGGGAGCGGATTGTCGAAAATCCGCCCCACTTTCCACAAGATGGCGATCACGTACGCCGCGGCGCCGATCGTCACCACACCGCTCATGGTCGAGGCGTAGCAGAGGAACGACAGGATGAACAGCAGCGCCACCGACAGGGTGAACAGGATCGCGTGGATCGGCAGCGGGATCTGTTCATCCCGGCGCTCGAGGAACTTCGCACGGTCGTTCTTTCTGAGCGCGGTGGTCAGCACTTCCGTGCGTTCCCACAAGCGCGGATAAACATACGCGACCGTGACGCCGAAGAAGAATGCGATCGATCCTGCACCACCAGCGGTGAGCGGGATCTCGTCTTCGTGCGGCGCATGGAAGCCCGTGAGCCGGAACAACAGATACCAGCCGAGCACTGCTATGGCCGCGATGAGAAGCGGCTCAGTGGCGAGCGCAAAAGCGGTGCGCCATTCCGTGCCATCGCGATTCGAAAGGCGTTTCAAGTTGGTGCCAAGGATCATGGCAATCTCTCCCGGTTACATTCGTATCTATATTGACTCAAAAATAGGAAGCTGTCAAGTAAGCAAAAGGGCCGGAACGTTTGTTCCAGCCCTTCGCAATTCAAGAGGTGATCACGACCCATTCAGCAGCTGCAGATACCGATGCATGGTCTGCAGGGCATCGGTGCCTTCGCCTGCTGCGGCGCTGATGCGCTTGGTCGACCCGAGGCGGACGTCTCCTGCGGCGAACACGCCGGGGATACACGTCTCGCGATGGAGAGGACGGCGGTCGCCGCCTTTCCATGCGTCCTGGATCGCCAGCATATCGTGACCCGTGAGCACGAAGTTCTTCGGGTCGAGGCTGATCGTGCCGTTGAGCCATGCGGTCTTGGGCTGGGCGCCGATGAAGATAAACATTGCGTCCATTTTCATGGTGCGCTTCGTACCGGTCTTACGGTCGTTGAGTTCGATTTCCGTAAGACACTCGCCGCCGTCGACCGCGGTCACCTCGACACCCTCGAGCACCTCGATGTTCGGCTGCTTCCGGATGCGATCCACCAAGTATCCCGACATTTCAAGGTCGAGCTCGCGGCGGATGAGCATCTTTACCTTGGCCGTCGGTTCCGCAGCAAGCTGCATCGCAGCCTGGCCTGCGGAATTGGCGCCGCCCACGACGCACACGGTTTTACCCGCGTACGCTCCAGACGATTGCTCGGGAACGCCGTAGTAGACGCCGTTGCCAAGGTATGTCGCGAGGTTCGCCGCGCCGAGTGTCCGGTAGGACAACCCGTTCGCGAGAATCACGCCCTTGCAGCAGTACTGTTCACCGTCTTCCGTCGTGAGCACGATGCGCTGCCGCTCCGTGTCACGCTTCAGATTGCCGATGCGCAGGGGACACAAGAGCTCAGCTTTGAACTTGGCGGCCTGCTTGACGCAGTTGAGCGCGAACTGCTGTCCAGATATCCCTTCTGGGAATGCGGGGTAGTTCTCGATCCGGCTGCTTCTGCGTGCCTGTCCGCCGAGCTCGGGGCCCGAGTCGAACACGACCGTTTTGAGTCGTTCTGATGCGGCGTTGATCGCGGCGGCAAGGCCGGCTGGCCCTGCACCCACAATTGCGACGTCGTACTCTTTGATTGGCATGGTGATTTCTCCTCTAAATTGCCAGAGAGCTTTGCGCACATTCAGTGCGCAGCATAACATGCATTCTATGGAAAGTCAACTACCAGGTGCACCCTGATTTGAGCCGTTTTGCCCCTTCCGGCAGCGGTATACTAGAGGCATTAGCCCTCGCACATATATTTATTTATGATTCTCATGATCAACTGGGCAGCAGTCGTCGTGGCAGCGATTATCAATATGGTGCTCGGCATGCTCTGGTATGGGCCGCTCTTCGGTAAGTATTGGATGAGCGCCACCGGTGTGTCGCGCGATGCGATGCAGAACAATCCGTCTGCTAAGAGCGCGATGTACCGCTCGATGGTGATCGCGTTCATCCTCGCGCTCGTGCAGAACTTCGTATTCGCACACATGATCGGCTTCACCTCGGGCCTCTCAGGCATCTCGGGAGTCCAGGACGGCCTCTGGCTCGGATTCTTCATCTGGCTCGGCTTCGTGCTCCCGGCGCACTCGGGCGTCACGCTCTGGGAAGGGAAGCCGCTCAAGCTCTGGGCCGTCTACTCGGGCTACTACCTGGTGCTCCTCCTCATCAACGGCGCGGTGCTTGGTGCGTGGATGTAGTCATATAAAAGCCAATCGCGCGTCTGGAGACGCGCGATCATAGGCCAATGGCCAGCAAGATAAGGCTGAGCGCGAGCGTTGCCACCGCAAGCACCGAGAGGGTGTCGAACCCATCTCTACCAAAGCCGTAGTCGAAGTCCAGCTTGAAGCTGAAGTCATGCCTCATGAGGGCCCGGGTGAAGAACATAAGCACGCTCACAATGAACACTTTTAAGCTTAGTGGCAGCATAGCCCGCCTCCTTTCGTCCGGGAGTATCACATAGAACGTGCACATGGGCAACCATCGAATCACCGCATTAATGCGGTGATTCGATCGCTGCCAGGTGGGGTATACTGGGGCTATGGCAGGGAGGAGGAAAGAAGGGCAGGAACTGATCCGCTCGCTCGTGAAGACGTCGGGCGGGAGGTCCTACAGCATCTCGATCCCCATAGAGGTAATCCGCGCCTTCCGCTGGGAGAAGCGCCAGAAGCTCGAGCTCTCCATCGACCCCAAGCGCAAAACCATCACCATCTCCGATTGGCCTAAAAAGTAATCATGGCGAAGACCTTACATGCTGCGAGGTCGCAGAAAAAGGACGAATTCTATACTCAACTTGCGGATATTGAGAATGAACTAAAGCACTACAAGGATCAGTTCCGAGGCAAGACCGTATTTTGTAATTGTGATGATCCACGAGAAAGCAATTTCGTTAAATACTTCACAAACAACTTTGAGAAGCTAGGGCTTAAGAAATTAATAGCGACACACTACAAAGATGCGACTCTGTTTTCTCACGAACCGCCATATAAGTTGGAGTATGTTGGCGATAGAAATGGGAATCATTTGCCAGATCCGAGCGAACTCATAACCAAGATGATAAGTGATGGTGATTTCCGTAGTGAAGAGTGCATCGACTTATTGCAGGAAGCAGACATTGTAGTTACCAATCCACCTTTCTCTCTTTTCAGAGAATACGTTGCTCAGCTTGGTAAGTACAATAAGAAATTTTTGATTATTGGCAACACAAACGCGATCACTTATAGGGAAATATTTGATCTAATCAAGGAAGACAAAATGCGCACAGGATATACGAATTTCAATATCGGCATGTTCTTTGTTGTACCCGATGACTGGGAACAGTTCCATCACATCGATAAGGATGGAAGAAAAATTGCACGAGTATCTACTTCATGTTGGTTCACTAACCTCGAAGTTGAACGACATAAAGAGAAAATAACACTCTATAAAAGGTATTCTCCGTCTGAGTACCCTAAGTATGATAATTATGATGCTATCGAAGTCTCGAAAGTATCAGAAATCCCGATGGACTATGAAGGTAATATGGGCGTGCCAATAACCTTTCTTGACAAATTCAATCCAGAGCAGTTTAAGATCATTGGGAGTTTTAACGCAGGTGCTCACGGGGAAGAGCTTGGCGCTGTAAAAACCGAGACGCATACTAAAGGCAGAGTGATTATGTGGAATGGGCCCGTCGTAAATAAGCAGCCGTTATATAAGCGTATTATTGTTAAGCGGAAATAATATGAAAATCGAACTACAGCGTATTCCCATTCGCGAAGTGGTTGAAGGGTACAAAGATAGCGCTGAGGAGGGCGTCACTGCTTACGCAGGGAGGCTCGATATTCGGCCTAAATACCAACGTGAATTTGTGTACAAGGGACATCAGCGTGACGCCGTCATCGAGACCGTCAAAAAAGGATTCCCCCTTAACGTTATGTACTGGGTGAAAACCGATGAGGGCGGGTACGAAGTCTTGGATGGTCAACAGCGAACAATTAGCATTGGGCAGTACGTAAATGGCGACTTTTCGCTTAATGAAAGATACTTCCATAACCTAACTACGGAAGAGCAGGACCAGATTTTGAATTACGAATTGATGATTTATTTTTGTGAAGGCACTGATAAAGAGCGGCTTGACTGGTTCCGCATCATAAATATTGCTGGCGAGAAGCTCACCGAACAGGAACTGCGTAACGCCGTTTATACGGGGCCCTGGCTCTCAGATGCAAAGTTAAAATTTAGTAAGTCGAATTGCGCGGCTTATCTACTTGCGAATGATCATGGAAAGCTGGTTGAAGGCTCGCCAATTAGGCAGCAGTATCTGGAAACTGTGCTGTCCTGGATTAGCGATGAAAAGATTGAGGATTATATGGCTCGACATCAGCACGACCCTAATGCCGATGATCTATGGGAATACTTTCAGGGTGTTATCGCATGGGCTCGTAGTACATTTCCGAATTATCGTCATGAAATGGCGAGTGTCGACTGGGGCAGCTTGTACAACGAATTCAAAGATGCAAAGTTAGATCCTAAGAAGCTAGAGATGGAGGTGAAGGAATTAATGCAGGACGAAGATGTCACCAAGAAGTCAGGTATATACCCATATCTTCTGACTAAGAAGGAGAAGCACCTGTCGATACGTGCATTTACCGATAAGATGAAGCGAGAAACTTATGAACGACAAGACGGTATTTGTCCGGTATGTAAGAAGCATTGGGATATTTTAGAAATGGAAGCAGATCACATAACGCCATGGCACGAAGGAGGTAAAACTACTGCCGACAACTGCCAAATGCTTTGCAAAGAGGATAATCGTAGGAAGTCAGGGAAGTAGGTTTATGGCGTCTAAGAAAACCATCTACGTCGCACATCCGATCTCGGGGGATTTGGAGGGGAACCAGAAGAAGGTGCTAGCCATTTGCGAAGAAATACATCGCCAGGGAGTTATTCCGGTTGCGCCGTACCTAGTCTCATTGCAGTACTTTAATGATGACATTCAAGAAGATAGGGAACTCGGGATAGAGGCGAGCCTTGAGCACTTCCGACGCGGATTTGTCGACGAGCTCTGGCTCTACGGGGACCGCATATCCAAGGGTATGTGGGGAGAAATACGCACGGCTCGTGAACACAACGTCCCTGTATTTGCTAAGACACCAGAAACCGAGCGAGATCTCGCAAACGAATCCTAGGATTATGCAGTATTGGTTAATGAAGACGGAGCCGGAGGAGTTCTCGATCGATGACTTGAAACGCATCAAGGTCGAGCCGTGGTCGGGCGTGCGCAATTACGCCGCGCGCAATTATATGGTGCGGGATATGAAGGTGGGGGACATGGTGCTGTTCTACCACTCGAGCTGCGAGGTGCCGGGCGTGTATGGACTCGCGAAGGTCTCGCACCTTGCTGAGCCCGACGCCGCGCAGTTCGATAAGAAAAGTAAGTACTTTGATCCGAAGGCAAAGAAGGAGAAGCCGACCTGGTACGGCGTGCGAGTGCGGTTCGTACGCAAGCTCAAGAAGCCAGTTCCACTCGCGACGCTCAAGAACGAGAAGAAGCTGGCGAACATGTTCCTTTTCAAGAACGGGCGCCTGTCCGTGGGTCCGGTCACACCGGCGGAATACGCGCACATCGTGAAGCTCGCGGGTGCGTGATATGGCGATCGCAGTGATAGAGCTGCCGCGGATGCGGCGGGGGACGAGACAATATAAGACGGCCGTGAAGGTGGCGCGCGAGCTCGCGACGGCGCGGGTGCAGCACTTCAATGCGCACTATGGTGCGCGGCACACGAGCATCACGATACGCAAGCAGCGTACGCGGTGGGGGAGCGCGAGCACGCGCGGCACGCTGTCATTCAATTACCGGATCGTGCACCTGCCGCCGGAACTCGTGGACTACATCATCGTGCACGAGCTGTGCCACTTGATCGAGATGAATCATTCGACCCGATTCTGGGCGCGGGTAGCAGAGACCGTCCCCGATTGGAAGGAACACCGGAAGGCGCTGCGCCGCTACCGGTTCTAAGGCGGAGACTATTTACGACCCTTGAGGCGTGCTGCGAAGTGGAAGCTCGCATACGCGAGATACGCGGCGAATGCGACGCCGACCCAGGAGAGCCAGAGCGGCACCGTGAGGTCCCCCACGATGAGCTCCCAGCCGAACACCAGTCGCATCGCGTGTATCACGGCGACGAAGAGGAAAATGAGTCCTGCGATGGTGACGAGCATGCGCTCAGATGGTGAGTGGATCGGGCTCTTCATGTGCCAGCCGTAGTACACCAGCATGAGGAGCAGCGCGACATTGAACACCAGCGCCGGGCCGACGCTGTCGGCGGTAAACGGCGTACCCGCAAGGATCACCGGAGTGAGTCCGACGGCGCTGAACCACAGCACGAACGCGAGCTTCGCCGCGACCATGCCCGAAAGGAACTTACATGCTTCCCGGAGTGTGTGATGGGTCATGAAGATAGTATGAAGCCGGTGGCAACTTTTACCACCACATGTCCACAGGTGCTCCACGGATAGCTTCCCTGCGGCGCAAGCTTCTCGGGAACTATCCGTTCCGCTTACACAAGCATCGCCTTGATCACGAGCGCGGTTTCTTCGGGGTTCGCGACTTGCTGCGTTTTGATGCCGGTTTCTTTCACGACATCATCGTTCCCGCCCGGATAGAGCTGATCGCCGATGTAGAGCATATCAGCAATGGGAATGTTCAGATGCTCGGAAAGTCTGCGGATGCCGAATGCTTTATTCACGCCGTGCTTGGTCACATCGATGGAGGTCGACCCGCCGCGCTTCACATCGTACTGCGGGAGGAGCGGGGCGATCGCGTTACGCAGCTGCTCGCGCTTGGTCTGGTCCGGATCCCATGCGAGCTTCTCCTCGACCGGGGCTTCCTGTCCGAAGACCGACAGTGTGACCTCTGAGCCGCGGAACTCGATGCGGTCGCCGTGCGACGGGGTAGAAAAGTCCACGAGCCCGGTCTTTTCCGCACCCTCCATAAGTGCGTCGCGGATAGTGAGGGCATCTTCCTCGGTCAGCGTTTCTATATACACGGGCGACCACTCGCCGAGTGCGTACTCGTAGAGCGCTGCTCCCGATGTGGGAAGAAGGTATAGATTCGTAAATGCAGCGTCGCTCGGCAGCTGGTCGACGAGCTGCTTTTTGAATTGCTCGAGTTTTCCGCCGCCCACGAGCGCGACTTTTGCTTTCCGCAGGAGCGCGGTGAGCGCGATCGCCATGTCGACTTCGAGCGGCGCTTTGCTCACGGTCAGGGTGTTGTCGATATCAAAGCAGATGAGCTTGGGAATCATGGCGTCAGGTGGGGGAGTAGTTTGCGCACCAGCGTGGAAAGCGAGAGGGTTGCCACGCCGAGCGCCGTGTCGGCACCGCCGTAGTAGATCGCGAGGGTGTCGCCGGAGAGCGTCATGCCGTCCGAGAATACCACGTTCCCCACGACGCCGTCCTTTTCCCAGGTCTCCACCGGCTCGAGGATGGGGAGCGTGGTGCGTGCCAGCACGTTCGTGCAGGTCTCTGCATCGAGTAGTACTGCGCCGAGCCGGTAGACTTTATCCGCGCCGATCGCGTGATAGATGAGGAGCCAGCCCTCGGGGATGCGCATCGGGGGAGCAGCGCAACCGACTTTCTCGTGATCCCACATCCCCGGCCGCGGGCCGATAAGCTCGATGCAACGATTCACTGGTCGCGCGAACGCGAGGTCGTCGAACACGTCCGCGCAGATATTGGGATCGATCCGATGGATCACCATGTATTTCCCGCCGACTTTCCCGGAGACAAGACATACGTCTTTATCGGTGACGCCGTCTGGAGTAAGGAGGCGCGGGAGCGCCCAGCGGTCAAACCGCTTCGCGAGGAAGTCGCTCACCGGGATAGAACTCACTGCGCCGCGAGGGTCGCGGACGCCGTCGTAGGCGGTGTAGGTGAGGTACAGGGTGTCGCCTATAAGCGTGAGACGCGGATCCTCGCAGCCGGAATTGCCATTCGGATCGCCCTGCTTTTGCTCGAATGGCTCGCGCGGCACATACGCAGGATTGTGCAAGCGCTCGACGACGCGGAAGTCTTTATCCACGCGTGCGTACCCCATGACCGAGGTGTTGTCGGCACCCATCGCGCGGTAGAGGAGGTGCGTCTCACCATTCAATTCCACCGCAGCGGCATTGAGTACCGCGCGTGATTCCCAGGCGTGGTCGGCGATCGGTTCGAGGATGGGATTTTTAGCGTACCGCTTTACGAAATTAAGCCGGTACTGTTCGTCCATGGCGTCGAAGAGATCGGGGAGGAAAAGAGACCCCATCCCACACACGGTATCGGCAGCGCCGTAGAAAATATCGAGCGTATCTTCGCGCAGCACTGCACCCGAAGGGAATACGATATTGGGGACGGCGCCGTAGCGCTCGTAGGATTCTTTGGGCGACATGAACGACCCCGGTGTGCGCATCACGACCTTTTGCGGATCGTGCGCGTCGAGTACGAGCGCTTCCACGCCAAAGAGGCGGTTGTGCTCGTCGTAGTAATTGCGGATATGGGAGTACACCAGCAGCCAGCCCTTTTCCGTGCGCAGCGGCGCGGCGCCGACCTCCACATGCTCGCTATCCTGGCGGCGCAGTTCAGGGAGCGCGTGATCGGCGAGGCGCTCGTGCCAGCGCTGCCAGAACTCCGGATTCCAAAAGTCTTCAATGTTCTTCGCGCGCGCTATAGCGATCGTCGGGCGCGGGTACTCCGGCGTGTAATCCGTGTGGCAGGTGAGGAGCAGCACCACGTCGCCACCGATGCGTTCGGGGAACAGTGTCGCGGCTTTTGCATTGAACGGCGTCACCACGTGTTTCTCGGTAAGTGCGGTGGGTGACGCACCGACCGCCGCACCGACTTTAATATTGCTCGGGCCGAACGGGAACCCGCCGAGCGCCGTGTAGAACACGTACCATTTTCCTTCGAAGAATGTGGCGCGCGGATCCTCGCACCCATACGCTTCCCACGGGTGCTCGGGGACGATCACTTGCGTACGCTCACCCACGACGCCATCGGCGAGCGTGGCGTGGCCGATCGTGGAGAGTCCGGCGTACGGCGTGAGGAGTACGTCCGGCCGCGCGGTAGCACGGTAGAAGAGGTGTGTGGTATCGCCCTCGCGCACCGCAGAGGGGTTGAATGTCGCAAGCGCTTCCCATGCACGCTCGCGCACGGGCGCGATGATCGGATTTTGAGGAGAGCGGGTGAGGTAGAACATGCGCTACGCGGGGCGGGGCAAGAGACTCATGACGCGAATCGGCAGCGCCGGCTTCTTGCGACCCATGAGTTCTGCAAGGAACACCTCGAGTGGGGCAGCAGCAGCACATACGCGCATGTCGCCGCCGCCGTAGTACACGATGAGCATGCCGTCCTTCACAACGGCACCGGTCGCATAGATCACGCCAGGCTTGCCGTCGTTCTCGTAGGGCATATCGGGCTCGAGGATGGGGTAAGGCGAGCGCGCGATGACCTTGGTGATGTCGTCCTTATCAAGAAGAACCGCGCCGATTTTATATTTATGCGGCTCGCGGGCATCATTCGCATGGTAGAGCACGAGCCAGCCGTATACGGTTTCGATGGGTGGCGGGCCCGATCCGCGTACGCGGCTGTCCCACACGTTCTCGTCGAACTCGTCGCGGAAACGCGCATCGCTCTTCACGTAGTCGGCGGGTTCGGTGTCGAGCGAGTCGAGGTATTCGATCAAGACGCGGCGGCGCGTGCCCTTCCTAAATCCGTGGAGCACGGCGTACGTACCATTAATTTTCCGCGGGAAGAGCACCCAGTTCTTCTGGACTTCACCGGGCGCGGAGAGGAAGACTGGTTTGGTCCAATTCCAGTGGTTCATTTCCATGTCGTCGAGCGCGATCGAGGTGACGCCGATCCGGAGCGAGTCCCAATCGCTGAATGCCGAGAAGGAGAGGTACAGGCGGTCGTCCACGACGACCGCGCGAGGATCTTCCGTACCCGCCCACGTGCCGCCCGACTGCATCAATTTCTCGTAGAGCGCAGGATGGTAGCGCTTGCGGAGTTCTGCGTGCTGCGGCGCGCCGACACCGGTGAGCGCGAACACGGGCATCGGCAGGCGCGTATCAAAATGGAACCCATCTTCGCTTGAGGCATAGCCCACGCGCGAGACGCCGTCCATGCCGATCGCGCGATAGAAAAGGTGCACGCGTCCTCGTGCATAGACCGCAGCCGGATTCATGACGCCGCCGGCTTCCCAGAACTTCCCGGTGGGCTCGAGCACGGGATTATCATCGGCGCGCGCGAGCGCGAGCGGCCGGTCTAGGATGAAATCGCGGAGGCCGCGCATCGCGCGGCGCGAATGCTTCGAGTTCACAATGTGGAATGCGCCTTGGAGGAAAAAGAGCGTCGCGGCGATCGCTCCGGTGAGAAAGAGAAAGAGGATGACAATGTTACTCATGTCGGACTGGTGCGACCAAAATCATCTTCAATACGCTCTTCGTCGTGCTCTTCGAAGGTCCCAAGTGCGATTTCCAGCCACACCAGGCCCTCGGCGTGTGCGGCGAGACGATGTGTGACTCCTCTTGGAATATGCACTTCGCTTCCCGCGCTCACGGACTCTGGCGTACCATCGACCTCTGCGGTGCCGCTGCCGGAAATGACGCGCCAAAATTCCGCGCGCTGCGCGTGGCGCTGAAGCGAAAGTCGTTCGTCGGGCTTGAGCGTGAGCAGTTTTACGGTGGACTGCTCGTTCAGCGTAAAGCGGTCGAAGGAACCCCAGGGGCGGTCTTCGTGGTCGCGGTGGGGGAGCAGGTTCATAGCTCTCTCCAGTATAGCGAGCCTTCTCCCTCTGCCCCAGTAGGTAATGCACATCTAGTAGGGGAAAAATGTAAAACCAGCTATACTGGCGCCATGGCTCGTATCGAGAACAGGGTGCAGCAATTGCGCCACGGACTGGGCATGACCCAGGAAGAACTCGCGGAGAAGGCGAAGGTCACGCGCCAGACGATTATTGCGATTGAGAAGGGCAATTACGCTCCCTCCGTGGTGCTTGCGCTGCGGCTTGCGCATATACTAAAGACATCCGTCGAACAGCTATTCACGCTTATATGATTTGGCATTATCTCATTGCTGCGGTACTTATTATCTCGCTCATCGCGGTCACCAATCCGTGGATGATCTTCATGCCCACGGTGATGGAGATGGTCGCGCTCGTGGTCATCGCCGTGCTCGTGGCGGGATACGCAGGACTCATTCTCGCGGAGCAGCCGAACGACGAGCGCGAAGACGCGCACCGCGCCTTTGCGGCGCGGGCGGGATTCATCACCGGCATCGCGCTCCTTACGGCCGCGCTCTTGTGGCAGGGCTTCCACCACGCGATCGACGCGTGGGTGCCGAGCGCGCTCGGCGCGATGATACTCGCGAAAGTGGCCGCCCGTGCGTGGGCGAACCACTACCGCTAGCAGAAAGAACAAGAGGCGCTAGTGCGCCTCTTCGTTCATCATCGCACCGCTGTCCTCGTGCATCATCGCGTTATCTTGCGATTGGTTCGCGTCTCCCTCCATCATGCCTTCGCCGTTCGACTCGGTATTTTCTTCCTGCATCGAGCCCTGCTCCATAGTCGTGGATGCCATCGTGTCGTCATGCATCATCGCGTCGTCGGTGCTGCTTGCGTCCTCGTGCATCATGGCGTCCGCTGCTGCCTGCGCCGAGTCGCTGAGATCATAACCCGCGTCATCGAGCTTTGCGGCGAGGTCGGCATCCGACGGTGTTTCATCGAGCACCGCGGTGTCTGAAAGTTCCGCGCTTGCTGCGGCATCGTCACCCGCGAGTACCTCGGTATCAGAATCGTCGTACGTTCCATTACCATCGTCTGCCACCACCGCTGCGGTAATCGTCGCACCTGCGGTCAGTGTGCCGTTCGTATGGATGTGCACATTGCGATGCTCACCCGCGGTCAAGAGATCGCTCTGACCGGCCACGGTCTTGGGCGTGCTCGTACTGCTCGTGTAGATCACCACGTATCCCGGCTTAGCGAGCTTGGCGTATGTGACGACCATGTCGTCGCTTGGCTTCTGGCTTTCCAGAAGGACGGCATTGTCGTTCGTGACAAGCGTCGTCGCGTACGCGCGGTCGAGGTACCAGTAGCCTCCGATCACGAGGATCACAAGCACGATACCGGTAACCCACCATTGATTCATATTCATAGTTGCTTCTTATAGTTTGCGTAATAAACGTCCGATCTGAATTAACCGTACCATGCATATGTCTCTCGTGAAGGAGGGGAGTGTGTAAAACCTACTTTACATTTCAGGTCATCGCTCTAGGATAAGCAGATATGGCGCTTTTCTTCATATCGTTCCTCGCGGGCGTATTAACCGTCGTGTCTCCCTGCGTGCTGCCGCTTCTGCCCGTGATTGTGGGCGGGACGATTGCAGGAGGGACGAATGTGAAGCGCGCGCTTACGGTGACGCTCGCGCTCGGCGCATCGGTGCTCGCGTTCACCTTCTTGCTCAAAGCATCCACACTCCTCATTAGCGTGCCGCAATCATTTTGGAGTTATGCGTCGGGCGCGCTCATCATATTGATTGGCATTGCGACACTCTTCCCGCGTATCTACGACCAGCTGCCGTTCATGGCGGCGTTCAACCGCGACAGCAATAAGTTGATGTCGAGCGGCTATATGCGCCAGACGTTCTGGGGTGATGTGATCGTGGGTGCCGCGCTCGGCCCCGTGTTCTCCACCTGCAGCCCGACGTATTTCATCGTGCTCGCGACCGTGCTTCCCGCGAGCCTCGCGCTCGGCGTGGCCGACATGCTCGCGTATGTGATCGGTTTGTGCGCGTTTCTCTTCCTCATTGCGATTGCTGGGCAGAAATTGGTGGGAAATCTCGCGACCGCGGCAGACCCGAACGCGTGGTGGCGAAAGGCGCTCGGCATACTGCTCATCCTCACCGGCCTACTCATCGTGACTGGTTACGCAGCAGCAGTAGAGGCACCGCTCTACACCATCTTCGACGAGACGAAGGTGGAGCAGAAGCTTTTGGGCAATGGGGGCGATACTTCGGTGCTTGCGACTTCCACATCTGCAACTACGCTTGCAGAAAAAATGGCGAAGTATCACCTCGCGGCGGAGTTGCAGAGCCCTGATGCGTACCTCAACACCGGTGGCCAGCCAATTAATCTCGCGCAGTATCGCGGGAAAAATGTCGTGCTCATCGATTTCTGGACGTATTCCTGTATCAACTGCTTGCGCACGATTCCGTATGTCACCGAGTGGTATTCAAAATATAAAGATCAAGGCTTAGTGATCATTGGGGTGCACACACCGGAATTTGCATTCGAGCACGTACTCGCGAATGTGCAGGACGCCGTGCAGCGACTCGGCATCACGTACCCGGTCGTGCTCGATAATGAGTATGCGACGTGGAATGCATTCCAGAATCAGTACTGGCCGCGCGAGTACCTTATCGATATCGACGGGTTCATCGTGCATGACCATGCGGGCGAGGGCGACTATGACCAGACGGAGGCGGCGATTCAAGCGGCACTTAAGGAGCGTGCACAGCGGCTCGGCACGGCGTACGCAGCGACCTCCACCGTGAGCACCATACCGTCATCGGTCGTGAGCGGCGTGGGAAGTCCGGAGACGTACTTCGGCAGTAATCGCAATCAATACTTCGGAAATGGCGCAGCGGGACAGAGCGGGACGAGTACGTATACGCTTCCTGCGGAAGCGTCCCCGAATACCTTCGACCTTGGCGGCACCTGGGATATCGAGCCCGAATACGCGCAGGCCGTGAGCGCAGGCGCGTCGATTCAGTATGAATACCAAGCAAGCAATGTGTACTTCGTGGCGGCGAGCGATGCGCCGGTGAAGGTAGAGGTACTGCTCGATGGACAGCCGATAGGGAAGATGGGCGGCACCGATGTCGACCCGACTACTTCCACCATGACCATTCAGGCGAATCGCCTGTATAGCGTGGTGCATATGACCACGCCGGGCGTCCACACTCTCGAGCTCAAAGCCCTCACCCCAGGGCTTATGGCGTACACGTTCACCTTTGGCTAGGTGCATAACTCGCCCATAAAATTGTGACAGCACTATACTGAAGGGGTGCACCTTATTCCGATAAGCTTATCGAAAGAATTCTTATGAAGGCATTGCACATGATTGCGTTCATCCTTCTCATCGTAGGAGGACTCAACTGGGGCCTCGTCGGCCTCGGCGGATTCGCGGGTGCTGACTGGAATGTCGTCCACATGATCCTCGGCTCCTGGCCGGCGGTCGAGTGGCTCGTCTACGTCCTCGTCGGTCTCTCCGCACTCTGGCTCGTGTTCTCGCACAAGAAGGACTGCCGCGTCTGCAGCGCGATGTAAGTCATCGTTCTCACGAACGAGCGCACGGCCCCGCCTTCTGGCGGGGCCGTGCTGTTGTGTAATTCGTTATCCCCGGTTGCCGGATTTCCAGGTTCGCTATACTGACCCGACAGTAATTATTTTTTATATGCACACGTCCCTCTACTCCGTTACCATCCCGACCTTCAAGAAGGGTCTCTCGGCGCTTTCGGGCCTCCTCGACAAGGCCGACGCGTTTCTTAAAGAGAAGGGCCTGCCCGAAGCAGACCTCTTGCAGAAGCGCCTCGCGCCCGACATGTTCCCATTCGTGAAGCAGGTGCAGCTCGTCTCTGATCAATCGAAGGGATTCGCCGCGCGCATCCAGGGGCGGGACCCCGTCTCGATGGAAGACACTGAAGCATCGATCGCGGAACTGAAAGAGCGCATCGCAAAGACGATTGCAGTCCTCGATGCGGTCAAGCCCGAAGATATTGATGGTAAAGAAGACACCGAGATCCGCATCAAGTGGTTCCCGGGGCAGCACATCCTCGGCGGCCACTACGCGCTCGAGTACGTGCTTCCGAACTTCTTCTTCCACCTCACGACCGCGTACGACCTCCTGCGCGCCGAGGGCATCCAGATAGGGAAGGCCGACTTCATCGGTGCTCTTTCGCTGCGGGATGACGCGTAAAATGCTATACTGACGCTACTATGGCAGACACTCCCGCGATACTCATCAAGGACGTAAAGAAGAAATATCCGACCGGAACCGAGGCCCTGAAAGGGGTCTCACTCACCGTCCCCAAGGGTGACTTCTTCGCCTTCCTCGGCCCCAACGGCGCCGGCAAGACCACGCTCATCGGCATCATCGCCGGCCTCACGCTCAAGACTTCTGGGACGGTGGAAGTCTGCGGCGCATCGGTCGATACCGCACCCGATCACGCCAAGACCTACATCGGCCTTGTCCCGCAGGAGTTTAACTTCAATATATTCGAGAAAGTCGAGGACATCATCATCAACCAGGCCGGTTACTACGGCATGACCCGCACCGAGGCGAAGCCCAAGACCGACGAGCTCCTGAAACAGCTCGGACTCTGGGAGAAGCGCCAGATGCCGAGCCAGACGCTCTCGGGTGGCATGAAGCGCCGCCTCATGATCGCGCGTGCGCTCGTGCATAGTCCGCAGGTGCTACTCCTCGACGAGCCCACCGCCGGTGTGGACGTGGAGCTGCGCCGCGGCATGTGGGAGTTCCTCAATAAGCTCAATGCGAGCGGCACCACCATTATCCTCACCACGCACTACCTGGAAGAAGCCGAGCAGCTCTCCAAGAACGTCGCGATCATCAACAAGGGCGAGATCATCACCAACGAGCCGACCAAGGAGCTCCTCGCTAAGCACCACGGCAAGTCGCTCGAAGACATCTTCCTCGAACTTATCGGCCACGCGTAATCAATTATGAAAAATCCTGCACTCATTGGGTACTACACGATGGTCCGCAAGGCGACCGTCCGCATCATCCGCATCTGGTCGCAGACGCTCTTGCCGCCAATAGTCACCACGACGCTGTACTTCATCGTGTTCGGTACGTTCATCGGCAGCCAGCTCGCATCGGTCTCAGGGCACAGCTACATGGAGTTCATCGTGCCGGGCCTCGTGATGATGTCGATCATCACAAGCTCCTACATGAACACCGTGTCCACGTTCTACTTTGAAAAGTGGCAGCGCACGATCGACGAAATGCTCGTGTCGCCGATGCCGAGCTGGGTCATTATGCTCGGGTTCGTCTCGGGCGGCGTGATCCGTGCGATTCTCGTGGGCATCTTGGTCGTGATCGTGGCGCTGTTCTTCACGCACCTTGCGGTCACGAGCTTTCTCATCGTGCTTGTGGCGGCGTTCCTCACCGCATTTCTCTTCGCACTCGCAGGGCTCGTGAACGGATTCTTCGCGAAGTCGTTCGACGCGATTTCAATTGTTCCCACATTTGTGCTTACTCCGCTTACCTACTTGGGCGGGGTGTTCTACTCGGTCAATCAGCTGCCGCCGTTCTTCCGCGACCTCTCGCTCGTCAACCCGATCCTCTACATGGTGAATCTCTTCCGCTACGGCTTCCTCGGCGTCTCCGACGTCCCGCCGGCGACTGCGTTCCTCGTGCTCGCGGCCTTCACCATCGGATTCCTCGTGCTCACCACGTGGCTCTTCGCCCGCGGTACGGGTCTCAAGCACTAATCTCGCTCGCCGTACGCATGGATATCTCACTCGTCATACCCGCGTATAACGAGGAGGACTATATCGGCTCGTGCATCAAGTACGCGCAGAAATACGACGGGTTCAAGGAAATTGTGGTCGTCGATAATGCATCGACCGATCGTACCGCGGAGGTCGCCGCGCGCTACCCGGGCGTGCGCGTGGTGCGCGAAGACCGAAAGGGGACAGGGTACGCGCGTGACTCAGGCTACCGCGCGACGACTGCGGACATCGTGGCATTCGTCGATGCCGACACGCACATCCGCCCGCACTGGCGCGACCGCATCGTGCGCGCATTCGAGCGCGACCCACGGCTCGTGTGCCTTACGGGACCCTATTGGTTCTACGACCTGCCGAAGATTACTGCCGTCCTACTCTGGCTCAACTGGCGGCTCACCCTCATCGGCAATCTCTTCACGGGACCGCTCGGGGTTGGCGGGAATATGGCGCTGCGCCGCACGGCGCTCGACGCGATGGGCGGGTTCGATACCTCGATCACCTTCTACGGCGACGACGTGGATGTCACGCGGCGCGCGGGACGCTTCGGGCGTGTGCGGTTTACGTTCCGCATCATCATCGATTCTTCGGGCCGTCGCTATCGCAAGTTCGGCGTGCTGCGCACGCTTGCGCTCTATATACGGAATGGGTTCGTGAGCGCATTCCATGCGCGCCCGACGTATACGAAGGACTACGAAGAAGCGCGCTAGGCTACCATTCTTTGGCGGCGAGTTTCTTGAGCACGTGCTGCATCACGATCACGACCGCGACGAGCGCGATGACAACGAAGGCGAGCCGAAGCGACGGAGGCAGGAAGTCGCTTACATTGCCGAAGTAGAACCCAATCGCGATGGGGATAAGCGCCCACAGGAGTTCTCCCGAGACATTGAGTACCATATACCGCCAGAAGGGCACACGCATCATACCCGCGACCGCGAGCACGCCGATTGCTACGCCGAGCCCCATGGTGAGTTTTGAAATGATGAGGATCCACTCGTGGTAGCGCAAGAAGCGGGCTTCGAGTCGGTCGATCAAATCTCCGGTAATGCCAAAGTAATGCCCGTAGCGCAAGAGGAAGGGGCGCGCCCCGCGGCGCCCGGCCCAGTACCAGCCCACATCGCCCACGAGGTCCGCCGCCACGATGGTGCCGTACGCCGGCCAGAAATCGAGCTGGTGGATATGGATGAGGTAGCCGGCACCGATCATCACGATCGGGCTCCCGAGCAGGGTCGTGAAGAACAGCAGCCCGTAGCGGGATGCCTCGACGAACCCCACGAGCGTGGTAAAGAGGGTTTCCATGACGATCGTTCCAGTATAATACCTGATATATGCTTACTTTCTTTCAGGCCGTAGTACTCGGTGCGCTGCAGGGATTTACCGAACTGTTCCCGATTTCAAGCCTCGGGCACACGGTGATACTGCCGTCGCTGCTCGGCTGGAACGTCGATCAGGCCGATCCGTTCTTCGTCTCGTTCCTCGTGCTGACCCACCTCGCTACGGCGACGGTGCTCTTCCTGTTCTTCTTGCCAGACTGGGTGCGGATTATCAAAGGATTTTTCACTACCTTCGACACAAAGCAGATCGCGGCTAATACCTATGCGCGTTTTGCCTGGCTCATCGTCGTCGCGACGATTCCGGGCGGCCTGCTTGGGCTTTTGTTCCAGAAGAAGCTCGAGGCGCTTTTTGCCACTCCGTCTATCGCTGCGGTATTCCTCATCAGTAACGGACTCATGCTCTTTTTCGCAGAGTATCTCGTGCGGCGGCGCAAGACGGGTGGGTCTGCGGAAGATGCGCGTATCGCGCGTATGCCGTGGCGTTCCGCGTTCGGCATCGGTCTCATGCAGGCGCTCGCGCTCCTGCCGGGGTTCTCGCGTACGGGCGCTGCGCTCTCGGGTGGTCTCATCGCGGGGCTCAATCATTCGGATGCCGCGCGCTTCGCCTTCCTCCTTGCGACTCCCATCATCCTCGCCGCAGCCATACTCAAGGTGCCCCATCTCGTGATCGGTGGCGGCATGCCGCTCATCGTCGCGCTCGCAGGCGCCCTTTCAGCGGCGGTTTTCGCCTATTTCTCAGTGAAGTTCCTCACGCGCTACTTCACGACTAAATCGCTTACGCCGTTTGCGGTGTACTGTGTGTTCGCGGGTGTCGTCGCGCTCGCACTGATCGCTTAGCTGTTCTCGGCTTCGTGCTGGATAGAGGCGAGGTCTATTTTCTGCTCCATCTCGCGGAGCGCTTCGTCTTTGCGGATGCGCACGCCGAGGTGGCCGTGCAGTCTCTCGATAAGTTCGATGATCTTAGTGATCTCTTCTTCGGCGCGTACGTTGATCTCGAAGTCCATTTTCTGGCGCACGTCTGCGATGCGCCCGGCCCGATTCTGGCTCATGAGCACGATGATGGCGAGGAAGATGGCTTCGAGCGAAACCACCATCGTGAGGAAGTTATAGGGGTAGGGGTCAAAGGTCGGGCCGAACGCACCTGAATTGAGGACGAACCACAGCACGAATACGACGAGGTTCAGCAAGAAGAACCAGGTCGTGCCGAAGAGTTCCGTGAGGAAGTCGGCCACGCGGTCGGTCCAGCGGGTAGAGAATTCGATGCGGGATTTGAGCCCTGCGGAGAGGTGTTCGGTGGTGAGGGGGCCTTTGTGGTCGCGGACGCGCGGGTGGTCTTTCATGCGTCCACTATAGCGTAGCGCCGGGGTAGGGAACGAGGTTATACCCGCAGGCGGTAGCCGATCCCGCGCACCGTCTCGATGATGCTATCCGTCTCTCCCTGGTCGAGTTTGCGGCGGAGGTTCTTCATGTGGACGTCGATTACATTGCTGAACGATTCGTAGTTGAAGTCCCAGAGGTGGGTGAGCAGGTCCTCGCGATTTATCACTTCGTTCGGGTGGCGCATAAAGTACTCGAGCAGCATAAACTCCTTGAGGGTAAGCTCGATTGGTTTGTGTGCGCGCTTCACGGTGTGCGCCGCCGGGTCAAGCTCGATGTCGGATACTTTGAGCACGGAAGGCTTTGATTCCTGGGGGCGGCGAGAGAGGGCGTGGATGCGTGCGATGAGCTCTTCAAATGAGAAGGGCTTCACGAGGTAGTCATCGGCACCCGAGAGAAGGAGCTCCACTTTCATCTCGACTTTATTCTCGCCAGTCAGGATGAGAATCGGGGTCGTGACCTCTCGCGCACGCGCTTCGCGCGTGACTTCTACCCCCGACATGCTGGGGAGCATGAGGTCGAGGATCACGAGGTCATAATCGCTCCGGTGGAGCGAGATACGATTGAGCGCCTGCTCGCCGTCATCGATCACGTCTACCGCAAAGCCCTTCTTCGTAAGGCCATCCTTAAGAGTCTCGGCAAGCTTTGGTTCGTCTTCCACTACGAGGATACGCATACGGTGTTCAAATACTACGTGCTAATGGCCCCATCATGAAGCATGGCCCATGAGGCCTTCATGAAGAACTTCATGAAGCCGCTTATGTCTCGGCCATTTGACGGGTCGTGAGGACTGTTTCTATATCACGAAGCCCCACGGGCTTCGTGAGGTGGTGATCGAAACCGGCCTCGCGGGCGCGTTCCCGGTCTTCGTACTGGCCGTAGCCCGTGAGCGCGATAATAAGAGGGTGATAGGAGAGCTCGCTGCGGAGTTTACTTGCCACCTCATAACCATTGATGTCGGGGAGACCGATATCGAGAATGATTACTTCTGGATTGAAGTCTCGGGCGAGGTTTTCCACACCCTCTCCTTGGTGGGCGAGTTTGAGGGTATGGCCACGGAACTCAAGGAGCTGTGCGAGTCCCGCAGCGGCGGCTTCGTTGTCGTCGACGATGAGAATACGGTAGGTGGGTTGCATGGGCAATAGAAGTTAGGTAGACGGCTCAACACATGCCATTGTACGGACCATGCGTAAACATTCGATGAACTTCATCGTGCGCCATTTTCCATGAAGGAACGATGAAGGTACTTAATTGGGGAAATCTACCAAGTACGTATTGATATCTCGCTGGTCCATGTCGTAGAAGTATTCGTCGTCGTTGTGCAGCTGAATGGCGAGGGTTTTGCCTACAAAGCGCCAGTGCCATGGCTCAAAGACGTAGAACGAATTCCCCGGCGGGTACGAAAGGATGAATCCGTAGCGGTAGGCATTTTTGGTGAGCCAGGTGTAGGCATCGGTTTTATCAAAGCCGTCGAGAGTACCATTGAGGCTCTCGGTCGTGAAATCGATTGCCGTACCGAGCTGGTGCTCGGAGTAGCCCTGGTCTGCGGAGAATGCGTTCGCGCCCGAGCCGTAGGTGACCTTGTACTCTGATTTGAGCGAGGCCTGATCGCTGAATGAGCGGTACGCGGAGAGCACTTCGAGGTCGACATGGTCGCGCTTTGCGGCGTCCATGAGCTGCTCGAGACGGGGCAGTGCGCTTGTGAGGAATTGGTAGTCCTTGTCATCGGGGTAGGTGTAGCGAGACGGGATATCCTCGAGAGACGCTGGGACGTAGTTCTCATTCAGGAAGTAGACCTTCGAATACTTGGCGAGGAGCTGCGGGTCGGTGCTCGCCAGTTTGTTGAGCGTCCCCACCTGGCTTGTGAGTTTGCTGATCTGATTCTGGAAGTCAGCATTCCGTGCCTGCTCGGCGGAGAGCGCATCAGAGAGCTGCTGGTTGGTCGAGGAGGCATCCGCGAGCTGGCTCTCGAGCGTGGCTACCTGGGCGTCGTACGCAGTGACCTGGGTGGTGTATTGCGTGTACCCCCAATAACCACCCCCGCCTGCGGCTATAAGGAGCACAAGGATGATCGCAAGGGCAAAGGGTGAGAGCGGGGCGGGGTGCTGATGGTCCATATAGAGCCATGATGCGCGGGTCCGGGGGAAATGGCAAATGCGCTACACTGGGAGCATGTACGGGCTCACGAAGGGGGAGGAGGCGCGGCTGCGAAAGCTCACGACGCCCGCCATGATCCAAGATTTCCTCGACGCCATCCCCATGAATCACGAGAAGCAGGGCGAGACCCATCGCTCGGTGCACGCAGCGCTTACGGCGGACAAAGCGCACTGCATCGAGGGCGCGCTCATCGCCGCTGCAGCGCTGATGCTCCAGGGCGAGAAGCCGCTCCTCATGGACCTCACGGCGCACCGGCCGGACGACGACCATGTGGTCGCGCTCTATAAGAAGAACGGCTACTGGGGCGCGATTTCCAAGACCAATCATCCCACCATCCGCTTCCGCGATCCGGTTTATAGGACGCTGCGCGAGCTTGCGCTCTCATATTTCCACGAGTGGTTCATGAACGGGGACGGGAAGAAGACGCTCAAGAGTTTCTCGAAGCCTCTCAATCTTAGGAAGTTCGGTACCGATTGGATCACGAGCGAAAAAGATCTGTGGTATTTGGATAAAGTACTGAATCAGCTCCCGCACTATGCGCTCGTGCCAAAGGGGAACGCAAAATACATCCGAACTGCAGACAAAATGGAGCTCGCTGCAGGCAGGATCATCGAGTGGCCAGAATCAGATACGCGCACGTAACTAGTCGATTTCAGCAGACTCGCGCGGGGAGCGGTAGAAGAGCACCGGGACGAGCACAAGGGTGAGGATGATCGCGAAGGAAAGCCCGAACATGATCGAGAACGCGAGCGGGCCCCAAGTCGGATCGGAAAGGGCGAGCGGTACCATACCGATCACGGTGGTGATGGTGGTGAGAGCGATGGGGCGCAGCCGAGTGGCCGAGGATTCCACCACGGCGTCGATAAGGGGCTCGTCCGGATGTGCGCGGACGCGGTGGAGCATTGAGTCCATGAGAATGATGGCGTGGTTGATAATCACGCCACCAAGCGCGATCACGCCAAGTAGCGAAGTGAATGAAATCGGTTGGCCCGTGAGCGCAAGGCCGTCGAGCACGCCGATAAGTGAGAGCGGCACGATCACGAGCAGGTGGAGCGTGTGACGGATGGAGTTGAAGGAGATGATGAGGATCATAAACATGAGCACGAGCCCCGCGATGAGCGCGAAGAACATCTGGGTGAACGACTGGTTCACGTCCTCGGTCTCCCCGCCGTAGGAGACGGTGATGCCAGCAGGGAGGTTGAGCTCACCCACACGCTTCTCGAATTCTGCGACAACGCCATTGGTGGTGGCACTGCTGCTCGGGTATGCGCTCACGGTCTCGATGCGCATCTTGTCTTTGTGGTTGATCGCAGCGTTGCTCTGGCCAAGCGAGGGCTCGAGCACCGAACCGAGTAGTACCGGGCCCTTGCTGCCGGTCACGGTGAGATTCTCGATCGATTCGATAGTGGTCTGGTTCGTGGTGTCGGGGGTGGTGTACGCCGGGTTGAGATTCACTTTCACCACGACGTCGATGTCCTGGTCGGGCTGGGTGATGCTCGTGGCTTTTGCGCCCTGGATAGCCGTGCGGAGCGTGGACGCAATTTGCACGGGCGAGACACCGAGCGCTGCGGCTTTGCCGCGGTTTACCGTGAGGTCAAACTCGTTGCCGTTACTCTCGGTGCTCGACTGGATGTTGGTCGCGCCCGCGATGGTGGAGAGCAACTGGCGACCCTTATCCGCTGCGGTCACGAGTGCATCGAGGTCATTACCTTCAAACTGGATCTGGATAGGCGCCCCGGAGGACGGCCCGTTGTCAGCCTGGAGCACCTCTACGCGCGCATCGTGGACGACCGCCAGTTTCTGCTGGAGCTCGCTCACGACTTGGCCACTGGTTTTCTTGTGGCCCTTAGGGAGGTTCACGGTGATGTTCGCTTGATTGGCGCCGGAAGAACCCTGGCCCGTGAGATTGCTGCTCGCGCCCACGGTGGTCTGGAATGAAGAGATATCGGGATCGGTGTAGAGGATCTCCTCGACTTCGCGGGTAGCGAGGTCGGTCTCGGCAAGCGTGGTGCCCTGTGGCTTCTCGATGTTGAGGTAGACGAAGTCCATGTCTGCGGCAGGGAAGAACACGGTCTGCACGAGCCCGGTGAATGGCAGGATGAGCGACGTCACGAACCCGAGCCCGAGCGCCCACAGGAAGATGCGCTGCGCGCGGCGGTTCTCGAGCACGCGGCGGAGTCGGTGCTTGTACCATTCGGTCGCGCGGTGGGTGTACTCTTCCTGTGCGCGTTCAAGGCGATTGGGTTCGAGCTTGGTAAAGAGCACCGCAATGAGCGGTACGATGCCGAGCGCGACAAAAATAGACGCGAGAAGGACGAAGATAAGCGTATACGGAATCCCCGCGATGAATTTACCCACGATACCCGAGATAAAGAAGAGCGGTGCGAACACCGCGACCGTGGCCATGGTGCCGGCGATGAGCGGCCACGCGTAGTCGTGGAGTGCTGCTTTTGCGGCCTGCATTTTCCCGCCGTAGATGCGCATGCGCGCGTGGATGGCTTCGGTGACCACGATGCCGGAGTCGACCAAGATGCCGACCGCGAGGATGAGCGCAAACAGGCTGATGAAGTTGAGCGTATTGCCCGTGAAGTAGAGTCCGATGAATGCGATGAGGAAGGAGAGCGGGATAGCGAGCGCGGCGACGAGCGACTCGCGCCACCCGATAGTGAGGAGGAGCGCGATGATCACGAGCGCGACGGTTTCAAGACCGGTCTCCGAGAGGCTGCCGAGTTGCTGATTGATCTGCACGCTCTGGTCGGTCGCCGGCGAGACGAAGACGTCCATGCCCTTGAGCGTGGTCGCTTGGAGATCAGCGAGTTTCTTATCTGCCGCTGCCGCGACGCCCTGGATGCTCGCGCCCGATTGACGGTAGACCAAGAGGGTAATCGCGTTATCGCTCGGCTTGCCGTTAAGCGAGAGACGGGAGTAGGTGCTCGCCGGCGCAAGGCCGTCTGAAATGGTCGCGATATCGGACAGGTACACGGGCGTCTCGCCACGCGTACCCACCACGATCCCGGGGATCTGCGAGGGATCGTCGATACCGCCTTTGAAATTGATGTCGTAGTTCACGCCGTCGAGCGAAATGCTGCCGGCAGGGAGCGCGGTGTTCGCGCTCTGCACTGCCTGCACCACCGTGGAGAGATCGAGCCCGTACTGCTCGAGCGCGGACGCGCGGACGATCACGTCCACTTCGCGTGCGGGCACGCCGGCGACGGTCACCTCGGACACGCCGTTGATTGTCTTGAGTTCGTCCGAGACTTCTTTTCCGAGTGCGGAGAATTCCGTGGGGGGAAGGCTGCCGGAGATCGACGCGACGAGGATGGGCTGATCATTGAAACTGACCTTCGAGACGATGGGTACCTGCGCTTCGGTGGGGAGCTCGGGCTGCGCGCGCGAGACGGCGTCGCGCAGGTCCTGGAGTGCCTGTACGGAATCAGCGTTCGCATCGAACTGCACGATCACTGTCGAGACACCGCTCGACGAATTGGATGTCATCGTGTCGATGTGGCTCACACCCGAGACCTGGTTCTCGACCTTATCGGTGACGAGCGTCTCGATGTCTTCTGCAGAAGCGCCCGGCAGGATGGTGGTCACCACCGCGTAGGGGATATCAATCGACGGCGTGTTCTCTTTGGGGATCGCAAAGAGCACGAAGAGGCCGGCGAGAACGAGCGTGGTGATGAGGACGTAGCTGAACTGCCGGCGCTCGAGGAAGAAGTTCCAGAGAGGCAGCATGGTTACGGCGTGTCGACGATGACGGTCTCGCCATCGGTGAGCCCACGGGCATCGGTCACGATCATGAGGTCTGGAGTGAGTCCCGTGAGCACGGTGACCTGATCACCGAGGAGCGTGCCGAGTGTAATCGGATGCGCGACGAGCGTACTCGACGCGACCGTGAATACGATCGGGCCCTGCGGCGTGATCTTGGTCGCCACGATCGGAATCGCGATGGTCGAGGATGCTGTGACAGGGGTAGTGACGGCCGGGGCCGCAGTGCGCTCGAGCGAGAGCGTTACGGTGTCACCATCGACCAAGTCACCCTGCGAGGAAAGGTCGATCTTCACCGGGATCTTGCTTGTCGAGGGATCGACCGCGGGCGCGATGCTGGCGATGACGCCGGGGACCGTGCTGTTTACCACCGCTTTACCACCCACCGAGAGCGACTTTGCATCAGTCGGCGTCACCTGCGCGTCAATTTCAAGTGCGCGCGGGTTCGATACTTCTGCTACGGTGCTGAATGCCGCGACGAAATCGCCCTGGGTCACGGGAAGGCTCACCACTGTGCCGGCTACCGGCGAGCGGATGATGGTCTTATCGAGCGCGGCCTTCGCTCCCTGGAGTGCGCCGAGCGCTTGAAGGACCGTGGCGTCCGCGCCGGCAGAGCCGCTCACGTCCTTCGACTGGTAGGAAGCCTGCGCGGTCGAAAGTGTGGAAAGAAGTGCGGTGAGGGTGCTCTGCGCCGTCGTAATGGCCGCGAGCTGTGTATCGGTTGCGCGCGAACCGGGCTTGCGCGCCGATGCGGCCAGGTCGTTCGCGAACGTAGCGAGTGTCTGCGTGTTCGCGTACGCCTCAGCGAGCAGCGACGCAGGATCGGCTGACGCGTCCTGTGCGACGTCCCTCTGCCAGGAGTTCATAAGCGTGGTGAGTCCGGTGCGACGGCGCGAGAAATCGGGCGCATTGAAATCATTGGTAAGCAGCTGGGGGCCAAATGGCGTGTACTGCCCGAAGAACTGGTCGATGTCGTCGTTCAGTGTAGAAGCAGCGGTCGCGTATGCGCTCGCGAATTCATCACGTGCGCTTGCATCGGTGATAGTGGCGGAGCTCGCGCTGCGCGCAGCGACCGCCGCGTCGTAGGCGCCCTGCGCCTGGGTGACCGCCGCGACCTGGCTGCTGTTCTCGAACGTGCCAATTTGCTGACCGGCCGCGACCTGATCGCCGATCTTTACCGGGAGGCTCGTGATCTCGCCTGAGGTCTGCGCGAGGATGGTGGCCTGATTGAGCGATGACACCTTACCAATAAGTGACAGAGGACCAGCGCCCGAAGAGAGACCTGCGGCGCTCTCGAGGGTCACGTGGGGCGTCGCTGGAGGAGCGGGCGGGAGTTCTGCCGCGCGCGTGAAGAAATGCACGAGCACCACAATGAGGAGCAGTACAATCACCCCACCGATAATCTGGGTGCGGCGGGAGCGTGTTTTGATCCAATTCCACGGGCGGGTGAGCCAATTCATGTGCTAAAGCATACCATAAAACCTCCAAATCCTCAACGTTTAGGCTATAAAAAGCGGCACCCGATTGCTCGGGTGCCAGATATTAGCGAGGACTTGCCGGGAACGGACGTATAAATATTTTGGTCCATTTGTCCGTCGGCTTTTCCTGCGAAGGATCGTCTTCGTTCGGATCGGGCGCGCCATTGGTATCCTTGAAGTAGAACACTTCCTGCCCAATCGTTATTTGTCGGTGGAAGTCGAGGTAGATGTCGTACCATACCGCGCGCACGATGCTCACGAGGTATGGGTACACTGTCGACTCGTGTGGCGGGTCTTCATTGTAATCCTCCTTCTCCTCGAGGGGCAGGGGTGCGGGGAGCGGTTTCCTCGTCGTCCCCCGCAACCACAGTGCCTGAAGCTCTTCTGGATCGACCCGCGGGATGGGTATAAGGTCCAGCACCGTGGGCCAGAAGTCGAGGAATTTCCAGAGGCGACGCATTTCCTCGATCAGACATCGAAGTGCTGTCGTGATGGCGCGCGTCTCGTGCCGTTTGCAGGTTTCCGAGGCGGTAGATTCCTTTTCCACTTTGCTCACGCCGCCGCTGGGATACGAGCGCATGACTTCTTTCCATACGACATCGCGACGGACTTCGTGGACGAGGATGCGCACTGCCCGGGCATGCCGTTCTATACGCCCCGTCTTTGGGTTGAGGATGAGGTATACGTCGTCATCCTGCAGCTCCTCGTAAAGGTCGCGAAGTGTCTTGATGCCGTTGCGGTCGAATTCGCTCACGAGATTCGGGCGACCGTTCTTGTCTTTCCCGAGCGCTATGAGCGCGCACATGTCTTCGAAGGTCGACCGATAGTCGACCCGAAGTTGGTCGGCCATGGCCTATTCCTTATTGCTGAGATGAACCCCCGTGGCGACTCTACTACGTAATGGAGATACGTAAAGCCTAGGTGATTTCGGGGATGACGGCCTGGAGCTCGGCGAGGCCTGCCGGTTTTACGACGTACGCGTCAAAAGTGCCGTCGCTTTTGCGCGCCTTCGCTTCTTTTGCTGTGAACCCGGAGAGCGCGATGATGCGGCCCTGATAGCCGCGCTCGCGCAGGCGCAGCGCGGCCTTATCACCGTCCATATCGGGGAGCCCGATATCAAGGAGTATGACTTTTGGCCGATGATCGAGTGCGTACTTGATGCCTTGTTCGGCGTTGTAGGCGTAGTCCACACTGCAGCCGCGCATTTCAAGTAGCTTGCCGATGCCCCACGCAGCGGCGTCGTTATCGTCGACGACGAGTACGGAGAGGCCCGATTCTTTTCTCTGTGGGACCAGTGTCGCCATGCGCGCAGCGAGTGTTGGTCTGCTCGTATGCGGGGTAGGAGGCTCAATGAGCGGGAGCGTTACGGTGAACGTGCTGCCTTTTCCGGGCCCCGGGCTCTCCACGGTAATCGAACCGTCGTGCTTCTCCACGAACGAGCGCACCAGCGCAAGCCCGATGCCGAGTCCGCGCTTTCCGCGCACGTCCCAGTCGATTTGGTGGAATGGTACGAAAATGTCTTCAAGCGACTCGGGCGCAATGCCAATGCCGGTGTCGGCGACGGTCACGACAGCTTCCTCCGCGCGGGAGGTCAGCGAGAGCGTGATGCTGTCGCCCGTCTCGGAATATTTTGAAGCGTTCGTGAGGAGGTTCGTGAATATCTGCTCGAGACGCACCGGATCGCCGAGCACGAAGTGGGACGCCTTGGGGATTCGTGTCGTGAAGAACTGGTGTCGGTTCTCAAAATGGTGCCGCGTCGATACGATCGCGTGCTCGAGCACCCCCGTGAGATCGGTGCGCTCCTTCCGGAGTGCAATTTTCCCCTCCGAAATGCGGGAGATATCGAGCAAGTCGTCGAGGAGCCGTCGAATGGTCTGCATGCGATCGCCCATGACGGCGAGGAGGTCCGCTTCTTCCTTCGGTCGCTGCGCCGAGAGTTGGAGGTACTCGATACCCGAGCCAATTGGCGCGAGCGGATTGCGGAGCTCGTGCGCGAGAATGGCGATGAAGTCATTTTTCGCTTGCGATTGCGAGGAGACGCGCGAGACGGCGTTCTCGAGCGCGGCGAGCTGGCTGCGCATGAGGTTCGTGGTGAGACGGCGGTCTTCTTCGAGTGTGGCGATGACGAGGAATATGCTGCCCAAGATTACGATGAACGCCTGAAGCTGGAACAATCGCTCTGCGAACGCGCTCGTGTGCGGCACGAGTCCGGCGTGGAAAAGGCCGTACATGGCGAGCGCAGCGGTAATAAATATAACGAGCGTCACGAAGCGTGGTCGCAGGCGCAGCGCGATCCAGAAGAGCGGGATGAGCAAGAGGTAGACGAGGGAGAGCCCGTGGAATGACCCAATGCCAAGCACGAAAATGAGCACGTCGAGCGCTATCGCTACCGCGAATACGCCGACGGTCTCGAGCGCTTCGCCGAGCGGGCGTACAAAACGCGGCTTCGCAAACCACCGCATGATGAACGGCGTGAAAATCAGGAAGTAGAACAATGTACCGGTATAACGTTCGCCCCACGTGAGAGTATCGCCGCTCGGAAGTGCCGACCAGGTGACGGGCATAATGGCAGCGACGCACACGAGTATGAGCAGGAGCCATAGCGAATCTCGGCGCGTGCGGAAGAGGGGGTCAATCTTGAGGGTCCGCAACAGGTGCGCACCGATCACGGACTGGAGCGCAAGTGCGATGGGGAGGACGAGACGATAAAAGAGCGGCGCGTGTGCGATAGTGGTGTTCGTGAGCGCAGCCAGATAGATGGCCGGCCACAGCCACACCCCCTCAAGAAAGAGCACGGGGATGCCGAACGCGGAACTCGGCAGTACGAACGCTGTACCAGGCGCGATGGTGTGCGCAAGCGTGGCGGCAGCCACGCACCACGCATAGAGTATGACGCCCACGATGAGTCGGCGTACGGTGATGCGTCGCAGCAGCGCCTCCATGGCCCGCACTATAGCAGATGACTAGGGTGAAGAGACGATGAGCAGCGGAAATCCGCTTTGCAACGAGGCCGATTTGGGCTAGAATGCGCACTATTCCGGGATAGCTCAATGGTAGAGCAGCGCCCTGTTAAGGCGTTGGTTGCAGGTTCGAGTCCTGCTCCCGGAGCCAGTAAAATTTCTTTTATTTTAGCCATCAATTTTTGGATGGTAGTTGGACGCTAGAACTTGTTATACTTCCACTATGTTTACAAAGGAAGAATTAGAGGAAGCTCTCCGCTCAATAACCTCAACGATAAGTAAGTGTGAAAAGGTGCTACCAAAATTGAAACAAGGCACTTCACAACACACGCTCCTCGTACGAAGAATCAAAGCGCTCAACATTGCATCGTCGTTGATAACACAATCTTTGAAGGAATCCTAGTAATACTTGCTGAGATTCGGAATGTGGACGTAAGCTGTATTGGCCATAAAGTAGGTTCTAACGTCGTCTACTACGCGGAGCATAGTTTGACATATCTATTTTAATATGACATACTGACTTTGCGTCAATGTTGGCGCGCCTATGGCCTGACTGTGGTAAAGCCACGGCAGAGCGAAAGGAGAAGTTCTATGAAGATTTTGCGCTTGTCGAATACCTGCGGCTCGTCGTGCGGTGGACTCGACCTCTGGTCGGTTCTCAACGGCTCGTTGCCGAAAGAGTATCTCGAACGCTATGTCATCAGCTTGCGGGACGATTTGTGGGTCACCACACTTCCTCGCAGCGGAGACGGCCTGCGGCCGAGTTATTTCAAAATATTCTCGCTCGGCGAAGCAAAGGCAGTCATCACCGAGTCGCTCGATAATGGCGGCCGTCGCACGGTGCAGATTGCTATCGAGAGCCCGAATACCGTTGACTTCGTTGCGCTCTACAAGAGCGTATATGAAGACTGGCTGGGCATCCCGCACGAAGTCATCCCGCTGCCGAAGTATCGGCTGCAGGAACCGTCCTTCGTCCGCGGCATCCGCAACGACCTGCACGACCTCTGGCAGTTCATCCAGAACCGCTGGCGTCGTGCTCGCGCAATGATTGTTGGGCAGTTCGCCTAACGCCACCTACGGGGAGCCATCCGCTCCTGTGGGTGGCTTTCTGTTTTTATACAAACGCCAAAAGTCCGCTATAGCCAAGTTCGCGCTCAACTTCTGCCCAGTTTACTGTTCTGAACTTAGCCGCAATGGGGAGCAGCAAGTACGGGTTCACGCTATGCGTGCGAGACGAAGAAGAGGGAGAGGAGTTCCACCACGAGCCAGCCGAGCGCGGGCCAGGTGGAGTATTCAGGCAACATTCATTTCGACACGGTATGATGAAAACATACTCCGTAACACTTTGCGGTATGCACATCACGATCAAAGCGACTCGGCATCAGTTGAACGACGAAGAACGCACTCTGGTGAACAAGAAACTCGGCTCGGTTGAGAAACTGCTCGGTCGCGACGGCGAGACCGCAGAGTTGAATGTAGAGATCGCGGTGACCGCGGAAGGGGAGAAGCATGGCGAGGCTTGCCGCACTGAAGTGAACCTCACCGCGGGCGGGAAATTTTACCGCGCGAGTGCATCGGCGGATACGATGAATTCCGCCATTGAAGCGGTACACCGCGAACTCGCGCGGGAAGTGAAAAGCGAGCGTGGTCGCGCGCGCACGCTCTGGAAACGCGGTCGCGCCGCTATTAAGGCGATGCTGCGGAGCTAGCCCACCCAGTCAGTCTCGTTCTTTCCTTCGGGTACCACACGCAGGGGAACAAATTTCCCGTTATTAAATGCGGCGGTCTTGATTTTGATACGCTTGCCATCCTTGAAGAAATACGTGCCGGGGCCCTCGGCGTATGCGCGATACTTATTCCAATTGAGTTGCTGATCGCCGTCGAGGTCGAGTTCGCCCTCGCTCTTATCAATTTTCCCCGAATGAGTCGCCTTGCTCTCGTCTTGTGTAGTGGAAAGCATCGCGCCCGCGAAGAATTCCGGAAGAATGGTGGCGAGCAGCTCCGCGCCGATGGTCACGAGGCGCGGGCGTAGCTCGCGCGTCGTCTCGGTCGGTATAATCGCGACCTCTTTCTGCGCGAGGATGTCGCCCGCGTCCATTTTGAACACCATTTTTTGTATGGAAACTCCTGTCACGGTCTCGCCGTGAAGCAGTGCGCCCTCGACCGGCGAGGCGCCGCGATACTTGGGCAATAGCGAGTAGTGGATGTTGAGGATGCCGAGCGGGAATGCATCGATGAGCGCACGCGGCAGGATTTTCCCGTACGCCACGCAGATGCCCGCCACGCAGCCGCGGCTGGTAATTTCCTCCACCACTTCTGGTGTCAGGTTCTCTGGCGTGATTACCGGGATGCCGTGGGTCTCTGCCAGCACGCGCGTCTCGCTCGGCGTGAGCGTAAGTCCACGGCCGCGCGGCGCGTCGGGGGAGGTCACGACGAGTTCCGGGATGAACCCGCGCTCGATTAGTATCGCGAGCGTATCGCGCGCCACATACGGCGTGCCGAAATAGACGAACTTCGCGCTGTTAGGATTCGTCTCCATGTGGTTCTTCTGCGGCTTCGTGTCGTACCTCGAGTATGACTTCAGCGTGATCGGTGAAAAGGATACCGTTCAGGTGGTCGATCTCATGCTGGAAGGCTTGCGCGAGCACACCACCGCCACCGCGCTCGAATTTCTTACCGTCTGCATCATACGCGCGTACGGTTGCGCGTTCGCGGCGCTTCACTTTCCCATATTTGCCGCGCACCGAAAGACAACCTTCATCCACCGCCTTGCTCTTCTGTGAGAGACGGACGAACTCGGGATTCACAAATACCCCAAGCTCAGGTGGCGGCACCGGCTCTCCTTCGGCGGGCGGTGGCGCGATGCGGTCATACCGCACGAGGAAGATACGGTAGGGGACACCGATCTGGGGCGCCGCGATAGCGACGCCGTCCGACTCTGCATCCATGGTATCTGCCATATCGGCGATGATGCTGCGCAGGCTATCGGTGCCGAATAGGTCAGCTGGCACTGCCGCCGCGGTGCCGCGGAGTACGGGATCCTCTGTTTGGCGGATAGGGACGATAGCCATATTAAAAGGGGTTGAATTCGTTGTGCTTTTTCGGATCGATCTCGTACCAGAACTTTTTGCTGAAGTTCTTGGCTTTGCTGCAGACCGACTGCAGATAGTACAGATCCTCGGTCGGGATTTGTTCCAAAATGTATCCCATGCGAGACATGGTAATGGCGTCGAGCCCGTCTTGCTTGCGGGAATAATTAAGGTGCCGGCGGAAGAATTCCATGAGCTCCCCTCGTTCGGTCTTGCGGCTCTTTTCCTTCTTTACCTCCGGCAGGATGTCCTTGATGGACTTCATGCAAGCAGGGTAGCACAGGGCACCCGGCTCACGCATCAAAGTGCGATGAAGTAGCTCGCGCCCGAGTCGAAGAGATAGAACCCACTCGTGCTTGCGGTACCGATGCGCGGATCTTGTGCCTTTATTACTGGGGCGAAGTATTGCGGATAGCGCGGGTCGAGCCCGATCACATTCACCGAGGGGCCGGTGGCAACAATGACTGCATCGGTACGACCGGGGAACGGGATCACGCTATGGATCGGCGTGGTCGGAGCGTACGCGAGGGTGGGCGCGCAGGATCCATTGGTGCAAAGGTATTCCGGCGGTACCTCGCAGCCCGGAGTCGTGGTCGCCGGTGCAGCAAGCACGCGGTTATCCATCACGTATACATTCGTGCAGCCCACGGTAAGCGGCGCCCCGGACGTGGGCATCGCCGCAGCAGAAATCGCGAGCGCAGCGTTCGCCGCCGCAGCGCCCTCGAGCACGGTCGGCACCGGCTTTTGCGGCACCAAGATGGGAGAGATCGTGGTGGTCTCGTGGGACGTAATAGTCACGGTGCGCTCAAACGGCTCGTCGTCTGGCGCAGAGACGATGACGGTGTGGGTACCCGGGACAAGCGCCACGCGGAACGACGTCGCGCGCGTGGTGCCGCGTGATGCAAGATCAGTAAATATCGTGGTGCCCGGGGTGAGTCCCGTCACTTCAAGCGTGCCTACGCGCACCACCGTGAGCCCGGGACCGGGGCGGAATCCCGCCGCATAGCCCGCGAGGAGCAGTACCACAAAGAGCAGGACAAGCATTAAAAGCCAATGCCGCTTCAGGCGGCTCAGCAGTGATTCTTCCGGAGGAGCTTTCATGGTGGCCCCAGGATAGCAAAAGGCCGAGCTAGGCGCCAATTACCTCTATCACCGCACCGAGCGATGACAGACGCGCGGCGAGATCTTCGTAGCCGCGATTAATAGAGTAGACATTTCGCAGGATAGACGAACCCTCTGCAGCGAGCATGCCGATGAGGAGAATCGTGGCGGGGCGCAGTGCGGGCGGGCACACGATTTCAGCGCCGCGCAAGCGGCGCGGCCCCGTGATCTGGATGCGGTGCGGGTCCATAAGGTGCGTATCGGCCCCCAGGCGGTCAAGCTCGGTGTAGTAGATTGCGCGCTTCTCGTACACCCAGTCGTGAATGAGCGTCGTGCCTTCTGCCTGGGTGGCGATGACCGCGAAGAAGGGAAGGTTGTCGATGTTGAGTCCCGGGTAGGGGCGCGCATGGATCTTTTCTGGGAATGCGACAAGGCGCGATGGGCGGATGGTGAGGTGTGCGAGTTTCGTGATGCCATTTTCAGAAACTCCCGCGTCAGTCACGGTGAAATTGAGACCCATCTTCTCCAGGATGAAGAGTTCGACCTCGAGAAACTCCATCGGCACCCGCTCGATGGTGATATTGGAATTGGTCACTGCTGCTGCAGCGATAAAGAACATCGCGTCCGTCGGGTCTTCTGCGACTGCGTAGGAAATATCGTTCTTGATGTCGGTGACGCCGTGTACGGTGAGCGTCGTCGACCCAATGCCTTCGATGTTCACGCCGAGCGCTTGGAGATACCCGCAGATTTCCTGGACCTGGTAGTTCGCTGAGGCGTATTTAATGACGCTCGTGCCCGCGATGCCCGCGGCAGCAAGGAGCGCATTAATAGTGGCGGTGTCGCCGGACTCGTAGAAGATCACTTCTGCTGGCTTGAGTTCAGCATGCTTCACGTGATAGTGATCAGTGAGCGTGTCGATCGATACGCCGAACTTCTCGAGTGCAGAAAGGTGCGGGCGTACGGAGCGCAGGCCAAGCGTGCAGCCGCCCGACTGCGGAATATCAAATTCCTGGAGGCGATGGATCAAGGAGCCGATGAACATAAGGATGCTGCGCGTCTTGGTCGCCGCCGCGCGATCGATCGTACTCATATCTATGGTCTCGGGCGGCGTGATGACGAGGTCGTGATCCTGCCATTCACACGTGACGCCGAGTGAGCGCAGCACTTCCACCAGGCGGTGGACCTCCTCGATCTTGGGCATCTTGCGGAGTGTGGTGGTGCCGCGGTTGAGGAGGGAAGCGGCAAGGAGTGCGACTGCGCCGTTCTTGGATGAATTGGTCACGATGGTACCCGAGAGCGGGTGCCCGCCCTCGACCGCGAAGCTGAGTGATTCCGGCGTCTGCATGTCGGCGGATTATACCATTAATCAGTCATTATTTTGACTGCGTAGAGGCTCGCGGTATCATGGCGAAGTAATGGCGTATTTTTCTCCGAAACTGGGGATCGATTTGGGTACGACGAACGTGCTTGTGTTCCTGCCCGGGAAGGGCGTGGTGCTGAACGAGCCCTCGGTCGTGGCCGTCTCGACGGAGAATAATAAAGTGCTTGCGATCGGCGTGGATGCGAAGAAGATGATCGGCCGCACGCCAGACTCCATCATTGCGTACCGCCCCATGAAAGACGGCGTGATCGCGGACTACCGCGTGACGCAGGCGATGCTCAAATACTTCATGAGGAAAGCACTCGGGCGCTGGAACCTCTTCCGCCCGACCGTGCTTATTTCCGTGCCGGCTGGTGTGACGTCGACTGAAAAGCGCGCGGTGATCGAAGCAGCTATTAAGGCAGGTGCAAAAGATGCGTACGTGGTGAAGGAGCCGATCCTCGCGGCAATCGGCGCGGGCATTCCGATTCAAGAACCGATGGGGCGCATGGTAGTGGATATTGGAGGCGGCACGATAGACGTCGCGGTGATTTCTCTTGGCGGTATCGTGGCAGCCACGTCAGTGAAGTGCGCGGGTAACCGCCTCGATGGCTCCATCGTGGATCACGTGAAGAAGCAGTACAATCTGGCGATCGGCGATAAGTCTGCGGAAGAAGTAAAAATTAAAGTCGGCTCTGCGGTCGCCGTGACCGAGCAGCTCGCGATCCCGGTGAAGGGCCGCGACCTGGTCTCTGGACTCCCGCGCACGGTGGAACTCAAGACGAACGAAGTAGTGGAAGCCATGAATCGCGAACTGCGCGAGATGATGGGCGCTATCAGAAAAGTATTGCAGGAGACGCCACCGGAACTTGCAAGTGACATCATCGATAACGGCATCATCCTCACTGGGGGATCGTCGCAGCTGCGCAATATGCCAGAACTCATCCTGCGCCGCACGGGCGTCTCGGCGAAGCTCGCACAAGACGCGTACTTCTGTGTGGCGCGCGGCACGGGCGTCGCCCTGCGCCATCTCGACACCTACAAGTCGAGTATCATCAGCAAGAAATAGCTTGTATAGAAATAGAGAAGGCCCGCCGACATATATGCGTCGGACGGGCCTCTTACGTACCGCTGAAGATCAGTACCACTCTCTGAGTGGACTACGCGTTCGAATGCGAAAGCGCAAAAGCAGAAGCGCTGTCGTCGTCGAACCAATCACCATATAGACGGGATACGCGAAATTCGCGAAGGTGTAATCGCTAATCGCGAAAAGCGATACGAAGACACCAGTGGCGAAAGCAAACCAGGCGTACGGCCGATCCTCCCACGGCGTTACCCACGCTGCTTTGAAGGTGGGCCCAGCCGCACATACATCCGCAAAGATAGCTAGATAGAGTGCATACTGTGCCATGTCAGGATCATTGCGGACTCGCCACCATATAAGCAACGCAGCGATTCCGCAGATGCCACACACATAGTCCAGACCACCAAGCTTCGTCCATTCTCCTTTGCGCCAGATGGCGAGAATGGCGATGGCGGTCGGATTGATGAAACCGGCAACGGCGGGCCAGATATTATCTTTGGCGCCGGAGCTGCGGTAGGTGAGAAGCAGGGCGAGCCCAATAAAGGCCCACAACACCCAGCTCGTGATTTGCGGTCGTATCGCGCCTTGGGCGACGCGGTATATGTACGGCAGTGTGCCGATGGTGCATATCGCACCAGACAGAAGTCCAATCGTTTCTGTGCTCAAGGAACTCTCCTATTGAGTTGCGAACTTCATAATCGTATATTTCTTTGTATATGTCAAGTAGGGTATGATGACTCCATGGCGCATCACGCGTTCTTCTGGGCTGGGGATCAGGAAGCAGGAGTGGAAGCCACGCTCCGCTATGCGGAGCGCGATATGAAGCTTTCGCTTACCGGGAACCCCGATATCATCATTGAGCGATACGGGCTCCTGCGCGTGGAGGACGCGCGGCGCATCGGGGAGAAGGCGAATCTCGCGCCGGTGAAAGGGAGCGAGAAGCTCTACATCATCGGCGCAGGCCGCATCTTCCACGAATCGCAGAATGCGATGCTTAAACTTTTTGAAGAGCCGCCTGAGGGTACGACGCTCATATTAATTGTGCCGAGCGAAGGAGATCTTTTGTATACGCTGCGCTCGCGCCTGCTGCCGCTGCCGGTAGAGACAAACGAGGCGGCACTTTCTGAAGAGGCGCAGGCATTTATCGCGGGCGGCGCGGCTGCTCGAGAGAAAGTGGTTGAAGCAATTCTCGACGACGCGAAGTCTGACAATGATGACGAGAAGCAGGCTGCGCGCGCTCGGGCGCTGCAGCTTGCTGAAGGTCTTGCGCAGTCTGCGTATAAAGTGTGGCGTGCAGAAAGCGGCCCCGACTCGCGCGACAAACTCCAAGCGTTTCTCACCGACCTCGACCGACTCATTCCAATCCTCCACGACCGTTCTGCGCCGCTCAAACCAATCCTTGAGCATATTTTAATAATCGCACCTAAAAAGTTGTAATACGCTACGCAGATAATTCGCAAAAAGGGTACGCTCCAGGCCGCTCGGCAGTCAGCCCCTTTTTGCGAATCATCCGCTACGCGTTACCTTTTGTTATAATCACGGCATGGCATACGACGCATCCAAATTGAAGACGCAGATTAAGGAAACAGAAGAATGGCTTAGTCGCGAGCTCGCGGGGGTGCGCACCGGGCGCGCGACACCGACACTCCTCGACTCGATCAAGCCCGAGGTATACGGCGCGCGCACGCCGCTTAATCAGGTCGGTTCGGTCTCGATCGAAGACGCGCGCACGCTGCGCATCGTCCCGTGGGACAAGAGCTCCATCAAAGCGATTGAAAAGGCAGTGATAGAAGCAGACCTTGGTGTGGGCGTCGCCACCGATGACCAGGGACTCCGCGTCACCTTCCCAGAACTCACGGCGGAGCGCCGCACGCTCCTCACCAAGCTCGCGAACGAAAAGCACGAGCAGGCAAAGGTGACGCTGCGCGGTCACCGCACGGATGCGATCAAAGAAATAGAAGGTCTCCAGAAGGAGGGCATGGGAGAAGACCAGGCCAAGCGCGATAAAGAAGAAGTACAGAAGCTGATCGACGCTGCGAACACTGCACTCGAAGCACTCGCGAAGAAAAAGGCAGACGAGATCGCACAGTAAGCATGGAGGTCCTTATACTCATTATCGTCCTTGTGCTCCTCGTGCTCGTGCACGAGCTTGGGCACTTCATCGCGGCGAAGGCGACAGGCATGCGCGTCGATGAGTTCGGCATCGGCTATCCGCCACGCGCGCTCACGATGTTTAAGAAAGGCGAGACCACCTACACGCTCAATTGGTTGCCGTTCGGTGGGTTCGTGAAGATCTACGGCGAAGATGGGGAAGCGCACGCGACCGACGGCCGTGCGTTCTCTGATAAGAATCGCTTCTCGCAAGCCATCGTACTGGTCGCCGGTATTGCGATGAACCTTCTCTTTGCGTTGATACTCATTTCCGCGAGCCTCGCGATCGGTACGCCACGCGCGCTCGATGCAAGCGAGGTTGCGAGTGCAAGGGACGCCTCGCTCGTCATTTCTGACGTCGTGCCTGGATCGCCAGCAGCGGCCGCGGGACTCGTCGTCGGCGACGAAGTGAAGCAAGTGATCAAGGGCGATCAGACGTTCACCGCGCTTGATCCAGCGGCATTCACGCCGTTCGTGGCGAGCGATGCAGAGGGTACGCCGATCACCTTTGACCTCGTGCGCGATGGGAGCGAGACACTCATTTCTGCGGTACCAAAGGCCGGCGTAATTCCAGAAGACCCGACGCGCCCGGCACTCGGCGTCGCACTTGCGGTCGTGGGCACCGTGCCAGTCTCGCCGGCGCGCGCAATCGTACTCGGCGCTGAGTATACCTGGGCCATCGTGGCCGAGACCGCCACGGGGCTTGCGCACTTCCTCGCGAGCTTCTTTACATTCTCCGCAGACCTCTCGCAGGTCTCGGGCCCGGTCGGCATCGCGGGCGCGGTCGGCACGGCAGCCAACGCTGGATTCGGCGCGCTCGTGTCACTCACCGCAGTCATATCGGTGAACTTGGCGCTCATCAACCTCATTCCCGTGCCGGCGCTCGACGGCGGGAGGCTGCTGTTCGTCATTATCGAAGCGATCACGCGCCGCAAGATCAAGCCGAACGTCGCGAACGCGGTGAATAGCATCGGCTTCGCCCTTCTTATCATCCTCATGGTCGTCGTAACCGGCCACGACATTTGGAAATTGGTGGGATAGCAAAATCCCCGAACCAGCGTGAGCCGATCCGGGGATTTTTTGAGGCGTGTCGCTTAGTTGTTGTCAGCGAAATTCGTCTTCGGTTCCGGAGGGATGATGACATATCCGTATTTCCGGTGGTGTGCCTTCGTGGTAGTGATGACTTCCACGACGAGCGGGACGCTACGAGGATCCTTCGACTGATCGCCGAGGAATTCGTATGCTCCGGTCATCAGGTATTCACCGACGGTGGTTTGACAGTGACCGTGGTCGACGTCTTTGTCGACGCCCTGTTCATCGTGCGGTCCGTGGATGGTCGGCGCGATGTCCTGTGCGGCGAGATACCCGAACCGCGAGTCCGATGAGTCATGGCACATGACCCGGCCGTCGACACCGAGTTTGGCCGGTACGAGTTGTATTCCCTGAGCGCACGCGGGTGCTGAAAAGAGCAGGGCGCACGCCATTCCTGCAATCGTGAGTCTCTTCATTTGATCCTCCCCAGTGGTGAGACTTGCCAATCCGTAGAATGGATTGCCTAGTTATACGCCCATTCAGATTAATTGCAAGGAGGGGTGGTGCATAACTTTTGCGCGCCGTATACTCTCTAGCAATGCGGCAATCACAGCTATTTACGAAAACGCGGAAGCAGGCGCCTTCAGATGAAGAGGCAAAGAACGCCCAGCTCCTTATTCGTGCAGGGTACGTGCACAAACAAATGGCCGGCGTGTATGCGTACCTGCCGCTCGGGCTTCGGGTGGTCGAGAACATCAAGAAAATAGTGCGCGAAGAGATGAACAAGGTTGGCGGAGAAGAAATGATCATGACCTCGCTCCAGCCTAAAGAGCTCTGGGAATCGACCGGCCGCTGGGATGATGCGAACGTCGATGTGTGGTTCAAATCAAAACTCAAGAACGGCGCCGACGTCGGATTCGGGTGGTCGCACGAGGAACCCATCACCGACATGATGAAGCAGTTCATCGCGAGTTACCGGGACCTGCCAGTGTATGCGTACCAATTCCAGACTAAATTGCGTAATGAGCTGCGTGCGAAGTCAGGCATCATGCGGGGGCGCGAGTTCGTGATGAAAGATCTGTACTCGTACACAAAAGACGAGGCGGCTCACAAAGAGTTCTACGAAAAAATGACCGCCGCGTACCTCAAGGTGTTTGAGCGGGTTGGCCTCGGTGACCGCACGTACCTCACGTTCGCCTCGGGCGGTGCCTTCACGCAGTTCTCCCACGAATTCCAGACGATTACAGACATCGGTGAGGACACTATTTATGTGAGCAAGGAGAAAGAGATCGCGATTAATAAGGAGGTGCTCACCGATGAGGTGATGGCACAGCTCGGAGTTTCTCGCGATGAACTTGAGGAAGTGAAATCAATCGAAGTCGGAAATATCTTTAGCTTCGGCGATGTGAAGAGCAAGCAGATGGGGCTTATGTATAAAGATGAAAGCGGAGAAGAGAAACCCGTCATCCTCGGCTCCTATGGCATCGGCATCACGCGCCTCATGGGCACGCTCGTCGAGATATTCGCTGATGATAAGGGCCTCGTCTGGCCGGAAGCCGTTGCGCCGTTCATGGTGCACCTGCTGCTCCTCACGCCGGATGATGAGGCGACTAAAGCATACGCCGATGCACTCTACGAAGACCTCCAGAAAGCGGGTGTGGACGTGCTCTACGACGACCGCAGCAACCGCGCGGGGGAGAAGCTCGCGGACGCAGACTTGATCGGCATCCCGGCGCGCGTGGTGATCGGTAAGAACACTATTGAGGCGGGAAAGATTGAATCGACCTACCGCCGCACGGGGCAGACCAATCTCGTCTCGCGCGAGGAATTGATCGCGTTTGCGAGCGGTGCGCAGAAGGCTCACCATGGCTAAGCGATTCTCCAAGAACTCTTTCTTCTCAAGCGACATCGGGATCGACCTCGGTACAGCTAACACGCTCGTCTATGTGCGCGGTCGTGGGATCGTGCTCAACGAGCCCTCGGTCGTAGCGGTGAATGATAAAACGGGGCAGGTGGTGGCAATCGGCGCAGACGCCAAGCGCATGCTCGGCAAGACGCCGCCACATATTCGCGCAGTGCGGCCGCTTTCCCACGGCGTCATCTCTGATTTCGAAGTCACGCAGGAGCTACTCGCGTATCTCATTAATAAAGCGCATGGCGGGCGTTCGCGCCTCTTTGGCCCGCGCGTGGTCGTGGGCGTGCCGACCGGCGTCACCAACGTGGAAAGCCGCGCCGTGCGCGACGCGGCGATGACCGCGGGCGCGCGTGAAGTGTTCATCATTGATGAACCAGTCGCCGGCGCTATCGGCAGCAAGCTCCCAATTCACGAAGCGCTCGGTACCATGGTGCTCGACATCGGCGGTGGTACGACTGACATCGCCGTGCTTGCGCTTACGGGCACGGTGGCGAGTAAGTCCTCGCATGTTGCCGGTGACCGGTTCAATGAAAACATCATCGATTTTGTCCGGAGCGAGTTCCAGCTCGCGATCGGTGAGCGTACTGCGGAAGACGTAAAGATCAAGATCGGTGCGGTCACCCCGCAGCCTGAACCGCTCACCATGCAGGTGCGCGGCCGCGATCTCGCCACCGGGCTCCCGCGAGAAATCACGCTTACCGATACCCATGTGCGCGAAGCGCTCGAGAGCTCACTCGACTCGCTGCTCGAAGCGATGAAGGAAGTGATCGAGAAAACCCCGCCGGAGCTACTTTCAGACGTGCTCGAGCGCGGGGTCACCATATTTGGCGGCGGTGCGCTCCTGCGCGGGCTGCCCGAGCTTTTGAGCAAAATGCTCGGCGTGCCCGTGCATGTGGCGACCGACCCGCTTACTGCGGTCGTGCGCGGCGCGGGTATTGTGACAGAAGACCCGACGCCGTGGGCGAGCGTATTTATCGATGAAGAGGACGTACTTCGGGAGGCGTAATGCCCTTATATCGCGCGGCACCGCGCTTATCGGCGGCGCATTCGCGCTCGTGGCACTTATCATACTCGTCCTGCGCCTCGCGTTCCCGAGCGCGCTCGTTTCAGTCGCAACACCACTGTGGAAGTTCTCTGCAGCAGCGGGGGAGGCTTTCCACGCTGGCGCGGCATCGTTTGCGTCACCCGCCGCACTGCAACGCGAGCTCGATACCGCACGTGCGCAGAACGACGCGCTCACGAACCAGAACAAGACGCTCGCTGCACAGGTCGTTGATCTACAGAACCTGCTTGGCTCGCGAACAGACGTGCCGCCTGCAGTACTCGCGAGCGTGCTCACGCGCCCGCCCGAGAGCCCGTATGACACGCTCGTCATCGATCAAGGATCGCGCGCGACGATCGCGCCCGACGCGCTCGTGACCGGCCCCGGCGGCGTACCGGTGGGGAAAGTGGCCTCGGTGAACGCCGCATCCGCGCGCGTGCTGCTTTTCTCTGCGCCCGGCACGGCGACCAATGCATGGGTGGGACAGCATAAAGTACCAATTACGCTTACGGGCGCTGGTAGTGGTGCGTTCGACGCCACGGTTCCGAAGGACGCGAACATTGTCATCGGTGATTCCGTGTATGTCGCCGACGGTGGCGCCGCGGCGATGGGGACGGTCGTGCGCCTTGATAGCGATCCCTCCTCGACGAGCGTGACGCTGCGCATCCAACCGCTCGTGAATCCGTTCTCGCTTACGTGGGTGCTTGTCTCTCGTTCATGACACGCTCCGTACTGATGGTGCTCGCAGCTGTCTCGGTTTTTCTTTTTCCGTGGCCCTACGTTACGGCGCTGGTTTTCCTTGCAGCGCTCTATGTGCCGCTCATCGGCATCTCGCTCGGTGTCATCTATGACGCCCTCTATTACACGCAGGGCGGTGGGTGGCCGGTGGCAACGCTTGCCGGCATCGTGGGTTCGGTCGCTGCGTTCTTCCTCGCGCGATTCATCCGCTCGCGCATCGCGGATGTGTCGCTCTAGGCGCGAGCCGCGCTTTTCGATAGACTAGAACGATGTGGGGGATAGGGAGTCGCAATCGGTACCGCGATCCGGAAATTGCACCGGACGAGATTTTTCTTGATTCGAGCAATCTCCCCGACTTCAACCGCTCCCAGCTTGAAGGAAAACTCGAGAAGCCAATCTCGCGCCGCACCTATGGCATATTCGGTGCGGTCATCGCGCTCATACTCATCGCCCTCCTCAGCCAGGCCTGGAATCTCCAGGTGCATCAGGGAGTCGCGTACGCGGCCCGCAGCGAGAAAAATGTCCTCGCACCCGAGACACTGTTTGCCGCACGCGGCATCATCACGGATAGAAATGGCTCGCCCCTCGTGACGAACGAAGCATCGAGTTCGAGTGACCCCGCGGCGTTCGCGAATCGTGTGTACAAAACTCCAGGATTCGGCCAGCTGCTCGGGTACGTCTCGTATCCCAAAAAGGACACGTCGGGTAATTATTACGACACCGACATCACCGGCGTCGCGGGAGTGGAGGAGACGTTCAATACACAGCTGGCTGGCGAGAACGGCACGCTGCTCGTGGAGCGAGACGCGCTCGGGAAAGCGCAGTCGGAAGGTACCATCGTCTCGCCTCAAAACGGCGCGACGCTCACGCTCTCCATTGATGCTCGTGCGCAGAGCGCGTTCTACAGTGCGATTTCATCCCTCGCGGATAGGATCCCATTTAGCGGTGGCGCGGGCATCATGATGGACGTGAATACGGGGCAGGTCATCGCGCTCGTTTCCTATCCCGAATACGACCCCAACATACTCTCTGCCGGTCAGCCGCGCAGCGTAATCGCTGGGTATTCCACCGACTCGCGCACGCCGTACCTCGACCGTCCCGTGCAGGGCCTTTACACGCCCGGCTCCATCGTGAAGCCCGAAGAAGCTGCAGGCGCCCTTACCGACGGGGTGGTGACGCCGAACACCACGGTGAACGACATCGGCTACATCACTATCCCTAATCCGTACGATCCAAGCCACCCGAATAAATTCGTGGACTGGAAAGCCATCGGTGTCGAGGATCTGCGTAAGGCCATCGCGTATTCCTCGGACGTCTATTTCTACATGGTGGGTGGCGGGTACCAGGGGCAGGGCGGGCTCGGCATTGATAGGCTCGGGCAATGGTACAGCACCTTTGGACTCACCAGTGAGACCGGCATACAGCTGCCCGGAGAAAAGAGCGGATTCGTCCCCGACCCCGCGTGGAAACAAAAGACGTTTAGTGAAGCGTGGAATATCGGTGATACCTATCACACGGCGATCGGGCAGTATTCGATGCAGGTGACGCCAATAGAAATGGCGCGGGCGATAGCCGCGATCGCAAACGGCGGTAAACTCGTGACGCCGACTTTGATAAAGGACGCGCCGCCGCAGGGAGAGTCGATTGCCGTAAATCCGCAGATGCTCCAAGTAGTGCGCGAGGGCATGCGCATGGGCGTGACGGAGGGCACGTCGGTTGGTCTAAATGACATGTCGTTTGTGCAGCCCGCCGGCAAGACGGGTACCGCGCAGACTGGCCTGCACAACGAGTACTACAACTCCTGGGCGGTAGGGTTCTGGCCGTATAACGCTCCCAAATACGTGTACGTCGTGATGATGGAGCACGGCCCGGCGGGGAACGCGCTCGGCGGCATCTACGCCATGCACCAGGTTTTCATGGACCTCCATCAGTCAGCGCCTGAGTACTTTGAATAGTTGCGTGTTTTCATAGGGCACGTACAATACCTGCACATTATCCGATCGCCTCTGTACATGACCGACCAGGAAACTATTGTTTCGCAGGAAAAATTCGATGAGATGACCAAAGAGCTTGAGCATCTCAAGACCGTGCGCCGTACGGAAATTGCGAAGAACCTCGAATACGCTCGCTCGCTCGGCGACCTTTCCGAGAATGCAGAGTACCAAGAAGCCCGCGAGCTCCAGGCCGCGACCGAGGAGCGCATCCGCAAATTGGAAGAGCTCGTGAAGCACGCCAAGATCCAGACCGATCACAAGAAAAAGGACGCGGTTGGATTCGGGTCCAAGGTATCTATCAAGAAGCAGGGAGCCACTGAGGGCCACGAGTACACCATCGTGGGCAGCGAGGAAGCAGACATGCGCGAGCACAAGCTCTCGCACCTCTCGCCGCTCGGTGCTGCGCTCATGGGCAAGAAGAAGGGAGAAGTATTCACCTTCGAAACCCCGAACGGCAAGCAGACCTACTCGATCGAAAAGGTCGCGTAATCGAGCGCTTATGTGACACAAAACGCCCCGCGCTGCGGGGCGTTTTGTGCACAGTTGCCGGGCGTGACCCGTCAGGGTTACTCTGTACCAGAACGGGCGTGACCCGTTCTTTCACAGGGGAGTACTGCATGCTCACATTGGCACGAGTACCACTCGATGGCATGCGCGGGACCATTTCGGCAAGGCTCGTCGAGGAGGCACTCAATCAGGTCATGCCGGACGACGACCATACCTGCGCTGCCGGCACGATACTGTTCGTGGTCGATGACCTGAACAACGTGCTCAGCTGGTGTCAGTTCGGCGATAATCCTCAGTTGCGCGGACGCGTCCGTCACGCAGCGCGGGACGAGGCTCATGGCGGCAGCGCCATCTACCTCAATCGCGGCACGCCAGAAGCACTCGAGTTCGCCGGGCGGCTCCGAGCGGCCATCTATCAGGCGGCGGTCGAAGCGTCGACTCCAGTGCACTAGTACGTTCGTGTTTCGTGCGAAAAGGCGGATCGTCCCGACGATCCGCCCTTTCAGTTGTATGCTAGGATGCCGATATGGCACTTATTGAGACGATACGCGAGGAGCGCCTCGCGAAGATTGCCCGCATGAAAGACGCGGGCATTGAACCTTACCCAGCCCAGACCTCCCGTACCCACACGATCGAGTCGTTCCTCGCGAACCACGAATCGCTCGTGGCAGCGGGGACCGAGGTCACTATCGCGGGCCGCGTCATGTCCATACGCGAGCATGGTGCGTCCATGTTCGTGGATCTCTTTGACGGCACCAAGGGGCAGGTATTCATGGAGCACGACAAGATGCCCGACGCCTTCGACTCCTTTGTGGCGTACGCTGACCAGAGCGATATTGTGGAGGTCACAGGGGTTGCATTTACCACCAAGCGCGGTCAGCCGAGCCTCTCCGCGACCGGCTGGCGCATGCTCGCGAAGTCGCTGCGGCCCGTACCGGACGAGTGGTTCGGCATCAAGGACGAGGACGAACGCTATCGTAAGCGCTACCTCGACATTTTGCTTTCCTCTGAGCGTGCAGATCGTATCAAGCGCCGCAGCGCGTTCTGGCAGGCCATTCGCTCGTTCATGCTGGGGCGCGGATATATAGAGGTGGAGACACCCGCGCTCGAGACCACTACGGGTGGCGCCGACGCGCGGCCATTCGAGACGCACCACAACGCGCTCGATATCTCCGTATACCTGCGCATCAGCGCGGGCGAGCTCTGGCAGAAGCGCCTCATGGTCGCGGGGCTACCGAAAGTGTTTGAGATCGGGCGCATATTCCGCAACGAGGGCATGAGCGCAGAGCACCTACAAGACTACACGCAGATGGAGTCATACGAATCGTACATGGATTACCGCGCAGGTATGGAGATGGTGCAGGCGCTCTACCGCCACATCGCCGATCAGGTATATGGCACCCGCGTATTTAAAATAAAGGATTTTGAAATCGACCTTGGGAAAGAATGGGAGGTGTACGACTACTGCGAGCTCATTCGCTCGGAGTACGGTATTGATCCGCTCGCTACAAGCGCGGCAGAGGTGGAGCGCGTGCTCGCCGAGCGCGGTATTGCGTATGAGAAAGAAGGATTCAACCTTGAGCGAGGCGTGGACCTCCTATGGAAGCAGCAGCGCAAATCAATTGCCGGCCCCGGATTCCTCACGCGCGTACCGGTCTACCTCGAGCCGCTTGCAAAGCGCGATGCGAGCGAGCCGCGCGTCGTGGAGCGCTTCCAGGTGATCCTCGCGGGCTCGGAGATGGGGAAGGGATACAGCGAGCTCAACGATCCGGTCGACCAGGCCGAGCGCTTTGCCCGTCAACAAAAGATGCGCGACGCGGGTGACGACGAGGCGCAGATGGAAGATAAGACCTACGTCGAGGCGCTTGAGTTTGGTATGCCGCCCACATTTGGTTTTGGCGTATCGGAACGACTCTTCTCATTCCTCGAAGGAGTCTCGGTACGGGAGGGACAGATCTTCCCGCTCATGCGTCCGCGCGAGTAGTAGAAAGGCGGTCCAGAAGGACCGCCTTTGTTCGTTGGGCATAGGTTTTTTAAAGCCGATCTTCTTGCCAGAGTCGCGTGATCCGACCCACCTTTTCTTGATAGTCAGGTGTCGGTACCGATTGTGGCGTCGTGCCCGAAGGTGCTGCGTTTTTCTTGTCGTCCTGGCCAGCAAGCGGGCCGGGTTGTTCTTCTTTGCTTCCGTTGTCCATGGTCGCCTCCTTTGCACGGTGCACTGGTGAGAACCCCCTATATAGGGCGAGAACCCCGAGCCTTGCGGTCGGGGTTCTCGATTGAGATCTCTTTCCTAGATGCGCACCGTTTGGAGAGAAAGCTCAAGCGAATCCCCGACCCCCATAAGGAGGGCGCGAATAAAGACATAAAACTGAATCGCCTGATGCTTATTCATGTGTATGGATGATGATACCAGAAAGGAGCGGCTCGTCAACTTGTGTATTATCCACAGTCCCAAAAATAGGGGAGTGGGGGAGAGTGGCATATACTGGTGAGACGGTGGGATGAAGTGGAATGCTTCATTTCGCCCACAAATTCCTATGTTCATCGGCGAGTACCGTCACACCTTCGATCCTAAAAATCGCATGTCGCTCCCGGCCAAGTTCCGCAAGGAACTCGGTCGCACGGTCGTGGTGACGCGTGGACTCGATAAGTGTCTCTATGTGTATCCAAAGAAAGCCTGGGAAGCCCAGGCTGCGCGCATTTCTGCGTATTCGAGCGGGAACGCTGCGGGGCGCGGACTCGCGCGCCTCATACTCGCGGGTGCGGCGGAAGCCGAGGTCGACGGCGCAGGACGCATCCTCGTGCCGGACTACTTGAAGCGGTTTGCCTCGCTTGCGACCAAGGCGGTCGTAGCGGGCGTCTCGGACCGCGTCGAGGTCTGGGATGAGGCAGCGTGGGACAAGTACACCAAGACGATCGAGCGTGACGCCGATCAGTTCGCGGAATCGCTCGCTTCTTAATATGCAAACGGGACACGAAAGCGTGCTTTTGAGCGAAGTGATGGAGGGACTCGCCATCGCGCCGAGCGACATCGTCGTCGACGCTACGGTGGGCGGGGCGGGGCACTTCACCGCGCTCATGCGTGCGCTCGGCGCCGACGGCGTACTTGTGGGTATCGACGAAGACACCGCCGCTATCGAACGTGCACGCGAGTCGCTTACGCTCGATAAGCGCGCGGAGCGCCCGATGGTCCACCTGGTCACCGATAACTTCCGGAACCTTGACCGCATTATCACACGGCTCGAGATTCCCGCGATCACGAAGGCGCTGTTTGACCTTGGGTGGAGCGGCTACCAGCTGTCGGACGGACGTGGCTTTTCTTTTCAGGGAGATGAGCCACTCCTTATGACGTACGGGAACCCAGAAGCCCATACTACGGCGGCAGAGCTCGTGAACACGCTCGGGGAAGCAGAACTTGCAGACCTCATTTATGCGTTTGGGGAGGAGCGCTTCGCGCGACGTATCGCTAAGGCGATCGTCATGGCGCGCAAGACAAAGCGCATCACCTCGACTGCAGAACTGGTCTCCGTCATCGGATCGGCGGTACCGGCGCCGTATCGCAAGGGACGCATCCACCCGGCGACGAAAACGTTCCAGGCACTGCGTATCGCGGTAAACGACGAATTCGGCGCGATCAAGCACGGACTCTCGGCCGCGATCGGGAATCTCGCGCATGACGGGCGCATCGCGGTCATTACGTTCCATAGCATCGAGGACCGCCTCGTGAAGACCTTGCTCCAAGATGCGGAGCGCGCAGGGAAGGGAGTCGTGCTCACGAAGAAAGTGATCACCGCTTCGCGCGAGGAAGTGCAGCGGAACCCGCGTGCACGTAGTGCGAAACTGCGCCTCTTCAAATCGACGCTGCCGTCGGCCGTTGCGGAGCTCGCCGTCGAGACCATTGCCTATGCTTAACCGTCTCACGACATACCTGGGTGCAACCTTTGGCGTTATGGTACTCACGTACCTCACGATGGTGGTGTTCACGGTATATCTCGCATCCGAGCAGACGCGCCTGGGGAGCGCGATCGGCGACACCCAGGCCGCTATCGGCACGCTCGAAGCCTCCTACTACCATGCGGTGACCCAGATCGATGCAGAAGACCCCACTACACTCGGCTTCACTGAGCCCGCCAGCCGTGAGTACGCGCAGGGCGCGTCTGCTCCTGTCCTCACGCGGGCAGGCATATAGCAATGCGGCACGTGTTTCGCTCGCGGTTGCGCATCGTCTTCATTCTCATCCTCGTTTTCGCGCTCCTCCTCATCGTCCGGCTCTATTTCCTCCAGGTGGTGCACGGGCGTGATTACGCCCTCGCTGCGGAGCATCAGTACGCGAACACCTCGAACACGCTCTACGATCGTGGCGATATTTACTTTACGCGCAAAGACGGCACGCTTATTTCTGCCGCGACACTGGCGACCGGCTTTTTGGTCGCGATCGACCCTGAAATACTTGCGAATCCGGAGGACACGTATCAAAAAATTAATGCGATCATCCCGCTCGATCACGACGCATTCATGGCGCATGCGAATAAGACCGACGATCCTTACGAGGTCATCGCTGATCACGTGGCAGAAGACGCCGGGCAGAAGATCAGCGACCTCGACATCACGGGCGTGATCCTGGTGCGCGAGCGCTGGCGCAGCTACCCCGCTGGGAGCGAGGCCGCGCAGACCGTCGGGCTCGTGGCGTACGACGACGACAGCACGCTCGCTGGCCGGTACGGGCTCGAGCGCTACTACGACGATGTGCTCCAGCGACCGGGCGGTGGGCTCTTCGGCAATTTCTTCGCTGAGCTCTTCGCGAACGTGGGGAACACACTCGGCGATGCGCGCGAAGCGAAGCAGGGTGACGTGATTACCTCTATCGAGCCGGTGGTAGAGCAGAAGCTCGACGATGAACTCAAAAATGTAGAGTCAAAGTACGCGAGCCAAGCCTCGGGCGGCATCATCATGGATCCCGCCACCGGCGAGATCGTCGCGCTCGATGTGAATCCCTCGTTTGATCCCAATGACTTTGCCAACGAAGACGCGTCGACGTTCGGTAATCCGCTCGTGGAGCGCCGGTATGAATTCGGCTCCATTGTGAAATCCCTTACGATGACATCCGGCATCGACTCGGGCGCGGTGACACCACAGACTACGTACAACGACACCGGCTGCATCACGGTGAATAAAAGCCGCATCTGTAACTACGACTTGCGCGCACGCGGCGTGATCCCGATGCAGCAGATCCTTTCCCAATCGCTCAACGTCGGCGCCTCGTGGGTGGCCACGCAAGTCGGGCACGCGCGCATGCAGGCGTACTTCAAGGCGCTCGGCATGGACACCGAAACGGGTATCGACCTGCCGAGCGAAATCCCGGGCACCCTCGAGAACCTCGCGAGCCCGGGGCTCGACGTGAACTATGACACCGCGTCGTTCGGCCAAGGTATCGCGCAGACACCCGTCGAGATGATTCGCGCGCTTGGCGCGCTCGCGAACCATGGCTCCATCGTGACGCCGCACCTCGCTACGGCGATCCGACTCGATAATGGCATCACCCGCCCCTTGTCCTGGGGAGACCCCGTACAGGTCTTTAAGCCGTCCTCGGTGCAGACGGTGACCGATATGCTCGTGACCGTCGTCGATACCGCGCTCCTCCATGGCAACGCCAAGAACCCCGACTACAGCGTCGCCGCGAAGACGGGCACCGCGCAGATTGCTGCGCCGGGCGGTGGATACTATCCAGGAAGCGTCTATTTCCACTCGTTCTTCGGCTATTTCCCGGCGGAAAACCCGCGCTTTATTATCCTTCTTTACACCATCCGCCCGCAGGGCGTGGAATACGCATCGGAAACGCTCACCACATCCTTCCTTGACCTCGTGCACTTCCTGACCAACTATTACGCAGTGCCGCCTGATCGCGCTACCTATGAGAAACCTTCTTAAACACGCTGTCGCAGCCGTCCTAGCGGGCATTTCGCGCGCGATCGTGGCTAAATATAAGCCCACCATTGTGATGGTCACGGGGAGTGTCGGGAAGACCTCTACCAAGGACGCTATCGCCGCCGCGCTCGCCGAACGCACCTACATCCGTGCAAGCGAGAAGAGCTTCAATAGCGAACTCGGCGTCCCCCTTACCATCATCGGCGTTCCGAATCCGTGGGCAAGCGCGCTCGGGTGGCTTGGGGTGGTGAAGGAAGGGCTCGCACTCGTGTTCTTCCCGAACCACTATCCGAAAACGCTCGTGCTTGAAGTCGGTGCAGATCAGCCGGGTGATCTTTCGAAGGTGCTCCAGATCGCGACACCCGATGTGGTCGTGGTCACCCGACTCCCGGAAGTACCCGTGCATGTGGAAGCGTACCCATCTCCTGAAGCAGTGCGCGAAGAAGAGTTTGTCCCGGCGTACGGGCTCCCGCCTGGCGCCCCACTCATCATTTCTTCGGAAGACGAATACGCCGCCGCATATGCGAAGCGCCTCGCACTCACGATTCACACCTATGGTACGAGTAGCGATGCAGACGTGCGGGTCCATGATGTCGATATCGCGCTCACCAGTGATCGCCCGAGCGGCATGCGGGGGAGGGTGACCGTGGACGATGTCACGATGGACCTCTCGGTACGCGGCGCACTCGGGCCGCACCAGCTCCTTGCACCCGCTGCTGCCATTGCCACCGCTGACGCGCTTGGCATTCCCCTTGAGCAGGCGCTCAAAGGACTCGAATCGTATATGCCACCGCCAGGGCGAATGCGTATCCTTGCGGGACAAAATGACACACTTCTCATTGACGACAGTTACAACTCTTCACCAATCGCCGCAGAAGAGGCGCTCCACGCACTCAAATCACTCCCGCGGGTGAAGCGCCGCATCGCGGTTTTGGGTGACATGCTCGAACTGGGTCGCTTCTCGGTCGCAGAGCACGAGCGCATTGGAACGCTTGCTGCAGCCTGCGTGGATATGCTGCTTACGGTAGGGATCCGCTCGCGCGCTATGGCAGAGGCGGCACGAGGTGCCGGTCCCGTGGAGGTCCACACGTTCGCTTCTGCGCAAGAAGCAGCTGCTTTTCTGCACCCGCGCCTCGCGCCCGGTGACGCCATTCTTATGAAAGGTTCGCAGAATAACATCCGCCTCGAGCGCGTCGTGGCGGCTCTTCTCGCTGATCCCGCTGACGCAGCGAAACTCGTCCGGCAGGATAAAGAGTGGCAACTCCGCTAGCGGGCACGCCGCGTACGTTATCATGCGTACATGCCACCCGCTCGCACGGTGCGGCAGCAGGGGAGTATCACGCTCGAGATCATCATCGCGTTTGCGGTGGCGTCGCTCGTGCTTACCTCGGTGATCCTGCTTGTCGGTGGGAGCGATGCGCTTGCCTACGAGCGCAGCATTGCGGAGCGCTCGCTTGCATATGAATCTATACAAGACGCGCGCATCGCGTGGTCGAGTGACATCGCCTCGATGGCGTCGTATGCGTCGACCACTGAGCGCGATCACGTGCCATACTCGCTCGCGCTCATCGTGAGTGCTGTGACGCCCTGTCTTACCGAGCTCTCTGCTGCGGCCTCAAGCACTGGCGGGGTAGGGGACGGTATTGAGCTACGCGCCGATCTGGCGGATACCGCACTCGCTCGCGCGCTCGGCGATGACTGCGAGTACCACGCAGCAAGTGACTGGAGTCATCCGCGCGAGACCGGCACTGCACCGATAGACGCTACCGCAGTCGATGTGCTCGGCGGCACGGTGTACCTTGGACGTTCTATGCCGCCCTACCTTGCAGTGGGAGCGGGCGACGCATCTCTCCCATTCCAAAACGGATTTGCATTGTCTGCTCCACCGAATGCGATCGACGCCGCGCTTGTCGGAGGGACTCCGTACGTGTTTGCAGCGCTCGCTTCGTCAACGGGGCAGTTCGTCGCGGTTGATATGCGCGACCCGAGCCACCCGATTATCGCGGCGCAGCTCTCGCTCGCGGGGATCAATCCGGCCGGCAGCGATCCCGCCGCGTACCACGTGCTCTATTACGACGGCAGGGCATACGTGGTTACCCGCTACATCGCGGGTGCGCAGCCCGAACTCCATATATTCGACGTTGCCGATCCCGCGCACGCCTATGAAATGGGTAATGCAAACCTCGAGACCACGGTACGCGGGATGACCGCGCGCACCCGGGTCGTGCACGGCGTGGCGCACACGTTTTTCTATGCTGCGACTACGTATGACACGCGCGAGCTCGCGGTATACGACGTTACTGATCCTGCGCATGTCTCGCTCGTGTCGAGCGTGGACCTGCCCGGCACGCAGGACGGTGACAGTATCGCGGCAGAAGGGAATATGCTCTATCTCGGCCGCGCATCTAATACAGCTGGCCCCGAGCTCTACGCGTTTGAGGTGCACGACCCGGCACAGGCTCCGGTACTTGTCGCTACAGCGGAAATTACGAGCAAAGACATCACCGCCATCATCCCTGTGGGGAGCTTGCTGTTTGTCGCCGCTACTAATGACGGCGCGAGTAATCGCATGCTGCAGATCTGGGACATGAGCGACACCGCACACGTGTATCAGCGCGCAGCACTTAAGATCCCTGGTCTCGTGCTCGGCGGGATTGAGTATGCGAGTTCGACACTCTACGCAATCGATGCCACAACCTTTCATTCCTATGAAGACTAACCGCGGGTTCACGCTCATCGAAGTCATTGTGTATCTGGCGCTGTTCTCGGTGCTTATGGCCGGCGCGGTTATGAGTTTGTCCGCAGTCACGCGCGGCGCCGACGAGCGCCGGCGCGCCGCGGCAGTCGCGAGCGAGGCAGACTTCCTCGAAGCGAAGCTCGCGGTACAGGTAGCCGAGGCGCATAGCCTTACCGGTGTCGTGTTCGACCCAGTCGCGCGCACGATAACGCTAAACGGCGTGCCGCTCACCAGCGCGAATGTATCCGTCGGTGCCTTTACAGCTGATCGCGTGGAGGACTCGCGCGGCAGCGTCGTCGCGTATGATGTTCGCTTCGTCATAGATGGCGAGGAGTTCAGTGAGCGCCTCTACCTGCCATGAAAGGCTTCGCCGCACTTACCTCGGTACTCATCATCGCGGCGGTGTTACTCGTGGTAGTGGTGAGCACTAGCGTGCCGGTGTTCTATGCGCGTATGGACCTCCTCGAGTCAGAATGGGAGGCGCAGTCCGCACTTTCTGCTCAGAGCTGTGCCGATCTAGTGAACCTGCGACGGGTGATCGATCATGCATACTCGGGAGGGGATGAAATCGAAGTGGGTGAGGCGCGGTGCGCGGTGAGTACCATTGTGCAAAAAGGAAACACAATTATATTCACCGTACAAAGCGAGTATCACGGCTCAGTCACCGTGCTAGAGTTTTAACGTTCGTTACCCATAATCCGCTCGCAATATGAAGACCGCTCGCAAGCAGTCACTGCGTCGACACGTGCACGTGTCGCGCGCCTTTACTCTTATAGAAGTCCTCGTGGTGATAGGCATCATCGCTATCCTCGCGGGGATTGTGCTCGTCGCCCTTAACCCCGGGCGCCAGTTCGCGCTCGCGCGCAACAGCGAGCGCGTGAGCAATACCACCACCATCTTGAACGCCATCGGGCAGCGTACCGCTGATAACAAGGGCATCTTTGAAGGCGCCTTTACGGTGGGAAGCGATAGTTATACATGCCCCGCGCTTACCGCTGGCACAGAGTACGACATCGCAAGTTCCGGCGGCATCGACCTCTCGTGTCTCACGCCGACCTACATCCCGGCCGCGCTGCCGTTTGACCCTTCCGCGCCAGGTGCGCACTGGAGCAGTGCCACTGACTACGACACCGGCTACCACGTCGTCATGGATTCCTCCGGCCGGTATACCGTCTCCGCGCCATCGGCCGAACTCGGCGAGACTGTCTCAGTAACCCGGTAATAAGGGCCTTTTTGTGGCCTGATTGCGTGCTAGTATCCCTATATCAGGCCATGAAGATAGTCTTTACCGGTGGGGGCACGGGCGGGCACTTTTACCCCTTGATCGCCATTGCAGAAGCGGTACGCGAGCTTGTGGCTGAGCGACACCTCGTGCCGCCCAAACTCTACTTCTTTGCGCCGGAGCCGTACGATGAGGAGTCGCTTTTTGCGAATGATATCGCGTATGTAAAGATTCCTTCGGGCAAGATCCGCCGCTACTTCTCGCTGCAGAACGTCACCGATGCGTTCAAGATACTGTGGGGTATCGGCGTCTCCATCGGGAATCTGTTCTCTGTGTATCCAGACGTCGTGATCTCGAAGGGCGGGTTCGGGAGCGTGCCGGTAGTGATCGCGGCAAAGCTGCTCGATATCCCCGTGATCATCCACGAGTCTGATTCAAAACCGGGACGTGCGAATCTGCTTGCCGCGCACTTTGCCGACCGCATCGGTATCGCGTTTGAAAGTTCGGCGAAATATTTCCCGAAAAGCGCGCAAGGAAAGCTCGCGCTCGTCGGCATACCGATCCGCCGCGAAGTCGCCGCAGCAGAATCAGAGGGTGCCCGTCAGGAGCTCGGACTCGAGCCATCGCTTCCGACGGTGTTCATATTTGGCGGCTCTACAGGCTCAGCGCGCATTAACGAGACCGTGCTCGGTGCGCTCCCGGATCTCGTGGCGATGACCAATGTCATCCACCAGACAGGTAAGGCGGCGTACGCCGATGTCGACGCGACCGCGAAAGCAGAGCTGCGCAATGACCCCAATGCGTCGCACTACCATCCCTTTGCGTATCTCAATGCGCAGTCCATCCGCCGCGCCGCAGGCGCGGCGGATGTGATCGTCGCGCGCGCAGGATCGACGTCTATTGCTGAAATATCGCTGTGGAAGAAGCCGGCGATCCTCATTCCCATTCCTGAGTCGGTGAGTCACGACCAGCGCACCAATGCCTATACCTATGCGCACACCGGTGCCGCAATCGTGCTCGAGGAGAGCAACCTCACCCCGCACCTGCTCGCCTCTGAAATCCGCCGCATCGTCACCGACAAGCCGCTCGCCACGCAGATGGCGGAAAAGGGCGCGACATTTATGCCCGGCGACGCAGCGAAGCTTATCGCGGAGGAAGCGCTGCGCATCGGACTCTCCCATGAGCCGGTGCAGGTCCAGGAAGTCGTGACCCCGAACCCTCTCGTATGACCGTCCGTACTCGCTTTGCGCCCTCTCCCACGGGCTTCATGCACGTAGGCAATGTACGCAGCGCAATCTTTGCGTGGCTGTTTGCACGTAAGCACGGCGGTCAATTTATCCTGCGCATCGAGGACACCGACAAGAATAGGGAAGTAGAAGGATCGATCGGACACATTATGGAGTCGCTTAAATGGCTCAGTCTCGATTGGGATGAGGGGCCGGACATCGGCGGTCCTCATGAGCCGTACATTCAGTCGTCGCGACTCGAGCTCTACACTAAGTATGCGCAGCAGCTTATTGAAAAAGGATTTGCGTATCCCGATTCGCGCACACCTGAAGAACTCGACGCGCTCCGCAAGCAAGCAGAAGATGAAAGGCGGCCATTCCTTGCGCGCGAACATCGCCCAGAAAATGCTGGTGAATGGGACGGTAGTCAGTCACTGCGCTTTCGCGTGCCGGTGATCAAGCGCTACGAATGGCACGACCTCGTGCGCGGTGATCTTTCTGCGGGAGAAGAAGCGCTCGATGATTTCATACTTATTAAGAGTGATGGATATCCGACGTACAACTTCGCGCACATCGTCGACGATATCGAGATGGGTATTACGCACGTCATGCGTGGCGAGGAATATGTTTCTTCAACACCCAAATACCTTGCGCTCTACGAAGCGCTCGGCGTGCAGCCGCCGGTGCTCGCGCATTTGCCGCATATTCTTGGCGAAGCCGGTACTAAAAAGCTCGGGAAGCGTGATGGTGCGAAAGATGTGCTGGAGTATCGCACCGAGGGCTACCTTCCAGATGCGATGGTCAACTTCCTCGCGCTCCTTGGTTGGCACCCAGAGAGCGGTGATGAGGTACTCGACCGCGAGGCGCTCATCGCGGCGTTTGATATTGAAAAGGTACAGAAGAGCGGCGCGCGGTTCGATGATGCGAAGCTCCTCCATATCAATCAAGAATGGATGCGCAAACTATCCGATGCTGACTATGTGACTCAGCTTGGTCAAGAAGTATCGCCTGCTATCGTGGCAGTACTCAAGGAGCGCGCGCAGACCTTTGGTGAGGCGCGCGAACTCCTTGCGGGTGAACTCGCATACCTCTTTGCAGCACCCACGCTCGATCGAGCAATATTAGTATCAAAGGAACCAAGTCCGGGGCGAACTAAGATTTATCTTGAGGGGTTAATCGGTATCGTAGAACGTCTAGATGGCACAGAGCATTCTGCGGAGCAGGTTCGTGACACAATTATGCCCTATGCCAATGCAAATGAAGAGGGAAGAGGGCCTGTTCTCCACCCCCTTCGCTACGCACTTTGCGGAGCTGAGCGTTCACCTGATCCCTTCACACTTATCGCCATTTTAGGGCGGGAGGAATCGCTATCGCGCCTTAAAACGGCGCTTGGTATACTAGGCGGATGATATTGGTTCGCCGCTCATTTACGATACTTTTTCTCCTCCTCGTTGTACTTCTTGCGCACCCGTCAGCGCTCCTTGCCGATACCGTATCCGACATCCAGTCGCAGATTAACGATATCAATAGCCAAAAGGCCGAACTCGACGCGCAAATCGCGCAGTATCAAAAGCAGCTCGATTCACTCGGCGTTCAGCACCAGACCCTCCAGACCTCTATTTCCTCACTCAACACTTCCCAGTCGCAGCTCCTCGCTAAGATAAAAAGTACGCAAAAGTCGATCGACGCAGCAAATTTGAAACTCAAGCAGCTCAGCTCACTCATCGGCAGCACGCAGGATTCGATCGATATGGAGCGCCAAGCGGTCGCTGCGTCGCTGCGCGATATCGCAAGCGCAGATGATGTCCCGCTCGTTGCGACGCTGTTCTCATCCGATTCGCTCGCCACCGCGTGGGCAGCCGTCGATGCGGATAACCAGCTCGCCGCCACGCTCCAGGGGCACACGCACAGTCTCGCGCAGGCGAAGGATGCGCTCTCTGAGGAACAGACCAGTGTTTCAGCACAGCACGACCAGCTCGCGAGTCTCGGCAGCGACCTCACGTCTCAGAACAAACAGCTCACGGCGACCAAGCAGGCCAAGCAGTCGCTGCTCACGCAGACCCAGAGCCAGGAGTCGCAGTACCAGTCGCTGATCGCGCAGAAGAAGGCGCAGGAGGCGCAGTTTGAAAAAACCCTCGCCGACCTCCAGGCCCAGCTCGCGCCGGTGTCTGCCGGATCGATCCCGCAAGCAGGGAGCGGCATCCTCAAGTGGCCGGCATCGCTTGCCTTCATGCAGGGCTGCCAGGGTAAATCAAGTGCGCTCGGTAATCCGTATTGTGTGACGCAGTACTTTGGCAATACGCAGTTCGCAGCGGCGCACGCTGCGGTCTATAACGGCATGGGTCACGATGGCATCGACATCGGTATGCCTATTGGCACCCCGGTCCTGGCGGCGCTCGGCGGTACGGTGCTCGCGACCGGCAACACCGACGTGAAGTCTCCCTCCGGCCAGATGTGCTACTCATTCGGTAAGTGGGTGATGGTCCAGCACCCGAATGGTCTCTCCACGCTCTACGCGCACCTGTCATCCATCGAAGCGACGAAAGGGCAGGTGGTGACGACAGGCCAGGAGCTCGGCCTTTCCGGCATGACCGGGTATGCGACTGGCCCGCACCTCCATTTCGGCGTCTATGCGTCGTCGGGCGTGCAGATCATGGACCTTGGCAAATGGCGTGGCTCGGGCGGCACTCCGTGTACGGACGCCGGTGCTGTGCTGCCGGTCGCTCCGGACAACGCCTATCTCAATCCGATGGCGTACCTCTAGCGCGGTATACTAGGGAAGACATGCTGCATATCCTTTTCTACACGATCATCGTGATCCTGGTGCTCTCGTTCTTCGGTATTTCGCTTCAGAGTATCGTCCACTCGCCGCAGGCGCAGGCCAACTTCGACTACCTCTGGGGGCTCGTACTCCTCGGGTGGCACTATGTCCTTGGCTTCTACAATCTGTTCATCGACTGGCTCGGTCACTTTATCCATTAGTCGTATCCGCCATGGAAAATAATTTGGGGAACAACCACAACCAGATCTCCGTCACGATGCCGTCCGATGCGCGGCCGTCGTTCAGTAATGCGACCCAGGTCACGGTGTCCGACGATGCCGTCATCATCCAGTTTGCCTACCTGCGTCCACATGCCGAGAGCGGCCAGCTCATCGGAGAGATCGTGATGTCGCCGAAGCACGCTATCGAATTCAGCAAGGCGCTCGACGCCACGATTAAGAAGCACTTCACGCGGCATTTGGAGGCGGAGTAATGTTGCATCAGTAAAATAATCTCGCTCAAATACGGCCCACTTTGTGGATATCTCGGATGCCCGAGATCGAGGGCAGGGGAGGGCCCTCTCTTGGCCTTCCCGATCTCGGCTATTTACCCGCCCCAGCCTGCTCCGGGAAGGGCTTGCAAGATGCCTACGTGCGATAGAAATACCCCATTGAAAGCATTCACAGAGCCTTACAGAGCAGAGTAGAGGCGTAGTATCCACCCGACTACAATCTGGTCCTGTACAGAAGGCCTTCTAAGGGTTCTCTCTATAATAAGTACGCAAAAGATATATTGTGCGCACTTTATATATAAACTCCCCCACGTACGTAGAGGCCTAGAAACGGCCGGATCTGGGAATTCTTCAAATCGCTCCTCTGCCCTCCTGGCGTCGGCGCAAAACTTTTTGGCGGTTGGCATTAACTCTCTACTGCTCAGGAATCTACGGATCTCTAAAAAGCAGATTTCAGCCACTTCCCCGGAAATCAAAAATGACCGGGGAAGTGTCCGGTCATTTTCTGGCCTTTATTAGGGAAGTGACTTCCCCGCCGCTTTTTCTAGCCTCCGTACTTCGCAAGTTCGATCTTCAGTTCGGAGCGGTAGTCATTAACCAGCTCATGAAGTGTGTAGGTGCTTACCTTGGATAGATCGATAGCGCGCCAGTAGCTGTAAGCTGAACGAGGTGGTCGTCCAAAGAGTGACTTGCCGTCGAGTTTTGTCGAGTTATTGAGAATATCCAGAACTGCATCGTCTGTATAAGTGTCGAGCTGAGTATCGATTTGGTCTAGCTTAGCAAGTTCTACGCGTATCGCCGTGGCCTGCGAATCGTCTTCAGCATCCTGGCTGCCAGTTGGTTGGCTTTGAGTTACTGAACAGGAATTCGCATCCTTTTGCGCCTGCGCCAACTGACTCCTCAATGAAGTATTTTCCTTGTTCAATGAATTAATTTCGGCCTGCAGAGATGCAATCTCAGTTTTGCTATCGGGATTGGCGTCAGCTTCTTTGGCTGTTGCGGAGTCTGAGGTGGTGCTGATAGTGCTTGCTGGTGCCGAGTCGGTTTGCTCAGCTGACATTTCATAAGCATTCTCGGAATGGAACCAAGTAAGAGGATTCCACCAAGCAGCGAAAGTAACTTGCGGGACTATAAATACTCCAAGTGCAAGAAGAGGAAGCGCGAGTTTCTTCATGGGTGTGAAAGTTATAGAGTGTACAGTTTCACCCTAGCATGGTCTAGAGTGCGGTCAATCACATTCGCTTCAGAATCGAAGACGTAAAATTGCAGCGCCAAGCTGTCCTGTCCGCTTCTCTGTATATGGCTAGTGGGCTCGCTCCTTATCTTGCCATAGTAACCACGGTCCGCTTTTCTGGACCTGTATGCCTACCCTCCTTGAACTTGGAGCCACCGGCGGTGGCTTTTATCTACGCAAAAGATTCAGTCCTGAAAAATAAAAAGAAATGCCCGGGCGGCTGTGAAGCGACCCGGGCACATTCGGCGGTCTTGCGATTCAGTTACGGCTGGGAGTGCGTCGCGGCCGGCTGAGGGGCCGGGTCCGAAAAGCCTCCTTGGAAGGCCGTAACTGCGCCGATGATCACAACTCCGATCAGGGCGGCGATGAGACCGTATTCAATTGCTGTGGCGACACATACTCCTTCTGAGTAAGAGAAATGACAATGCCGAGCAAACGCAAGTCTGCCGGCCTGGTGAATATAGAATAGGCGGTTTATTTCGTCAAGGCGTTATCAGGAGAATGAGCTGGTGACCATGATATGTGTATGTTGTGTAGAAAACTGTGGATATGTGTATTTTCTCTGATTTCATATACATATATCTTGAATACATATGGCACGGCACACCCTTACGCAAAACCAGCGCGATACGCTTTCGTATCTCAAGTCATACATTACTAAAAATGGGCAGGCACCGACGGTTTCTGAAATTGGCAAGGAGTTCAAGCTCGAGTCGCTCCGCAGCGTGACGCAGCGCCTTGAATCGCTCGAGAAAAAAGGCCTCATTGTGCGCGATCGCTTCAAGCGCCGGAATATTAGGGTGCTCGATGCTGCCGACTCCCCCACTTCTTCCAACCTGCTCCAGGTACCGGTGATCGCTTCCGCGGGCTGCGACGCCGTGGATGTGTATGCGCAGGACGAGTTCGGCGAATATATCCTCGTGGATAAGAACCTCCTCAAGAAGCACACGAACATTGCCGCCGTGCGTGCCGTCGGAGACAGTATGCAGGACGCGGGCATTAAGGACGGCGACTATGTGATCGTGGAAGTGACCGACGCCGTAGAGAATGGCGACCGCGTGGTGGCCGTGCTTGGCAATATGGCCGTCATTAAGCAGTACAGCAAGGTTGATGAGGTCGTGTACCTCAATCCCCGGAATGAGGGCGGCGGATACCATCCCATCGTGGTCGCGCAGGAAGATTCCAAGATCTTCGGCAAGGTGCTGAGCATCATCCCGGGCACCGAGTGGGTGGAGGACGTGAAGATCGAGTACTACCCCGAATACTCTCCGAAGCATTAGGCCGCGAGGCTAGCAGTGCACGTTCTTGATGATGTACTCGTAGGCTTCGTCGACGGAGTCTACGAGGTGGAAGATCTCGAGATCCTCAGGATCAATTGCCTGGTGTTCGGCGAGGAGCTTGGTCTTGAAGAATTCGATAAGAGGCGTCCAGTATTCCCGGCCGTAGCAAACGATCGGCACGGATTTAATTTTCTTGGTCTGAATAAGCGTCACAATTTCAAAGAATTCGTCGAGGGTGCCGAAGCCGCCCGGGAAATAGATATAGACCTCGGACGCAAAGGTGAGCATCACCTTCCGGACGAAGAAGTGGTCAAAAATCATGTAGTCCGTGAGGTACTGGTTTGCGCCCTGGTTCGCCTCGAGCCGGATGTTGAGGCCCACGGATGATCCGCCGGCCTCATAGGCGCCCTTATTGGCCGCCTGCATGATGCCCGCTGCGGCGCCCGTGATGATGGCGAAGCCAAACTTCGCGAGACGTCCCGCGAGTTCGGTCGCCTCGTCGTAGAAGTGGCTCTCGAAGGTGGGGCGCGCAGTGCCGAAGAACGTCGCCGCAAGGCCGTAGCGGCCGAGGAGCTCGAATCCTTCCACGAACTCCGACATGATCTTGAACACGCGCCAGCTCTCCAGCTGCTGGGGTTTGCATACGAGCGGCGGGGGCGTGGTGGGGACCTCGTGTTTCCCTTCCGCAATTGCATTTGTAAGGTGTGCGGCGGCTTCGTGCACGTCGCGCCCGCCCTGCATTTGCGGGAACGCGCCCGAATCGCTCGGAAGCAAAGGATCAGCCATTGATTCCAGTATACGATATGCAACTAAAGCCCTTTGCAGTTACTCGCAGGTTGGTACCCCGCCGCCTCCGCCGCTTCGCGCGTGGGGAACCACACTTTGTTCTCGTCCTTGATGAGCTTCACCGTGCCGCACCAGGGCAGGTAGTACTTACTGCCCGTTTTTGAGGCAACGACTTCCCCACCTGCCGGAAGCGTCGTAGTGACAGGTGCCGCGGCCGCAGCGGCAGCGGTCATAAAGTCGGGGGTCGTGGTGCCGAGCTGGGTGATAGCCACCCCTCCCCCACCCTGGCTCCTGCCCTCCAAATAACCGAGGCCAAAGGCCGCCGTAGAGGCTAAAAGCACGATAGCGGCCCAGATATAGGCCGGAGGGACCCGCTCCATGGCGGTCTTGCTGCGAGCTGCGAGCTCTGGTATACTCATCCTCACTAACAGCATACCACTATGGCATCAACTAAAGCCGGCGGATCAACAAAGAACCTGCGCGACTCTAATCCGAAGTACCTCGGCGTGAAAATCGCTGACGGCGGAAAGGCCGCTCCGGGTCAGATCATCGTCCGCCAGCGCGGCACCAAGATCGAGGCAGGTAAGAACGTGCGCGTAGGTCGCGATCACACGCTCTACGCATCGGCTGCGGGCACGGTCACGTTCCGCGAGCGCCGCAAGACCAGCTTCGACGGCAGCGTAAAGCGCAAGAAAGTCGTCGACGTCGCGTAAGCACGTCAAAAGAAAAACCCCGCTGAGTGCGGGGTTTTTCTTTTCAGGCATCTGCCTACCTACTCGGCGACGACTTCGAGGGTGAATGCACCCGAGTCATCACCAAATGAGACCGGGATCTCATGGGCGCCGATCTCTTTGATCGGGCGGTCGAGGTCGATCGCGTCCTCGGGGACACCTGCCGCAGCGGCGATTTCTGCCACGGTGACGGCATCGTAGAGGTGTCCTTGCTCGTTCGCCTTCTTCTTCACGGTCGGCTTCTCGCTCGCAAGCGCCTGGAGGCGGTCAGCGACTGCCTGGGCGCGCTTTGCGCGGTCCGCGGCGGATGCTGCGAGGCGGCCCTCAGCGACCTTGCGTGCAGCCGGGGTGGCTACTACCGCCATTTTCTTGGGGATGAGGAAGTTGAGCGCGTGCCCGTCAGCGACCTCCACGACCTCGTGGGCGCGCCCGGTATTCTTCACGTCTTTCGTGAGTACGACTTTCATATATAGATTTGACTAAGTAGGCCTATCCTAGCGTTCTAGCGACCCGAGGTCAAGAACTGCACGGCGCGCTGGTATTGGGTGTCGTCGGCGCTGTCGGGAGTGATCTGTGTCGTGGAGGTAGCAAGCGTGGACTGGATGTCCGGCGTGAGGCCGCCGTCCGAGATGTTCTTGCCGCTTGGGGTGAGCCAGCGGGCCACGGTCACCTTCAGTGATCCCCCATCGATGTCGATGAGCTGCTGGACCGAACCCTTACCGAATGAGCGTGTGCCCACGAGCGTCGCCGCGTGATTATCCTGAAGCGCACCGGAAAGGATCTCCGATGCCGATGCCGAGCCCTGGTCGATGAGTACCACCACTTTCGTCCCGGTGGGAAGTCCGCCGGTGCCCGCGCTCGTATGCACATCGTTCTCGGCATTGCCTTCGTAATCTTCCGTCACGACCGTGGTGCCCTTCGGGAGGAAATGGCTTGCAATAGATACTGCCGCGTCGAGATACCCGCCCGGATTACCACGCAGATCGATGATGAGTTTGGTCGCGCCCGATTTCTCAAAGTCGGCAAACGCGGTGTCAAAAAGCTGCGCCGAATTGGCCGTGAATTCATAAAGCGCAATGGTATAGACACCAGTCGCACTGTCGTAGTGGTTATCGATTTCCGGCACCTGGATTGTGTCGCGCACCACAGGAATGGTGATTAGGCTGCCGTCACGAGCGACGACGAACGTGACGGTGGTGCCCTTGGGGCCGCGGATCGCCTGCACCGCTTCGTCGGTCGTCATGCCGTCGGTTGATTTACCATCGATAGAAGCGATCTGGTCTCCCGATTTCATGCCCGCGCGCTCAGCGGGAGTGTCCTTGAGCGGAGCGATCACGGTGAGGATGCCATCCTTATCCACGCCGATCTCGATGCCGACGCCACTGAAATTACCGGAGATGTTATCGGCGAACACTTTTGCCTCCGCCGGTGGCATGAATACCGTATAGGGATCGCCATACGCCGCGGTAAGGCCCTGGATAGCGCCCCAGACTTTCTCTTGGGTCGTGGGGATCGTGGTCGACGCATGCGTCTTTACGTAATTCTCGTCGAGCGCATTCCACGCCTTCCAGAAATCGGTGAGATCAGCGCTCGCGTCGGGGGTCGCGTCGAGTCCGTCGCCCAAGAGTGGGACATTCGCAAGTACGCTCGAACCGCTGTGTCCACCCACGAAGAGTCCGCCGACGAAAAATACGACCGCGACGAGTGCATACGTGATCGCGCTTTTCATGGACAGCGCCGGCTGCCCGCCCTGCTCCTCGTCAAACATTGCAGTTATTCTATCACACGCGTATGGCACGGATGTGCGCGCGGTATACTACGAGCATGGTACTTCGTCATGTGCGCGGTGGCATCACCTGGATCGACATCGAATCGCCGGATCAGTCCGAGCTTGAGAATGTATTGCACGAATTTGACATCGATCCGCGCATCGAAGACGAAATTATTTCTCCCACGCCCTACCCGCTCTTTATCCCATTTACGGATTACGTCTACCTGGTGCTCCATTTCCCGACCGCGCTTCCTGAAGGCGGTACCAAGAATCAGGAAATGGACTTTATCGTGGGTAAGAATTTCATCATCACCGCCCGATACGAAGTCATCGACCCCATTCACAATCTCCACAAGGTATTTGAAGCCGAGGAGTTGCTCGGCATCCCGAAAAATGAGGTGAAGGCAGCCACGCTCCTCGAGCGGATTTTCCGCCGGCTCTACGGCGCGCTCGGCCAGGAAGTCGAGAGTGCGGCGCGCCAGCTCGAGCGTATCGAACGCGACATCTTTGCGGGCCGCGAGCGTGCTACCGTGCGCGCCATTTCCGAGGTCGGCCGCATGCTGCTGCGCTTTGATACCACACTCGCACGGCATGCCGAACCCCTTTCCGCATTCATCGACGAGCTTTCCGATCCGCGCTTTTTCGGCAAGAACTTCAATGAGCACGGCGCACACATCCGCGCCGAACGCGAGCACGCGGTGAACCTCATCGCCTCCTACCGCGCGGTGACTACCGAGCTCCGCGATACGAACGATTCCCTTCTCTCCACTTCCCAGAACGAAGTCATGAAGACCCTCACGGTGGTGACCTTCATCGTCTTCCCACTCTCGCTTATCGCCGCGCTCTTCCAGATGAATGTGCCGGGCGCGCCGCTCATGGACAATCCGCACGCATTCTGGATCGTCATCAGTCTCATGGTGTGTCTCTCGGGGCTCCTCGCGTGGTTCACCATTCACCGCAAGTGGCTGTAGAATAGGGACATGTGGCCCTTCACGCATAGGCGCGAGCTCACCGACTCTGCTGCCCCCATTTTCTTTACCAATACGATGACTGGGAAGAAGGACCTGTTCATCTCGCTTAAGCCGGGAGTGGTCTCCATGTATTCTTGCGGCCCCACTGTTTACAGCCGTGCGCACATCGGGAATATGCGCGCCTACATTTTCTCCGACACCATTGCGCGCGTGCTCATACAGGCGGGCTACCATGTGCGCCGCGTGATCAATATCACCGACGTCGGCCACCTCGTGGGTGACGGCGACCATGGCGAAGACAAGATGGCCAAGGGCGCGCGCGAAGAGCAAAAGTCGCCCGCAGAAATCGCGAGCCACTACGCCAAGCTTTTTATCGAGGATCTTGCTGCGCTCAATGTGGACACAGATGCCATCCTCTTTCCCCGCGCGACGGAATATATAAAGGAGCAGATCGCGATGGTGAAGACGCTCGAGGAACGCGGCTTCGCCTATCGCGCCGAGGACGGTATCTATTTTGATACCGGCAAGTTCCCCAACTACGGCCGCCTGGGTGGTGCGAACCGTGCGGAGCTCCTCCCCGGCGCGCGTATCGAGAAAATCCGTGGGAAAAAAAGCGGCACCGATTTCGTCCTCTGGCGCGATGCGAAGCCCGATGACCTCCAGCAGTGGGACTCGCCCTGGGGCCGCGGCAACCCCGGCTGGCACATCGAGTGCTCCGCCATGATCAAGTCGGTGCTCGGCACCGAGATCGACATCCACACGGGCGGCATGGATCACATCCCCACGCACCACAATAATGAAATCGCGCAGTCAGAAGCAGTGAATGATCGCCCGCTTGCGCGCTACTGGATTCATGAGGCGTTCCTCACCGTGGGCACGGACAAAATCTCCAAGTCGCTCCAGAACGACGTCTACATTTCTGAAATTGCGCAGAAGGGATTCGACCCGCTTGCGCTGCGGTACCTATTCCTCCAAGCGCACTACCGCACCCCGCTTTCTTTCAGCTGGGACTCACTCGCCGCCGCGCATGAATCATTGCGGCGTCTGCGCCGCATCGCGGGTGAAGTGCGCGCCGAATCGGGCGGTACCGCAGAAGACTCAGAAGAGCGTGATCGTTTTATCTCGCACGTGCGGGACGATCTCGGGACGCCCCAAGCGCTTGCCATACTTTCCACAACGCTCCGCGAAGAAGAACTCTCGCCCGGCGAGAAGTGGGGCCTCATCGAGGCCGCCGATGCCCTGCTTGGCCTGCGGCTCGCAGAAGGCAATGAAGCACCCCCTGCCCTGGCGAGCTTGCCCCAGGACATCCAGAAGCTCGTATTTGAGCGGGATATGGCCCGGAGCGGTGGGGATTTCGCCCGTGCGGACGCCCTCCGTTATGAACTCCAGGGCCGGGGATATCGTGTGGAAGACGGGCCAAACGGGACGCTACTCACGAAAGACGCACGGTGATACGATTGGGTGATGGCTAGCGATCCCGTCACCCGCATACCGCCCCAGAGTCTCGAGTCTGAGCGGGCGCTCCTCGGCGCACTCCTCCTCAAGCCCGATGCGCTCCACGATGTGGCGGACACGATCCGAGCAGACTCTTTTTATGCAGAGAAGCACAGGATCATTTTCGAGACGATGCTCGAGCTCTCCAACAAGGGCGAGCCAATAGACCTGCTCACCATGGGCGTGCTGCTCGAAGGCAAGGGACTCCTCGAACGCGCGGGCACCAAGTCGTACCTCGCGGAGCTCGTGTCTGCGACGCCATCACCGGGTAACTACGCACACTACGCGGACCTGGTCTCGCGTAAGCATGTGATGCGCTCCTTGATCGACGCTGCGTATGAAATTACCGAGAATGCGTACGACGAGTCGAAAGACACGCACGAAGTGCTCGACCATGCAGAGAAATCCGTGTACGCAATCGGAAACGCTTCTGCAGTGCACAAATTTATTGCTGTGTCGGAGAAAGTAGAATCCGCCTGGGAACGCATCGAGAACCTTTCTAAAAATAAGGATGCGATCCGCGGCGTCCCGACTGGGTTCCCCGACCTCGACAACCTGCTCTCGGGCCTCCACCCGTCTGACCTCGTGATCCTCGCAGCGCGCCCGTCGGTCGGTAAGTCGTCGCTCATGCTCGACATCGCGCGCAACGCCGCAGTAAAGCACAACATCCCCGTGGGCATCTTCAGTCTGGAAATGAGCTCCGAGCAGCTCGTGGACCGTATGCTCGCCGCCGAGTCGCATGTGAACGCGTGGAAAATCCGCACCGGCGCGGTGCACGCCGAGGAGGACTTCGGCAAGATCCGCGACGCGCTCGAGACGCTTTCTAAGGCACCCATTTTCATCGACGACAAGCCGGGTAACAACATCCTCTCCATGCGCGCGGTGGCGCGCCGTTTGAAGCGCGAGCGCGGCATCGGTCTCATCATCGTGGACTACCTCCAGCTCATGGCGCCTACCAATACAAAAGCATCCGATTCCATGGTGCAGCAGGTCACAGAAATCTCGCGCTCGCTCAAACAGCTCGCGCGCGAACTCGATGTGCCGGTGCTCGCGCTCTCGCAGCTTTCGCGCGCGGTCGAGCAGCGCGGTGGCAAGCCACGTCTCTCCGACCTGCGCGACTCGGGCTCTATCGAGCAGGACGCCGACGTGGTGATGTTCATCCACCGCGATGACAAAGTGAACGCCGAGAGCGACAAGCCGAACATCGTGGAGATCTTGGTCGAGAAGCATCGCAACGGGCCCACGGGTAAGGTCGACCTCTATTTCGATCAGAAACGCACGTCCTACCTCCCCGTCGATAAGTCTGGCTATGGTGAGTTCGCGAACGAGTTTTAATCATGAGGGATCAGATTGAGGAACTCTCGGCAGCGCTCGCTCGCTTCCCGGGCGTAGGTCCGCGTCAGGCGCGCCGGTTCGCGTACTACCTGCTTACCACCACGCAGGCGGAGCGCGCAAAGCTCGCAGCGCTCGTCGAGAGTATCGCCGATACGGTCCGCCAGTGCCGCGAGTGCTACCGATTTGCCGCTACCGATAAAGACGGCCGCTGCAATTACTGCGCCGATACCTCGCGCGATGATGCGCTCCTCATGATCGTGGAAAAGGACCAGGACCTCCTCGCGGTCGAGCGTGCGGGCACATACCGCGGCCGGTACTTCGTGCTCGGCGGTGTACTCACGCTCTCGGGTAAGGGCGCGATCCGTGAGAAGGAGCTTGGGAAAGCGGTCGGTATGCGGCTCGCGGCAGGGCTGAAAGAGATCGTGCTCGCACTCTCGGCCACGAGCGAGGGCGAACACACCGCTGACCGCGTGCGGGAACTCATCCTGCCCTACCGCGGTCGCGTGCAGGCCTCGACGCTCGGGCGTGGGCTCTCGACTGGAGCGGAATTGGAATACGCAGATGCAGCAACGCTCGCGGGCGCGCTGCAGAACAGAAAGGAGACCTAAATATGCAAAAGCGCTACCGCTCCCACGAACTCCTCACCCACTTCCGCTGTCGCTCGTGTGATAAATGGTGGACGGTCGCGACCGCACCTAAGTCTAAAAAGCAGTGGTTCTGCACGTGGTGCGGGAAGGAGGTGAAGCATAAGAAATAAGTTGACCCCGTGTGTCGTTTCCTTTTGAGGGGAAACAAACACGCGGGGCCATTCGCCGTTAGAGGAGGCTTCTGCGGCGATTACGGGGTCGCGAGCTCCTTCCATTTGAGCTCGACCCAGTGATTGAATGCGCGACCGGTGTGGCCGCCGTGAATCTCATCGACGGCGAAAAGCATGAAGCCGCCGAGAGCGAACGGGAAGCTGAGCGTGAGCGTGAGGCTCGCGAGCCCCATCACCATACCGGCATGAACGCCGTAGATGAATGAGAAGATCGCGAGCCCAAGCCCGATTGCGCGGTAGAGCGTCATGAGGCTCGGTTTCGGGCGTGCGCCGAGAAAGTACCCGGCGATTGCCGAAACCAGGACCGACCAGATGAGCCAGTCGTACAGAATGTGTTTCATATTTCCCCCTTGCCTGGTACGCAGGCGGCTATGGCTTCCCTTACGGAAGGACCAATTTACTACCCGGTAATCATAACACTATTTAGGGGAAATTGTCAAGACCCGCCTGCGACGGGTCTGTGGGGTTAGGCGACCTTGTCGATGGTGACCTTTACATACGGCTGGCGGTGGCCACGGCGCTTGAGGTAGCGGCTCTTGGCCTTATATTTGACCACCTCGAGCTTCTTGGCCTTGCCCGAGCGTACTACTGTGCCGGTGACCTTGGCGCCGGAAATAGCCGGATTTCCGACCTTGGTAGCCTTGCCATCGTCGGTGAGAAGCACGGTGTCAAACGTGACCGCGTCGCCCTCGGCGACCTCCTTAGGAAGCTTCTCGATGTAAATAGCGTCGCCCTGCTTGACGACGAACTGCTTGCCCCCGGTCTTGATGACTGCGATATCCATAGTCCCCCCAATTTAGCGGTTTCCTGGGCAAAAAGCAAGGCTAGGCCTCAAGCTCGAGTTGCGGCTTATCAAGTGCAAGCGCTTCCACGCCGATCTTCTCTCCCGAGATGCGGTATACGTCTTTATCAATCTTGGCGAGTTCTTTGTGGCCGGAGTTAAAGTGCGAGACGACGGTGCCGAGCGCATTCCCCATCTTGCCGTAGAAGGTGTTCATGGAGTCGATGTGCTTCCCGAGTTCCCCCACGCGCTTCTGGATTTCTTCTGCGCGCTGTTCGATCTTGAGTGCGTTCAAGCCGAGGAGAACCGTTTGGAGGTAGGCCAAGAACGACGTCGGCGAGACGATGATGACTTTATATTTAGAAGCTGCACGCTGGAGTAGGTTCTCGTCTTCTCCGGCACCCACCTGATTGGTGAGCAGGTCGTAATAAATGCCTTCGGACGGGATGAACATAAATGCGAAGTCGAGGGTGTTCTCTTCTGGGCGAATATATTTCGCGGTTTCAGTAATGCGCAGCTTCAAATCATTCACGAAGGTCTTCTCAATAGCCGCGCGCTCGGATGGCTCGCAGTGTATGAGGCGATTGTAGTTATCGAGCGAGAACTTGGAGTCCACGGGCACGACTTTCCCATTCACGAACACGGCCGCATCCACGATTTCCCCATTTTTAAATGGGTACTGTATCTGGTACCCGTCGGGCGGCAGCACGTTTTTGAGTGTCGTCTCAAGATAGTATTCGCCGAGGATGCCGCGCTGTTTAGGATTTTTCAAAATATCCTGAAGGTCTTTCAGCTCTTCTGCAAAGCTTTGCGTCTGCCGACTGATCTCTTTCACACTCGTGAGCTCTTCGGTGATCTCACGCACGAGCTTCATCGATTCAGAAGACTGCTTGTACGCACTGTCCTGCATCTCCCTGCTCGACTTCGCTACCCGATCATCGAGCGTGCGCTCAAGGTTCTGGAGCTGCTGCTGCAGGAGCAGCAGGTCACTCCCCGCTCCCGCTTTTGGGTCGCTATCCTGTTTACGCTGGCGCGAGATGAGCCACAGCCCCACGCCCTGGACCACCACAAGCACAATGATGAGGACGCCGATTTCCGTGATCGTCATACCGTAAGTATACCTTGTAAATGAAAAGGGCCCGGCTTTATTTTCCGGTGCCCTGTTCTCCCACCATACGGCTTTACAAAGCGGCAGAAACTCTGCCATTTGTGACGACGAACGCATTGCTGACGCGCAGATTCGAGGGAATTACTTCGAGTTCGATCAGGAACGTGAACACCTCCTGCGTATCCCGCCGACGCACTGCAAGCAGCACGCGCCCGCCGATTTGGTCGATCCATGTCGGTTGTCCGACGAGGCAATAAGGAACACCTTCCTCGAGCTGGGACCATGGGTCCGTAGTAAAAGGAAGCGGCTTCAGTTTCGTGGCTGTACTCAACGCAACTTCTCCCGGTGTTGGTGCGGTAGTCTTTACCGCACGTGTATAATACCATATTTATTAGGTATCGCAATGATTGCCTCGCGCACGGGGGTGCTATCATCAAACTCATATGGCAATTCATGAATCGATCAAAGCAGGCATCCCCGCTGCAATGCGCGCGAAGGATGAGGTGACGCTGCGCACGCTGCGCTCCCTTACGACCGCAATGACCAATGAGGTCGTCGCGAAGAAGCGCAAGCCGGATGAATTCCTCACCGACGAGGAGGCTATCACCGTACTCAAGCGTGCGAGCAATCAGCGCAAGGACTCCATCGAGCAGTTTGATAAAGCCGGTCGCGCCGACCTTTCGGAGCCCGAGAAGGCGGAACTCGTCGTAATCGAGTCCTACCTCCCCGCCATGATGAGTCGCGAGGAAATTGAAACGGTCGTGAAAGCGAAGATCGCAGAAATGGGTGCAGACAAATCAAAAGCCGGTATGCTGATAGGCGCCGTGATGAAGGAGCTCAAGGGCACGGCAGATGGCGGCGATGTAAAGGCCGTGGTGGGTGCCCTTCTCGGATAAGGTATGAGGGGTGCGGAAGGCCAGCGTAAAAGAAAAACACCCGCAGCAGAAGGAATAGACCCCGCTGGTTTTATTCCTGAACCCAAAGAGCGCCGCGATGAGAAGGGCGAAGTCATTCCATTCATAAGTCCCGTGCGCCGAGAAATGCTACGCCAAGAAGTTCAAAAGCGCATAGACAATGGTATGGATTTTTATAGTGCATTCGACGAAGCGTTTAATCGCAGCACGTTCTGGAAACACAACCTCGACCCCGAGTTGCTCGGCGCATACGCGACGGTGATCTTCGACTCCTACGGTAAGGAATACCGCCCGCAGGACGACTGGTTCCATAAAGACATCGCGCCGTATGTCGCTGAGGAACGCGCGGCGATGGATAGCGAATTCAAGTCCCCTAGCGAGAGGTAGGAAGTGTGATATAATGCGACCGGGCGTAGGGTAATGGTGGCTAACCTTAAGCAAAACAAGTTAAGGGGGTTACCATGAGTATCGAAATTCCTGCACTGATCCTCTATCCGACGAAGTTCGGAATGGGAGAGATATTGGTGGCAGCACGCCTGCCACCGCTTGGGGATATGCCGATCAAAGAAGTGTCCCGCAAGCTTGAGTTCTTGGTCGGCAAGTACAAGCATGAGTACAACAGGATCCCGACGTTCGATTTGGACGTAAGCTGCCCTCGTTGCCAATTGCTGCTCCCGGGCAACACTTTCACCTGGGCGCGCGAACGAGCAAACGAGCTCTCGGTACGACTCAGAATCAGCCTTAACGTGCCCAGCATGATGTGTGCCGTGCGGGGCGACAATAATGCCGTGCGTCGGGCTCTTTTCGAAGCGCATTCGGGAGTACACTGACCATCGACACACCGCACGTGTAGGAGTTGCTGCAGAATGCAGCGCTCCTCACGGGGCGGTTTTTGTTTTCCCCACCCTACTTGCGTTTTCTGTAGCATGTGCTATTCTGGAGACGTTCTCAACCAACCAGGGGAGGCACTTCGTGCCAAAAAGAAAGCTCTTTGGAAAAACCAAGAACCGTTTTACAGACTCCGCGCTTGGGGAAACCCGACCGCGCACGTTCTGGAAAACGACCGCAATCATCTTCCTCACCGGCGTGTGTATCGCGCTTGGTGTAGGGTTTGAGTCTGCAATGGAAGACATGCTCCCGAACGTAGGCCGCTACCAGGACCTTCAGGTCCAGTACGGTCCCATCTTTCACGGAGCAATGAAAACCGAGATCGAGCGCGTGGCACGCACGATAGACCAAGATTTGGCTATCTCGACCACCTGTCTCGTACTTCTCGGATTCTGTTTGATCTGGAACCTCGTGCTCATAACACGTCGTATCCTGATTCACGCCGCATGGCGTTCTCACGCGACTCGCTGATTGCGGACCCGGTCCGCAATGCTACGATTCACCATCAACTAATGGAGGTATCCATGGTACATGCTTATGTATGTCACATCACTACCAACGTTCTTGTATGAATGAACCGCACAGTGTTGCGGACCGTTTACGTTCTACTTCATTTCCCCGCCCCTTTCTGGTATAAAAAGAGCACTTGGCCCTATCGTCTAACGGTTAGGACGGAGCCTTCTCAAGGCTTAAATCGGGGTTCGATTCCCCGTAGGGTCACATTCTTGACGTCTAAGTTTAAATAATGTATAGTTAAATAGTCACGACTGCTGAAGAATGGTCTTTACGCGTCGATGACAAGCTCCCCGATTATCCGGGACAGCTCTCACACTGGAGAAATCCACATGAGTCGTTCATCACCGACTGCAGGTCAAATTCGTAAATTCTTGGATCTCCTCGAGCAGCATGGAGTCACGAGAGAGAATTTCCAGAAACGTCTCAGCTCTGCAGCACTCGCCGATCTTTTCAATCCCGCAGCCGACCTCGAAGACTACGAGGCATGGCGCCTCGCACTCAAGCTCGGCATCGTGATGCCGGACGTTTTCACTATCCCCGTTGACTACGGTCTCTCCCCTGCTCAAATGATCGAGCTCGGTCACTACGACGGCCCGTATGGCCACGAAGACCGCGTGTCGTTCGAGGGCAAGGGGAAGGTCGAATTCGAAGCTCGGTACTTTCACTTCGCGGAAAGAAAGCCGAACGCTGAGGTATTCGAAGCTATGGTTACCGCCGACGCGCGGAATCAATGGTCGCCGGCAGGAGTTGAGCATCTGCTTTCTTTCGGCATCAAGTATCCCCATGAGCAGCGCAAGTTCAAGGTCGTTGCACTGGCTAATCCCGTACCCGTCAGAGAAAATGAGCAGCTTGGGAGTAGCATTAGTTACTTTTCCCTCGGAATGTCAGGACCCAAGTATGATAGTGGACGTCAGAGGGTTTTCTGCTCTGAGTACTACTCGGAAACCGGGTTCAATCTGAGGTTCTGGGAACCGAATATACGCTTTTTAGCGGTCCGGAAACCACGGGTAGCTTGAGACAAACAATTCAAAACGGGCGCCGACAAAGAGAGTCGGTGCCCGTTCTAATTTATTGCCACGATCGTTACCACAATATTGTCCCCTCGTTATTTACTTGAATTGAGGTTGAGGCATCACCTTGGGACAGATCAATCTCGGCTGGAGAGGTGGTGCCGGAGAGCTGCGTGAATATGATCTCGTTTCCTGAACCGCAGGTTGGAACACCGGAAACGATGACGCTCGCGGACTTGGTTCCGTACTCTTCCTTCGCATTGCTCGCGTAGGGTGATCTGAATACTTCATATACACCGATCGCGTCATAGCAGAAACCATGCGGAACATTGCTGTCGTTCCCCATCGCGCGGCTGCGCGCTCGAGAAAGCAGCGCCACGATGAGATCTCGTTCTCCCGTGATGTTTGCGCGGGAGTACGGGAAGAACGTGCTCCGTATCCCAAGACCCAGCACGATGCCTAATAGCGCGAGCGTCACGAGCACCTCAAGGAGGGTAAATCCGCTAGCGCGCATTGAGGTGCTGCGTGATTTCATACATCGGCGTGATCATGGATATGGCGACGAACCCGACGATGCTTCCCATTGCGATCATGAGTGCGGGCTCGACGAGCGCCGTGATCCTCCGCGTCTGCTCTTCCACTTCCTCGGCGTAGTACGTCGCCAGGTACGCGAGGCTTTCGAGGAGCGAACCGCTCGACTCTCCTACCTGGGTCATGTGAGCCACTAGACTTGGGAACACGTGTGGGAGCGCGCGTAGCGGTGCGCCGAGCCCGACCCCACGCTCCACAGCGTCTGCAAGTGCAGCGAGCGCCCCGCGGTGGCGCTCGCTGCGGACCGTGCTGCGTGCATGGGTCAGTGCTTCCCGGAGCGGCATACCGCTCTGGAGCAGCAGCGCGAGTATGCGCGTGAGGGTCGCGAGTGCGTAGGCATCATAGAGCGGTCCGAGTAATGGCGTGTAGTGCAGCACTGCCTCGCTCCATAGTCGTACGGTGCGTACCCGCCGCACGAGCAGCACCAGTGCGATCCCTACGCCTGCCGCCACGATGCCGGTCACGAGTCCCCACGCACGGAGGTAGTCGCTTAACGCAAGCACCAGCCTGGTAGAGAGTGGCAGCGAGACGCTGAGTCCCGCGAATACCGGCACGATTTTGGGGAATATAAACAGGACGAGTCCTCCGGTGAGCATGATAGTCGCGACGGCGATGACGGCCGGATACATAAGCGCCCCGATGATTTTATTGCGCAGCGTAGCCGCACTTGCGAGCTCGTGGGCCAGGTAGTGGAGATTGGGCGCGAGCGAGCCGCTCGCCTCCCCCACCCCGATCACCGCAATACTAAACGCACCCACCAGTCCGGTACGCTCGAGGCTCGCGGCGAGCGTCTGCCCCGCTGCGATAGACTCTGCAGCACCTGCGATGGCCGCGCGCACGCGGGTGCCGTGCAGCTGACTACCGAGCAGCGTGAGCGCATCGGTAAGCGGCATACCGGCTTCAAGAAGGAACGAAAGTCGCTTCATAAAGAACGCTTCTTCCCGCCCGCCGAGGCGCCGACTACTCATACGCGGCGCGGAGCACTTCCTCGTGCGTGGTGATGCCGGCGGCGACTTTCTCCCTGCCGTCCTCTGCGAGGGTGGTCATGCCTTCTTCGCGTGCGATCGCAGCCATTTCATGGGCGGGTGCTGTCCGCGCGATCGCATCGCGCATCCGGTCCCGTACGGTGAGCACTTCATGCAGGGCGATACGACCGCAGTACCCACTGCCGTTACAGGGCTCGCATCCCGTGCCTGCGCACGCGGTGCATACCCGCCGTACGAGCCTTTGTGCGATGACGAGCTCGACCGTGCTCGCAAGGAGGTAGGGTGCTACGCCCATATCCAGGAGGCGCGGCAGCGAAGTCACTGCGTCCGTGGTGTGCAGCGTGGAGAGCATGAGGTGCCCGGTGAGTGCAGTATTGACCGCGATCGCGGCAGTCTCTTCGTCGCGCACTTCGCCCACCATCATGACGTCGGGGTCCTGGCGCAGGAGCGCCCGGAGCCCGTGGGCGAAGGAAAGTCCCGTACGATGGTTCACCTGGATCTGGCGGACGCTAGGAATCGCGTACTCGATGGGGTCCTCGATGGTGACGATGAGCCGCTCGGGAGCGACGAGCATCCCGATGAGCGTGTAGAGTGTGGTGGTCTTCCCCGAGCCAGTCGGCCCCGTGGCGAGCACCATGCCGCCTGGTCGCTCGATCGCGTGAGTGATCGCCGCTACGGCGACATCGCTGAATCCGAGCGAGGCAAGCGTGGGAGATTTCTGAGTACTTGTAAGAAGACGCAGCACGGCATTCTCGCCGTGATACGTGGGCACCACGGAGACTCGTACATCGATCCAGGTGCCATCGGCAAAGGTATGCCGGAACCGTCCATCTTGCGCGGCGTTGTGTTCGTCGGTACGTAGATTCGCGAGGACTTTGATGCGCGAGATTACCTCCCCATGGGTATGCGGCGGCAGTGTGTGCCGATCCAGAAGGAGTCCATCGACCCGCACCCGCACCCGAATGCCTTCGGGGGTCGGATCGAGGTGCAGGTCAGACGCACGCAGGGCATGCGCTTCTTCGATGAGCATCGAGACGAGGGAGACGATAGACACGCTCCGCTCGCCCTGCCGCGTGACCGGTGCGAGCGGTGGCATGGGCTTCTCGTGAGCATAGCAAAACCGCCCCCAGCTTTTGGCCGAGAGCGGTTTTGTCTGTGGAGACTAGTGTCCCAGAATTGGTTAGCGTGCTGCCACTTCAGTCGAGGTAGCTGCCGGGATGACCCCGCCCTCTGCGACCATCTTCGCAAGCGCTGCCTGCGTCGACGGGACGTCGGAGAGCTTCATGAAGCCGACCACCTGGACCGTGACGTTGTCACAGATACCAAGGACGCGGCTCGGATTCTTGGGTACGCCACCGCTCATAATCGTGTCGTCCTGGTCGAGGAGCACGTCCACGCGCTTGGTAAAGCGGGAGTTCATGCTGTCGCCGATGACGCGATACCCGATGAGGGGTTCGACGGCGTCGTAGCCACAATCCGCCGAGTCGGCACCCGGGGCGCGATTGATCGCGACCACGGTACCGAACGGAAGGTCATGAGCCAAGTCTACCGAGCGGGCCGCAATGACGTCGGGGTTAGAGCGGAGACCGCTCGCCGTCGTCATCGGGTCACCGTCCGTCTGGCCTACCACGGCGTTATACGAGGTAAGCGTGACGGAGTAACTCGGAAGCGCAAGCGGCACGGGGGCCGCGGGCGCAGATGCCGCATGGGCACCTGACATAATAAAAAATCCAGCCACAAGAGCTGAAGCGATAAGTGTTGACATAGCACGAAACCAATTGGCTTCGTATCACCATATTAGCACATATCCTGTCAATAGTCAATGGGTCCAATTGCCCCATTTGGGAGACAGGGGTCGAGAATATGGCTTAAAATCTCGCTATTTTTGTCTTCTCCGTAAACTCATTTTGCCCATTTTTACCGGGCTACCCGCTTCTTATGGGCGGCTATGTTGAGGATTATGCCCACCGCAGAGAGGGCGGCAAGCAGCGCAGTGCCTCCGTGGCTCACAAATGGCAGTGGCAGGCCGGTAAGAGGCAGTACGCCGAGCATGGCGCCTATATTCAGGAAGGCGGAAAGTACGATCATAAGGGTGAGTCCGGTGGCTATATAGGTGCCGGCCAGGTTCCCGGACTCTGAGGCGATCTTGAGGCCGCGCGCGGCGAACGCCACGAAGATCATAAGCAGGATGACTCCCCCGATGAAGCCAAACTCCTCTGCGAATACGGCAAATACGGAGTCGTCGGTGGCCTCCGGCAGGTAGTTGAATTTCTCCACGCTCTGGCCGAATCCCCTGCCCATGATGCCGCCCGACCCTATGGCGATGAGCGACTGCTGGATCTGGTAGCCTGAGGTCAGCGCATTATCTGAAGGATGCATAAAGGTCTCGATACGCTGGAGGAGGTAGGGCCGGATGAGGATCAGCGCTCCAAGCCCTATGAGGGCTATGAGCACCAGGAGCCCAATATCGCGCCACGGGGCGCCAGCCAGGAGGTACATGGCGACGCACGTGGCCGACAGGATAAGGGCAGTGGAGGTGTTGGGCTGGAGCAGGAGGAGCGCTACGGGCACTCCCACGATGACCACGAATGGCACGAGCCCCGATCGCCAATTGGAGACCCGGTTCTTAGCGTAGGCCAAGTACCCCCCGAACATAAGGATGGTGCCAATTTTGAGGAACTCTGCCGGCTGGAAGGTAGCAAATCCGAGGTTGAGCCAGCGGGAGGCGCCATTGGTATGCACCCCGATCCCCGGCATGAACACGAGTACCGTAAGAAACAGCATGAATAGATAGAACGGGAGGGTACCCTTGGCGATCCATTTTGAAGGCATAAAGCGCAGTACGAGAAGCGCGATGAGGCCGGGGATGAGGCCGAGCACGAGCTGGGTCTCGGCGATACGCACCACCGACGCGTTCTCGCGGGCGAGGAGGCCAAGCGAGGCCGAAAAGAATATCGCGAGACCGCCGAGTACCAATATCGCCACAATAGCGACGAACACCCGATCTCCGAGGAGCTTCATCCTCCTATTTTAGCAGAGCCAGGGAGAGACCGAAGGCACCGGCGATGATGGTGATAATCCAGTAGCGCATGGTGACCTTGTAGGGCGGCCAGCCGACGGCTTCAAAATGGTGATGGATGGGAGCGACGCGGAACAGTTTGCGTTTGAGTACCACTTTCCAGAACACCTGGAGTACGCTTGAAAGCACCGTGGCCGTGAGCGGGAGTGCGAGGATGGGCAGCACGAACACCCCCACCCCATCGCCGAGCGTATCAGCAGAGAACGCGGTGACGGTGAGTGCGAGGGTGAGCGCCATAGTGCCGGTCTCTGATAAATAGAAACGCGCAGGAGGAATGTTGAACCACAGGAACGCCAGAATGGCGCCCGAGACCGCGGCCGAGAATGCGGCAAGCGCGATCTGGTCTTGCATGAATGCGATTCCGGCATATGCCATGAATACGATGCCGAACACACCGCCCGCAAGCCCGTCGATGCCGTCGATAATGCCGCCCGCGTACACAAAGAGCGCTACGAGAATGAAGAACGGTATGAAAAGCGGGCCGAGCTCAAGCGGTGTGCCGAACGGAATGCCGATCGAATCGACCGCGAGCTTTGCGTAGAACCACCACCCACAGAAACCAGAAATGGCGGCGACGATGATGAGCCGCGTGCGCAGCGGGAGCCCGCCGACCGACTGGGAGACTTCGAGCACATCGTCCACGAGGCCTACGAGTGCGCCGAGCCCGAGCGCAAAGAGCGGAAGCCAGGTCTGGCTGCGGGCGATGAAGTCAAGCGTCGAGAATGGTTCGCCGAAGAGATTGCCGAGTGTCCAGATACCGAGCGCGGTGACGAGGATCGCCACCCAGATCAAGATGCCACCCATGCGGGGCGTCGATACTTCGCGCTCTTTGTGGAGCTCGTCGAATATGGGTGTGCCACCGCCACCGATACCCTTACCCTTCCCTGCGCGCTTCTTCCAGGCCTTGTGCTTATAGAGGTAGTGCGTGAGTATCGGTGCTGCAGCGATACCTATCGCGAAGGCGACGACCGCTGGGATGAGCACACGTGCAGCATCTACAATCATGAGCCGTACGGACCTTTCGTGCCCGCAAAGTGCGCAAGCGTCGCATTCACGAGTGCATTTACATCGGTGAAGCGAGCCTCCTCCGTCGACCCGAGCACTACGACCGCGATCGGGTGGTCAATACCCGCGTCAAAGACGATAGCGAGATTGCCTCCGGCGAGGTCGGTGTACCCCGTCTTTGAAAGGAGCAGGTTCGGGAAGTGTTCGACCTCGATATCGGTATTGGCAAGCGTGTGAGCCGTACCCTCAAGCGAGGTCACCGTGACCGAAGGCAGTGTGGTCGCGTGCGCGAGCCCGGGTGCCGCAGCCAAAAGCTCACCGGCGAGCCGGGCGACATCGCGGGCAGAACCATAGCCACCCGAAAGGGTACCACTTTCATCGAGACCAGTGCCGTTCACTGCGTAGGTCTGCGAAAGATGCGCAGCGGCAGCAGCATTCTTGAGCAATGTCTCGGTGTTCTGCGCCACGTGGTTCTGCGCAGCCAGCGCGATGGCTTCTGCCGCATCATTGCTTGAAGACACGAGCGCGAATCGCGCGAGGTCCTCGAAGTTGAAGGTCTCCCCATCGGCGAGGCCGTAGTCGCCGTCCATGGCGAGCGCCGCGGGCGTGATTGTGACCGGCGTCGATGAAGAGAGTGCGGAGAGCGCCGCGTAGGTGGTGAGGAGTTTGGTGAGCGACGCGAGCGGGAGCTGTGCGTCGGCGTTGCGCTCAAAAATCGGCTGACCGGTAGAAAGGTCGAGCACGATAGCCGCCTTCCCTTGGAGCGGGATGTGCGCGAATGGATCGGGGGCGGTGGTCGTCGCCACCGCGACGGGCGCCGGCGCGGGAGCTGGCTTCGGATAGAAGAATACGAAACCGCCAAGGACGATTACGCAGAACAGAAGGGCGAACCCTAATTCCTGGCGCTCTTTGATAGCGTCGGTCATGGTACGGAAACTAGGCATTAGATTGATCTCCGGCACTCGCCGCTGCAACGGCGTGCTCTGCCTCTTTGGAAAGCTCGGCAAAGCGCGGCAGGTCTTCTCGCTTCCCTACGCCGAGGTGCGCGAGCGCATCGGTCGTGGCGCGATAGCGGAACTTGCGCTTATCAGACGGATCTTCAATGCGCTCCACGAGTCCGCGGAGCATGAGCGAGCGCACGGTCTGCGCAGAATTAACGCCGCGGATCCAATCGATCTCGCTGCGCGTGGCGCCGTCTTGATACAGCACCACGGCAAGTGCCTCGAGACCCGCCTTACCCAAGTCTTTACTGAGTTCTCCCTCGCGCAGTTTCTGCACGATGTCGCTCGCTTCCGGTGCGGTACGCAGTTCGAGCTCGTTCTCCGCAGCGATGAGCGCGACGCCGCTGCCGTGAAGCTTCGCTGCCATGTCGGCAGCGAGCGTAGAGACTTCTGCTTCAGAAACGCCGAGCAGGCTGCCCAGCTTTTTCTTGGTCATCGGCTCGCCTGCGGCAAAAAGAAGCGCATGGAGTTCTGCTGCCTTTGAAAGCGCCATATCACCCCATTTTACCCTGTCCAGGCCCCCAGAGCCACCCTCCCGACCTGGGGAATGCGTCTAGTACCGCGGTACCGAGGAGGTTGTGTTGGTGATTTTGATGTCTGCAAAATTGGCGCCCTGGTCGGCGTCCACGTGACCCATTTTGACGAGTTCAAGGAGGGCGAGGAATGAGACGATGACTTCCACGCGCTCTTTTGCTTCCCCGGAGAATTCCTTGAATGACAGCGTGAGCGCGCGCTGCACGCGATTGAGGAGCGAGTCCATCATTTCCTCAATCGTGACGGTTGGCTTTACGCGGGCTTCCGGGAGCTCTTCTACTTTCTCCAGTGCCGCGAGTGCGGCAGCAAGCGCCTTCGCGAGCGATTCCGTGCTCATGTCGCTGCTCGGCGCGAACACAATCTCCGGCGCTTTCTCCCCCGCTGGGAGCATCACCGAGCGGCCGAATATGCGACCGAGTTCGCGCGCTGCCTCGCGCGTTTTCTCATAGAGTGCGAGCCGGCGCTGGAGATCGTCTATGCTCCCCTCCTCTTCTTCCGAAAGCTCAAGCTCCGGAATAAGTGATTTGGATTTAATAAGAAGCAGCGTGGCGGCGACCGCGATGAAGTTGGTCGCGTCTTCCATCGGGAAGTCCGCCTGGCTCTTCACGTGCTGGATGAACTCATCGGTGACCGCTGCGAGCGCGATATCACTCACCAAGAGTTTTCGCTTCTCGATCAGATCGATGAGGAGCTCGAACGGCCCTTCGTATGCCGCAGTGCGGACGGTGTAATTAGTCTTCGGGACGGCTATATCCATCACCTCTTAGTATATCGCTAATTACGGCTCACGCGGATGAGTCCGGAGCAGGCGACGATCTCGATGCCTTTCGCCTCGTATTTATCGAGGAGCAAGTTCATGCCGATGGAGTCCGAACTCATGTGCCCTGCGACCACGAGGTTGATGTGATGCTTCTGCGCCTCGGCACGATGCTCTTCTGAGGCGTGCATGCTGATGATCGTACCCACGCCTGCGTGCGCAAGCTTCTCGTACACGATGTGGGAGCCGTCGGTGCCGCCCGTGATCTCGAGCGGCGCGATCTTCCCGGCGCGGTTCTTCTCGCTCCCCGAGAACAGCATCGGACCCGCCTTCCCCTTGATCGCCTCTTTGTATTCCGGAATTTCGCGGAGTATGTCGAGGACGTCTCCCACCGTCTCCGCGGTCTTCTCCTTAAAAAGATTCTCGAAGAACGTGAAGACAAGGTTGTCCGTGATGGTGTGCGTCGCCATGAACGCAAGGCCGAGCAGTCGTGCAGCATCCACCGCTTGGTTGTGGTTACGCGGACTGATCTTGCGACTGATTTCCCCGATGCGGTCGCGCAGCACACCTTCGGCGATGTTCACTGGTACGCCGTACCGGACCATGTTGTCTGCCTGCATATCCATCACTTCGTGGAGGGCGGCGTAGGGCGCGCCCGAGGGATGGTGCGTGATCAAGAGGTCGATGCCAGCACCTTTTTCATTCAGCGCATTGGCAAGCAGCGCCTCGGAAGCCTCGATATCGATACCAGCGAGTACTTTATTGACCTGGAGGCCAGGATCGCCGAGCAGGATGCGGGAGTCCGCGTACGGGTGGTGCAGGTCTTCGAGATCATACTCTGCCTGCTTGGCCTTGGAAAGGCCCTCGTATTCTTTCTTCCGGCGCGCAAGGTACTTCACCACGCCGTCGCGTCCGCGGGGATCGGCGTCGATGCCGGCTTCCACCGCGAGGTCGTACATTTCTTTGAGAGTCATCATAGGCTTATTGTATTTCAGCTTCGACGCTACCGCCCTTCTCTTCATTCGTCGCGAGGAGTACGTCGATGCGGTTGAGGTCGCGCGGGAAGAGCGCGGCTTCTTTTACATTCGGGAGATCGAGCATCTTCATGGTGAACCGCTCAAGCCCAGTCGAGCAGCCGCCATGGGGCGGCATGCCGTATTTAAACGCCTGGAGGTAGAAGGAGAATTTGCCTGCGTCCATGCCGCGGCTCTGAATACGCTCGACCATCTCGTCGTAGTCGTGGATGCGCTGCGCGCCAGAATTGATCTCGAGTCCGCGGAACAACAGGTCGAATCCGCGCGACTCCCCAGCAGGATCGCCCATCGTGTAGAAGGCGCGTGCGGCCGTCGGGAATCTGGTGATGAACACAAAGTCCGAGTCGTGCTCCTTGCGCGCCCATTCACAAATAGCGCGCTCGTGCTCTGGAGACATGTCGTCTTCCGGCGTGACGCCGAGCGTTTTGTGCGCTTCAGCAAGCGTGAGCACGGGGAACTTCTTCCCGAGGTGTGGGACCTCGGTGCCGAAGCGCACGAACACATCTGCGTGCTTTGCCGCGACCGCGTTCACCGTATCGCGCACGACGTCTTCGAGCACGTCCATGACGTCGTGCTCATCCTTCACGAAGCCCATTTCAAAGTCCATTTGCGTGAGCTCTGAGAGGTGACGCGTCGTCGCGCTTTTCTCTGCGCGGAAGATGCGCGCGATGGTGAATGCGCGCTCCACGGCGCCGACCATGATCTGCTTGTAGAGCTGGGGCGAGGTCGCGAGGTACGCCGGTTTATCGTAGAAGTAGCCGACCTTGAATACGGCTGCGCCGCCTTCAGCATCCCCACCCACGAGCGCCGGTGCCTGGAACTCGGTAAAGCCGCGGGACGCGAGTGCAGTCCGGTACGCATTTACAATCGTGGCCTGGACCGTGAAGATGTCGCGGTCGCGCTGGCTGCGCAGCGTGTACGGGCGGTAGTCGAGGCGCGTGTCGAGGTTGAGGTCGGTGTCTTTCTCAAACGGAAGATCGCGCGCAGGAGAAATCATTTCAATACCGCGAACTTCGAGCTCGATGTCGCCGTTCTGCTTCCCTGCCTGGATATTTTTCGCCGGGCGTTCGTTTACGATGCCCTCCACTGCCACCACGTATTCGTTCTTAATTTCCTTTGCGGTCTCGAGCGCGGGTGAGCCGGGGAGCGTCACGCCCTGAACCATGCCCGAGCGATCACGGAAGTCAAAAAACACCATCTTACCCTGGTCGCGGCGGACGTCCACCCATCCCTGGATAAGGACGGTCTTGCCAACCTTCCCCGAAAGTTCCCCAATAAGTGTGCGCTCGAGCCCTGGTTCAAAATCGTTCATACGTAATAAATTAAGCTACTCCTACTGCCGTGCGCACCTCCTTCATCTTGGCTTCCGATACTTCGCGTGCCTTTGCGCCGCCCTTCTTAAGGACTTCCGCGACCTGTTCGTCCGTAATAGCCGCGCGCCTTTCACGCATCGGTGCGAGGTACGCGTCGAGGTCTTCAATGAGTGCTTCCTTTAAATCTTTGTACTTACCCTTCTTTTCTTCGTAGAGCGCGCCGAGTTCCTCTTCACTCTTGATGAGTTTATGAATCGCATACACATTCTCGGGGCGATCCCCGCTCGAGTCGGTGACGATGCCCATCACTGCCTTTGCAATTTCCTCACGCGTACCAAAAAGTGGAATAGTGTTGCCGTAGCTCTTGCTCATCTTCTTACCATCGATGCCGGGCACCACCCCGACCGTGGGCAGAATTGCTTCCTTGGGTTCCTTGAAGAGCGTGGTGAATGCGTTGTTAAACTTGCTTGCCGCTTCACGCGCATACTCGATGTGCTGACGCTGGTCTTCTCCCACAGGGACGACGTCCGTATCGTAGAGCAGGATGTCTGCCGCCATGAGCATGGGGTACGTGAAGAGTCCGGCGTTTGCCTCGAGGCCTTTCGCGACTTTGTCCTTGTATGCATGGCCGAGCTCGAGGAATGAGACCGTCACGAGACAGTCGAAGATCCACGCGAGTTCCATATGCGCGGGCACGGTGGACTGCTTGAAGAGCGTCACCTCCTCCGGATCAACGCCTACGGCGAGGTAATCCTTCACTGCGCTTATCGTATTCTTGCGCAGCGATTCCGGGTCGCGCAGCGACGTGAGCGCGTGGTAGTCCACGACCATCAGGTAGCTCTGGTAGTTCTGGTATGCGTCCACGAACGGCTTCAGCGCGCCGAAGTAGTTACCAATATGGAGATCCCCCGAGGGCTGGAGCCCCGTGAGCATGACCTGCTTCCCTGCCATAGCCCTACGATAGCACAAAAAGAAACGGCGCGGATCGGGTGGATCCGCGCACGTCTTCTGGGTTGAATGGGTCGATCACGGAAGCGCGATCTCGGTGAGGGTGACGGGGCATTCGTGCATACCCGCTTCGTCGCTGTTGTTTGACAGCGTGCGCTTTTCGCCTATCGTCATGCCGATGAACTCACGGGTGTGGTCATTCGTCGAGACGATGTGCTCCAGCTTCTGGCCGTCGCGGCCATGCTTGTTTCCCTCATCGTGAACCGTGAGCGTGATCTTGTGACCCGGCTCAACCCGTTCAGTTTGGTTGGGTCTCATAAGACCATCTCCTGAAAGGTCGACGGCTACCGGGAGTGGCAGCCGTCCCGAGAGCTTACAACTATTCAGGAATGACGCAAGTTACGCCGCTCCAGTGAGGACGAGGGTGGCGGCGAAGGCGTCGAAACTCGGGAACGTATTCCCGCCCGAGACCAGCTGCACAAAGTACACCGAGTGACCCACAAGTACTGCGCGGGCGCGCAGGTAGTACGTCCCGGATTTGTAGGAATAGTCTACTGATGGATAGGTGCCATAGCGTCCGTCCTGGGTTTTGACCGCGGTAGCGTGCGCGTCGGTTGCGGATGCCGAGACGATGCTCTCGAGGAATGCACTCGCATTGCTGACGTCGGTGGCTGTGGGGAACGTCTCCACACTGACGGCGTAGTAATCGCCGTTCACATCTTTTGCGGCATATTCTGTATAGGGCACCGCGTCGAGCGTGCTCGTCGCGGGGAATGATCCTGTCGACTCCGATGGCGTGCTCGGGAACTTGATCTCAAAGTGCTCGATCGGGGCGCGGAACACACTCCACGCAGTGACGTCGGTGCCCGGGTTCGTGGTGACCACCTCGAGTCCGAAATACTGCCGACCGATCATGAAAATCACACCCATGATGAGCGCGAGGAGAGCTATGCCGCCTACCATGGCGAGCACTTTCGTGGGCACGCTATGCCGAGACGTCATCATTGCGGTGCGCCGGGGAGGATTCGAACCTCCGTAGGCCGAAGCCGACAGGTTTACAGCCTGTTGTAATTGACCACTCTACCACCGACGCAATAGGCGGATTCTACCAAAAACCACCGTTATTTCAAAACGAGTACCAGGACCTCGCGCTTGCCCTTGCGCACGAGCGCCACGCCATCGGGAAGGTCGTGCGTGAAGATCTTTTGGTCGGGATTGGGCACGGGGAATCCTGAGAGCGTAATACCCTTCTGTTCGATCAGACGGCGCGCTTCTGATTTAGAAGAGACCAGCCCGCCTGCTGCGAGCGCATCCACGAGCGGGAATCCTTGTGCCAGTTGGGATTTCGTGAGTGCGAATGAGGGTGCCTCCGCGAGTGCGACCGCGCGCTCCATACGCGAGAGCTCGTGGAAAGGTCGTCCTCCAAACAGCGCGTCTGTCGCGGCTGCAGCTTCTGCCGCTGCCGCAGGACCGTGCACGAGCGTGGTCACCTGGCTCGCGAGCGTTTCTTGTGCTTCGCGCATACCCGGATTCTCGCGATGCTTTGCCATGAGCTCGTTGATCGCGTCCACCGACATAAAGGTGTACACCTTGAGGTATTGCTCCACATTGTCATCCGGGAGATTGATCCAGAACTGGTAGAACTGGAACGGCGAAGTCTTCTTGGGGTCGAGCCAGATGGCGTTCCCTTCCGATTTGCCGAATTTGCGACCGGTAGAATCGGTAATGAGCGGCACAGTGAGCGCGTACACCTCGTTACCGTTCTTCTTGCGAATAAGATCGACGCCGGAGAGAATATTGGTCCACTGATCGCTCGCGCCGATCTGCAGGTCGCAGCTGTACTTGCGGTGGAGCACCAGGTAGTCGAGCGCTTGGAGAAGCGAGTAGGTGAATTCGGTGTAGGAGATGCTCTCGTTCGGGTCGTCGAGGCGCTTTTTAATCAGGTCGCGCTTGATGAGATCGTTCACGGTGAAGTGCTTCCCTATTTCGCGGAGGAAGTAGATCATCTGCGTTTTGAACAGCCACTCGGCGTTGTCCACCATGCGGAATGAAGTCCGGCCAAGCAGCGCTTTGATCTGCTTCTGCAGCGCTTTGGTATTGGCGCGCAGCGTCTTTTCGTCGATGAGCACGCGCTCGCCCTTTTCTTTAGGGTCGCCGATCATACCAGTACCGCCACCCACGAGGAAAATGAGTTTGTGTCCTGCAGCACCGAGCCGCTTCATAAGCAGGAACGGCACGAGGTGCCCCACGTGCGCGGAGTCAGCGGTCGGGTCGATGCCGAGGTACACCGTGCGAGGGGTCGCGAGGATCGTCTCAGCCGGAGCGGATTCGTGTTCGATAAGCCCGCGTGATTTCAGTTCTTCTGCGAGGGTCATATGGCGAGTATAGCAGAGCTAGTGGCGGCGGCTCTTACCGGTAAAAAAAAGGAATCCCGCAAGCGGCGCGATGAACCACCAGAAGAATAAGTACGCCGGGTCAAAGAATGATGCGAGTGGTTCGGGGTACGCGTAGAGTCCGCCGAGCGAGAGCGCGTGGTGCGCGAGTGCGAGCAGGAATCCCGCCGTGAGCACCGAGAGGATGAGCTGCGCCGTTGTGGAAAGATTAATGAAGTCCGATGCCGAGACCTTCCGGATGATGAGGTAGGGAATAATGACCGCAATCGCATAGAGGACGAGCGATACGCCCGCGACATACGCGGGTGCAGTGCCCACGCCCCTCTGGATGAGATGTGCATAGGGGAACACGGAATAGAGTGCGTATCCCACATAGAGCGCCATGACGAGCGAGACGAAGGGGCCCTTCCCCACCCGGTAGCAAAAGAGGAAGAGCACGAGTGCGAGTATGATGAGCGCGACGAAATTCCCCACCGCCGCCCACGCGGTGAGCGCACCTGAGGCAGCCGACTGCTGCACGGTCACGAGAGCATTGAGATCCATGCTCTCAGTATAGCTCGCCCGCGCACGAGACTAGAGCCCTTCGGACTTCAGTTCCTCGATGGCTTTCTTCGCCTTGCTCGAGAGTTTCTTCGGAAGTGTAGCGGAGACGTGGATCAGGAGGTCGCCCTTTCCGCTTTCGAGCGGGACGCCCTTGCCACGTACCCGTAGGACTTCCTCGGCGCGCGTGAGTACCGGCACGGTGACTTCCACCGATTTCCCATCGATAAGCTCGATGGTGACCTTGGAGCCGAGGAGCGCATCCGTCAATTTCACTGGCAGATTCATCACGAGGTTCGCGCCTTCTTTGCGGAACACCGGATGCGCCTTCACGTGGACTTTCACATAGAGATCGCCCGGCACACCGCCTTTTACCGCTTCTCCCTGCTGTGGGAGACGGATCATTTCGCCGTTATCGATGCCGGCAGGGATGGAGAGGTGAATTTCTTCTTCCTTCTTCATCACGCCGCGACCGGAGCAGGTCGGGCACTTTTCCTTTGGGATTTTCCCACTACCATCGCACGCGGGGCACGTGCGCACGCTGGTGACTTGCCCGAATACAGAGTTGCGTGCTTCGTGGACTTTACCCGAGCCATTGCAGGTAGTGCAGGTGTGCATCTCGGTCCCCGGCTTTGCGCCCGAGCCCTTGCAGGTGTCGCACTCCGCGACCTTCGCGATGAGCACGTCGCGCTCGCCGCCGAGGATCGCTTCCTTGAATGACACTTCTATATCAATCGAGATATCACGCCCGCGGCGCACGCGCGAACGACCACGACCACCGCCGAAGATATCGCCGAAGCCCTCGAAGAGGTCGCCCATGTCAAACTCCACGCCGCCCTGACCGAATCCGCCGAACTGGCTGAAGTCAAAGCCCTGGAATGGATTCCCCTGTCCGCCAGCGCCCTGCCCGCCTGGAAATGCCTGGCCGTACGTGTCGTACTCGCGCCGCTTTTTATCATCGCCGAGGATGGAGTATGCTTCCGTAATTTCCTTAAACTTGGCTTCGTCGCCCGTGCCCTTATCCGGGTGATACTTATGCGCGAGTTTGCGGAACGCTTTTTTGATATCGTCCTTGCTCGCCTTCTTGTCGACGCCCAGGATGGAGTAGTAGTCCTTCGCCATAGTTTCCCGATTATACGCTCCCTCGTGGTGGTATGCAAAACAGCACCCGCCGAGGCGGGTGCTGTTTAAAATTATTTCTCGGTTGCTTCGGCGTCGATGGGGCCAGAAGCGTCTGGGGGCGGCTGTTGGCCGGCGTCACCTCCCTGCTGGCTCTGCTGGTCTTTCATCATCGCCTCGCCGATTTTGGAGAGTGACGACGACAGCGCTTCTGTTGCAGCCTTGATCTTCTCGAGGTCGTCAGCGTCTTTTACAGCCTTGAGGTCGCTGATCTTGGTCTGCACGTCTGCCACGACTTCTGCGCCAGCCTTCTCGCCATTGTCCTTCACCGCCTTCTCGGCAGCGTAGATCATCTGGTCTGCCATGTTGCGCGCATCCACGAGTCCCTTGCGCTTCTCGTCTTCTGCAGCGTTCGCCTCGGCGTCCTTCTGCATGCGGTCGATGTCCTCCTTGGAGAGACCCGTCGAGCCCTCGATGCGGATCGACTGCTCTTTGCCAGTAGTCTTCTCCTTGGCCTTCACGGTGAGGATGCCGTTGCTGTCGACGTCGAACGTCACTTCCACCTGCGGCATACCGCGTGGAGCCGGTGGAATACCGTCGAGCATGAACTTGCCGAGCGACTTATTATCCGCGCTCATCGCGCGCTCGCCCTGCGTCACGTGGATCTCTACCGACGGCTGATTATCGGCGGCAGTCGAGAATATCTGCGAGCGGCTGGTCGGGATCGCGGTGTTGCGCTCGATGAGCTTGGTCGCCACGCCGCCCATCGTTTCAATAGCGAGAGAAAGCGGAATGACATCCACGAGGAGGATATCCTTCACATCGCCCTGGAAGATGCCGGCCTGTACGGCTGCGCCGAGCGCCACGACTTCATCCGGGTTCACGGAGAGGTTCGGCTTCTTGTTGAAGTACTTCTCTACTTCCGTCTGGATGAGCGGCATGCGGGTCTGGCCGCCCACGAGGATGACTTCATTGATATCCGCGACCTTAAACGGCGATGCCTCCATCGCGCGCTTGGTAATAGCAATAGCGCGATCGACGAACTCGCGCGAGAGCTCTTCGAGCTGTGCACGCGTCATCTTGATCAACAAGTGCTGCGGGCCTGCATCCGTGGACGTAATAAAGGGAATATTTACTTCCGTCTCCATCGCGGTCGAGAGCTCGATCTTTGCCTTCTCGGCTGCTTCATCGAGGCGCTGGCGCGCGAGCGCGTCGCCGCGCACATCCACACCCGACTGCTTCTTAAATTCGTCGGCGAGCCAGTTGATTATTTTCTGGTCGAGGTCCTTGCCGCCCAAGTGTGCGTCGCCATCAGTGCTTCTCACCTCAACAACATCATCTCCGACCTCAAGAATAGAGATATCGAACGTACCACCCCCGAAGTCGAACACAGCGATCTTCTCTTCCTTCTTCTTATTGAATCCGTATGCGAGCGCTGCTGCGGTCGGCTCATTGATGATGCGCTTCACGTCGAGGCCGGCGATCTTGCCCGCGTCCTTAGTGGCATTGCGCTGTGCGTCGTTAAAGTATGCCGGCACAGTAATCACCGCCTCCGTGATCTTCTCGCCGAGCTTAGCTTCTGCATCCGCCTTGAGCTTAGAGAGAATCATCGCCGAGACTTCTTCCGGCGAATACCACTTGTCTCCCATCTTCACCTCGATGCCGCCGTTGCTTGCTTTACGCATTTCAAACGGCACGACTTCTTTGTCCTTCTGCACCGCGGGCTCGTCGAACGAGTGTCCGATGAAGCGCTTGATCTGGTAAATCGTATTGGTCGGGTTGGTCACCGACTGGCGTTTGGCGAGAGTGCCCACGATGCGCTCGCCATTCTTCCCGACGGCGACGATGGACGGCGTCGTGCGCTGTCCTTCAGCGTTCTCGAGCACGCGCGGCTCACCGCCTTCGACGATCGCCATCGCGGAGTTGGTGGTACCGAGGTCAATTCCAAGAATCTTTGCCATAGTGAAAGTCGATTGAGTTAATAAGTTATCCTATTTTACAAAAACTGATATCTATCGCGCAAGTCGCTCCGCAATATGCTGCCCTCGGGAGCGCTCAGGCCGCTAGGCCAATTCAACTCCCTCGAACAGCATATTGCTACGCTTATGCGAAGTGGCCGACGCGTACCTTGGCCGGCCGGATCACCCGGTCACCCTGCTTCCAGCCCTTCTCGAGTACGGCCGTGACGGTGTCATCTTTCGCCTTATCGTCCACCGCGTCCTGGCCGTACGCCTCGTGGAGATTCGGGTCGAATGCCTCGCCCAATTCACCCACGGCTACGAGCCCAAGCGATCCAAACGCGGCCTCAAGTTGTTTAACAATAGCCTGGAAGCCCTCGGGAATATCGCCGTGCTCCTTCGCGCGCTCGATAGCGTCGTATGCGGGGAGAAGCGCCTCGACGGCCTTCGTCACACCTGCTTCCCTTGCATTCTTTGCATCTACTTCAGAGCGCTTCAAGAGGTTTACATAATCAGCCTTGGCGCGCTGCCAACCGTCCATGTTCTCCTGCTTCTCTTTCTTCACCTGTGCGAGCTCGTCCTTGAGCTTCTTTATCCGTGTTTCGGCTGAGGCCTCAACATCTTCAACTTCGGGCTCAGTGCCCTCGTCTTCGACCCTCGCATCTATCTCAAATTCATCGCTATAGTCTCCTTTTGGCATTTCCTCAGTATGCAGAAAATCACAATCCGCGTCAAAGAGAAGAGGCCGATGCGCAGGATCCCAACGCGCATCGGCCTCAACAGGAGGAACTCTCCACTTCCGCCCCACACCGCACGTGATTCTCTCAATCATGGTGTGATAGTGAAATGAAGCTGCATGCACTGGTACCGGACCGCCCAATGGCAATCAAGCGGCTTTTCCCTCGCGCTAGCTCCTGTGAACTGAAACTTCCTAATCGGCACCCTACCACAGAAAAAACAAACCACCGAGAGGCGGTTTGTTTTGGCATCTAACGCTTACTCCACTGCTTGCGCTTGCGGGCGCCGACGAGGCCCGGCTTCTTGCGTTCCTTGGCGCGCGGGTCGCGCTTCAGGAATCCAGCCTTCTTGAGGGTGGTGCGGGTGCCGCCATTCACCTCCACCGCTGCGCGGGCGATGGCCATCCGTACTGCATCAGCTTGAGCCGACTTGCCGCCGCCCTTCACCTTCGCGGATACCGCGTAGGTCTCGTTGAGCTCGGCGAGTTTGAGCGCCTCTTCAGCGACGAGCGCGCGTTCTGCCGTATGGAAGTAGTCCTTCGCCGGCATGCCGTTCACCGTCACGCTTGCCTTGCCCGCCTTCTCGAGGCGGACGCTCGCGATTGCGGTCTTACGGCGCCCTACTGCTGCGATGTATTTGGTATCTGACATATTAATCTTCAATCTTAAGACGCTTCATGCGTTCCTTGCGGAGCTTGTTGCGCGGGATCATACCGTCCACGGTCTTGCGCAGCACTTCTGCCACACCCTTCTTCTGCATGAGCTCCTTCATGCTGACCTCGCGGAGACCTCCTGGGAATCCGGTGTAGCGCGTGTAGACCTTCCCTGCGGCGCGCTTCGCGCTGATCGACATCTTGGAAGCATTCGTCACGACGACCTCGATATCGGGCACGATGTTGCGCACGAAGTCTGCCGACTTCTTGCCCTGGAGCGTCTGCGCTGCTTCAGACGCGACGCGTCCGAGCGTGCGACCTGCTGCATCGATAGTGAAAGTTTTAGTAGCCATAGGTTTAGACGAAAGCGATGTACGCGAGCTTGCGCGCGTCGTTTGCGCCGCGAGCCGTGCGCTTCACAATGCGGGTGTAGCCACCGGCGCGCTTTGCGTAGCGCGGACCAATCGCCGTGAAGAGCTTCTTCGTGGCTGCGGCGTCGTTAAGGCGCGAGGTCACTACGCGGCGATTCGCCACCGTGTCTGCCTTCGCGCGGGTCACAAGCTTCTCCACGAATGGGCGGAGCTCCTTCGCCTTTGCTTCGGTGGTCGAGATACGCTCGTGAAGAACGAGGGAACGCGCCAAGCTGCGCAGGAGTGCGTCTCGCTGTGCTTTGGTACGTCCCAGGGTCCGGCCTTTGTGATGATGGCGCATACGTGTTTCTCGACTCTACCCTATTATTCCGCTTTAAGCGAGAGCCCGATTGATTTGAGCGCGTCTTCGATCTCACCGACTGCTTTGTCGCCGATGCCGTCGAGCTCCTTGAGCGCCGACGCGGTTTTGCGCGTGAGGCCAGCTGCGGTCTTCACGCCCGCGTCCTCGAGTGCGCCCGCGACGCGGGTCGGGAGGCCGAGCTCGGATACCTTGGTCTTTGCAGCGTCCTTCTCTTCTGCATCGTCAGCAGCATCCATAGCTGCTGCCGGTGCGTTCGACATCATCGTCTCCTCCTGGAAGCCGACGACTGCCTTGAGCTGGTGGATCATGATCTCGATCGACTGCTCGAGCGCTTCGCGCGGGCTGAGTGCGCCGTTGGTCTCGATGAGGATGCGCAGACGGTTGAAGTCCGTGCGGTCACCGACGCGCATGTTCTCTACTTCGTAGTTCACACGGCGGATCGGCGTGAACGTCGCATCGAGCGCGATCGTACCGATGTCCACCTTCTCTTTGGTAAGCGTCTCGCGCGGCACATAGCCCAAACCGCGCTCGATCGTAGCTTCAAGTTCAAGGGCGACCTTGCCCGAGAGATCAGCGAGATGCACCTCCGGATTCTTGATTTCCACCTGGCTCGGGAGCTTGAGGTCGGCAGCGGTGACTTCCTTCGGGCCCTTTGCGGAAAGTGTAATGGTCTGCGGCTCATCGCCGTGGAGGACGAAGTTCACGCGCTTCAAGTTAAGCAAAAGCCCCATGACGTTCTCGCGTACGCCCTCGATGGTAGCGAATTCATGCGGGACGCCGTCGATCTTGACCTGCGTAATAGCCGCGCCGGGAAGCGAGGAAAGGATAATGCGGCGGAGGCTGTTGCCGAGCGTCTGCCCGTAGCCCGGGTAGAGCGCGTCGATTTCATAAATACCCTGCATGCCCTCTTCAGAAACAACGCGAGGCTTAGACGGAAGTGTGATGTGGTATTCCATAACTCAATCAGTGTTACCAGTGAATAAGTAAATACGAATTAACGGCTGTAGAACGAGAGCACGGCCGCGAGGTCGCCTGCCGGATCAGCAGACGCCGAGTTCGGCATATCTGCGATACCGCCCTGCATTCCCTTGGCATCCCAGCGGAGCCAGGACGCGAGCGGGCGCTCTGCGAAGCGATCGCCGAAGCCCTCGTACATCGCGCTCGACTTGCTGCCGTCGCGCACCGCGATCGTGTCACCCGCGTGGATACGCTGCGACGGAATCGTGGTCTTCTTGCCGTTCACCATGATGTGTCCGTGGGACACCATCTGGCGGGCTGCGCGGCGGGTCTTCGCAAGCCCGAGGCGGTACACGATCGAGTCGAGGCGAAGCTCGAGGAGGCGGTGGAGGGTCTCGGTCGGGTTGGTCCCATGCTGCGCGAGGGCTTCCTTCACGTAATTGGCAAACTGCTTCTCCGAGAGGCCGTAGGTAAGGCGCACCTTCTGCTTTTCAAGAAGCTGCTTGCCGAACTCGGACGCGCCGCGCGGGCGACCCTTCTTGTTCATCGCCTTGCGGTCTGCGGAGAGCGCAAATTTCTGCGACTGCGTCTTTTCAAAGACGGTAGGGCCGAGGCGGCGAGCGATCTTGTACTTAGGTCCAGTTTTCATAGTAGTAAAGAGAAAAGATTAGACGCGACGCGGCTTCGGCGGGCGCGGGCCGTTGTGCGGTACGGGGGTAGCGTCCTTGATCGCACGGATCTGGATACCCTTACCGGCGAAAGCGCGGAGCGCAGACTCGCGGCCAGCACCCACGCCGCGGATGATGACCGAAGCTTCCTTAAGACCCACGATGCTGCCCTTCTCGCCGAGGAGCTCGCCCACCTTAGCGGCAGCGTACGGGGTCGATTTGCGAGCGCCGGTGAATCCGAGTGCGCCTGCCGAGCTCGACATAATGGCGTTACCCTTCTCGTCCGTGAGAACGGCCTTCGTATTATTGAAGGTAGCTTCAATATGAAGGATGCCACGCTCCACGCGCTTCTTAGAGGACTTTGCGAGTGCGCGCTCTTTGCGGCCCTGGTCGAGTCCCTTTCCTGACTTCTTGATGATGCGTTTCTTTCCCATAGGTAAATTAAGTAATGGTCAGGATTATGTCTTCTCAAGCGTACGGCGACCGCTACCCATGGTCTTGCGTACGTTACCGCGGCGCGTGCGGGAGTTGGTCTTGGTGCGCTGGTTGCGTACCGGGAGACCGCGCTCGTGGCGGTTACCGCGCCAGGACTTGATGTCCTTGAGGCGCTTCACGTTCTGGCCGATCTCGCGGCGGAGATCTCCCTCGATCGTGTATGCCTCTGCGAGCGAGCGGATCTTCTGCTCTTCGTCAGGCGAGAGTTCAGAACCCTTCTTGGTGAATGGGACGCCTGCTTCTTTCAGGATGAGCTTGGCGCGCGTGTAGCCGATGCCGTAGATGATCGGCAACGTGTACGAGAGCTGCTTGTCGTCAGGAAGGGTGACACCGGCGATACGCATAGGGAAATTGAGTACTAAAATAAAATTAACCCTGGCGAGCCTTACGACGCGGGTTCTTTTTGTTAATGCGGTACAAACGGCCTTTGCGGCGGACGATGATGTCCCCCGGCTGCTGTACCTTGATCGATGCGCGGACTTTCATGAGGTAAATTAGAGGCGCTTCACGATGCGGGCGCGGCCGCCGTAGGGATCGGTGATAAGTTCCACCGAATCTCCCACGAGTACGCGAATGCGGTGCAACCGCATCTTCCCGGCCAGATAGCTAAGTACGAGCTCGCCATCCTCCTTCCCCTCGCCCGGTTCAAGCCGGACACGGAAAAGAGAATTAGGCAAGACCTCCTCGACGACTCCTGTCGCTGTGTTCTTCGAACCGCTATCCTCCATGTGAAGCGTTCATTATGATATCAGGCTGGCTAAAAGTCGTCAAATTGCGGGGCGAAATCCTTCCGACTTAGGGGGTCTCGACGGTTACGGTGATATCACCCGGGTCAGACGGGTACGAGCCCTTCCAGAATGGGCGTAGGGTAAGTACAGCCCGTCCTACCTCCGGGAAGCCGGTCAGCACAGAAAGTGCCGAAGCGCGGGACTTCCCTGCGACCGCCCCAGCGATCTTGGTCGGGTCGACCTTCCAGACTACCGTGGCATTCCCCGAGAGCGTGAAGCTAAAGCTCGAATTAGCAGCCGGCGTGGTAGACCCCGTGCCCGCGAGTGCGAGACCCGAGACATCCTTGAGGCTAATCGGTTGGCCATTGTACTGCTGCCCCACCACCTGCGTGGCGACAATGCGCGAGATTGCATCCGCCGGGAATATCACTGCCGTGGCCGTGGCCTGTTCCTTCACGAGTACGTTGCCACTTGTGTCTCCCGCATCAGGAAGCGGGACATAGGTCACAAAGATGCTGCCCGGAATAAGTACGTAGCCATCCGGAACTTGTGGCGCGACTTCCCCCGTCATCTGACCCGAGAGCGTGGCCTGAAGTTTCGCGTGCTCGGCATCGTCGGTGGCCTGACCGACTGACGGGCGCGTGCCCGAGAAGCCGCCGGTGAATGCTTCGGTCGACTTAGCATAGACCTGGGTAGCCTGTGGGGTACCCGAGAGGCCAGGAAGCGTGAACGAAGACGGGCCGATGTTGTACTCCTCACCTGGGGAGTCTGCATAGACGGTAACGTTCAGGGTGCCTGGGCTGACGGCGCTGCCTGCTGGGACTGTCACGGACTGATGGATGCGGAAGATAAGGCCTGCGGAAGTCTCAAAGCGTGTGTTGTTGATAAGCGGCTGCGCCTTGGACTGGGTGTTGTAGATCGTGATCGTACCCTGCGCGGCGTCGTTTGCCGTCACGGTGCTCTCTGCCGGGACGCTTTCGGAGGCGACCTTCTGCACGGTCACCAGCTGGAATGGGATGTCGCCCGTGCTTGGGGTCGCGGTGTAGGTGCCGGTCACCGTACCGGTGTTAGTCGTCGGGAATACGTCTACTTTCGCACTGCCGAAGAGCGCGAGCGCGCCCACAGCAAGAATGACCACAATAATTGCCACGATAGCAGTACCCCAGGGGAACTTACGGCGCGGGCGGATATAGAGCGGTCGCTGCGGCGGCGGAGGCGGGAAATTTCCGGAATCCTGCTGTGGCAGCATGGGATCACCCATGGGACGGCGGCGGGAGGGCGGGACGATGTCGGTGATGGTACGCGGCATAGGTAGTAAGTTAATAGCGAATTTCCGCAATTATATCATGCAGTGATCTCGTCAAGCGGTTTCGCGTGGAATAGCGCGAGCATCATGAGAGTCACGTCGGCCTCCGCTTCAGGCCCCACACCCACATACGGGGAGAACTGGCCGGTCGTGACGGCAGCAATCGTGAGCGGCTCGTCGGAGAGCCAGAGCTGGCGCAGTGCCGCATCGTCGAGCGCCCGGCGCAGATACTCGCGTGCGTCATCATCCGCGACAAGAAACAGTGTACGTGGAAGCGCGTACTCACTCGAAAGCTGTCTGAGCGCGGCGGCAATGCCGTTCATCCAATCGGAGCGCGTCATGGAAGTGCCTGCCGCCGCGGCGTTCTTCACCAGGTGGATACCGTGCTCGGTGGCTATGGCATCGCTCATGCGGGGCACATGCGCGTGGGTGAGGTGCCCCACGCCAAGCGGCACTGCCGTCACCGCTGAAAGGAGTCCTTGACGCACAAGCGCTATTTCAGTAGCAGCACTTGCGACGTCAAACACAATAAACTGCCGTTCGTGCGGGTAGATATCGCGGAATACGGCGAAGGCGCACGGCGCAAATGCCGTGAAGCGGATCGTATGGGCGTGGAAGGCCTTACGGAGAGCGGTGGTGATGCCGTCGGCTACCGGGCGCGGTAGCGAGCTCCCGAGCACGACAAACTCGGCGCGGCGGACCTTTTGCCCAAAGGGGTTGCTCGACTCGTAACCGTTGAGGATCGTGGATATAACTGCCTCTGCAGCAGTTACGCGGTCGCCCTCCCCTCCCGCGCTGCGCGCCACAGACTCGCGCATGAGCGCTCGGGTGACGGTGAATGGTTCCTTCTTCTCGACACGCTCGATCCGTACCGAGCTCTCTTGCCATGGGGCCGATACCGAGACGAATGCCTCCGTAATGGAAATGTGGCCGGTCGCTCGTTTCAACACCGGGATGCCACGAGTAATGAGGAGCTCGGAAAGCTCGGTGAGCGCGCGGAGCATCGCCGCAGTAAGGTCCTCGCCCTCATGAGGGCGGATGGACGTGCGTGCAGAATAATGCAGGACTGGTTTCCCTTTTATCATAGAGACATACGCGCCGGCGACGGAGCCAGAGCTCACATCGATCAAAAGCGCCGCTGCATCAGCAGGTTTCTTAAATAACCCCAAAAGACCCATGCAGTTATTCTAGCACTGCCTTGATACGGCGGATGCCAGCGGACGATGCTTCTTCCTTAATAATTTTGAAACGCTTGCCGCCTTCTCCCAGCTCGGAAGTGTTTTTCACATGCGGGCCGCCACAGAATTCGAGCGAGAATGATTCTGCAAATTTGGGATCTTCCTGGGTGGCGTCCTTGGGACCCATCGAGTACACCGTCACGGTGTCGCCGTATTTCACGCCGAACTCGTGCTCGGCGCCGATCTGCTCTGCTTCTGCCTTTGGCATGCTGGTGACGAATACTGGGAGCGCAGCTGCGATTTGCTCGTTCACCATGTCTTCTGCACGCTTCAGTTCTTCAGGCGTGAGTTTGCGGTCGAATGAAAAGTCGAGGCGCACACGTTCCTGGGTGATGTTGGAGCCCCGCTGGTGGACATCATTGCCCAGAATCTTGCGAAGCGCTGCGAGCAGGAGATGGTGCGAGGTATGGTAGCGCACAGTGACTTCTGAATGGTCCGCAAGCCCGCCCTTGAACTTGCCTTCTGCTGCGGTGCGCGACTTTGCTTGGTGCTCATCCATTTCTGAGCGGAATGCGGCTGAATCAACGCTGATCCCGCGCTCCTTTGCCAGTTCCTCAGTGATCTCAAGCGGGAATCCGTAGCTCGATGCAAGGATAAACGCATGATGGCCGCTTATCGCGCCGTGCTTCGCAGCCTTCTCAAACTCCCGCATACCCTGCGCGAGCGTGCGGCGAAATTTAGCTTCCTCAGTAGTAAGCGTATTCAAAATCTGTTCACGCTTGTCGCGGAGTTCAGAATAGGTGTCTTCATACGCAGCGATCACCTTCTCCGCGAGCTGCCAGAGGGTGTTCTCGGCCACGCCGAGCTTGTCGAGATGACGAATGGCGCGGCGGATGAGGCGGCGCAAGATGTAGCCTGCTTCGGTATTAGATGGGTGGACGTCGTCGCCCGCGATAAATACCGCCGCGCGTACGTGGTCTGCGACGATGCGGAACGATTTTACATATTCAGCATCCTTGTATGACTTCCCTGTCTGACGCTCAATTTCTTGGATGGAGGTGTAGAGCGTATCGGCGAGGAATACGTCGTCGGTGTCGTTCATCGCCATCACGAGGCGCTCGAGGCCGCCGCCGAAGTCCACATTCTTCTGGCTGAGGAACGTGAACGATCCATCCGCCTGCTTGAGGTATTCCATGAACACCGAATTCGCGATCTCCACAAAGCGGCCGCAGTCGCAGTTCGGGTGGCACTCGGGGCCATACGCCGGATCATGCGGCGTGCCGAAGTCGTAGAACATCTCGGAGTCTGGACCACCGGGCTCGCCTGCTGGCATCTTGTCGGGCGTACCGGAGCGACTCCACCAGTTCTTCGCGGCGTCGTAGGCAAAGATCCGGCCACCCTGCATGCCGACTTGGTAGCCGTTCGCCTCTGAGCCAATCACCACATCTTTCGCATCGATTCCCTTCGCGGCAAAGAGTTCCTTCCAGAGCCCAATCGATTCTTCGTCTTTAGGAATATTGAGCGACTCATCTCCGGCGAATACGGTGACATAAAGCTTAGCCGGATCAAGACCAAGCCCAACTTCCTTGCTCGTCATGAATTCAAACACCCACGGGAGCTGCTCTTTCTTGAAGTAGTCGCCCAAGGACCAGTTGCCGAGCATCTCAAAGAACGTGAGGTGGCGGTTGTCGCCGATGTCATCGATATCGCCGGTGCGCACCGACTTCTGCGAGTCGGCGAGCCGCACCCCAGCCGGATGGGTCTGGCCGAGAAGGTATGGCACAAGTGGCTGCATGCCGCTCGATGTGAAGAGCGTAGTCGCATCGCCCTCCGGCCTCACCGGTGCGCTTGGAATAATCGCGTGCCCGCGTTCCTTATAGAAATCCAAAAATCGCTTCCTAACCTCTGCGACCGTCATAGGCCGAAAATAGCACGAAATCACTCGCGAGACTATAATCACAGATATGAAAAAAGGAGGCAAAAACTGGGGATTTGATACGAAGACGATGGATAAAAAGGTGCGACCGCAGGATGATTTTTATCGGTACGCGCACGGCACGTGGCTGCGGACCACCAAGATCCCCGCGACCGAGTCGCGCTGGGGTAACTTCACTATGCTGCGCGTGGATACGGAAAAGAAGCTGCGCAAAATAGTGGAGTCGCTCAAGAAGGGCCGCTTCCCTGCTAATTCCCCTGAGCAAATGATCCGCGATTTCTATCTGTCTGGGCTCAATGAGGCTGCGCGCGAGAAGCTCGGGGTGAAGCCGCTCCTCCCGCTGCTCGCCCGCGTGGAGAAATTGAAGCATGTGAAGGATATCACCCCGATGATCGCGGCGTTCCATCGTATGGGTATCGGCGGACTCTGGGGCGGGCTCATCGACCAGGATGCGAAAAATAGCGAGCGCTACCTGCTCTACTTCTACCAGGACGGCATCGGCATGCCCGACCGCGACTACTACCTCAAGGACGACGCGGAATCAAAGCGCGTGAGGGAGGCGTACCTGAAGCACCTCCATAACCTCCACATGCTCGTGGGACTCTCGAAGAAAGAGACACAAGAATCCGTGGATACAATCATGCGCGTCGAGACGGCGCTCGCGAAAGCATCTATGACTAAGGAAGATGCGCGCGATAGCGAGAAGACCTGGCACAAGCACACGATCGCGCAGCTCCAGAGGCTCGCGCCCGCTATCGATTGGGAACTCTATATGAGGATGAGTGGTGCACCCAAAGAACGCGACGTGAACGTGATGCAGCCGGAGTACCTGCGAGCGATGAGCAAGATGCTCGAGACGGTGCCGCTTGCCGATTGGAAGGTCTACTTCCGCGCGCACGTCATCGACGACACCGCAGGCCTTCTGTCGAAGAAGTTCGTGCGCGAGCAGTTCAACTACTACGGCAAGGCGCTCGCGGGCACGAGGAAAATGAAGCCGCTCTGGCGCCGTGCGCTTTCAGCGACTAATGGATCGCTCGGCGAGCTCCTCGGCCAGATATACGTAGAGAAGCACTTTCCTCCGGAGGCGAAGATCAAGATGAGTGCGCTCGTTGACGACCTTTTTGCTGCCTATGAGAAGCGCATCAAGTCACTCGACTGGATGAGCGAGCCCACTAAGAAGAAGGCGGTGCAGAAACTCCGGATGATGAATCGCAAGATCGGGTACCCGGATAAGTGGAAGTCGTACCGCGGACTTACTGTGCGCGCAGACGATTTCTTCGGGAACATCATGCGCTCTGCCGAGTACGAGCATAAGCGCCAGATCAAGAAGCTCGGCCGCCCTATCGACCGCGCCGAGTGGCTCATGGACCCGCAGGTGGTAAATGCCTACTGCAGCTTCAATATGAACGAGATCGTATTCCCTGCTGCCATCCTCCAGCCGCCGTTCTTCAGCCTCACGGCTGATATGGCGGTGAACTATGGCTCGATTGGATCCGTGATCGGGCACGAGATCACGCACGGATTCGACGATCAGGGTTCCAAGTTCGACGGCAAAGGCAATATGAAGTCCTGGTGGTTGGCCGCGGATAAAAAACACTTCGATGCCAAGGCGAAACTCATCAAGCAGCAGTACGACGCCTACACGGTGGCCGACGGCGTGCATGTAAATGGCCAGCTTACGCTCGGAGAAAACATCGCGGACTTGGGCGGCATGTCGATTGCGTTTGATGCGTACCAGGCGTACCTCGCGCGTACGGGCGAGCGCGACGAGATCGAGGGCTTCACGCCGGAGCAGCGGTTCTTCCTCGGGTTCTCGCTCTTTGACATGGAGCTCATGCGGCCAGAGGCCGCGAAGACGCGCGTGCTCACCGACCCCCACTCCCCAAGCGAGTTCCGCATCAATGGTCCCATCGTGAATAACGACGACTTCTACAAAGCATTCGGCGTGGTGAAGGGCGACAAGCTCTACCGCGATCCCAAGAAGCGCGCGCGGATCTGGTAACTCAGCGCTCCGCTCTCCGAATCACCGCATTAATGCGGTGATTCTTTTATACCCAGTCAATAGACTTCCTGTTGTGCTCGGCGAGGTACTCGTTCGCGAGTTTGAAGTGATTGTTGCCGAAGAATCCATTATGCGCGGAGAGCGGTGATGGGTGCGCAGATTCGAGTATCAAATGCTTCTCCCAATCGATGTGAGTGCCCTTCTTTTTCGCGTAGTTGCCCCAAAGCATGAATACCAGATGCTCGCGCTGCTCGGACAGTGCCTTCACGGCCGCATCGGTGAATAATTCCCAGCCCTTGCCCTGATGCGAGTTCGCCGAGTGCGCGCGCACCGTGAGGGTGGCGTTTAAAAGCAGCACGCCCTGCTCTGCCCAGCGAGAAAGGTCACCGCCCTTCTTCGCTAACGCTTCGAAGGGCACGTCATATTCTTTCGCCAGCTCTTTATACATATTTTGAAGCGAAGGCGGCAATTGCACGCCATCGTTCACCGCGAATGAAAGGCCGTTTGCTTGGCCTGGTCCGTGGTACGGATCCTGGCCCAGTATCACCACCTTCACCGTATCGAACGGCGTAAGCTCAAACGCGCGGAATATCGCCTTCGGCGGCGGATACACCTTTCCGCTCGAATATTCTTCTTTCACGAAGTCTGTCAGTTCCTTAAAGTACGGCTTCCCGAACTCTTCCTCGAGCGCCTTCTTCCAGCTGGGCTCAATTTTTACCTCCATGGTGAGAGTATAACTCGCGAAGACGGCGCGGCGGGAAGGGGCTGACTGCCGAGCGGCATGAGCGTACCCTTTCCGCTGCGTCGTCGAGCGAGCTACTTCTTAGCTTTTGCTTTCTTGGAGACGTCCTGGAAGGTCTTACCCGCTGCTTCGCGGTACGTGCAGAAGTCGCACGGGCCGCCACCGAACGCAGTACCCATCTCGGGGATGGAGTCGCTGTCGAGCATTTCTTTGAGCCGGTACACGGTCGGTTCTACCCATGCGTCGGAGCCGGTGTAGGGGATGAGGCAGACATCGAACTCGAGTTTCCCGTCGAATGCTTTTTCATCCGATTTGCCGTTCGCATACACAAAGTATCCCGTTGGGTAGACGTTGTGCCCATTCTGGCGGAAGAGCCACTGATAGATTTCCATCTGGCGCTTATAAGAATCATAGAGGTCGTCTTCTGTGGAAGGTCCAACCTTTTTGCTCGTCGCTTTATAGTCCACGATGATGAGCTCGCCATCCGGCGTGACCCACACGTCGTCGATGCCGCCGCGGAGTAGCAAATTGGTCGGCTGGTGGTGGTACGCGATACCGCGCTTGAGCGCGTCGCGCCACTCGTCGAGGCGGTCGTCTTTCAATGGTACGGCGTCGAGCCCGTAGGCCTTTGCGAGCGGGTGCGGCGTGCCATCTGCGCGGTGCGCATCGAACTCGCGCTTGAAGAGCTCGTCCACGGCGTTATTGAGCGTGAACGACGGGCCCTGTGGGCGCTTCACCCCAAACTTCATGTCGAGGTATGCGCAGCGCGGGCACTCACTAAAGAGGTCGATCTTACTGCGGCTCACGCGGTACGGCTCCGACGATGTCGGATCATAGGGTCCCCAGCCGCTTCGCCTCCCTGCCATGCTAGAGGGTGGTCGTGAAGAGCGCGACGACCCGCTCTCCGGTCTCAAAGTCCACGTAGACGCTGTCGCTCTTCGGGTCGAATGAGCCGTCACCATTATCGCGATAGAGCACCACCGCGTAGGTCATCTGCGGTACGGTCGGGCGGAGCAAATTCACGAGCACCTGACTTGCAGGTGCGGTCACGCGCGCGGCACCGAGAATATTCCCGAGCTCGCCGCTTTTAAGCTCTGCCACTGCCACCCACACGCCGGGAGTCGGCACCTCGACGGAATCGACGAGTACCGACGATCCTGCTGCCTGGTCGTGTACCGCGACGATGCCCGTCGTGGGAGTCGCTGGTGACGCCGCTGACTGCGCGGAGGAGGTGCCCGTATCTGTCTCTGACGTGCCGGCTCCCGGAAGGCGCGCTTCAAGGAACCACGCCGAGGTCACAAGCACCCCGAGCACGAATGCGCCGAGGGCAAGGAGCCAGGGGTTCATGGGCTGGTGCGTCGTTGGGGTAGGTTCAGGCATACGAAAATGGTTCAGTAAGGCTTTGGGTCTCCGACAGTATAGCGCCAATTCGTTCTGCAGTAATACCTGCGGCTCGGAGCGCATCCCTGCGGCCCGTCAGCATCGCGGAGGTGACGATGCCCTGGTTGATGAGGAGTCGCTTCTCCGCATGCTTGAGGCTCGTGAGAGTAGTGATCGGGTAAATGCCGGCCGCCACGATGCGGTCGTAGAGATTCCCGGTATCGGGGAAGCTCCAGCCGAGGAGTTCCACACCCGCGCACATGGCATACGCGACCGCCTGGCTTGTGAACTTCGTATTGGTGATCAAGATACCGCGGTCGATGGGACAGTTCTGGGTTTTGGGGTCGCAATTCCAGACATCGTCAAAGCGCGCTTTCACATAGAGCGCGGTCTTGAGGTCTGTTTTATAGAAAGCGTCGTTGTGGTATTTGAGTTCGCCTGCAATGGTCTCGACTCCTTGTGCGGTGTCTCGCGTCGCGTAGAGGTCGACTTCGTGCTCGACGCACTTCCCTTTGATAATCGTGCGGCGTGACACGTTCCATCCTTCCGCTTTGAAAAGTTCCGCGATGAAGTCTTCAAACGGGTGTCCCGAAGGACCGAACTCAAGCAGTGCACGGCGCAGTGCATACCGCGCGGCCGCGGGACGCGCTTCTCTGCGCAGCATTGCAAATGCCTTGCGGTAGATTTCTGTTGAGCTTACCTCGTACCCCACCGAGTCTGTGATGGTGCGCGCGATTCGTTCAGCGGTGTGTTCCCCCGCGCCCGCACGACGCAGTGAAAGCGTGAGCTTCCCAGGGTCAAATTGCTCGACCGAGCCGTCAGCCTTCACGATAGCGGGTCCGGTGTGAGATGCGGTCGCCGCCATGTTACTCATCGGTAGTAGAGGCGAGTGCCCCGTTCGCATACACCACGATCTCCGCGCTCTTTGAAGCCTCTACCGAAAGGCTGAACGATTTTTCATCAAGTACGGTAAGGCAGATGCCTGTATCACGCGGCGCTCTGAGATCAATGCGTATCGTGTCGGTGGACGAAGCGTCGCCGTTCTGCGTGACCGTGGACGTCGCAGTCAAGCTCGTGCAAGGCGTCGGTACCGTCGCACTGCCTTTTATCGTGTGCAGTCCCGACTTGCTGCTATAGGTGTCGCTCAGGTGAACGTCCGTGATCGTCGCGAAGGAAGGCACGCTCGGCGCAATCGCCGTGCGAGGCGACCCCGTGATATGGAGCACGAACAGCGCGAAGGCAATAACTATAACGGCAACAAATATGCCGATGCCGATCCAGAACCTCATGCAGTAATGATACCACCCCCGATGAGTTGCTCGCCATCATAGAGGACGAGTGACTGACCGGAGGCAATAGGCATCGTGAGCGGTTCGTCTGGCGTGAACTGATGCAGCGCAGCATCGAATGTCCCGCGTATACGTGTCCCGTGATAGCGATACTGTGCATCATAGGATTTTCCCTCTTCCGGCGTGACGAGCCAGTTACATTCGCGCAGCGTAAGCACTGCGGGGATCGCGTCGGTTGTATCGATGGTGTGCGCGACCGTGAGCGTATTGGTGCGCAGGCCCTTTGCAAGCACATACCACGGGCCGTCGGGGAGCGACACGCGCTCGCCCAGGGTGTACGCCATCGCGCCATGGTGTTCTCCGAGCACCACACCACTCGCGTTTACTATCGGACCCGGCGCGAGACCGACTTCCTGCGCAAGGAATTGCTCGATAGAGACATTCCCGAGAAAGCAGACACCCTGGCTATCGCGCTTCGTCGCGTTCGGGAGGTTGAATTTCTTCGCAAGTGCACGCACGGCGCTCTTCTCCATGCCGCCGAGTGGGAACAGTATCCGGGACAGCGTCTCTTTCCTGATCGCCCACAAAAAGTAACTCTGGTCTTTACTCGTATCGGTACCGCGCAAGAGCGACGGGACGTGCTGCTCTGCCGCAGTATGCCCCTCGCTGCGTATCTGCGCATAGTGACCTGTCGCAATGAAATCGGCACCGTGCGCCATTGCAAAGTCATAGAACGCACCGAACTTCACGTCCCGATTGCACATCACGTCGGGATTGGGCGTGTTCCCCGCTGCATATTCGTGGATTAGATAGTCGATTACGGCTTTTTGATACGCTGCGCTTGCGTCGAATGTGAGAAAGGGGATCCCAAGGCGCGCGGCCACCTGCAGAGCGTCGCGACGGTCCTCTGCCCAACTACACGGCAGGCCTTCTGGGTACGCACCCTTAATGAACACCCCGGTCACTGCCGCCCCCGCGCGCTGGAGCAGCGCGGCAGTGACGGCAGAGTCGACGCCGCCGGACAGCCCCACAAAGACCCGTTTGCCCTTGACGCTTAGCATGATGCAGTTCACTATAAGATACTGAAGGACGTACGGAAAGGAAATCGCTCGTGGCAGCTCTTTCACAAGAACAGCCTGCACGCACGCTCGTCGTCATCCTCTTTCGCGTTATTACGCTGCGTCGGGCAGACCTTTCGTCGGATGCGTCGCCGATGGATCTGATGCCGGGGAAGCACGAATTCTTCATCCAGGACTTTGCTGATGGTCGCACACACAAACGCTGGGTGCTCCTCACGGAAGATAAACAGTTCGGGATACCTCTGGCCGTGCTCAAGACCCACGATGAAGCAAATCGAGCAGAGACTCGTGACGCCGCAGGCCGGCTCTATGATTTCGAATAATTCCAAACGGCGCCCCCAGGCGCCGTTTGTTCAATCAAGGTACTTTGCGCGGTTTGCCTTGTGCTGCGCAAAGGTGACGGCATAGTGCATCTGCCCGTCGATACCAGTGAGGTAATAGAGCGCGGTCGTCGTCGCCGGGGTAACCGCCGCAAGAATGGCATTGAGCCCAGGGTTGCCGATCGGCCCAGGCGGCAGGCCCTTATTTCTATAGGTGTTGTAGGGAGAATCGATCGCGAGGTCATCAAGCGACGGACTGAACTCCGGCTTGTCTTCGATATAGCCGAACACCGCATCGACCTGCAGCGGCATTCCCTTCTGGAGTCGGTTGTAGAGGATGCCGGCGACCATGCGCTTGTCAGTGAGCGACTTCGCTTCGTCCTCGAGTATAGAAGCCATCACGAGATCATCGGTGAGTGGCCGGTCGAACGCATCAATTTGGGGAGAAATGCTCGCGATTTGGTCGAGGAAGTTCGCGTACATCTTCACCACCACCTCATCGGGGGTGACGTCGGGGTAAAAGAAGTAGGTGTCCGGGAACAGATATCCTTCGAGCGGGAGTGCTTCGTTCAGAAATCCGTCCGCGTCAAAGCTTGGGAAGCGCGCCTTAAGCTGTCGCGCGATCTCGCGCACGGTCTCCCCTTCCCGAATCACCACCCGCTCCGCCACGATGCCGAAGGCGCCGTCTTGCACGCGCTCTTCCACACGGAAAAGTCCCACCGGGCGCTCGAATACGTACTTGCCCGACTTCATGCCTGCGTTTGCGCCCCTGAGGCGCGCGAGCACTTCAAACAGTAGCGGCGAGCGGATGAGTCCCTCGGCCGTAAGCTGGTCGGCCACCTCCGCGAGCGTGGCCCCTTGGGGAATAGTAATGATCTCCCCTGTCGGGAATTGGGGTGCGGGATCGAGGAGTACGAACCAGCCTGCAAGTAGCACCACGGCGAGCCCAAGCGCGCCGCATACATACACGGCCTTGAGCCGGGTGAACTGAAATTCGAGCACCGCGAATGCGAGCATTACGAACTGCTTTACCGAAGACGGCTCGTTCATGTCGGGAGGTTCGAAGGCGCCTCAGTCGTCGTCGACTGGATGCGTGGGAGGTTCGGTGCTGCCACCGTCGAGCTCGGGATGTGGAAGATCGACGCGAGCTCCTCGACGCTCATGATCATCCATGGCCCGACATATGGGTACTGGAAGTACGCGCGCCGACGCGTGAACTCAAGAAGTTCGAGCATGCGGTGCCGGCGGATCCGACCGCTCCGATCTTCCCACGGATAGCTGTTGAAAGCCTCCGACCACAACTTGAGCGGGGTGAGCGACTGGCTCGCCGTGGCCCAGGGGCGGAATATCTGCGTTACGAATGCGCCGATGTAATCGCGCACATGGCCCTCCTCCGCGACATACACAGCGCGGATGCCCACGTCGTAGGCAAGCTTGTCGGTGTTACGACCGATGGCGGCGAGCGTCTCGGTCTGGCCCTTGGTCGGGTTCGGGAATCCTTCGCTTTCGTGCTTGTTGCCCTGCGCGTCCACGTAGGTGGTTTTTTTCACCGTGCTTGCCCGGATTTTCTCGATGAGTTCTTTGCCTTCGTCCTCCCATTTCTTACCGTTCTTGTACCCGCGCGTGTAGCGGATCATAATGTGGATCCACAGCTGCTCTTTGGGGCCGAGCGAGCCCATGAATTCAATGACGTTCGCAAGCGGATCGGTCGCCTCCTCTGGTTTAGCGACGGGGATTTTATCGAGTCCAAAGTCTGTGTAGGTTTTTATGGGGAACGGGCTCTCGGCCTTCTTCGTGATCTCGCAGCCCCACATGGTGTAGGGTGGCTCGTTCGGGTCTATCACGCGGGTGTAGTCGACGGCCTCGACGATCTCGACGCCCGGATACTGCGAATAGAAGTACGTCTCGATGATGTGGCGGAAGCTCTGGCGCGTCCAGACGTAAAAATGCACTCGGCCGCCGAGCGAGACGATCTCGAATGAATACCAGGGCACGCTGCGACCCTCCCAGTACTTCTTGAAAAAGGTGCCGGTACCTGGCGTGAGGTGGATGTTCGCGAAAATGGTTTCCATCGCAAGCGGTGTCTTTTTCGTATCGCGCGGCAGGCGGATTTCAAGGAGGACGGTGGGCTGACGCAAATTCCATGCGAACACGCGGGAATCTACCCAGCGCCTCCACGCGAATCGTCCAATGAGAAATGGGATCCAGACCGGCGCGACGAAAATCAGGAAGTTGAAATCGCGGAGCATCTGCCCCGGATCCATGAGTGTGAAGATGATGAGGCATGCGACAAACGGCACCACGAGGGACCACAGGGGGAATTCCACGCTGTATTTCTCGAGCAGCGTATGCAGCCAGTGCTCGATACGATCGAGACCGGGTAGGAGCGAACCACCACCGTGTCCGCCTGATGACATATGCAAAAAGTATAGCATTAGGAAAACCGCGCGCCCCAGAGGGGCGCGCGGTTTTCTCAATCGAGCGCTTACGCAGCGCTGTACGTGCCGTCCTTCGCGCGTTTGAAGTAGCGGGTGTCATTCAGGTTCACCAAAATGGTGTTGTCCTTCACGTAGCGGACCTTTTTCACGGCAGCCATGACTTCCTCACGGGTCATCGGTCCTTCCTTTTTCAGGATGTCGCGGATCACATCGCGGACGACGCCCGGATTGTATCCCCACTCAGCGAGTGCGTAGAGGCCGCGGCCCACGAGCACAAAGCGTGGGTCCTTGATGAGTTCGTTGTGCGTCGTCGCCACGTGAGCTTTCTTCGCGAACATGCTTGAAATAGTTTTCGCAACATCTGAGAAGTGCATCGGCTTGCCGCGCTGCTTGATCACGAGGTATGCGTAGTCGCGGATGCCTTTCGTGCGGATGGTCGGCGACGCCGCGCGACCCCACTCGGAAAGCGGATTGCTGCCGATGGTCTTGCTGAGCGAGAGCCAGCGCTTCAAGATCTCTTCGTTCTTGTATGCATCGTTCACGCTCTTGAGCTCGTCAAGGAATTTGTCGAGCAGTTCACCCTCGGGGAGGACATCACCGTCCTCCAGTGATGCGTAGAGGGAGGACAGCGCCTCGTGCACCTTCTCTGCGGTCGCGTGGTCGACGTGCCAGCGTGCATAAAAATCATCGGTCTCGCGCTCACGGAAGAACGCCGAGCCCACCACGAGGAGGAAGCGGTAGCGGTTACGGGTCTTCTCGTCCTTAGCGAGGCCAGCGAGGAGCTCATCCTCAGGGACGATGCCGCCAAGTGACTCGATATGGCTCTGGAGGCTGGCGAAGGCCGCCTCGGCATCTTTAAATGCCTTGCCCGAACGGACCGCGTCGAGGCCAGCAGACTCGATCTGGCGCACACGCTCGCGCGTGATGCTCCAGCGCTCACCGATCTCCTCAAGCGTCTCGCGCTCGGGGGACGCGCCGAGGCCAAAGCGGTAGGTCAGGACCTCGCGGGCGCGCTCAGGTACGTCGGCGAGGAGCTTTTTGACCAGGACCACAGTGTCGATTGCCGGGCCGTTTGCGGAAGCCTTCTTCTTCGGGGTTGCCTTCATGGATTTAGCCATATAGTAATGTGGTGTTATTTATACCAAATGCCCGTAATTCCGTCAATAAGCCCCTCAACCCCCTACCAGGTTGAGTATTTTCCCGGGTACATAGACCACTCGGGCGGGGTCCTTACCCCCGAGGGCGGCCTCCACGGGGCCAAGTTTACGCGCTTCTGCGACCGCTTCTGCCTCGCCGGCATCCACCGCAAGCTGGATGTCACCGCGGCGCTTGCCGTTCACTTGCACGCCGATCGTGACGGTGTCATTCACAAGGAGCGTAGCGTCGTAGGAGGGCCACGGAGCAGCGTGGACACTGCCCTCCCCACCTGACTTACTCCAGAGATGCTCCATAAGATGCGGCGCGAACGGTGCAGTCAAACGAATAAGGTCGGCGTAGGCATCGACCGGGATTTCCGTCAGCTCCTCGAGGTCACGCACCAAGACCATGAGTGCAGAGAGCGCGGTGTTGAATTTGAAGCGTTCTGATTCAGTAGATACCTTCGATTCTGCCCTCGCGAGCATGCGCAGCACGTCCTCCCCAAGCACCGCAGCGCTGCGGCGTTCGTAGAGCGCGACGATGCGGTCGAGGAACTTGCGCATGGAATAGACGCCATCGAGGTTCCAGGGATAGTGACCCGGCTCGTTATAGGGGCCGATAAAGGCGAGGTACATACGCACGGCATCAGCGCCGTGTTCCTTCACGACGTCGTCCGGGTTAATCACGTTCCCCTTTGACTTAGACATCTTCGCGCCGTCGGGACCTAGGATGATGCCGCGGTTATAGCGTTCGGCGAATGGCTCATCGACCGGCACAAGCGCAAGATCGTGCAGCGCCATAGTGAAAAAGCGTGCGTAGAGCAAGTGCATCGTGGTGTGCTCGCTCCCGCCCGAGTAGCGCTCGACAGGCATCCACTTCCTGAGCATGCTTTGGTCGGAGAAGTCGTGATTATCTTTCGGATCGAGATAGCGGAGGAAGTACCAGGAGGAATCTACGAACGTATCGAGCGTGTCGTACTCCGGCGTCCAGCCTTCGCCAAAGAGTTTCGTGACGCGGTCCTTGAGTTCTTGCGAGGTCGCGAGCGGCGACGCGGCATCGCCTGTGGTGAGCGAAGTCGAACCATTCGGGGTGAAGTCCACATCGGTGGGAAGGAGCCACGGTAGGTGCTCTGCCGGGACGAGGTGCGGCTTACCTTCCGGGTCGTACACCACTGGGATCGGACAGCCCCAATAGCGCTGACGGCTCACGAGCCAATCACGGATGCGGTAGTTGGTCACGCGCTCGCCTCCTGCTGCCTTCACGATGTCCCACATCGCTTCGCGATTATCGCGGCCGCTGAATTCACCCGAGTCCATAAGTACACCGTCGCCTGTATCTGCCGCCGCCGGGCGCTCCATGCGCTCCCGTATGTATTCAATTTCTGAGTGGCGCATTTTTTCTGCCGCAATATCGTCGAAGTCGAGCCAGAAAGCCTCGTGCTGCTGGCGTTCTTCCTCGTCAACCTCATCGCGTTCTTCATTCTCAAGATCGAACAAAACGATCGTGTTAACGGCGATACGATTTATGCCCTTGTGAGCTGCGTAGAATTCGCTTTGTGTGTATCCAAGGGTGCGCACGTAGGTCAGGTTCTTATAGCCCGTTTCCTCCCGTACTTCCCGCCGCGCGGCTTCTATAGCGTCTTCACCCGCATCTATGCCTCCGGTGATAAATGTCGTCCAAGGCTGCTTCTTCCATTTGAGGCCAATGTACTTGCTTGTAGCTGGGTTCCGTACTATCACCAGCACCGCGTTCCGCTTAACGAGCTCCTTGCCCTCCTGCCACGGGTTTTCTTTATCTATAAAATGCGGGATTACGACCGTTTTTATCGGGAGCGCGTACTTCTGCGCAAACTCAAAGTCCCGCTCGTCGTGCGCAGGTACGGCCATGACGGCACCAGTGCCGTAGGAACCGAGCACGTAGTCGGCGACGTACACCGGAATCGCCTCGCCATTTGCGGGATTCTTAGCGAGCACCCCCTTGAGTTCAACGCCCGTCTTCTCCTTATTCTCGCTGCGTTCGCGCTCAGTCTTGCGCTTGGTCGCCTCGACGTATGCAGCCACTTCTTGCTTATTGGAAACGCTCGACAGCAGCTCGGTTACAAGTGAGTGCTCGGGCGCGAGCACCACATATGTCGCTCCGTAGAGCGTATCAGGGCGAGTCGTAAACACTTCAATCACCTTGCCACTTTCCGAGAGGAGCGCGCTCAGCACTTCCGGCTCCTGGTCGCCGTCAAAGTGCCCGTCTTGCGCCACCACACGGCGGACTGCGATGCCGCTCGCCTGCTCGATACGATCAGCTTGCTCGCTGCTGACTGCAGGATCGTTCACATCGTGCAAGATAACGATCTCACCGACGTTCGCCTTGATGCTCCTCCAGTCGAAGTCCCATGAAAAGGTCTCCTCAAAGTTGCGCGGGTTGTCTTTAAACTCGGGATCAACAAAACCGCCAGCGAGTACCAACTTGGCAATCGGGCTCTTCAGTTGCTCCGCTACTTTCAGCGCAGTGACTGCGCCGAGGCTCCAGCCGAACAGCACCGTGTTCTCGTCGTAGTCAGCTGCTGCAAGTGCGGCGCTGACCCAGTCTTGCTCATTCGGCTTCTTGGCCTGCGGCAGTGCTGGTGTAATGACCTCTGCGCCCTGAGCCTCAAGAACCTGCTTAACCCACGGGAAGTAGCCATCGGTCGGTGAACCGCAGAATCCGTGGAGCATGACGTACTTCTTACCTGCAGCGGCGATTGGGAATCGCAACTTCGCGCCCTCCGACTTCCCGATCCAGGCGCGCTGGGCATCCTTAATTTCCTCGCGCCAGGGGAGTGCATCGAGGTCACTGAGCAGGCGCTCCGCATACTGAGTGATCTTCATGAACCACTGGGTGAGTTTGCGCTCCTCTACTGCGGTACCGCAGCGCTCACAATGACCGTCGATCACCTGTTCGTTTGCAAGCACCGTTTTATCTTTCGGGCACCATTTCACCGCGGCCTGCTTACGCTCGGCGAGGCCGTGTTCGTAGAGCTTGGCGAAGAGCCACTGCGTCCAATGGTAGTACTCCGGGTCGCAGGTCACGACTTCCTTGCTCCAGTCCACTGAGGTGCCCATGCTCTTGATCTGCTCGCGCATGCGGTCCATGTTCGCGTAGGTCCATTCGCGCGGATCGGTGCCATTCTTCATGGCGGCGTTCTCCGCCGGCAGGCCGAATGCGTCGAACCCTATCGGGAATAGGACATTCTTCCCTTGCATGCGCTTCATGCGCGCAAAGATGTCGGTAATCGCAAATGCGTACCAGTGGCCGATGTGGAGGTCGCCGGAGGGATAGGGGAACTCGAACAGCAGGTAGTACGGATCTTTTGAAGTATCCGTGAGATCAGTGGTGTACAGGTCGAGCGCAGCCCATTTTTCTTGAGCCTGCTTCTCTATCGCCCGATGGTCATAGCGCTCTGCCACAGTGGTAGTGAATCACCGCATTAATCACCGCATTTAATCCCTGAAGCGCTTCCACCCGATGTAGAGGAGCGCGACGAGGGCAATCGCCGAGATGACGAGCCGCAGCCAGTTCCCTGCTTCGTTCCAGTACATTGCAGAACCGATGATGAGTGAGAGCACGCCGCCGTAGGAGAGGCCTGAAGACACAATCGAGGAGCCGGTGAGTATGATGCCGGCCACAATCGAGATGAGGCCGAGCACGACCATGAGCGAGAACGCGTACATGTCGTACTTGGCCATTGCGGCGTCATAGACCGGCTGGCACTTTGCGTAGAAATCACAGTAGCCTGCGGGAGCATTCGGATTAGTCTTGTCTGAACCAACGGGGCCGGTCTCGGTCCAAATACCGCCCTGCGCGTCACAGCTCGGCGCATCAGCAGCATACGTGCTGTGGGCAGCAGCTGGGCAGTAGTCATCAAACTGCGGCGCCGGGAGCACGAGCGAGCGTACGACGACGAAAAAGATGTTGAGGACCACAATGATCCCAAGCACGACGGCCCAGCGGACAAATTTAGGATGGTTGGGCTTAGAAGCGACAGGTGCGGGTGCGGTGGTTTCCATATGCACCCATACTACACCACGCAAATGAAAAGGAAAAAGCCCACGGCACGGTGTGCGCATGAGCTTTCGTGATGCGTTCTGCATCTGTTCTTTTCCTTGGATGAAAGATCTTCCCTTGAAACACCCCATTATTTTTTTGGCCCGCGCTGCAACTCCGCTTTGAAGTCTTCGTTGCAGGCGATCAGGCGGTGAGCAATGTGATCGTCGTTCTCGTGCGGGCGTAGTTTGCCTGCCGAGACGATCGTCCGATTCCGGCGCGGTTTTGAACCCGTCCGATCGATGATCACCGCAAGCACACGGTAGTTGCCGTCGGGCTTCGCTTGACGCTGAAGCTCGATGACATAGTCCGCATCGATCAGTTTCGTGCAACGCACTGAGTCGACGCCGACGATGGCCAGGATAGACCTGACATCCTCGACATCGGGTTTGTACTTTGCATTGATGCAGATCGACACTGCCTGGTGCTGGTCCTTGTGGCTGCTTGTCGCAGTCGCTTGGACAGCGTCGGCACCGTCTTCGAGGCCCTGTGCATAGGATGCGCGGGCGTCGTCTTCTGTCGTACACGCGCTCGTTGCGAGGGCGGATACGATGGCCAGTGCGGCCGCCAGACGGCGACTCACCGGTTCACCCAGCCTGACGGCTTCTTTGAAGACGTGCGGGCGCTCGACTTCATCGACGCGAGAGCAGCGGACTGCTTCGGCGCCGGTTCAGCCGCCACCACGTGGGATCCAGTGCGGTCGAAGCTGTGCTCGAACGCGGGAAGCACGGGCGACTTGTAGAGCGCGATGAATAGGAGGCCGAGGAATATTGCCCCGACGATCCCATGGTTCATGTGCGCATGCGCGTTTTGCAGACCAAAGTAGTGCTGCGCCATCCAGGCCAAGAAGGACGGGGTGGAGAGCAAAACGAGGATAAGCAAAACTAACTGCACCATATTGAGGTGCACTTCATAGTTTGGCATTGCGAACTCCTTTGTACACACCGCACCATCTGCGGCTTATTAATATTATCACACTATTTATATATAGTCAATAGTTGCTAGCTGTGGAGAAATACCATCACATCGCCGTCTTTGACCACGTATTCCTTGCCTTCCGTACGGACCTGGCCCTTATCGCGGGCTGCAGGATAGGAGCCCGCCGAGAGGAGGTCGGCAGCTGCGACTACTTCGGCTCGGATGAACTTGTCCTTGAAATCGTTGTGGATCGCTGCGCCAGCGATGGGTGCCGTTGATCCCTTCACTACCGTCCACGCGCGCGACTCCTTGGGACCAGTGGTGAAGAACGTGATGAGGCCGAGCGTTTCGTATGCCTTCTGTATCAAATCCGTAAGGCCGTTCACCTGTACCCCGAACTCTTGGCGGAATACCTCTTGGTCGCCTTCGGCGACATCGTTCAGCTCACGCTCGGTGTGCGCGTCCACGTGCACATAGCGGCCGCCGAGCGATTCCACGAGCTCGTATGCGCGGTTAGCACGGTCGTCTCCCATCTCGTGGATATTGTGACCGCCGGCTTTGCCGTTAAACGCGTACAGGAACGGCTTCATGGTGAGTAGATTGAGTGCCCTCACGCGCGGCAATTCTTCCGTAGTCAGATTCGCGGTGCGCGCCATCTTGCCCTGCGCGAGTGCCTCGCTAACCTTCACGAGCACGGCGTGCTCAGCAATTGCATCTTTATTCCCTGCCTTCACATCGCGCGTAAGGCGCTCGATGCGCTTCTCTACTTGCTCGCGATCAGCAAGCACGAGCTCCAAGTTAATGATTTCAATATCGCGGACGGGGTCCACATCGCCATGCACGTGCGTAATATCGGGATCGTCGAAGAAGCGAACCATTTCAAGGATCGCGTCTACTTCTCGTATGTGCGTAAGGAATTGATTGCCGAGGCCCTCGCCTTCCGATGCGCCCTTCACGAGGCCCGCGATATCGACGAATTCCACGACCGCGGGTACTACTTTCTCGCTCGCGGAGAGCTTGGCGAGTGCGTCGAGGCGCTCATCGGGCACGGGCACAATACCGACCGAGGGGTCGATCGTGGCGAACGGATAGTTAGCCACCAAGACCTCCTGCTTGGTGAGTGCATTAAAAAGCGTGGACTTCCCCACGTTCGGCAGCCCGACGATTCCGATCTTCAACATAGTCTCAACCTACCTTACTTTCCCTTGCGAGCAAGTTTCTCGACGACGGATACCCACTTGAGGCGGAGTTTTTCGGAAGCCTTTTCTGAGGGGCCGAAAGAGGTGATGTGGGTATGGAGGCCACCAAAGCGCAAAATAGACCAGCCGATGGAGGCTGAGAAATTGCCAAAGAGCACAGAGTCGTACAGCGGGCGGTTGCTACACAGGATGATCACACGCGCAGTCCGACCCTTAAGCAATCGGTGCCAGCCCCACCCATTCTTGTACATGGAGAATGCAAAGTGCGGGAGGAACATGCGGTCCCACATGCCCTTAAGCTGCGCAGGCATACCACCCCACCAGTTGGGATAGACGAGCACGAAGTGTTCGCACCAGGTGAGGTTCTCCTGGACTTTCAGGAGATCGGGCTCGAGCTCCATGCGCTCGCGGTACCCGCGGCGCAGGTTTGCATTAAACTGCATTTCACCCAGATTCATGCGACGGACCTCGTGCCCGGCCTTTCTCGCTGCGGCATCATAAGCATCGGCAAGGCGCCGCGAAAGCGGTTCCATCGTGCTATCAGGGTGCCCAAGAAGTATGAAAATTTTCATGAGTGCTGGTGCTTATGCCTCATGCTCGCACGCTCATGCAGGAGCGTCTGCACGTATCCCCAGAACCCGGCGGAGAGGAATATCGCGACGACGTACGTAAACACGAGCAGCAAATAGGACACCGTAAAGAGCGCGAAGAGGTCGAGGATGAACATCATCCACCATCCGGCGAACACCACCGATGACCCGAGCCACCACGGCCAGCTGCGGCGCGACATGAACCATGCGCCGAGCGTAATAGCGAGCGCAAGGGTGTTTTGAATCCAGAGCGGTGAGTAGACGAGCGTATCGGGAGAATTGGGGAGGAAGAACTGTACGTACACGAGGGCGAGACCGGAGAGCAGTACGGTGGTCATGCCCCACCGAAGTGCCCAGAACGCCCGGGCAAAGTATTCGTACTCTTTGCGCTCCACGCGGCCATCGGCGATCGCCTTCGCATGCGCGAGTTCTGCATAGGTCACGCCCCCGACACCGAGCGCCGCACCGATAAGGTGGAGTGCGGCGAGCAGCGTGGCGACAGCTTCCAGCATGACCTAGCGCATCGCGAGCGCCTGGAGCTCGGCGCGGTACTTCTTCATCACCTCCATCGTGGCCTTCATTTCTGTCTCTCCGCCCTTTTTGCGGCGCTCGACTTCCTCACCAATTTTCTTAAAGAGTTCGGGGTCCTTCTCGACGAGTGCGATGATCTGCTCCTGCTGAGCGGCAGGAACGTTCTTCATTTTCCACTTCATCGCCTGCTTCAAAAGGAATGACTGTACCGACATATGAACACTCTACCACATTGAGTTCGATGCATGAACTGTGGTATAACGGTCTCTGCGCAGCGCCAGGACGGGAGGTATGTATGAGCGGCGAGCGTATCAAGAAGATCACTCCAGTGCCAAATCCTGCACCCGGGAACAGTGTCCCGCCGGTGGCCGCCAGTCCAGTTGGCTCAAATGCCGACTCGAAGACTGCGAAGGGTCATCGCGATGATGGTGACATCCCCTTTTCCCAGGGTGGCAGCAATATGGGGTGAGGAGCGCCTGAAATGTGAGAACGCCCGAGGTTCTCACATCTCGGGCGTTTTCCATTTCCGATCGATGCTACAACAGCACCGTTGCCTGATTGCTGGAAATTTCGGCGACGCCGCCGTCAACTTCAATTGATTGGCGAGTACCGTCCGCTGTTTTTACGACTGCAGTACCCTTCTTGAGTTCTGAGACGAGCGGTTCGTGGTGCGCCATCACGGTGAACACACCATCCACGCCAGGCAGCGTGACTGCCTGCGCCTCTCCGTCGAAGAGGTTCTCGCCAACTTTTGCAATTGTTAGGTGGAACGTCTTAGCCATGAGTTACTTGACCTCGTCGATCGAGCCCTTCATGTAGAACGCGCTTTCCGGCTTGTCGTCGTGCTTGCCGTCGACGATCTCGCCGAACGAGCGGACCGTGTCTTCACGAGACACATATGCACCCTTCACGCCGGTGAACACTTCCGCCACCGCGAACGGCTGCGAGAGGAAGCGCTGGATCTTGCGCGCACGGTACACGATCGTCTTGTCGTCGTCGGAGAGCTCTTCGATACCAAGGATGGCGATGATGTCCTGGAGATCCTTATAGCGCTGGAGCGTCTGCTTCACTTTGTTCGCGACACGGTAGTGCTCTACACCAGCGATTTCCGGCGTGAGTGCGTTGCTGGTCGACTCAAGCGGGTCGATTGCCGGGTAAATACCGATGGATGCGAGTGCGCGGGAAAGCACCACCGTACCATCGAGGTGAGCGAACGTCGTCGCCGGTGCTGGGTCGGTGAGGTCGTCGGCCGGCACATACACTGCCTGCACGGAAGTGATCGAGCCTTTCTTCGTAGAAGTGATGCGCTCCTGGAGCTTACCCATTTCTTCTGCGAGGGTCGGCTGGTAACCCACTGCCGACGGCACGCGACCGAGAAGCGATGACACCTCCGAACCTGCCTGCACGAAGCGGAACACATTGTCCATGAAGAAGAGCACGTCCTTACCACCCTCATCGCGGAAGTATTCCGCCTGTGTGAGGCCGGTGAGCGCGACGCGAGCGCGTGCGCCCGGCACTTCGTTCATCTGACCGAACACGAGCGCGGTCTTGTCGAGAACGCCGGACTCCGCCATTTCGTGGTAGAGGTCGTTACCCTCGCGCACGCGCTCACCCACGCCGGCGAACACCGAGTATCCACCGTGGTGACTCGCCACGTTGTGAATGAGCTCCTGGATGATCACGGTCTTACCGACGCCAGCTCCGCCGAAGAGGCCTGCCTTGCCACCCTTGGTGAACGGCGCGATGAGGTCGATGGCTTTGATACCCGTCTCGAAAATTTCTGCCTTGGTGGTTTGCTCGTCAAACGGCGGCGGGTCGCGATGGATCGGGAGGCGCGGTGCGTCTCCCGCAATGGAACCTTTGCCGTCGACTGCTTCACCAAGCACGTTGAAGAGGCGTCCGAGGGACGCGTCACCCACCGGCACCGAGATCGGTGCGCCGGTTGCGACGGCGTCCTCACCACGAGAGAGGCCCGCAGTCTCGTTCATTGAGATGGTGCGCACGCGGTCGAGGCCGAGGTGGCTTGCGACCTCGAGCACAATTTTGCCGTGGCCGGCTGCGGCCTCTACGACGACTGCGTCGCCGATTTCCGGACGTTCCTTCTCAAAATAGACGTCCACGACCGGCCCGATGACTTCAACGATGGTTCCTTTGTTCATGTTAAGCAAATTACCCTTTTAATGTGTGCCCTGCAACGATCCTTGAATTTTCACTTTGAGGTCATCGAGCTGCCTTCTTGTTCTTTTGATGCGCTCTTCCCCGTCAGGAGTGCCAGAAACGTATTGGTTATCCTCATTTACCTCATGTTCCCAAGCGGCAAAGAGGTTGTCGACGATGGCCGGAAAATCTTCATTCTTGAATGCTGCGTACGTTGACGTTGCGTTAATTTCAGCGAGAAATCGTGATTCCAGCGGCTCACCGATTTCGCTTTCTCGCACTAAATCAGACCAATGGTTCCATAGTCTGCCGTACTTTTTTTCGAAAGGGCTAAGCTGGTCGAACGTCTGGGTAGGCTTTTCCATATATGTATTACGAAGCCAGTGCTTCGCGGCCTGACACAATTTCCGACACTTCGCGCGTGATGGCGGCCTGACGGATCTTGTTGAACTTGCGGGTAAGCTCGTGCGCCACCTCCTTCGACTTGTCCGAGGCATTCTTCATCGCCACCATGCGTGCCGAGTGCTCGGAAGCCTTGGATTCGAGCAGCATGTGGTAGAGCGAGACGGCGACGAGACGCGGAATAAGTACGCCGAGCACTACCTCCGCTGACGGCTCGACGTTATACGCCGCCGGCGCCTTTGCATCCTCGACATCACTCCACTTACCCCGCACCGGGATGATGTCGGAGACGAGTCCGCGCACGCCGTCCACGGAGAGTGGGAGCAGGCGGCGAGACGTCGGGATCTGCTCGAACGTCGACTTGAAGTTGCTGTACGCCGCGATCACTTCGTCGAATTCTCCCGCGACGAAGCCGCGCGACAGCTCACTCGAGAGCTCTTGCATAACCGCCGGCGGCACGTCGTCGCGTTTGTTTTCAATCGCTTTTACCACGTTGTACCCGCGACGTGAGAAGAATTCATCCGCCTTGCGGCCGTACGCATACACGCGAATCGATTCCTTCGGGCGGCCCTCGATTGCCGTGACGGCGGCCTTGAGTACGCCGGAATTGAGCGCGCCGGCAAGACCCTTATCGCTCGTGATCACGACAAGCGCGGTGTTCTTCACCGGGCGCGCCGTGGCGAGCGGATGGCGCTTGAGGTCACTCGTGCCAGAAAGGCGCGAGAGGATCTGGAGCGCAGCGCGCGCGTACGCGCGACCGGCGAGCGCGGTCTGCTGCGTCTTGCGCATCTTTACTGCCGAGACAGCCTCCATGGCCCGCGTCACCTTATTGGTGCGCAGCTTGGCTCCTATCGCGTTTTTAATGTCTTTCAGCGCCATGAGTGGTTACGCGGTCTCGACGAATCGAGCGAGTTTCTCCTTGAGGGATGCTTCCGTTGCTTCCTCGATATTCTTCGACGACTTGATCGCCTCGAGTTCAGCCTTTGCTTCGCGCATGAGGAAGTCGCGGAGCTTCTTCTCCATCGTCGAGATCTGCTCCGGTGCGAATGTGTCCATGAAGCCGTTCGTCGCCGCGAAGATCACCGCTGCCTCCATTTCAAACGGAAGCGGCTCGCCGCGATTCTGCTTCAACATCTCTGTCATGCGACGACCAGAGTCGATCTGACGCTTGGTGTCTGCGTCGAGGTCGCTCGAGAACTGCATGAATGCTTCGAGTTCGCGGAACTGCGCGAGCTCGTTCTTGATCTTGCCCGAGACTTTCTTCATAGCCTTGGTCTGCGCTGCAGAACCCACGCGCGACACGGAGATACCCACGTTCACCGCCGGGCGCTGGCCCTTGTTGAAGAGACTCGACTCGAGGAAGATCTGACCGTCCGTGATCGAGATCACGTTCGTCGGGATGTACGCCGAGACATCGTTGTCCTGCGTCTCGATGACCGGAAGCGCGGTGAGCGAACCACCACCCTTTTCCTTGGAGAGCTTTGCCGCACGCTCGAGGAGACGCGAGTGCAGGTAGAACACGTCGCCCGGGTATGCTTCGCGACCCGGTGGGCGGCGCAGGAGGAGCGACATCTGGCGGTACGCGACAGCCTGCTTCGAGAGGTCATCGTACACCACGAGCGCGTCTTTACCCTGCTCCATGAAGTGCTCGCCGATCGTTGCGCCAGCAAACGGTGCGAGGAACTGGAGCGCGGCCGGTGCAGACGCCGGGGCGGTCACGACGACGGTGTATGCCATCGCGCCTTTCTCGGTGAGTTCTGCGACGAGCTTTGCGGTCTTCGATTCCTTCTGGCCGATCGCCACGTAGATACAAATGGGGCGCGTCGCTTCAGGCTCGGAGAGCTGATTGAGGATCGTGTCGATGGCCACCGCAGTCTTACCAGTACCGCGGTCACCAATGATGAGCTCACGCTGTCCGCGACCGATCGGGATCATGGCGTCAATAGCCTTGATACCCGTGTGGAGCGGGACGTTCACCGGAGAACGATCGATCACGCCGTACGCTTCGCGCTCGATCGGCTTCTGGTTCGTCGCGCCGGTGGGGCCCTTGCCGTCTACCGGCTCGCCGAGCGGGTTCACCACGCGACCCACGAGCGAGTCGCCGACCGGGATTGAGAGGAGGCGCTTCATACGGCGCACGAGCATGCCCTCGTACACCTTCGACGAGTCACTGAGGATCACAGCGCGGACGCCGCCCTCTTCGAGGTTGAGCACGAGGCCGTAGAGGGGCTCCGGATCCTTGAGCGCAGCTTCAAGACTGCGGTCAAAGGTCGGGTCGAACAGCACCATTTCAGTCATGACGGCCTGGTCGAGACCATCAATCTCTGCGATGCCGTCACCGGTTGCACGCACGATACCGACTTCCTCGGTACCGCCCTCGGGCTTCCACGCCGCGATCTCCCGTTCGATTTGTTTGATAACCGACTCCATAAAGCTATTACTTATGCACCTGGGTAATGTTCTTATACATATCGATGAGCGCGCGCTTGCCGGTCGTATCCGTCAGCATGCCGTTCTCGAGTGTACGCGAACCAGAAATAAGATCTGGATTATCCTTGGCACTCTCAGTGCGCGGCGCGAGCTTTGCATCGCGCGCGGCGGCTTCCTTGAGCTCGCGCAACACTTGCGGCAGGAGCTTCATGCGTCCTGTCTTCTTCAAGTGCTCGAGAAACTTCGGGTAATCCTTGATCATATGGTTACGCCTTCTCCTGCATCACCCTTGCCGCGGCAAGCATCGCGAGGCGTGCGATCTCCTTCTCGCTCTCGCGAAGTGCTTTCGCCGATGCTTCCTTGGCGCGCGCCTCGGCGTCACTCTCCACCTGCGCTGCGCGCGATTCTGCCTCGCGGATGATGCCTGCCTTCGTCTCATTCGCGCTCTGGCGCGCGGTGTCGACGATACTCGACGCCTCTGACTCAGCCGTCTTGAGGCGCATCGCAGCCTCGCTCTCCGCGGCAGAGAGCTTTTCTGCAGCTGCGTGAGCGTCCTTGACACCCTGCGCGAGCACTGCTTGGCGCTCTGACACCATTTTCTGCACCGGCTTGTAGAGAAGCCAGGTGAGAAGGGCGACGAGCACCACAAAGTTCACGATGTACGCGAAGAGAAGGTGCCAGTCGATGCCGAAGCTTGAGATGAGTGCAGACATAGATAATGAAGAAATGCAGTGGAAGCGCTCCGCGGTATTAGCCCCTGCGCTCCGGGTCCCGACTGTCTTCGCAGTTACCCCGAGTCGCTCAGTGGCCAATACCGCTCCGCGCTATGTAAACTTAATAATGAAGCCCACCACGAGCGCGAAGATAGCGAGCGCCTCGGTGAAGGCGATGCCGATGAACATGTTCGTGATGATTGCACCCTGCGCCTCCGGATTGCGTCCGATTGCTTCAAGTGCCCGACCTGCGATGAGGCCGATGCCGATGCCTGGGCCAAACACGCCGAAACCGACGGCAATGGCCATTCCGATCGCTTTTGCTGATTCGATATCCATACTAATCAAAGAATTCTGGTAAGTAATTCCTCCGAGGGAGGGCTGCGCCACTCAAAGGCTTACGCCTCTGCGTGATGCAGCCCTTCCTCCAAGGCTTCGCTCATCGCGAGCGAGGCGTGCTCTTCAGAGTGTGCCTCGTCGTGGATCTCGATCGCGATCTTCGTGAAGAAGAGCGTGAGAAGCGCGAAGATCGCCGCCTGGATGAATCCGACGAACGTCTCGAACGCGAGGAACGGCACCGGCAAGAAGAGCGGGACGAAGAACCCGATCACCAGAATGAGTACCTTGCCGGCAAAGACATTGCCGAAAAGACGGAACGAGTAGGAAATGAGACGAGCGAACTCAGAGACGAGCTCGATAAGACCCACGACGAACTTGATCGGCGACTGGAAATTGAGGAACTTTTTGGCATACGTGAAGAATCCCATGGTGGTGACGCCAAAGAACTCGATCGCGAGGAAGGCGATGAGCGCGAGCGAGAATGTGAAGTTGAGGTCCGTAGCGCCCGAATAGAAGTAGCTCGTGACTTCCCCGCCCGGCGTGGCCGGGGCAATACCAACGCCCTCAGTGATCGGCAGAAGACCGAACCAATTCTGGAGGAGGACGAGCAGGAAGATGGTCATGATGACCGGGAATATGCGCTTGGTGACCGCGTCGTTCTGGAGTGTATCGCGGGTGAATTCGTACGGATACATGACGAGTAGCTCTACAACCGACTGGAACTTCCCCGGAATGAGCTTGAGGTTGCGGCCGGCGAGCCAGGCAAAAAGCACGAGGAGTAGCGAGACGGTAATAGTCGTGACCAAGGTATTGGTCACGGGGAAAGTACCGATATGAAACAGCGCCAAAGGCGCCAGGTGTATGGATATACCCCCCTCCATGTCTACGCATTCTAGCAGAAAACTCGCTATCCACAATGCAGAATGGGCCCCGAGACATGCTCGGAGCCCGTTCTAATGTAGCGAGGTCTTACACCACCCCGCGTTTGTGCTCACCGACCACGACACGGCGGGGTTTGAACGCTCGTTTGAAGACCTCCAGGGCCTTCCGAGGCTCTGCATCCCCACACATGAAGACGTCGAACGCTGCGTATCCCTTTTCCGGCCAAGTATGGACGCTGATGTGGCTTTCCGCGAGGACCGCCACACCGCTGACTCCGCCACCGTCGTTGAAGGTGTGCAGGTGGATGTGAAGCAGGGTTGCCCCGGCTTCCTTCACGGCATCGATGAGCGCCTGCTTGATGTGTTTGCGGTCGTTGATATGTTCCGCCTCCCACAGATCGATGATCAGGTGACTACCCGCATAGACGAGTCCATTGCGGGTGATGAAGTGGTCCTTGTGCTCCCGTGCTTGTGGCACGGGGGCGAATGGTACGGGTTTCGCAGAAGCCCTGACGCGAGGCGTCTTTGCTTCCTTGGTCGCCGCAACAAGTGCGAGTTTGGCCATGACATACTCCCTGCATAAAGGGCGCTTATGAAGCGCGATTGACGAAGGGCACTCTGCTTGCGGCTTGTGGCTTAGGGCTTCGTGCTAGCTTTTTCCTGAATCCCAGCGTCCTGGAAGCCAGTCTTTCCGCAGTATACGGCCAGCGCGCGTGAGCGCAATAGTTTCTGGACGTTCTGGCAAGGATGTGGGGATAACTAGCCCGACGGTTTCGCGCAAACTCCGGTACAAAAAGTTGTCCCCGGCAAGGGCTTCACAGGGGGTTTCCCTACGCTACAATGGGTCTCAGTCAATTTTGACTACTTATCACAACATCATTCTATGGCACGAAAAGCGAATCCAGCACTCTTGAAGCCGATGACGCTCTCCTCGGACCTCGAGGCAGTAGTCGGTAAGGGCCCCATGAGCCGCGGCGAAGTGGTGAAGAAGATCTGGGAGTACATCAAGAAGCATGACCTCCAGAACCCGAAGAACAAGCGCAATATCCTCGCAGACGACAAGTTGAAGCCGATCTTCGGCGGCAAGTCGGAAGTGACGATGTTCGAGATGACCAAGCTCGTCTCCGCTCACCTTTCCTAAGCAGTTCTCAGAATCCCTGGGATTCGTCGCATCACCCGCCTTACGGCGGGTTTTGCGTTTTTCACTAAGTATGTTATAAGTCTATTTGAATCAACTGTTCCAATCGGGAGAAGTGCTCATGAAATTCATTGCTATCCGCGTGATTGCCGCTGCCGTCCTCCTCGCCTCCTGTGGGCAAAAGGACGAAAAAGCGACTACCGCCCAACCAAAACCCGCGGTCACCTCGCCGGCACAGCCGACGGAAACCGCCGCCGCGCCCGAGCGCGCTGGCAAGGAATTCGAGGTCCAGCCGATCGATGCTCGAAGCATCAAAACGATCGAGGACTTCGAATCCGCAAAGAACGCCGCGTTCCAGCGGTACGAAGACCGCAAGAACGAAGCCTTCCGGGTGTACGACGACGCGAAAAACGCACGCGCGAGCAAATGGCTCGATGCCCGCAAGGCGCTCACCATGAAGTTGCGTGCCGAGGACAACGCGACGTACCTCAAGTGGCTCGATCTCCGCGAAATCGGCGACTACTCGAAGGCCTACGACCTGGAGCAGTCCTCGCCCGCGCTGCGCGAGTACAGCGCCGGCGAGATGCGGATCAGCAAGGAGAGCGACGAAGCGGACACCAAGGACTACGCCGTCTACGAGCGTACCGACCAGAACGCCTATAAGGTCTACGAGACCGAAGAGGCGCAAGCGTGGGATGCGTTCGAGAAGAACCAGCCCGCCGGCCCGTAGCCGCTCCGCCCGTGCGTCCAACCCGAGCCAGCGTCCTTCACCGGATGCTGGCTCGAATTTTTATACCGGTTGGTTATTTATGCTCTTTGAGCGCCTCCAGGTCCTTAAGCAGCTGCGCGACGTCGCGGGACAGGGTCTCGAGCGTCACGGCCTGCTTTTGCTTACGCATTTCCTCTTCCCGCTCGCCCTTATTCTCATCCTCATTGATCTCCTCGACGTCCTCCTGAATCTCGTCCACGTCTTCTTGGATCTCATCGATATCTTCCTGAATCTCGTCCACATCCTCGCTGATTTCCTCGATGTCCTCTTGGATGTCTTCCACGTCTTCTGAGACTTCGGCGAGCTCGAGCGCCTGCCGATTCACCGTCATCTGTATGAAGATCGCGAGATAGATAGCCTCAAGCGAGACGATGGTGGTGAGGATAAGGAACATAAGGTCCCACGAGAGAAATCCTGCGAAGGACAAAATGAAAAAGCCGATGAACACGGCGGTGTGGAGGATGAGCGACTGGATCGATCCGACCCAAGCGGTGATGCGCTCGATGAGTGTAGTCTCCTTCATACCCGCACCTTAGCATTACTTGGCGGCTTCGGGCTAGAGCAGGTGTGCTAAAAGCGCATCTGGTACCAGTCGGTCTGGTAGATATTCTCGATCAGGGTGCGCTCGCCTTCTGCCCAGGTGCGGTTGTTCGTGAGTCCAAGGAGTGCGAGTGCTTCCTGGATATGTTCCTCGCTCGTGCCCTCGATTTCTAGGTACGGCGGTATGCCTGGATAGGTGTCGAGATCGAAATGCCAATCCCGGTACTCAAATGATGCACGGTCTTTTTCTTGGTGCGCATATGCCTCAAGGCCGAGTTCGGTAAAGAGGTCCGCGAGCGCATCACGATCCGCGATCGTGAAGTTGATCTCTTTATGCTTGCGCGCGACGCCGATTATGTCTGACTTCGCCTTCCAGGTAACTTCATGGACGCCATCGCTATTTGACCGGATGCGCAAATACCAGGGGTCATCGCCTGGCGTGGTGCCGATGGGGCGATACCAGTCCACCGTGAGTCGTGTGTCTTGGATCTTCTCTGCCCCGAGCGCAGCGAGCGCTGCGCGAATAGCATCCGCGTCGATATCGAGCACTTTGGTCTCTATTTCATGTGCCACCGGTGGACCCAAGGGAATTCGAATCCCTGACCTCGTCAATGCGAATGACGCGCTCTACCAGCTGAGCTATGGGCCCCTGAACCGAACTCACGAAAATATATCACGGACTGGTCGGGCTGCCGGGAATCGAACCCGGTCTACATCCACCCCATGGACGCGTACTACCGGTATACTACAGCCCGAGTGCAGTGAGCATAGCATGCAATGCTATGCGAGCGGAACGAGTGGCTGCAAGCTTTGCTTACAGCCCGAATCTCCACACTCTACTGGCCAAAGAACTCTTTCTCAAGTTCCGCACGACTTTCTGCATTGAGTCGCGCTTTAGTGAAGTCGAGTCGCAAGTCCTTCCCTTGGAATCGCGGATCGTCCGAAATGTCTATGAGTTCATCGAGTGTCACCGTGCGAGTAGCGATGCGCTCACCCGGATCGAGCTGTTGTTCACCCACCTTCTCGCACCCGCGTGCGATGAAGTGATACAAGACCCAATCTACTTTTGACACGGGGTGGTATGCACGCCAGAGCTGCAATTCTTTAGCTACGTAACCGGTCTCCTCGAACAGCTCGCGCTTCGCCGTTTGGACAGGGTCTTCCTCCGGCTCCACGCGCCCGCCGGGGAAAGTGACTACTGCATCCCTGCCGGGCTGCTCGTCATCCACAATGAGTACGCGACCATCCGGAAGAATCGGAATGATGGAAACCGTATCGGCGCGCTTTAACTTTTCAAATGTCTGGTACGACCCATCGAACTGCTCCTGCTCCCACTGGTAGACATCAAAGAGCACGCCGCTGAAGACTTTCTTGGCATGCGGCGGAATGGGCTGAGAAGCCTTGGGTCGTGGGGTCATGCGTCCAGTGTAGCAACCTCGGTGAGTTCGTGGGACACTACGCGGTCATCAGCATCAAACTCAAACACGCCGCGGAAGCGCTTGTTGTGGAAGTAGAGCGGCCACCAGTAGAGGTCGGACGACCACATGCGGTCGAAGGGGATGTCCGCCCGCAGGAACCATTCGGGCCGCATTTCGTCGGTCTCGATCAGCGTGCCCCTATACTGCGATGCACGGAAGAAGTGACCCTCGATCGTCGCGCGTTTGGGTGAGCGGAACTCGAGTACGCCAAACTTCTCGAGGTCGAGCACCTCAAGGCCCGACTCTTCCTTCATTTCACGCAGCGCTGCTTCCCGAATGTCTTCTCCCGGCTCTACTTTCCCGCCGAAGCCGTTGTAAAGCCCCGCACCGAGGCGCACTTTCTTCATGCCGAGCAAAATACGCCCGTCGTGCTCGAGAATGCAGAGCGTCTGGATGACTTTCTCGTTCATGTCCTTTGTCGGGCCGCCGGGAATCGAACCCGGTCTTTACGCACCCGAAGCGCACGTACTACCGGTATACTACGGCCCGACAGAAGACACGATCACTCGTGTGGGTAGTACAGGATTCGAACCTGTGACCTTTCGCGTGTGAGGCGAACGCTCTAACCAACTGAGCTAACCACCCGTGAAACGAGCATAGCAGATCGGCTGCAAAACCGTAAGGCGCTAGTAGAGCCAGCTCGTAAAGCCGGTGATCAAAATGAGCCCACCAGCGACCGCAAGCGCGACGCCCATAATGGCGATGAAAAGCCCGCTCATTTTCTGGTAGATCCCTATCCCAAGCGTGATGAGAAGCGCCACAGCGACTCCGTAGAGCACGTACAGTACGGTTTGCTTAGTGAATGGGAGCGCAGTTGCCGGAGTCGTCGTCGCAGGCACCTCCGCGAGCGCTATCGGCGCTGACGCCCCCACTTCTACGGCCGCCGCAGCCGACGACGTGAGTGTCGCGTGCGAGAATACGAACCGGTCCGCTGTGATGTAGAGCCCGCCCATGAGCACGAAGAGGAACAGCGCCGCACCCACATAGCGCATGTGACGCCGCGAGAACTGCAATCCCGTGACAGAAAGGAGCGCCGCGAGCACCATCGCACCCACGATTAGATAGAGTGTGCGCAGCGACGCCACAGGTGCCGCTGCGATGGTGGCGATCGGCGACGCGGAAGGCGTTGGCGCGGCCAGCGCTGCCACATGCGGCGTGCTGGTACTCGTGGATGCTTCGGCCAACACTTGCGGGGTACCGGGCTGCTCTGCGACCGCGACCGGTTCAGTCTTCGCTACGGCGATCTCGGTGGCCTCTGGTGCCGGGTTCAACGCCACGGGCGCACTCGTCGGCGTACTCGCCGGCGTACCGAACATCTGCACCACAAAGGTAGTCGTGCGTCCTTCATAGGTCCCGACCGCGGTGGCGATGCCGATTTGCGTGAAGTGCGCATTGAGGATGTTGGCTCGATGGGTGGGTGAGTTCATCCACGCCTGCTCCACGGCATCGGAATCATTGAAATCCACAGCGAGGTTCTCGCCCGCATAGCTGAACGAATAGTCCTGCTGCTTGAACCAGTACCACGAGGTCTTCCCGTCTGGAGATGTGTGGGCGAAGTAGCCTTTGGCCGCCATGTCATCTGCTTTCGCCTGAGCTGCAGCGGTGAGAAGCGGGTTCACAGTGAGTGTGCCGAGGTTCTCAGAGGAGCGGTCGGCATTAGTAAGTCCGACGAGCGTGCTCACGATCACCGATGCCACGTCTCCCGAACGGAAGTACACACCGGAGAGGGTCACTGCCCCAAGCAAGGTGCCGACACTCACGATCGCCACAGCGAGGGCGCCGTAGATGCTGAGTACATGATGACCGACGTGCTTGCGGTGCTTTTTAATAGGGCGTTTGCGCGCCTTCATGTGTGCTAGTGTAGCACCAAAACACACCGTGGCCGCAAAACGGCCACGGTGTGTTTATGGAGTCTCGCGTTTAGTGATTGAGCGCGTCGAGCTGGTCCTGCAGCTCCTTCACCTGCTGCATGAGATCAGCGATCTGCTGGGAAATATCACCTGTACCGGTCGACTCAGTCTGACCGGTGCCCTGGTTAAGCGCGTCGCGCGTGAGCGGACCCACAAAGCCCGTCTGGATGATGCCGTGTGCTGCCTGGTAGAGCTTCACCGCGGCTTCTGTAAGAGGCCCAAAGAATCCAGTCGGCGCAGGAATGTTCAGGTACCCTGCTGCGATAAGAATCTTCTGGAGCTCCGTCACATCCGGATCGAGCGTGGAGCCGATGCCGAAGTCCGTTGCGAAGTTGAATACCGATGCGCCGAGGACGCTGCCGCCCGTGCTGCCGGTGTTACCCGCGCTGCTACCGGGCTGGCGGTGGAGGCCACCGGTCCGGCCACTCGTGGTAGTGCTTGCCGGATTCACGATGACCGTGCGCGTCACCTGTGCCGCCGCGTTTCCTGCGTTGTCGGAAGCGTCGTAAGTCACCACATACGTACCTGCGGTACCGGTATCTACGGTGTCGCCGCCCACCGTGACTGGATCCGTACCGTCGATTGCATCGGTTGCAGTCGCGCCTTCCTCCGTGTAGGCGTCCCCGACGGTGAGCGTAACCGTAGCGTCCCCGTTAAGGGTGATGGTGGGTGCTTCGGTGTCGATCGTGACGCTCCAGATCGAGCTCCAGTCGCTGTAGGTTCCGTGGCTATCCTGCGCGCGTACCTGCCAGTACCAGGTGCCGTCGCTTGCACCCTGCGAATGGATCGTGCTGACCGGTGTGGTAGATGCCCACAGATTGTTCTGGAGCACACCGTCGACTTCTGTCGGGTCCTGTGTGAACTGCGACTCATACGTGATGGGGCCGCTTATTGCTGCGATCGAGTTATCCCAATCGAAGTAGAAGTCATTTGTGTTCTCATACCCACCATCAGTTGGGCTCGTAAGCACCGGCGTTGATGGTGCCCCGAGCGGATTAGTAACGTTGAACAAACGTGTCTCGCGAAGATCCGGATACCCAGATGGTTCCGCCGGGTTCACAACGAAGCAATAGCTGCCATTATCCCAACTTGTCGTATCGAGCGTTGCAGTGAATGTGGTGCCTGCGAAGGTGCTCACGTCGTGGTGACCGTCGACGTTACCCGCCACAGTACCGGTAGTGCAGGAATCCTTGCGGATCGCCCACTGGATGTTTGTGGTGACGCCATGCTCGTAGTCGGCCGTGAAGTCGTAGGTGCCCGAGACGTCGTCGCCGTTCGCTGCTGGCGCCGTGATAGTGAGCGTCGGGAGCGTGTAATAGCTCACGAGTCCAAGCGGCGCGAGGTCGAGGTGGTCATAAATATAACCGTTCTCGGTCGTGCGCTGTGCAAGCGTCATATCGTCGCCCGTGAGGCCGCCGAACGTCGCTCCGATCGCATTCACCGGCGCGGTCTGGTAGTTCAGGACGTCGTATGCGGTGTTGCCGCTGAATGCTACATGCGTGAGGTCAAGCGTGCTGCCATCCGTGGTGACGGTGTAGCTCGGCGTCACGTGGGAGCCGAAGTCAGCGTCGCTTGCGCCCTCGACGAAGACACCGGTGCCGTTTCCAGAGATCGTGTTGCTGCCCGCAAAGCTCGCATGCGCAATATTAGCAGCGCCACCCGAGCCACCGATGCTGTAGAACGAGATGCCGGTCCAGCCGTTATTGGTGGAGGTGATGCCGTCGAAGGTGATGGTGTCACCTGCGGATGCATCATCGCCCGCCGTGTATGCTGGCGTGTCCGCGAAGCCGTTCTTATGGAAGCCGGTCGCCGTGACATTCGTGAAGGTGACATTGCTCGTGGTGTTCACATCGACGCCGCCGCCCGTGTTACCCGAGCCGCCGTTGAAGGTGTCGTCCGTGAGCGTGAGGCCGTCTGCTTTGTATGCCTTGAATGCATACGTGGTAGAAGGCGACGCATTCACGGTGAAACCGGTCATCGTGAAGCCAGTCGGTGTCATCGGCGGGTTGTCGAGGTTGATGCCGTAGCCCGATCCGAGGTTGATGACCGGCGTGTCGATGCCCTTGAGCGTGAGGTCGCTCGTGGGGACGATGAGGTCCCCTGTGTACGTGCCCGGCGTCACGAGCACCGTGTCGCCGCTCACTGCGGTGTCGAGACCGACCTGGATGCCACGGTTCACTGCGTCCGTCGTCGCGATGAGCGTGTGCGGAAGAAGGTAAATCGGGTCTGCGCCTGCATCTTCCATCACGCCGTCGAGCTTATTCTCGATAGCAGCAAGTTGCGCACCCGTCGCGCCGGAAACGGTGACGCCGTCGAACGTGTTGCCGCTCGTCGCGTCGATCGCACCGCCTGTGCCGTTCACCAGGTAGAGGTCCACATTGCTGAAGGTCACATCCGAGACCGTCGAATAGCTCGCCGTGCCGTATGCATAGATACCGGTGTCAGCGTCTGCGCCGGTGTACTCGAGGTCCGATACTGCCGTGCCGTGCACCATGCCGGTGACCGTGCCGCCGCCGCGGTTCCAGATGAGGATGCCGTTCTGCGCGATGGTGCCGATAGAGCCAGCGCCCGTGATGCTGCCGCCCTCCACGTCGAGCGTGATCGTGCCACCATTACCGGTGAGCGCGTTACCATCGACCGCGTCGATGCCGTTCTTCTGGAATCCTTCGATCGTGGTGTTCGTGATGGTGAGATCGGTCGTGTCGCCGCTGCCACCGTCTACCGCAATACCCTGGCCGGTCTGTACGCCGTTAATGGTATAGGTCGCCTGGATGTCGGCATCGGTGATGTCACCGGTCGATGCGTTCCAGAATACGAGCGCGTCGGGACCACCGGAGCCCGGGGTAGCGCCATTGTCCTCCACCGTGAGGTCTTCGAGCGTGACGTTGGTCGAGTCATTCACGAATACCGATGTTTTCACATCAGACGTGTACTTATGGCCGACGCCCGTGTCGACAAGCGTCGATGGGACAATCATCGTCGTACCTGCACCTGCGCCCATGATCGTGAGGCTAGTCTTACCATCTACCGAGAATGCGTCGAAGCTTCCTGCGCCCACGGAAATCGTGTCTCCGTCGGTCGATTCGTCGACTGCCTTCTGGATGGTTGCGTACGGGTTCGCCTGGCTGCCGTCGCCCGTGCTGTCGCTTCCCGTGGTGGCGACATAGATGACGCCCGTCGGTCCTGCCGTGTCGAGCGTGACCGTCCAGACAGACGTCCATGCGCTGTAGTTACCGGAAGTATCCTTAGCGCGGACCTGCCAGTACCATGTACCGTCCGGTGCGCCGCTCGAGTGGATCATTGGCGTGGAGAGCGTACCTGAGTGCCATACGCCGTTCTGGAGCACTCCGTCACCATCTACCGTGCCATCGAGGCTCGACTGGAATTCATAGGTCACCGGACCTGCGGAATCGTCGGTCGATGCGTCCCACGTGAAGTCGAAGTCATTGGTGTTGAGGGTCGTGCCATTAGCCGGGCTCGTGAGCACGGGGACTGTCGGGGGCGTGACGTCGCCGCCACCGCCACCACCATCGGTGTCGGTCGTGAAGCTCTCAACTGCGCCTGGGTACCAGGTACCCGCGACCTGCGACCACGCCGCGAAGTAATACGTCGTACCCGAAGTGAGCGAAGAGAGGAGTTCGTTGAATGCGCCGTTAGCCGGAGCTGCGCCGAGGCCGCCGTCCTGATTCCAGCCTGCTGGGAATTCACTCGAGGGATCTGCTGCCGGAGTGAATGGGCCTTCGCTCGTGGTGCCCCACCAGAATGAAGTGTTGTCAGCGTCCACCGCGCCATTGGTGCCATTCACAGTCGCGTTGTCGATGCCGACGGCAGTTGCGTGGTCTGTAGTGACGCCCGGGGTCGGATCGGGATCGAAGCTTGCAGTGAAAGTCTGACTACCGGGAGCGGTGTACGTATCGGTGCGTGTCGGGTTCGTGTTGCTGTCATCCCACTGCGTGAAGTGGTATCCGGATTCAGGAACTGCCGTAACCGGCGTCGTCGATTCGCCCACACCGATCGTTTGAGTCGCGCTGCCAGAAATCGAGCCGCCGCTGTTTGCAACGTACGTGAAAGTTGCAGCCGTGGATGATATTGGATCAGATGGCGCCGGATCCGCAGGAGCCGGATCGGTCTCTGCGTGCACGGGGATTGCGCCGAGATTAAGTGAGAGTACGGAAACAATCATCACACTCGCCAGTACAGAGCGGCGGAGTGCGTCGAGCGTGGCTGTAGCCATAAGTAATATGGTTAAGGAAACGAAATAAAGTAAGACACACGTCGTCTCTTTTTCAAGAGACTGGTTCTCCCCCTTCGAACTACACCCAGACTATGAACCTGTAGAAATGAGTGTCAAGCTCGCTCTTCCCCAATAGTTCACTTTATTGTGTGAATCCCGGATGAAAAGGCAAAAGGCGGGGTATAGGCATCCCCGCCTTTCGTAGGTCGCTAGCACAGGAGTGACCGAAGCTCGCCGAGCCGCTCGTTGACTGCCGTGTTGTCGAAGGTGTTGTCAATGACAAAGCACCCCTCGTGCTCCGGCTCCACCCAGTGTCGCAGAATCCACGGCTTCAGCATTTCAGGCCGGAAGTGATGATGCTTCCGCTCCTCGGACTTCAGCCGGAGATGCACGAGCGGCACAGGAGCACGCACGTACACGAGCGTCCCGTCGTGCGCGTGCGCCCACGCCCGCGATTCGGGATTGGGCAGAGGGTGCGCCACGATGCACCGACCGAGCACGCGCACGGCATCGACAATGCGGTTGAGCTGCGCATCGCAGTGCTCTTGCGTGAACTGCAGTTTGCCGATGAGTTCACGATCGCGAGCGGTCTGATAGTCGTCACTGTCAAAGCACGTGACGCCGATCATCCTCGCAAAGCGGTTGCCGAGTACGGTCTTCCCAGCCCCAGGCATACCAAGGAACCAAATGATACTCATTACATACCTCCTCTGTTCCCGACGGTTATACCACAAACCTCCCGCCCTGTCTTGGTGGACCGTTTCGTACCAATGTTCGAACTTTGTGTATGAAGGCAGCTGCAAAGGCACTCCGAAAGATCGCAGCTGCGTACCCGCTCCTTCCACGTAAGCGTGCCTATAACCCTGGGTGGGTAAACATTGAGCGGCATAACCTGAAGCGTATGCAGCAGCGTGATGCCGATAGAGGTAAAGGGGTGTGAGTACTTATTTTGCTCCCCGTCGTCCCCCACGTCCCCGGCATCCGCCCGAGACAGAGGCCGGCCTTCAACAAGGCCTCTGGATACGGGCGGGAGATGAGGAGTGGAAGATTTCATAGCTAGGAGTATCATTCCAGAGCCCCCGCTACAGCGGAGTGGCCATTAAAGGACCCTCATATCACTATGAAGACCCAATTTTTGGTTACCCCGTGTTTTGTGGAGTTTGAGCAGCGATAGTAAGCGTGATGAACCACGCAAGCTTTCAATTCGAAAACTCATTGACGGCTAACGGGGTAATTTTGCCTGGCTAGGGCTAAGTGTCATACAGAGCCACAGACAAATCTTTTGTGAGGTTTTCTGTAGATCGAGATGTTCAAATGTCTGCTGACACAGATGCAACTCTGCACAATATAGCTAGCTGGTAGGGACCGAGGAGGCACAAACCAAATCGGTCTTTATCTTTTTAGAGCCCAAGAGCTCTCATCTTCTCGGCAACGATTGTTGAACCTGTCGATTCTCTAGGGAACGACCCGTCCGGGTTAAAGAATGTAATCTCACTTGGCGGATGACTATGGTTTTTGGGAAATAGTGCTGCAATTTTCTCGATGTCAGTGAATGGCGCCTTCTCTACCTCACTTCCCTCAATTTCCGCCGTATGCGCGCCTGAAGACAAGGATCCAGTATTCGGTCTCTCCTTAATAAGTTCTCCCATTCTGGTAGCTGCTATTTGCCAATAGGTAGCGAGCGCTATCTCATGTTCGGCTACAGTTCCTTCATGATACTTTTCCAGATGTTCAAGCAACTCCTTAGTGATATTCCACAACGCATCGTATTTCATTGAGCCGTCTGAATAGTCGATCTTCGTTGACTCACCCAGCATCAAAAAGAACATTACTTTGAGCAGCGGTATTCCTTCCTTCTGATGATGCGAAAAAACTTCTAGCCAGTTGCCTTCGAGCTTCCCATAGAGATGAGGGTAATCTTTGAACTCCTCCTTCTTTTTTGCTTCCCAGTCAGCCTCGAATTTTGCATCTGCAATCGCTTCCTTCTCCTCCTCCCTTTGACGGTAAATGCGCCAGAGAATGTAGGCAATTATGCCAAGTAAAATGTATAGCAGTGTCATACAGTGACATCTTAGCACCGATGCTTTTGATTAAACGACGCGCGGACCCGTGAGGGTCTGCAACGGAAATCTGATTTGTCTAGGTGAGGAAAAATCGCTGTGGACCCTAGGAGACTCGAACTCCTGACCCTCTCATTGCAAATGAGATGCTCTACCAACTGAGCTAAGGGCCCAACGTCTATATATATAACACATACTACCCGGAAATAAACAGTATCGGTAAGGAAATCGCTCGGTCTATTGGGGACCGAGCGATTTTACTGCAGAGAGCCGGGGCTTACCGCTTATGGTTACCCCACATGCCGCCGCGAACGAGACGGATGCGAGAATTGCCCTGCTCAGACATCTCTGTGGCCTGCTGGCGCTTCCTCCGTCGATCGTAAAGGGAAATCCCTGCTGCAGCGATCGCGGCGAGCACGAACATTGCGACGAGCGAGAGCATGATCACGGTTCTGGGGTCTGAATGCATAAGAACTCCTACACTGGGGCACGGCGTGTATAATAACCTACAATGCACCGTGTGTCAATATATCGATCTTGGCCGCCATGATGAAGTCGTTTTCAGAGAGGCCTTTTACGGCGTGAGTGGAGAGCTTCACGCCTACTTTGCCCCACGCCACCGTGAGGTCAGGATGGTGCCACTCCTCCTGTGCGAGTTCCCCGATGCGATTGGCGAACTCCAGCGCCTCCTGGAAATCAGCGAATTTAAATTCCCTGCTGATTTCAGTGGCAGCGTCGTTCATTTTCCATTCGGGCACGTGCGGCAGGAAGTCGCTCGCCTGTTCTTTGGTGAGCGCCGGGAATCCGCCCTCACATGGTATGCAGCGCTTTTTCGTAAGGTCGTCAGCCATGATGTATCGAGAGATCCACCAGGTGCGTGAGAAATTCCGGCAGCGTGATGCCGACCGCAGCGAGCGACTTCGGCATGAGTGACTCCGGCGTCATACCGGGCAGGGTATTGGTCTCGAGGTAGTAGATGCCCTTCGGCGAGACGATGAAGTCGGAGCGGGAATAGTGACGTACGCCGAGCGCCTCGTGCATCACCTGCGCCGCGCGCGAAAGCTCCTCCACCACAGAGCGCGGGAAGCGCCCCGGGACGATTTCCTGGCTGGCACCGGAATACTTGGCCTCGTACGAGAAGAAATCCCGGGGCGGCGGGACTATTTCTATCGTCGGGAGTGCATAGTAGCGCTCGCTGCGCAGATTTTCCACGATGCCGACAGTCGCTTCCGTGCCCTTTATGAGTTCCTCTACGAGCACGCCGCCAGCGCCGTCATTGATGAGAGAGTCGACCGCGTCAAATACTGGCTGGAATCCATGTGCGACCGTGATCCCGACCGACGAGCCCCAGCGCACCGGCTTCACTATGACCGGCTGCATGAATTGCATAGCTTCCTTCACGCCCGGGATGATCTGCATGCGGTTCTCGATGAACACACCGCGCGGGACGCGCAGCCCCATCTCTTCTGCTTTGTGCTTGGCGAGCGCCTTGTGCATCGCCATGAATGAGCTGAACGAGTCTGCACCGGTAAATGGTATGCCCTGCTGCTCAAGCAGCCGCTGCACCTGACCGTCCTCGCCATACTCACCATGGAGACCGATGAGCACGGCATCCACACCCTGGAGCGCTTGGACCGGCGAGACCGGGCGGCCACGGTCGTGCCACTGGCCGGATTTATCAATGTAAATGTCGCGGACGACGAAACGATCCGCGGGCAAGTGCGCGATCATCGTCGCGCCCGTCTTGAGCGAGACCTCGTGCTCTTTGCTTGGCCCACCTCGAAGAACTCCTACGACGGTGCCGGTCATATGGCAGATTATAGCCTACATACGCGGAATCGTGCGGCAGCGGAGCGGATAGTTTCCGAGAAGCCTGCGCCGCAGGAAAGCTATCCGCGGAGCAGCACGATTTTTGCCTTACGCACGCATTTGCCGCGAGCGGGCGCGACGGTGCCTATTGAGCGAGAATCGATGTGCTTCAGCATTGGCGAGGACGACGTCAGCGTCTTTTACTCCAGCACGCAGAGAACCGAGCACTTCGCGCGGACGGTGCTTTTCGTCCTTTACGACTGCGACCACGGGGATACGCACGCCCGCTGCCGCGAGCACTTCTTCTGCTGCTTTCTTGTGCGTTTTACCACCGTCCACCACGATCGCCTTCGGGTACGGCCACTCGGTGTGGGGGAGTCGGCGCGAGAGCAGCTCCTTGAGTGACCCAATATCATCGTTCTGCTTCTTCCCTTTCACCGACTTTCCACCGGCCTTTGCATGCGTGCCCTTAATTTTGAACGTACGGTAGTCTTTTTTAACTGGAATGCCCGCGTCGATCACCACCATCACGCCGATGGCATTGGTACCGCTGATGTGTGCGGTGTCGTATGCCTCGATGCGTGGACTGTCCTTATCCTCTCCGCGGTCTTCCTTAATGAGTGACACATCCTGGATGTGATCGAGCGCAAATAGCTGCCCGCGAATGTCCGCGGCGTCTTCGAATCGCTCGTCACGCGCCGTCTCTTTCATTTCTTTATTCAAAAGCGTGCGCAGTTCCTTGGTCTTCCCAGAAAGGAATAAGCCCACCCGACGGATGCTGCGCGCGTATTCCTTCCTGTCAAAGTGGCTCGGGTACTGGCCGATCTGGCGGTTGAACTCTACTTTCGCTTGATGGTGCTTATTTCCCATCGTGCGTACGATCCGACCTGTCGTCTGATCTATCTCGAGTGGCTTATCGGTGTCGTAGAAGGGAAATATGCGCCGGATGAGCCGCAGCCCCTCGCGCAGCTGGTACCCGGATGGGAATGGGCCATAAATATCGCGGAGCTTGAGCGACTCGGGCACCGCGACTTTCGCATCAAAGTCGATGTCAGTACCACGGAATGCGAGCACACGCGGTATCTCTTCATCAGTAATGACGGCATAGAGGAACGACTTATCATCCTTGCCCATCGAGTTGGCCGGCGGATCATATTCGCGGATGAGTGCGGCTTCTCGCACGAGCGCCTCGAGCACGGTCGGCGTCGTCTCGTGGGAAATGCGATCCGCCTGCGTGATCATGTCCACGAGTCGCGGCCCGCGCGTGGCGATGAGATCATCGTCGAAGTAGCTGCGCACGCGATCGCGCAGCGAGGTGGCCTTGCCCACATACAGGACTTTCTTCCCTTTCTTAAAGAGGTAGACGCCCGGGGTGTCGGGAAGGTCAAATTTTTTCAGCTCCGCGCGCTCCATACAAGCCATTTTACCCTTGAAAATATTGACAGTCCACCTCCTGCGTCATATATTCCGAAGGAACCAACTGGGAGTTTGTACCATGCATCATAGCTCGTACGAGGACGATCACCTGCCGGAGACGCATCTGCCGCGGTGGCTTGGGGCGATTGGCTATTTTCTGCTATCGTTTGCCGGAATCGTCGTCGCCCTCTTCGGCTTGATCGCTGAAGATCTCGCCACACAGTGCCTCGGCGCGATCGCGGCGATTCTCGCATTCATCATGTTCTGCATTCGCTTCGCGCAGGCAATATTCTTCAGGTCTTGAATACCGGGCGCTTCTATAACTGGCACGAGGGTGGAGACATCTCCACCCCTCGCTGCTAGTTTTTTTATTTTCCCTTCTTCACTCGCTTCCGCAGCGCCTTTGCAAGGTACGCTCCCGTGTGCGAGCCCGGAGTGTGAGCAACCTCTTCCGGAGTTCCCTTCGCCACAACCTTGCCGCCGCCCACGCCGCCCTCAGGACCAAAGTCGATCAGGTAGTCTGCAGACTTAATGATATCGAGGTTGTGCTCGATCAGCACCACGGTATTTCCTCGGCGCACCAGCTCCTGGAGAATCTCCAGAAGTTTCTTCACGTCTTCGTAGTGGAGGCCGACCGTCGGCTCATCAAGCAGATACAGCGTCTTCATGGTCACCGGGCGGTAGAATTCCGATGCGATCTTCACGCGCTGCGCTTCTCCACCCGAGAGCGTCGTGGCCGACTGCCCCAGCGTGAGGTACTCAAGCCCGGTCGAGGCGAGCGTGTCGAGACGATCGGCCACCGCCGGGATGTCCTTGAAAAACTGCTGCGCCTCTTCCACCGTCATCTGGAGCACTTCGTAAATATTCTTCCCACGGAAGGTCGCTTCAAGCGTCTCCTTCATGAATCGTGTGCCATTACAGACGTCACACGTCACGTACACCGTGGGCAAAAAGTGCATCTCCACCGCGATCATGCCGTTCCCTTGGCAGGCTTCACAGCGACCACCCGGTACGTTGAATGAGAACCGGCCCGGCTTCCAGCCGCGGGCGCGCGCCTCGGGCGTCGCGGCAAAGAGGTCGCGGATATGAGTCATCGCACCCGTATACGTCGCGGGATTAGAGCGCGGCGTGCGACCGATCGGTGACTGATCGATCATCACCACACGGCCGACATATTCGGTGCCGGTGATAGAAGACACGTGCTGCGGCTCGTAGTTACGATTCGCAAACCGTCCTGCGACATTTTTATACAGCACATCGTAGAGGAAGGTGGACTTGCCCGATCCCGAGACACCGGTGATGCACACCAATTTTCCAAGCGGGACATCGATGTTCTGATTCTTCATATTATGAAGCGTCGCGCCGCGGACTTTGATCGCGCCCTTCTCCGAGGTGCGGCGCTCTTCGGGTACGGGAATCTCAGTCTCTTCTCGCAGATAGGAGAGGGTGAGCGATCCGCTTTTATTCTTATCCGCAGTAAGCAGATCATCGAGCCAGCCGCTCGCCACGACATTCCCGCCATGCGTTCCAGCACCAGGACCAATGTCCACGAGGTAGTCGGATGCGTAAATGGTGTCTTCGTCGTGCTCCACCACCACGATGGTATTGCCGAGCTCTTTGAGCTTCACCAGCGTCTCGATCAGGCGATCGTTGTCGCGCTGATGCAGGCCGATCGTCGGCTCGTCGAGCACGTAGAGTGCGCCCACGAGCCCCGTACCAAGCTGGGAGGCGAGACGGATGCGTTGCGCTTCTCCACCGGAGAGCGTGTTGGCGGTGCGATTGAGCGTGAGGTAGTCGAGCCCCACGTTGAGCATGAACACCAGGCGGCTGTCGATCTCCTTAATAATCGGTGCAGCAATTTCTTCTTTAAGCGCTGAGAGCTGGACGGAGTCGAGGAACTCTTTAGCATCCTTAATGGACAGGGTCGTGAAATCCACCACGTTTTTACCGAGGCCGTTGTTCGACTTGTCTCCCTTGCCGGTCAGGTAGACGCGCAGCGCTTCGGGGCGCAGGCGGGCGCCATTACACACCGGACAGACTTCTTCTGAGAAGAGCGACTCGGTGCCGAGGCCGTTACAGTGGGGGCACGCGCCATAGGGACTATTGAATGAGAAGAGGCGCGGCTCCACTTCCGGGAATGACGCACCGTCTTCCGGGCAGATAAATTTAGCCGAGAGCGTCTCTATGGTGCCATCAGCGTGCTTAATTTTCACCAGGCCCTCCGCCTCCTTAAGCGCGAGCTCGAGCGCTTCGGATAGGCGCTCGCGCGCGGCAGAAGCATTCTTCGCAAATTCAGAGAGGTAGATTGAGTCGACCAGCACCTCTATGTCGTGGCGTTTGTTGCGGTCGAGCACAATCTTCTCGCGGAGCGACTGCGTCTTGCCGTCCACCACGACTTTCTCATACCCCTTACCGAGCATGTCGTAGAGCAGCTGGTAGTACTCGCCCTTACGGCCCACCACGATCGGCGCGTAGATCGTAATCGCGCGCTTATCTACGGTAACGCCCATGACTTCCCCGTCCTTGCCGCTCGACTTTGCGTCCATGCGCATCATCACGAACTTGATCATCTCTTCCTTTGAGAGTTTTGAGATTGGCACGTCGTGGTTCACACAGTACGGCTGGCCCGCACGCGCGTAGAGCACGCGCAGGTAGTCGTAGATTTCCGTAATAGTTGCGACGGTCGAGCGGGGATTATTGGAACGACTCTTCTGGTCAATAGAAATAGCGGGAGAGAGCCCGGTGATTTCATCGACGTCTGGCTTGCCCATCTGATTCAAGAACTGCCTGGCGTAGGCGGAAAGCGATTCCACATAGCGGCGCTGGCCCTCGGCAAAGATCGTGTCGAAGGCGAGCGATGATTTGCCGGACCCCGAGAGACCCGTGATCACGGTCATCGCGCCGCGCGGCATCTCCACGTCAATGTTCTTCAAGTTATGGGTACGCGCGCCCTTCACGCGGATCCACTCCGCGCCCTTCGCCTGATGATGTTCTGCTTTAGAATGTTTGCTCGACATAGGATGGTATGGAAATTGGAGTCCCTGCCCGTGGCGGGGCAGGTACACAAGTTATTATACCAAATTGCTTGAGCGGAGGCTATTTAGGAAGCATTGCTTCCATCTTGGAGACGATTTCTTCGATGGAGTTCTCGGCTTTTACGAGATAGTCGTTCGCGCCGAGTGCCTTCGCCTTTTCCTTGTCACTCGCCTGCCCAAGGTTGGAGACAATAATCACCGGCGTGTCTTTCTGTGCATCGGTGCGCTTGCGGATGGTCTCCAGTATCTCAAAGCCCGACATCCCAGGAAGGATGAGGTCGAGCAGCACAAGCGCCGGCTTGTTAGCCTCAAAGAGCGCGAGCGCCTCGGTGCCATTATTCGCGTACAGCGTCTGATATTTACCCGCAAAGGTGTGCCCGAGGAGATTTTTCAGCACTGGGTCGTCCTCGACGACGAGGACGAAATTCGTGGGTTCAGCCATACCAGAATACTAGCACGGGCTAGACGGTCGTGGCTGGCCCTCCCACGGGGAGGGAGAGCGTGAAGGTGGTGCCAGGACCGTCGGTGTTAGGCGAAAAGCGCAGGTCGCCGCCATGGTCGGTGGCGATAGTGCGCGCGATATAGAGTCCGAGTCCATTGCCCTCGTTCTCCTTCGCCACCGCATTCCCTGCGCGGTAGAAGCGCTCAAATATGTTCGCGCTGTCCTTGGCCGGGATGCCGATGCCCATATCGTGCACGGTCACGAACACGCGCTCCGCGCCGAAGCTGCATCCGATCGTGACATGACCGCCCTGCGGCGTATAGCGGATCGCATTGTCTACGAGGTTCTCGATGATCCACTTCACGCGCTCGCGGTCGCAGCGCACGAGCGGGATGGCACCACCGGGTACGGACGCCAGCACCAATCCGCGCTCCGTGGCCTGCGGCGTGAAGTCGACCACCACTTCCGCGCAAAGCGCACCGAGGTCGACCTGCTCAAATGCGTATTTATATTTGCCCGATTCGATAGCAGAGATATCGAGCAGCGTGCGTACGATGGTGACGAGCTCGTGGCATTTATCGGTCGCATTCTTCACGAGAGCCTTCTGGTCCTCGGTAAGTTCCGACTTCTCGAGTGCCTCGAGCGCCCAGCGCACGCCTGTGAGCGGTGTGCGCAGCTGGTGCGCCGCGGTAGTGATAAAGTCGGACTTTACCTGAGAGGTATCGACGTCCTTCTTATGCGCAGCCTCCACGCTGCCCACAAGCTCGATGAACGAGCGCATGAGTGTTCGCACCTCGGACGGTGCAAATGAAGGGATCACAATAGGGATGCGCTCGCCGCGCGTGGCAAACGCATTTGCCGCGCGCGTAAGCCGGCGGATGGGGAGTGCGATCAGTCGCCCCAAAATCACGAAAAGAATGAGATTGATGAAAAGCACGAACGCACCGAGGAGTGTGCCTCCGGTGGTAAGGGGTATGTACACTTCCGGCGTAACAAGCGGATAGAGGATGGTAAAGGTGAAATACCAAACGGAACCGAGCGTTGTGGCGATAAGCACCACGAAGGCAATCGTAAAGACGAGCCAGAGCGGCATGGCTCTATGATAGCAGGCAGGGTGTTAGCAAGGTCTAGCGGCCGCGGCGCTTCTGGGGACGGGATGTGGGGGACTTGGCCTTCCCTTCCAGTTTGTAAATTTCGTCACGGATGATCGCCGCGGTCTCGAAGTCGAGCTGCTCCACCGCCTCCTCCATTTCCTGGCGTTTCTGCTTGAGGAATGCTTCTGGGTCGTCGCGGTAGAGCCGCGTGTCGAGCGCAAGCATCGAGTCCACGGTCTTGTCGTGCTCACTGCGGATCGATTCCGCGATGTCTCGGATCTCCTTCTTCACGGTGGCCGGCGTAATGCCGTGCTCTTTGTTATACGCGAGCTGCACTGCGCGACGGCGATTGGTTTCTGAAATCGCACGCTCGAGTGAGCCGGTCATTTGATCGGCGTAGAGGATCACGCGACCGAGCACATTGCGCGCGGCGCGGCCGATGGTCTGGATGAGCGACGTCTCGCTACGGAGGAAGCCTTCTTTATCGGCATCGAGTATGCCCACGAGCTCTACTTCCGGCAGGTCGAGTCCTTCGCGGAGCAAGTTTACGCCCACGAGGATATCGAACTCGCCCTTGCGGAATTGCGTGAGGATGGTAATGCGGTCGATCGTCTTCACGTCCGAATGGAGATATTCAGCTTTGATGCCCTTCTCGCGCAGGAATTGCGAGAGGTCTTCTGCCATCTGCTTGGTCAGCGTGGTCGCGAGCGCGCGACCACCGCGCGTTATCACGATCTCTGCTTCATTAATGAAATCTGCTATCTGTCCTCGGTAAGGCTCATGGGACATAGGCGGTGGCAGCGGAGCAGACAGTTCACGAGGAGCTTGTCGACGCAGTGAAGCTGTCTGCGAAGCAACCGCTGGCAAATCGGCACCTTCTGAAACTGGCCGCACATCAAGCTCCGGATCGATAAGTCCGGTAGGACGAATGATTTGCTCGACGACTTGGCCATCAGGCTTCACGGAATGCTCTTTCTCGTATTGCCCCGGCGTCGCGGAAGTGAAAATTACTTGGCCTATGCGCTTCTCGAATTCATCAAATTTGAGCGGGCGATTGTCGCGCGCCGACGGCAGGCGGAATCCGTGCTCGATGAGCACGTCTTTACGACTGCGGTCGCCCGCGTACATGCCACCGATCTGTGAGACGGTGACGTGCGACTCATCGATCACCGTGAGGAAGTCTGCCGAGCCGTCCTTTTTATGCGGGAAATAGGAGAGCAGTGTGTGCGGCGGCTCGCCCGGCGCGCGACCGTCGAAATGGCGCGAGTAGTTCTCGATGCCGCTCGTATAGCCGATCTCTTTAATAAGCGCGAGGTCGTGGAGCGTGCGGCGCTTCAGGCGTTCTGCCTCAAGCGGCTTCTCTTCTCGTTTTAGCTGGGCAAGGCGCTCCTCAAGCTCTGCTTTGATGTCCTCGATCGCGCGGTTGCGCTCATCCTCGTTCGTCACGAAGTGCTTAGCAGGGAAGACGAACACCGAATTGACTTCCCCGGTCTTAGCGCGCGAGACCGGATCGAGGCATTCCACTTCTGTAATGGTGTCACCGTCGAAACGAATGCGGTAGATCGAGCGCTCGTTCACCGGCATGAACTCCACGGAATTACCCACTGCACGGATAGCACCCGGTGTGAGGTCGGCATTCGTGCGCTCGAAGTAGATCCCGATGAGTTTACGGATCAGTCCGGCCCGACCACCCTCTATCTCCTCGCCCTTCACCAGGCGCACGTGCACTTTCTCGTACTGTTCTGGCGAGCCGAGACCGTAAATCGCGGATACCGATGCCACGATGATCACGTCCTTACGCGTAAGGAGTGCCTGTGTCGCTGCGTGGCGAAGGCGGTCGATTTCCTCATTGATCATCGCTTCCTTTTCAATATAGGTATCGGAGTGCGCGATGTATGCCTCCGGCTGGTAGTAGTCGTAGTAGGAGACGAAGTAATGCACCGCATTCTCCGGGAAAAACTCACGGTACTCCTGCGCGAGCTGCGCCGCGAGCGTTTTATTGTGCGCGAGCACAAGCGTTGGTTTATCAAAATTAGCAATCACATTCGCGCACGTGTACGTCTTGCCGCTACCCGTCACGCCAAGGAGCGTCTGGAACTCAAGGCCGTCCTTGAGTCCTTTGGTGAGCGCCTCAATTGCCTTCGGTTGATCGCCCGCCGGCTTAAACGGCGTATGGAGTTTGAAATTCGCCATGACCGACTATTTTACCATTTTCGCCTCTTTTATAAAAAGAATCCGCCGGCGCTCATCGAATCAGTTGATTCGACAGCATTCCGGCGGAATTTTCTGCAGGTCTCAGCCCTCCTTGCACCAGCGGCTCATGGTTGACGCGTAGAGCGCATTGCTCTGCGCAGTCAGACCATAGACCGAGAGCGTGGCGTCGACCGTGTCAGCAAACTGTACATAGGACAGAGCGAAGGCCTCATTGAACGACGGCCTCGCATGCCCGAGATGCAGCAGTTGAGAAAGCTTGTCCCGCATACGGAACTCACTCTCGGTGAAGCGCATATCGAAGTCGACGAGGCGCTGACTGAAGGTGTGCGGCTGCATACGCTGCCGCGTGTCGCGAATGTCATTCGGCAGGCTTCTGTACGCAGAAGCCAGTCGAGCAAATTCGTCACAGACCGGAACTTTCACCTTCGGTGCAGCGTGAGCTGCACCGGTGATGAAACATGCTGCTGCAATGAGCAGGGCAGATTTTCTCATAACAATTCCCCATAGTTTGCGGCTGCCGGGATGGCAGCCAAGAGCTTCTATTTCGCTGTGTAATATACAGCAGAATATGGCACTTTGTCAAGTGCCATAGTAGTTACGCACAAACTCCTCGCGGAAGGCAGCAAATGAGCCGTTTTCTATGGCGGTGCGGGCGTCGTCCACCAATTTCAAAATGAAGCCCACGTTGTGCATGGAGCAGATAATGGAACCAAGAATTTCCTTGGAACGGATGAGATGCGAGATGTAGGCACGAGTAAAGCCCTCGGTGCCCGGAATGATGGTTTCCGGATCGAGCGGGATTTGCTGATCCTGAAATTCCCTATTCGGCAGATGAATGATGCCGCGCTTGGTATAGATAGAGCCGTGGCGCCCGATGCGGGTCGGAGCCACGCAGTCGAAGAGGTCCATGCCGTTTGCGATGCCCTCCAGGAGGTCGCCTGGCTCACCGATGCCGAGAAAATGCTTAGGCAATTCTTCCGGGAGCTCCTTCACCGCGGCTTGGAGCGCGCCGCGCATGTCTTCCTTGCTGAATGATCCGCCAATGCCGATACCGTCGAATCCCATCGCGGCGATTTCGCGGGCGCTCTCTGCTCGCAGATCTTCATGCCTGCCGCCCTGCACAATGCCGAAAATTCCCTGCTTCGTATTTGCATCAATATTCTGGCGGTGCGCTTTGAGACTGCGCTCCGCCCAGCGGTGGGTGCGATCCATCGCTTCCTTTTGATACTCATACGGCGCTGTGGGTGACGTGCACTCGTCGAATGCGAAGAACATGTCCGCGCCCAAGGCGTGCTGAATTTCTACCGAGCGCTCCGGAGTGAAGCGGTGAAGTGTACCATCGTTATGACTGGTGAACGTGACGCCCTCTTCGTCTATGACCGCGAGCTGCCCGTGCTGGCTTGCCACCGATTCGTCGTACACGGCTGGCGCGCTGTGCTGCGCCTCACCCTCTTCCGCAGTCTCGCCTTTTACAAATTTAGAAACGGTCTTCCCGAACGCCACGCCGAGCGAGAACACTTGGAACCCGCCGGAATCGGTCATCGTGGGACCGCTCCAGTTCATAAACTTCGCCAGGCCACCCGAGTCCTGCACGAGCTTCTCTCCCGGCTTGAGGTATAGGTGGTACGTGTTCGCGAGCACGACCTGCGCACCCGCAGCCGTAAGCGCAGAAGGCAAAATACCCTTCACGTCTGCCTTCGTACCGACCGGGACGAATGCCGGCGTCTTGATCACGCCATGGGGCGTGAGGAGCGTGCCGCTCCGCGCCCCGCCGTCGCGTCTCTCTATGGTGAAGGAGATGGGATTCACCTCTTTACCCTAGCCGCGGGCGGTCATTTGAGCAAGCAATTCCCTCACCCGGAGACACTTGACAAGCTACGTATATATGTATATATTTGTTGATGAAACCAGAGATCTTTTCATCCACGAACACGGACAAAAGGTCTCATCAACGAGCAACAGGAGAAAGCTCATGAAAGACACGATCTTGCGCGGAGCTCTCTCCGCGGTGCACGCACTCACCCTGGGTGCGTTCATGTTTGGGACACTGATTGCCCCTGCGCGTGCGCAGGAAGCTCAGCGCCCCATCCACAACCCTGGATATGTGATGCTCTCACAGTTCATCCAGGCCTGTCACCCGAAGAAACTGGTGAAGGGCAAATGGGTCCGGGACGTCGCAGCCGAAGACGACTGCGCCGCGCCGAGCCCCGTCACGAAAGACACGATTTCGGGTACGACCCCGATCGTGCCCGAAGACGAGTACATCAAGCGTTGGCCCAATTCGGGCAAGGAAGGCTACGACGCAATCGTCGCGCAGAATTGCGAACTCTGCAATTACGCGCACGAGATGATCGCCAACCTCAATACGCTCGACCAGCTGTTCATACAGTCTGACCTGACGTATCAGGAGCTGACGGACATCTACAACAGTCTTCCAAGCTCGGTGCGCGCCAAAACGCGGCTGATGCAAGCATCACAGGCGGCCCAAGCGGGCTTTCTGTGCATCCTTTCCGCTGGCATCTACTGCATTGCGGCAGCCGTCGGTGCGGTGGGCAATATCCTCACCGCCGAAGGCAGCTTGCAGCTCCAGATCGCGAACATCAAGACGTCGCTCGCGACGATCGTGATGGCGCGCCTGAACCTGTACTCGAATCGGGTCACCCTTCGCCTCGACGGCATGTGGCTCAAGTTCGCCATCAGCAGCTGCAAGCAGCTTGGCTTCGACACCGTTTCCGGCTTGCCAGATTTGGGTCCCATACCCAATGTGGCGCCGGAGCTGGCGAAGATCAAGAACTACTGATCGTCCGTTTCGTGGACAAAATGCAGAACGGCCCCCGAGAGAAATCTCGGTGGGCCGTTTTTGTTTCTGCTTTTCCCTACTGTGCCTTCTGCACCGAGTCGAGCTTCACCTCAAAGATGAGTGTGGAGTTTGCGGGGATCGGGCCCACCTGCTGCGCGCCGTACCCGAGCGATGCCGGGATCACGAGCATGCGCTCGCCGCCCTCTTTCATACCCGCGACACCCTCATCCCAGCCCGCGATCACCTGGCCCGCGCCGAGCGTGAAGGTAAACGGCTGGCCATGGCTCTGCGTCGAGTCGAAGACCGTGCCATCCTGGAGCGCACCCACATATTCCACCGTGACACTGTCCCCGGCAGTCGCTACCGCGCCCGTACCCACGACGAGGTCCTGGATCTGAAGACCCGAGTTCGTGGTGGTAGCGCTGCCATCGGTCGGGAGCGGAGTGCTCGTAGCGACGCTGCCTGCGGCAGGCCCGCCCGCAGTCTGCGGTACAAGGGAAGTAAAGATAGACGGACCGAAGAACAGGAACGCGAGCGCCACGACGACCGCAAGGGCTACCGCGACTCCAACCGGGGTGATGTTCATAGGCATACGTTATTTAATTACCGAAAGTATATCATTGGTCAATTCGTCCACGGTCTCCTTGACGACGTCCTCGGATCCTGGGATTTTCTTGAGGAACTCGAGGAGTTCGCCCTCCTCAACGTCCCGCCCCACGAGTCCCGAGAACGCCTCGCGCTCAGCATCATCCATGCGCTCGATGAGCCGCACGAGCGACCCGCGGAAAATGAGATCGTTGAGAGTGAGCAGGATCTCTTCCTGGTCCTCTTCGGGCAGGGTGGCGAGGTCGAGCGCGTCGAGCAGTGTTTTAGATTGGGAAGTAGTCATAGGTTAGTCGATATGCGGTCTGATCACGTCGTTCTCGCCGAGGTCGTAGTACGGCTCGCTGTGGTGCACTGGTTCAAGGGCTTTCCCGGTAGCATCCACACCCGAGCGATATTCGACGACGTCGATGACTTTGTGCCCTGTCGCATCGATGTGGGAATTATTCACGTACATAGAGGTGCCCTGAGCATTCGCAAGCGCCTGCGCTTTTGGAGCCAGCGTCTCTGCGTCGCCACCGAACACATAATTACCGCGAAGCGTCGGATACGCATGAGTCGCGGCGTGATCTATGGTGACGCCATGTGCGTTACCGGCTGATTCCACGACAGTCTGTGCGTCATGCTGACTTCCCACAAAGTCGTTCAACGTCGTGAAGCCCTTGCCGTGGGTATCGACGGGCGCTGCTGCAGCATGCGATTCTACCGCTACGTGCGGCCCATTATCACCAGTAACGAAGTCACCGAGTGTAGTGAACCCGCGGCGGCCGTGCCAGGTGGACGGCTTGTCCTCGGGGAAAGGATTGGGTCGCGGGAATGGGTTCGGTCGCACGCCATCCGGCTGCGAAGCGCGGTTTCCGGCATCGCTGTGATCAGCTGCCTCGGCGTGTGCCGATGTGTCTGCTGCATGGTCAGCGGCGTGGTGATTGAGTCCGATGAACTTACCCATTTCTTCCGGTGTGTGTTCAACGATATTCCCACTCGAGTCCATAAGCGTGACCGACTCTCCGCCCTTGAGGGTAAGGACGACCTGGCCCTTGTCATCAATTGCGAGCGTGCTGTCTTTGGGCACGAGAAGGTTCTCATGACCCGCCGCATTCGGGTGGTACATGCCGAGCTTCTGCGCGAGCTCTGTCGCATTCGCCGCACGGAAATGATCCATCACCGGACCAGATAGGTGGTGTTCGCCGACGCTCTGCTGCAGCGCACGGATCATTTTAATGCCGCCCATGCCGTGCTCGGCCTCGATACTTACTGCTCCAGCGCCGTTGATGCCCGCTCCCGGCGCACCGCCCGGATCTGCGGCACCCGGTATGACATGAGCAAACTTATCGGTCGCAATAATCGTTTCCGGTGACTCCACACCCGGGGCACCGGTACCGCCCGTACCGCCGCCACCCGCGAGCGTGTCGAGTGAGTGATTGACCGTGTCGGTGTGCAAGAGGTGGTCGAACAGCATAGACGCTTCTCCAATCGCGAGCGAGCCACCGGCACCGCCGACTATCGCAGCGAGCATCTGTATCTTCCTTTCGCGATTCTTGATAGCTTCTTTGCTGCCCTTCTCATGAGACGCGGCGAGCTTGCGAATGTCTGCGGCGCTCCCTATGCTCCCGCGTTTATCTGCGCGCAGCTCTGCCGCCGCGCGTTTACCTGCTCCTGCCTTATAGGTGTATCCCGCGACAGAACCAATGAGCGTGCCGCCTACCGCGCGCACAGTCTTATATCCCGCGTAACCGAGGAAGCCCGTAAAGCCCAAAGCTCCAAGATAGGTCGCCGGAAGGGCACCGAGCGCAGCAAAGGTCACAATGCGGGCTGCCTTCGCCCACTTCTTTCCCACGACGGCTTCAAGCTTTTCATTGAGTCCATCGTTGAGGCGCTTCGCAAAGCCCGCGACTTTATTCAGCGTATCGCGACCGCGCTCATTCATGCCCGCCACACGGCCATCGATGCTTGCGCGCTCCGACGCGAGCACGCCCTCGTTGATGAGGTGCACGCGGCCGCGGAGAATATCTCGCGGACTGAGTCCGAGTTCTGGATTCTTCGCTGCGGCATCAATGAGCTGCGAGAGTTTCGCTGCAGCTTCCTGCGACTTGTTTTTAGCCTCATGCATCGCTTCCTTCCCGATGCCGGTGCTGTTGGCATACCAGCGGCCGATGCGGCCGTTTTCCGTGTAGAACTTCTTGGTGGCTTCGCGCTCCTCCGCCTGGGCGCGGCGAAGTTCCTGCCAGACTTCATCGGCACCAATTTTTTCAAAATACTTCTGTGCGAGCGCGTCGTGGCGCTCTTGCTTGGTCATCTGCTGCAGGCCTTCTATCGCGCCGGCGAGCTTCTTTTTGCTGTCCTTAAAGGTAACTTCTCCGTCGTACCCGTCTTCGCGAGGAGCGGGCGGGCGGACCTCGGTCCAATCCAGAATGTCTTCTGGCTTGTCGCCCTTCGGAGCGTCGGGCGTAGGCGGCGGTTCTGGAGCCGGCTCAGCCTTCTGAGCGGCAGGCTGCCTTACCTTATCCTCGATGCCCTTGAGTTCAGACTCGAGCGCAATTGCTTCCTGCTCGAGCGCATCGCCGCGCTTCCCTGTGGCTGTGGTACTCTCGATCTCGCGCAGGCGCGCCTTAATTTCCGCCATCCGTTCAAAGTGCTCGCCACCGAAGGTGGCGCTTTTTTCGATCACCGCCGGTACCGGGTATCGCGCATCACCCATGTAAGCCTCCGTCGTGCCTCCGCGCGTCTTGGCTTTGACCTTGATTGCGCTACGTCGCGCAGCTCTTTGCTGCTCTTTTGCTTCAACAGTTTTGCGCGCTGCTTCATTTTTAGCGAACTCGATTACGTCTGCCGCTGCAGCGTTATCGAGCTCTGTAGCACGTGCTCGCGCTTGTTCGATTTTAACTGCCCGTCGTTCGTCTGCCTCTTTGCGCCTCTGGGCGGCGACTTCCTGAGCGGAGGGACGCACGTCGAATGCGTGTAGCTCTCGATGCCTTCGTGCTGATTCTATACTCAACCTCTGGCTGAGTTTATCAACCGCTTTTTGGTCGTTCAGGTCGACTTCGCTAATGGCACGGGCTAGGGTGCTATCCGCGTAGCTCCCAAATTTAGTCTCCAGCCTGGTGAGCTTTTCTCGAAGCTCGGTGCGCGTCTCTTCAGACTTCGATTGCTTCCTGATCCCAGACTCGGGATTCGCCTGCACTTCTTCCTTGGTAACTTTCTTTCGAGGTAGTCGTTCGCTCATATGCAGATTATGACAGGTACCGGGCGCGAATCATATCCTCCACCTGTGTACGGTCGCGACCATACGTTAAGTAAGAAAGCTGGCGCAAGTCATCCACCTGCGCGGGATTGCCAGGCGACGGCGGCGCCGTCTTTACGTTGAATGGTTTTTGCGGGACACCCTGCGCGAGCATACGTACGTAGGCGTTGTAGTTCTCAATATTCACAAAGTCGAGTGCGTTGAATACCGGCGCGAACTGCTTTGCGAAGAACTCGCCATCTTCTTCGCCCACACGGAACACCGCCATGCTTCCCACGTTACCGAAGACTGCGTCGCGGATCTTCTCGTCAATTTGCGCGAGGAACTGGTGGGCCAGATTGAGCGAGAGGCGGTATTTGCGAGCTTCTGAGAGAATGCCCGGGATCGAGTCGGTCGTGATGTTCTGGAATTCATCGATGTAGAGGTAGAACGGCGGGAATTTCGTCCCCGGAGAGTCGGCACGCGAAAGCGCCGCCATAAAGAGCTTGCCCACCATGATGAGACCGAGTAGGTTCGCATTGCGCTCGCCGAGCCGGCCCTTACTCAGGTTCACGAGCAGGATCTTGCTCGAGTCGATGACCTCGCGGAAGTTGAACGAGGAGTTCTGCTGGCCCACGATCGGGCGGATGAAGTCGTTGGCCGTGAAGTCATCGAACTTATTGGTGATGTAGGGCACGATGTTCTCGAGCGATGCTTCCCCACCGGCCTGGGTCGCGATCTCTCGCCAGAATTGGTTTATCACCGGGTTTGTGGACTTGGACAGCTTGAGGTCGCGGAATGCTTTATTCGCAAGCACGCGCGGAATGTCGAGCATGGTGGAGCCCGTCGAAGGGTCCTCCATCACGAGGATGGTGGAGTTGCGGAAGTACTGCTCGAATGCCGGACCCATGGATTCGGGTACGTCGCCGTAGAGGCGCTTGAAAATCGAGAAGAGCTCGTTCACCACGAACGTCTTCTGCTCGGGGCGGTTCACATCGTACTCGAGCATGTTGAGACCGAACGGCCGTGAGACTTCCGCGGGATCAAAGTAGATGACGTCCTCGTAGCGCTCCGGTGGCACACTCGCGAGCACGTCGAGGATGTCGTTCCCATGCGGATCTATGAAGCAGACGCCCTTGCCAGCCTTGATGTCCTGGATCGCGAGTTCTTTCATGAACACCGACTTACCGGTACCGGTCTGTCCGACCACGTACAGGTGGCGCATGCGATCTTCTTCCGCCATGAAGACATTCTGCGATTTCCCGCGGAAGGTGTTGGTACCGAGGAAGGTGCCGGTCTGCGGGAGGCCGAGCGGCGCTGCGGCCGCAGTAAAGCGCGACTGTTTGAGCTGCGGCGTGGACTCGATGCCGTTGGGCGGGAAGTGATAGATCGTGGTGACCTCGCGCAGGGAAAGCGGCATAGGGCTCGTGGAAGGCAGGCGGTAGCTGAAGTCATTGAACAATTGCTTGGCCTTACTCCCCTGCGTACGCGTGAATTCTATGCGGTTGCCGAGGGTGTTACCGAACTGGTTGAACGCGGCCTCAAGGTCCATGAGTCCCGCGGCTGCTTTCCCAGAGTCGCGCGAGGACACGAGGAGTCGGAGTGTGGTCGAGACGATGGGCGCGCTCACCTTCTGTTCCACCTGCTCGATGTCAGCCTTATTAGCCTCCGACTGGCGCGTGAGCTGCTCGTGCTCGTCTTTCTTGGCTTTCGTACCACCGAATATGAGACTGCCGAATTCTCGTGCGACTTCACCCGCGAGCCCCTCAGGCGTGGAGAACGCCGCGCCACGCGACTCGCCCTTCCTGAGCGCCGAGAGCACTTTACGGTAATGGCTCGTGTAGCGATCGCCCGCAGGCTCGATGATGAGCTGGAGCGCAGCACCCTCGCCCTCGTGCTCGATCTTCCCGAATGCGTTCAGGATGGCGTTGAGCGGATCGTAGTCAAAGCTCTGGTAGTCCTTGAGCGGAAGCATCGGCTTATCAGCGAGTAGCGCGGAAGACGCCGCGACGCTGCCGTCCTCCACGAACACGTTGTAGTCGTTCGGCTGGGGTTCGATGTGCGCGTCTGGGAATATCGCAAGCACCTGCTTTTCAAACAGGTCCTTTTTATGATTCGGCACTGCGACGTAAAAGAGAAGCTCGGCGCGGTTAGCCGGCACCGCGAGCTCCATCGAGAAATAGGAGGGCTCGTGCTGGTCGGCAGCGCTCACCGCGAGCATGCCGGCATAGAACTGCTCCATCGCCGAGACCAGTTCCTTAAGCGGCTTGGCGCGGTCACCCTCTTCGTGCTTGGGCTCTGGGAGCGCGACCTCGTAGAGCGTCATGTGGAGCGCCTTCCACTCGGGCCGTCGCTCCATACCCTTCACCTCCATCCCGGTGGCGATGTACTGCACGAGGAATCGATGGAAGTCGTCTTGGATGTGCGGACTGTCGATCTTCTCGAGTACCGCGAGCGCATTCTTCACGCCCTTCTCCTCCATGATGGTGCGCAGCTCATCGATGGTCTCGTCGGTGTCATCGGGATCGAGATTGAGCGCGATGGTGCGCACGTCTTCCTGGGACACGCGCATCTGGGGCGCGAGCACCGTCTCCGGCGCGCGCGAATGATTCAGCACGCGCTCGTGGATTACCACTTCGCGCGGCGACGCGTCGCGGAGCGCGGCGAGCTCACGCTCTTTCGCGGCTACTTGCTCGCGCAAGTACGCGAGTTCTTCTTCCGGCGTCTTGAGCGGCGCAGCCGGAGCGTTCAACGACCCCTCCATATAAATAAAGTATAAGGCACGCTGCCGCGTGCCTTACGACGCCCATGGGATAATTCGGAATTACAACTTCCACCCCTGGCCGAACAAGAGATTGATGAGCGAGAGGAGGAGTGCGAACAGAAGCGCCCACCAGAACCCGGCGACGGCAAAGCCCGGCACGATCATCGCCGCGAGCAGGATGAGGAGCGCGTTCACCACGAGCGAGAAGAGCCCGAGCGTGAGGATGTTGATCGGGAGCGTAAGGATGGTGATGATCGGCTTGAGGAAAATATTGATGAGACCGAGGACGACTGCGAGCACGATGGCACCCACGAGTGTGACGGCCACCCCCGGAAGAAGGTATGCCGCGATGATAATCGCGAGCGTCGCGACGATCCAGTGAAAGAATAGTTGCATAGGAAAAGTGAGTACTACGGGTCTGGTAATTAGGCGTGGAAGTAGAACGCCACCGCCATGATGACATACGCGATGATGAGCTGGAAGCCCTCGTACCAATTGCTCATCCCGTCCTCCACTACCGAGTACGTGACGATCACGGTGAAGATGATCGCCACGAGCTCAAAGAGATGGAACACGAGATCCATCGGCACGCCCATGAACACACTCGCGATCACCAGCAGCGGCGCCACAAACATCACGATCTGCGTCGCGGAGCCGATCGATATTTGGAGCGAGAGGTCCATGCGATCCTTCACGGCTGCGGTCACGGCCGCAAAGTGCTCACCCACATTCCCCGCAATGGCCACGATCACCACACCGATGAAGAGTTGCGTCCAGCCGAGCGTCTCGACCAGGGGTTCGATCGCACTCACCAAGATATCGCTCATGGAAGCGGCGCCTACGGTGGCCGCGAGCAGGATGAGTATGCAGAGCGGGGTGCTCCATTTAGGCGCGGCGACGTCGGCCTCCTCTTGGTAGAGGTGTTTATGCGTATGGAGCGAGAACAGCAAGCTCGCGCCATACGCGAGGATGAGGAGGAGCGAAACGAAGATCGAGAGATGCTCTACCTCCTCTGCCGTGCCCCCACCGGTAAGCAGGAAGATCGCCGGCATCACGAGCGCGGTGGTGCCGAGGATGAGCGTGGAGCCGGTCGCCTTCGCCGCGGTGGCATTGAAGTGCTGGCGCTCGCGCTTCCACCCGCCCGCGAGCATCGCGGTCCCGAGCACGAGCAGCAGGTTACCGATGATGGAGCCCGTAATCGATGCCTTCACCACTTCGATAAGACCCGCGTTGAGCGCGAAGAGTCCCACCATAAGCTCGGTAGCGTTGCCGAACGTCGCATTCAGGAGCCCTCCCACCGAAGGGCCCGTGCGAGCGGAGAGATCCTCAGTTGCGTCGCCGATGAACTTCGCAAGGGGCACGAGCGCAATAGCAGATAACACGAATATCCCGACGGGCGACCAACCCAGGTAAACCGCAAGCCACGTGAGCGGGACGAAGATGAGGAGCGGAAGGAAGAAGCGATTCACGAGCTAAGTATACCGTGCCGCGCTACTTGAGCGTCGCCGTATCCACTACGGCATCGAGCTCGGCTTTGACCGCTGCTTCATCGAACTCCGTGACCGCGCCCGGAGGATAGTTCGCAATCTGGGTGTAGTGGATGGTGTACTCGACGGCGATACAGGTGTTCTGGTGGACGGTGCGGTAGCTCGTCGTGTCATAGAGATTGCCCGCACCCGCGTCTGAGGAGGTGAACACCGTGAAGGTCGTGCCATTTATCACGCGGGTCGTGAGAGAGCTTGCCGGCCCACCCGACGGATCGGGCTTCATACAGTCAGCTACGGTGGTCGCATTCGCACTGTGACCCACGGTGAGCTTCGCATCGCTAAAGTTGGTCCCCGGTGCAAATGACTTGGGGAGCGTGGCGCGGAAGTCGAGTGTGCCCGCGTCCCCATTTGCCCCGGAGCGCCACTCGTCTCCCGTCGCGACAGGATTCACGACGAATACGTCTGGGTAACGGATGCTGAGCAAAGCATTCTCAAATACCTGCCAATTTCCGCTGCCCGTGACAGGACCAGAGCCTGTGGTGCCCGTACCATCGGTGGGACCTGTGTCGGTAGTCGTAGAGACCACAGACGCTGCCCCGCCGCCGAACTGTGACCCGAGGAAGAAGAATCCGCCTGCAACGACGACGAGTAAAATAACGACAACCAGGGTTGAGTTACGCATATACCCCTATACTAGCGCTTTTTCGCGCGAGCGCGACGGGTGGCTGCGGCCACGGCCTTGCGGGCTTTCTTCACTGGTTTTGCCACCGACTTCTTAGCACGCTGGGTAGCGCCACGCCCCGTGCGTGCCACTTCCGACTCGACGCGTTGCCAATTGCTTTTAAGTTCCTGCGCTGCGCGGACGAGGTCTGCACTATCTATCGAGCGAATGCCGGCATACGTAGCCGCAGCCGCATCGACCGCGCGCGCGATAGAGCGCGCGTCGAGGTTCTGGAGCTGCTTTGCTTCGCGGAGCACCTCGTCTTTAAAGCCATTCGCCCATTTCGCTGCCTGCGTGCGATGCTTCTTGGCGTCATCGCTTGCATAGAAGTAGTACCCTGCGGCAGCCGCCGCCCCGACCGCAGCGAGACCCGCCGCTGCCCCTGCGCCCATGCTTCCTGTTGATCGTTTAGCCATAGCGAGCGTGTTAGATGATTAAGATTTTCTTTCGTGCTTTCCGGTTTTACTCAGGAACCCGAGGAGCGAGAGCAGGCGGCCCTTGCCTCGGCGCACGTCTTCACGCATGTCGGCGAGGTCGTGCCTAATGGTGTCTGATTCCGCCGCTACCTGGGCTGATATGTGTTCGACGTGGCGCAGGACGCGCTCGAGTCGCCAGAATGCATACGCGGCGAGCCCTCCGACGACCACTACCGCAATGGTCGAAACGAAGAAGAACACATCCATTTTCAGAAATTCATCCATGCGACTTGCACGAGCAGCACCTACACTGGATTTTCACCGCGGATAAGGCGCACCAGGATTACGATAATCGCGATGACGAGCAGAATGTGGATGAACCCACCGAGCGTGTAGCTCGTCACCAGTCCGAGGAGCCACAGAATGATAAGGATTGCAGCAATCGTGTACAGCATTGATTCGTTCGTTAGTGTTGCTAAGTGGGACGCCCGAGGCACTTAGCAGTTGTGCCAAAATGTGCGTGAGGGATGTATGAATGCTCGAGTGCTTTTATCGACAAATCACGTATAGTGGCTCCATGCGCATCAATCGCTATCTCGCCCAGCGCGGAGAAACCACCCGCCGCGGCGCGGACGAACTCATCGCAGCCGGCAAAGTGTTCATCAATGGCCGCCGGGCTGAGCTCGGAGATCAGGTGGAGGACTCGGACACAGTGGAAGTGCGCCACGGGCGCGCGGGTAAAAAGGAGCTCGTCTATTTTGCCTATAACAAGCCCAAGGGCGTGGTCACGCACTCGCACCAGGAAGAAGACGATACCGATATTCTGGAACTCATGAAGCACGAGCCTCGTATGAAGGGCGTATTCCCCGTGGGCCGGCTCGACAAGGACTCCTACGGGCTCATCATCCTCACCAACGACGGCCGTGTGACCGACCGCCTCCTCAATCCCGATCGCGCTCATGAAAAAGAGTACGTAGTGCGCGTCCGCGAGAAGATGCGCCCCAGTTTCAAAATGCACATGGAGAAGGGCGTCGACATTGAAGGGTACGTGACCAAGCCCGCGAAGGTCCGCATCCTCGGCGAACTATCGTTCGACATCGTGCTCACGGAAGGCAAGAAACACCAAATCCGCCGCATGGTGTCGGCGCTCCATAATGAGACGCGCGAGCTTAAACGGGTCCGCATTATGAACATCAAACTCGGCGGCCTCCCTACCGGCCAGTTCCGCCCCATCGAGGGGAACGAGCTCATCGAGTTCCTCACGCAGCTGGGGCTCGCGTGATACCATTTCCCCATGATGAACCACCTAACCCCCCACGAAGAGGAGCATAAATCGCACCGTGCACCGTGGCTGCGCGCCGCGGTACTGGGTGTCGACGACGGTATTGTCTCTACTTCAAGCATCATGCTCGGCGTGATCGCTGCTGCGCAGTCGGATGCGGCCATTCTCACGGCAGGTATCGCCGGACTCGTCGCCGGTGCACTCTCCATGGCCGCAGGCGAGTACGTCTCTGTGAGTTCGCAGCGCGACTCGGAGCTCTACGACATCGATATTGAACGCAGGTCGCTTTCTGAAAACCCGGAAGGTGAGCTCAAAGAGCTTGCCCATATTTATGAAATGCGCGGTCTCTCTCCGGAACTCGCGCTCCAGGTGGCCGAGCAGCTGCATGAGCAAGACGCCGTGCATGCACACGCACGCGACGAGCTCGGCATCGACCACAACGACCTCGCGAATCCGCTCCAAGCCGCTATCGCCTCCGCAATTTCGTTCTCAGTAGGTGGTGCTATCCCGATCGTGGCCGCGCTGGCCGCAAGTCATATCAGTGGGACCTGGATCATCACGATCGTTTCCCTGATCGCGCTCGCGCTCTCGGGTGCCGTAAGCGCCATGATCGGTGGTGGTAACCGTCTGTGGGCAGCACTGCGCGTGTTCCTGGGTGGCGGGCTTGCGATGGCCGTGACCTACGGCATCGGCTACTTGGTCGGCGTCTCGCTCTAGCGCGAAGTGCTTGTCGTAGCGCTGTAGAGAGCAAAGAGCGCCTTCACGCCTGCAAGGTTCTGCGGGAATTCTACCGCTGTGTGGCTCGTGAGCTCCACCGTAACCGCAGGAATTCCTATCGAGGCGAGCCATCCTTCTGAATCACCGGTGATCGGATACGCGTCAAATGATTTCACCGCGCTATACCCCGCTGCCTTTGCATACGTATTCATGACTGAGATGGTTCTTGGTAGGACACCGTTATCACATTCGGAAGCGTATACCGACCCGGATGCGCTGTGCCAGAACACAACTGCGACAGGCGTATCGCGTGTGATGAAATCACGCAACGCGGCTGCTTCGGGCTCTGAGAATGCTGCTGTGCCCGCGCTTTCGGGTTTATTTTGCCACGTGCTCGTGGGCTGCCAGTGGCACGCGAAGTTGCGGTTGAGGTCTACTTGGTCTGCATTAAAGCGGCCCGCGACCTGTGTCGCGGTCGACGACGCGACATCGGCGACGCTAAACGGCCCCTCTTTGCCGGTGACTTTGTACACCCCGTCTACATTGAGCTCGGGGATGATCGTGACCGTGAGCGCTGGCGGCACGACCTCGGGATGGGCGGTGAGGTAATCCATTACCTGATAGGCGAGCACCACGGCGTTCCATTCATATCCGCCGTGCATGCCGCCCACGAGAAGTATATGCGTGGGCCCTGTGCCGTACGTGTATGCCGTAATGGCACGACCCTCTACCGAGGTCCCGATGACGCTACTCGTACTCCACGCGGGTGGCGAGGGCGGGGGCGTGACAGCGGGCGATTCAGGCCGATGGAGCGATACCCAGAGCGCGACCGCAAGGATGAGGATGATTCCCAGAATCCCAAGCCACTTCGCGCGCGTATTCATCGGCTGGGATGTGCACTACTGCGCGTACTGTTTGAGCACTGCCTGGATTCCCTTCCAGTTCTTGTCCCATTCCGGGTCGGTGTGATTGGTGAGAAGCACGCTGATCGCTGGGATCTGCTGCTTCGCGAGCCAGTTGGTCATGTCACCGGTCGTGGCGTAGAAGTCGAACGACTCATGTGCCGAATAGCCTGACGCATCAGCATACGTCTTGGTGAGTGTGTCGGTAGCCGGGAGCACGCCGCTGTGACAATTGGATGCATACACGCCGCCGGCTGCGCTGTAGTACACGACGACTGCGGTCGGCACATGTGCCGCAATGTAGTCGCGGACGGCTTGTGCCTCAGGCTCGGAGAACGCTGCCGTACCGCCCGAGACCTTGGTGCTCTGCCAGACTGCATCCGGCTGCCAATCGCAATCGAAGTTCCGGTTGAGATCGACGCCGTTCGCATTGAAGCGCGCAGCGACGGTGTCTGCGGAACTCGAGACATCCGATGCCGTGAACGGTCCGTCTTTATTCACTACTTTCAAAAGGCCGTCGGGATTCACCACCGGGATGACGGTGACCGATTCATTCGCCGGGATCGCATCAGGATGCTGGCTCAGATAATTCATGAAGTCATAGGCGACGAGCGAGGTGTTCCAGTCGTAACCGCCATGGAGCCCGCCGACAAAGAGGAGTTCCATGGAGCCAGTGCCGTAGTGGTAGGCAGTGATGTCGTGGCCACCCGCAGACTTCCCGATCACCGTCGGCCCCTGGGCTTCGGTACTCATGGTAGTGGTCGCCGCCGGTTCAGTCGTCGTGGCCATTGAGCCTTCGTCTGAACTGGTGGCCGGAGCCGGCGTATGGAATGTGGTGTAAAGCGCGTAGCCCCCGATCGCTATGATAATGATGACGAGCAGTGCGATGATGGTTTTCATAGGACCCTATGGTACCACGCGGCTATACACGCGATGCAAGCGGGCTAGTAACCGGAGAATTCTTTGTACGAAATGTCGCCCGTAGATACGCCGTTTCCCGTGAGCGCATCGCGGAGCGGGAGGATCATCCCTTGGGGGCCCGCAAGATAGTAGAGGGGCTGAGTGTCAGGCGGAAGGTAGCGAGCAAGCATCGCGAGGTCAATGTGCCCCGTCTCTCCGTGCCACCGCTCGCCATGCTGCTCCACGCGCGTCATCGTGGGGATAAATGCCAGTGGTGATTGTTCGGCGGCGAGCTGTGCCAGTTCAGCGAGGTACGCCGCGTCCTGCGGTTCGCGATTTGCATAAAAGAGATACATCCTGTGCAGCAGACCGCGGTGAACGGCGTCCATGATCATCGAGCAAAACGGCGTGACCCCGATGCCGCCAGCGATGAACACTATCGGGCGCACCGCGTCTGCCGGCAGTGAGAATCGAGTCGTCGGTCCATCGAGGCAGAGCACTGTGCCAATATCGAGCGAACGAAGCGATCGCTTGAATGCGGTGTCGCGCAAGCGTGTGGCGATGCGTAACGTGTCTTCGTGCGGGGCCGATGCGATCGAGAAGGTACGCGTGTTCCCTTCCGTATCGGTTTCGGGCGGGTCGATGAGCGTCACATCGATCGCCTGACCAGCTTCAAATGAGAAACCGTCCGGCCGCGCAAGCGTCACCTCGAGCGTATCCTCGGCTACCATGCGCTTTCCTGTGAGCGTCGTCTTTTGCATACTAATAACCCTCTGGCGGCCGGACCTTCTCACCGAGGACTGGGTGCCGCTGTTCTAAGAGAGCGGAGTAAATGCGCGCTACGTCTTCCTCGACCTCGTGGCGGTCCTTTATACTCATGGCGCTGAGCACGTGCTCGATCGCCGCGTCAAAATCATTATTAAACTGCGTATTAAGGTCTTTCCACGCAATTCCCTTGAGGAGCGCCGCTGAGTGGGGTGTATACGGCACAGCACCGACAAGCATAAGGTACGCAATCGACGGATATCCGAGATAACCTTGGAAATAGGAACCGTTATCATTCGCCATGATAGCGGTAGTCACCGGGTCGTAGGTGACCATGTATTCCTTGTTCCCACTCGAAGAACGCACGCGCGCAGTGTCTCCGTCACGTACGACGCGACCATCTGCGACTGCACCGAGTGCCTCGTAGATTTTACTAATCGGCGGGTGCTTCCACTCCATTGGACACAGCCTATGCACCCTTTCGTGCAGCGTCGATTGCCGCAACGTCGATTTTTTTCATGGTCATCATCGCGTCGAAGGCGCGCTTGGCTTCATCGCCACCAGCCGTGAGCGCCTCGGTGAGCGTGCGCGGCGTGATCTGCCAGGACACGCCCCAGCGATCCTTGCACCAGCCGCAGTCGCTTTCCTTCCCACCATTACTCACGATCGCATTCCAATATTTGTCGGTCTCCCCCTGATCATCCGTTGCGATCTGGAATGAAAATGCTTCGCTCTGCTTGAATACCGGGCCGCCATTGAGCCCGATGCAGGGGATGCCGCAGACGGTGAATTCCACCGTGAGGGCGTCTCCGGCCTTCCCGCCCGGGAAGTCGCTCGGCGCGCGAAAGACATTCTTCACGCTGCTATCGGGAAACGTCGCGGCGTAGAAATTGGCAGCTGCTTCTGCATCCTTCTCGTACCACAGGCAAATGGTGTTTTTTGGAATCATATGTACTCAGTATAGCTGAATTTAGAATTCAATGAGAACTGGGAGATGGTCGGAGTAATCGGTCTGAATAATTTTTGAAGATGTGATGGTTATGTCAGGAGTCGCAAAGCAGTAATCCAAACGCCAGTTGAGCTGCGTTTCCTCAAAACCTTTGTACGCAAACGGTTTTGTGGTCCAGGTCTTCTCGCTCATATTGGGCCCGCAGTGCGTGAGGACTTTTGAAATTTCCGTCACGGTGTAGGTGTCGGGTGTGGCATTGAGGTCGCCTGCGAAAATAAAGCGCTCTTTCTTCTGCTTGAGGGTTTCGAGAAGTTTATTCGTCTCCGCTATTTTAGCTTCGGTGGTGCCAAAGCGGTCCGTGTACGACATATGCGAGGTCCCGACGTTGAGCACGTCGTCCTCGAGCTGTATCGACGCCTCGACGTACACCCTGCATTCGCTCGAGTAATCTTCTTCTTTCTCGCGCGGCGGCGGATCTTGGATACAGCTTGATACGGAAGAAATAATTGGGAATCGGCTAAAGATGCCATCGCCGTACTTCTTTCCTGCCTCATCGGAAGCGGGCGCGAAGACGTAGTTCAATCCAAGCTCCGCTGCTATGCGCGCCGGCAAGTCAGCACCATTGTTACTTTCCGAATCTCCTGCGGTGAGTTCTTGTAGACACAAAATATCCGCGTCCACTTCGCGCAGCAGCTTCAGCGTATTCTCCACGTCCTCACGATTCCAGATATTCCACTGCAGGAGTTTCATTTGGTAGCGGAGAGGGCGTCGCGTATCTGTTCTGCCCCAACGATCGGGATATAAGAATCGGTACCTCTACCCTCTACGCCGTTCTCATAGACGACCCCGTCATACCCAAGCTCGATTAGTGTTTTTCTAAGCTCTTCAATAGTAGTGGCTGATTTAATTTTGGACACCTGATCTCGCGTGACGAAATTCCTGACGAGATCCTTCTTGATCTGTTTTAAGTGATCTTCGCTAAAGGAGCCCGGGTCCTTGAGGCGTACCGGATTCTTGATCCTAAGAAATACTGGAAATATTTTTTCTCCGCCATGTATCCCATTCTCTTCTCGCTCCCGGAGCTGTGCATGTTTATCCTCATAGATGCGCTCATATTTACTGAGCTCCCTTTGCTTTTCTTCCTGGCTAAATACAGACGCAGTGTGGATATTTTCCCGTATCAATGCGTGCGACTTGTCCAACCAATCATGATTAACGATCAGGTCGGAATCAAAGGTGTCTGTGAGGCGCTCGCTCGCCGCGCTCGATGCACCAAAATGTACACCGAGCTCATTGGGGGCGCGTTCGTATGCCCTGCCAAATTCTCCTAGGCCGCGTGTGCCATGGAATACAGGGATGGGTTTCCCGGCGCTATCCACAAGCACCGAACCTGCGTACCACTTCATAAACTCGGGATCGCTTGCAGCTTCATCGACCCACGCCTTTGGCGGTGCGGTAGCGGGCTCGTGGGATTCGATCTTTACCTTGGGATTAGCATTCCTGCCGAGATACCTTTCAAACATGCGGCAAGTATAGCAATCAAATTGGCTGGGGGGCTTGGGATCGAACCAAGATTAACGGCTTCAAAGGCCGCTGTCCTACCATTAGACGACCCCCCAATGAAGCCATCCTAGCCGATTTTGCCCTTGCGGTGAAGCGCAACTTTGTGCCAAGCAGTGGCGTTATAGCGCCGGTAGGGCTTAGCAAAGGAGATCTTTCACATGAGCGATCACACGATCCGTCGTGCGACGGAAGCGGATTTGCCCCGCATCGCGGAGATCAACAGCGGCGTCTTCCTCGGCGATCGCGACAATCTAAATTCCGCGCTCGATTGGGCCACGTGCTGGTTCAAGGCCTATCCGCTCTACCAATACTTTGTAGTGGAAATCGAAGGAAAGGTGGTGGGCTACGCAGGCTGGCAAATGCACGGCGGCTTCAGCCGTTCGGAACCGGTGTTCGAGCTCGACCAGCTCGGGATCGACCGCGCGTACCAAGGCCAACACCTCGGCCCGCAGATCAATACCGACTGCATCCGGCATCTCGTGAAGTGGTGTAAGGAAAGGGACACTCGTATCGAGAGTCACGTCACCTTCGTGGTGTGGGCGTACGCGACTAATTTCCATGCAATCAATGTGTACGCCAGCCAATTCGTGGAAATGCGCGGGTTCCGCATCCAATTCGGCGATCGCGCAGAGAACATGCTTCGACTGCGCGTCCCGATCACGATGCCAGTACGCGATTAGAGAAGTTGGGCACCTGGACTACCGGGTGCCCTACTGCTTTATGAGTTCAAGGATAGCAAGCTCGAGCGGGAGCGAGGCCACACTCGCGTAGCGCATGCGCGCGGCGGCGTCGAGGAATGATTTGAGAGTGTGGTGAGTCAGCTTCGATTCCTTCGTACTTGCGATTGCCTCGACTTCCTTATATTCGTCAGCACCAAGCTCTGCTTCATATTCCTTGCGCAGCCCCGCTGCATGGCGCACGAGGAGCACCGCACGCAAGTAATCGAGCACGAGCGAGAGGTAGAGCTTCATGTCGATGCCCGCGTCAGCGGCTTTGCGCACCGTAGCAAGCGCTGCATTTTGGTTCCCTTCCGAGAGCGCTTTCGCGAGGTCGGCGACCAGCGCATGTTTCGGCGACCCCGTCGCGTCTTCTACCGCAGCGCGCTTGAGCGACTTCCCTTGCGCTACCGTGAGCGCGCGCTCGAGCACCGAGAGCGCATCGCGATACGATCCATCAGCGAGAAGCGCGATCAAATCAGCTGCGCTGGGCTCGATGTCATACCCTTCCTTCTCAGCGATTTTCTTCACTACCTTTGCAAGTTCTGCACGACCCGGCTTTTTAAAGGTGAACACCTGGCAGCGGCTCTGGACGGTCTCAGGGACCTTATCCAATTCTGTGGTGGCGAGGATGAATACCGCATGCGCAGGTGGTTCCTCGAGCGTTTTAAGAAACGCATTCCATGCACCCTTACTCAGCATGTGCGCCTCGTCGAGGATGTAGACCTTGTACGGGGACTCGAATGGAAGCGTGTAGACGTTCTCCGTGAGGTTGCGGATGTCATCCACGCTGTTATTACTTGCGGCGTCTATTTCATAGAGGTCCTTTTCCGTGGTGCCGATCTCGCGCGCAAATATTCTCGCCACCGAAGTCTTACCAAGCCCGCGGCTGCCCGCGAAGAGGTACGCATGTCCGACTTTCCCAGACGCAATTTGTTCGGAGAGGGCTTCCGTGACCTGGGGTTGGCCCGTAACGTCCTTCCACCCCTGCGGGCGGTACTGCCGGTAAAGAGACTGATGTGCCATGTATAAACAGTATATATAAAAATACGCCGCCGCGCCCTGTGGACGCGGCGGCTCGGGTAGTGGGTTACGCGAGCGCCCGCATGAGGCGCGTCATGCCGATGCCGGCGCCGTAGCGCGGGAAGAAGTCGAGCGAGAGGAAGTCCTCGAGTTCCTTCTCCACCCGCTCCTTGCCGAAGGTGTGGTACAAGAGCTCCGCGTATCCGCCATCGGATATGGTGTGGAAGCGCTCGCGCATGTCGGCGACATCGCAGCTGCGTTCCGCGCTCCCGATGGTCTCCATGCCGTCGATGATCACGTCGATCTTATTCGCTCGCTCACCCTCTCGGCGCATGTTCCAGAACGGCGAGGTGTATTCCGGGAAGTGTTCGAGGAATACCACGCGCCCGAAGTCCTGCATCATTTTCTTTTCGTACATGTCGCTAATGTCTTCGGTACCGTAGTTCTTTGCAAGTTCTACGTAGTCCTTGTGCGGGAAGTCGCTCGCTTTCCCAAGTCCCAAGTACTCACAGAGTTCTGCCTCGAGCTTCGCCAAGTCTGCCATCGTGCCCTTCGACTCGAACTCGAACATCGGGAAGATGCGCTCGTGGCGGCCCGGCGTCGGATTGGGCTCGTTGCGATAGCTCGTCGAGACACAAAAAACGCCGGGTAATTTCGCGGCTCCTGTGAGGAGTTCGTATTCGAGCCACATTTGCCCTGTTTGCGGCAGCGGCCATATCTGGCCTTCGTACTGATACGTGGCGACCGTGCTCGGGTCCTCGCACGCAGCGAGGATGCTGAGGCGGTCTTGCGTGTGGACTTCGACGAATCCTTTGTTCAAGAAGAATGTGCGGAGCTTATTCACTGCCTCGCTGAACTTCTTAGTATCTCTTGGGGCTTTGTAATTTTTGTACATAGTTGCTTGTTTTAGATATAAAACCCTACTTCGCCGAGGCTACATAGGGTAAAGAAAACGCCCCGATAAACGGGGCGTTTTCCGCGCAGTGCGCTGTTTGGTAGCTTCAGTTTTAGTATTGGGCCAGCCAAATTGAACGAATGATAGCTCGCCCCTAGGAACCCGCAAACGGGTTATCCCCAATCACTTTCGCAAGCTCCTCGGCCGATTCCGTCTCCATCATTTTGGCGCGCAGTTCCGCAGCGCCGTCAAATCCGGTGACGAACGCCTTGATGTGCTTTTTCAAGATATGGAATGACTTGCGTGGCTTGAGTTCGTCGTATGCCCGCGCGAGTGCAACGAGCGCGGCGATGCGTTCCGCGGGCGGCGTGTCCTCAACCTTCCGGCCGGCGAACACCCACGGGTTACCGAATATCCCGCGGCCGATCATGATGCCGTCCGCGCCGGTCTCGGTAATTTTCTGCTTCGCGTCTTCAAGGTCCTTCACATCACCATTCCCGATGATGGGGATATGCGGCGCCACGCGGTCGCGTATCTCTACTGCCCTATGCATGAGTTCCCAGTGCGCAGGCACGGCAGACATTTCCTTACGCGTGCGCAGGTGGATAGTGAGGGCTGCGATGTCTTCCTGGAGGAGCACGGGCAGCCACTCCTCTATTACTTCAGTGTTGTAGCCAATACGCGTTTTTACAGAAACGGGAAGCGACGTAGCACCTTTAGCCGCGCGTATAACCCTCTGCGCCACCTCCGGCGTCTTGATCATCGCGGCACCCGCGCCCTGCTTCTCGATGGAGCGATCCGGACAACCCATGTTGAAGTCGAACCCGTCGAACCCGAGCTTCTCCACGAGCTGCGCGGCGTACGCGATAGTGTCGGGATTACTCCCGAATATCTGCGCGACGATCGGACGCTCGTGCTCTGAGAATTGCAGATCGCGCATGAGCGGATTCTCATCGTCTGGCATCTTTTTCACCTCACGGGTGTGATAGAGACCATCCGCGGAGACGAACTCGGTCCATGTCACGTCTGGGGCGTGCAATTGCGCAATAAGCCGGCGGTACGCCGGATCGGTCACGTCTGCCATCGGTGCCATGACAAAAAAGGGCCGTTTGAGCTTGGTCCAGAAAGAATCCATGACGCTATCCTACACGGTTTCCATTTATTCGCCCCCCTTCGGTTTGTAGTACACCTTCCCACTGAAACGGAGGTCGATGTAGTCGAGACTGCCGCCGTTAAGGTCGAGCTCGGGGAACGCCGTCGCGGCAAGTGATGCCGCGGCACTCTCCTGTCCTATCACGTACGTAATACGCGTGCCGCCTGAAGTATAGAGATCTGCCTCGTCATCACGAATTTGTATCGACTTCACACGCGCACCGAGTGAGCCCATTGCGCGCGCGAATCGAATCACGCCCACGATGCCGGGAGCATTCGCTACGGTGGCGCGTAAGGGCTTTGTGCTCGATGCCGCGAGCGCTGCATACACCGGAAGCGACGGCATCGCTGGCGTATCAGAAGCTGTCGTCGATGCAGCGATGCTGCTTGGCATGAATGATTCAAAGATGAACCCGTCGTTATCCGCGTCGTAGCAGCCGTCTGTGGACGGTGCGGTGTGGTCCTCACCGCACCAGGTGAACGCCGTCGCACGCTCGATCGCGGTGATAGATACTGATTTAAAGGTCGTACGCGAGAGTGAGACTGCCTCGATATCGGGGTACGCGTCGAGCACCGCAGTGCGGACGGCATCACGCGGGTAGAAGAATATAGAATCGCGCGGGATGAGATGGAAATACGTGCCGGCAAGCGCCTCCTTCGCGGCTATCGGAATGGTGTCGGCATGGGGACCGCTCGCCTCTACGGCCTGAATGCGTGCCCACGGCTGCCAGAGCGCGTACACTCCAGCGCCTAGCGCGAGCACAAGCAGTACCGCGAGCGCGATGAGAATGCGTTTCTTTGCCGCTCTGCGGCGTGTGCGCAGACGCTCGCCGCGTGCAAGTGGTACAGAGGTACGGATGGGGCGCGCCGGCTGCGCCGGCGCGCGCTTCTTCACCTGCATGGGCTGCATACGCCGTGGCGGCTGCTGGGCAGCCACCGGCTGCGGTGCAGCCGCCCGCGGCTTACGCTGAATGTCCCAGGACTTTCTTTCCGACATACGGCACGAGGACGTCGGGCACTTTGATGGTGCCGTCTGCCTGCTGGTAATTCTCCATGATGGCGATGAGGGTACGGCCGATGGCGAATGCGGTGGCATCATTCATATGTACAGGAGACAGATCGCCGCTCGCACTTTTTACCCGCGTGTTGAGTCTGCGTGCTTGGTAGCCACCCATATAGTCTGCTGTGTGCGTTTCGCGGTAAGTGTCTTGGCCCGGCATCCAGGTCTCAATGTCGAACTGCCGCTGATCGGGCTTACCCATGTCGCCGGTGCAGATGATCATCGTGCGGTGCGGGAGCTTCAGCGCGCGCATGAGGTATTCCTGGATTGCGACGAACAATTCCTGCTCGCGGTATCCATCTTCAGGCTTACTAAATGACTCCATCTCCAATTTATCGAACTGGTGCTGGCGCAAGATGCCGCGCGTATCTTTCCCCGCCGCTCCTGCCTCGCGGCGGAACGCAGTTGAATAACCCACGTAGCGGCGTGGCAGCGATTCCTCCTCCAGAATCTCGCCCATGTGGATCGGGCCGAGTGTATGCTCGGCACTTCCCACGAGCACCAAGTCATCTTTCTCAAGCAGGTAGCGCTCATCCATTGGATGCAATCGGGCCATGCGACCCATCACCTCGGTACGCACCATCACCGGTGGAATTACTGCAGTGAACGGCTTCGGGTCGATATCGAGCTTGGCTTCTTCTATCACGTTCTGCAGTCCTTCTTTAGTGGTGATCGTCTTGAGCGCGAACATGATGAGTGCGAACTGCATGAGGGCGAGGTCGCCCTTCAGGTATGAGAAGCGCGCACCCGACACTTCACCCGCCTTCTCGGTATCGATGAGATCAAGCTCCTTTCCCAAGTCCCAGTGCGGCTTCGGCGTAAAATCAAACTTCGTGGGAGTGCCCCATTCTCGGACAACTTTATTCCCACTTTCATCCGGGCCCTCCGGAGTATCCGGAGATGGGATATTTGGCACCGCGAGCATGAGCTTGGTCCACTCTTCGCTTGCGGCCTTGAACTTCTCCTCGATCTCCGTCATGCCGCTCTTCAATTGCTGCATAGCTTCGATGAGCTTCGTGCGCTCATCCCCCTTAGCGAGGGAAATACGGTCGCTCGCGCGATTCTGCTCCGCGCGCTTCTCGTCCAGCTCCTGGCGTAACGCCCTCCTTTGATCATCAACGGCAAGAAGCCGGTCGATGTCGATCTCGACCCGCTTCTTGCGGGCGCCTTCCTTTACTAGATCCACGTTCTCGCGGATGAAGTGAATATCGAGCATATATACTAGAGAATAGTATGCTCGCAACGCTTACACAACTTGATAAATCTCATTATCCTTCATCGTTACTGGAAATCCCGGAACCGCCCGAGCGGCTCTGGATGCGCGGGAGGTGGGCACCGGAGGGTACCAAATACCTCGCCGTCGTCGGCAGCCGCGCGCTCACCCGCTATGGGAAGGAGGCGTGCGACGCGCTGATCGGTGGCCTCACCGGGTATCCGATCTCGATCGTCTCGGGACTGGCGCTCGGCGCTGATGCCGCGGCGCATCGCGCCGCGCTTAAGGCCGGACTGCACACACTCGCAATTCCCGGGTCGGGACTCAATGATGACGTCATCAGCCCGCGCAGCAATGCCGATCTCGCGCACGACATCCTCAACGCCGGCGGCATGCTGCTCTCTGAGCAGGAGCCCGGCGAACCCTCGCGCCCGCAGTACTTCCCCTCGCGTAACCGCATCATGGTCGGGATTGCAGACGCAGTGCTCGTGATCGAGGCGGGCGATAAATCAGGCACGCTCATCACCGCACGACTCGCGAGCGAATACAATCGCGACTTGCTCTGCGTACCTCACCGCATCGGCGATCCTCATGGGTTCGCCGCACACCTCTTCATCCGGCTTGGCGCAGCGCTTGTCACCGACCCGCTCCATATCCTGGAAGCACTTCACATCGCGCCGCGCGAGGGCCCCGACACCGCGCTCGCAGGGAAACTCGAGGGCGCAGAGAAAGTGATGTACGCCGTACTCGTGGATCCGCTCCCACGAGACGAAGCCATCCGCGAGTCGAAGCTCGCCGCAGGTGAGGCACTCACCGCCCTCGTCGCGCTCGAACTCAAAGGCCTCATCCGCGAGGAATTCGGGGTGTGGAGAAGAGTGTAATGACACATTCACGCAGTACTTACTGCTTGACTATATATAGTGTAGTGCGTTAAGAGTGATACACATGGGTAAAACACTATTAATAGTAGAGTCACCGGCGAAAGCGCGCACGGTGCAGACCTACCTCGGCAAGGACTACGAGGTCCTTGCGTCCGTAGGCCACGTGCGCGACCTCCCGAAAAGCGGCACCAAAGCCGTGGACATCGAGCACGGATTCAAACCGCACTACATCGTCCCCGCGGAGAAGCGCGAGGTCATCGAACGCATCAAGAAAGCCTCGGCGAAGGCTGATCACATCTACCTCGCGACCGACCCCGACCGCGAGGGCGAGGCCATCGCCTGGCACATCAAAGAAGCCGTTGGGCTCAAGGCACCGAAGCGTGTCGTATTCCATGAGATCACCAAGAGCGCCGTGGAGGAAGCTCTCGCACATCCGCGTGCCATCGACGAGCACCTGCGCGAAGCGCAGGAAGCACGCCGCGTGCTCGACCGCCTCGTGGGCTACGACCTCTCAGGACTCATCTGGAAGAAGGTCCGCTATGGGCTCTCCGCAGGCCGCGTGCAGTCGCCGGCGCTGCGCATCCTCGCCGAGCGCGAACGCGAGATCAAAGCGTTTATTCCGGAGACGTACTTCGTCATCACGGGACAATTTAAAGCGAAGGCTGGTGAATTCACCGCGACGTGTAGCGAAGAGCCCAAAACGCGAGAAGAAGCCGACAAGATCGTAGAACTTGGAAAGAAGGCAGCATGGTCCGTCTCTGAAGTGACGGAGCGGGCTGAGGAACGAAATCCCCGGCCGCCGTTCACTACTTCCACCCTCCAGCAGGTCGCCTCCACGCGCCTCGGGTTCTCTCCGAGTCGCACGATGCGTGCTGCGCAGAAGCTCTACGAGGCAGGCCACATCACATACATGCGTACCGACTCGGTGAATCTCGCAAGGGAGGCCGTTGCTGCCCTCGCCGGCGCCGTCACTAGTGAATACGGCAAGGATTATTTGCAAGTGCGCGCGTACAAAACTAAATCCAAGAACGCACAAGAAGCGCACGAAGCTGTCCGTCCGACGAATCCTGGTAAGAAGGCCGCAGGCAACACTGCGGACGAACACGCGCTCTACGAGCTGATTCGCATCCGCACCATCGCCTCGCAGATGAAGAGCGCGCAGGCGTTGCGCACCAGTATAAAAGTTGCAGCAGACAACGATGCAATTCCCCAGTTCTCTGCATCGGGATCACGCATCACGTTCCCCGGTTGGCTCGTCTGCGACACCCGCGCGCGCGGCGAGGATACCGAACTTCCGAAACTCGCAAAAGACGAGACCCTCAAACTCCTCGACCTTTCAGATCTTGAAAAGCAGACCGAACCGCCCAAGCGCTATACGGAAGCAGGCCTCATCAAAGAGCTCGAGAAGCGCGGCATCGGTCGCCCATCCACGTACGCATCGATCATGAAGACCATCCAGGATCGCGAGTACGCGGTGAAAGAGGGTCGGACCCTCATCCCCACCGCGACCGGCATGGTGGTCTCGGGCTGGCTCGAGGAGCACTTTCCTGAATACATCAGTGACACCTTCACCGCGGAAATGGAAGACGAGCTCGATGAGATCGCGCGCGGCGAGCGTGGGTACACGAAGACGCTCGAGGATTTCTACGGACCATTCAACAAGGCCGTGCATGCGAAAGACAAGCTGCCGAAGGCCACAGCGCTCGGTGATGCGCCAAAAGAGTTCCCCTGCCCTATTTGCGGCAGCCCGATGGAATTTAAACTCGGCCGCAGTGGCGTGTTCATGAGCTGCAAGCGCTACCCCGAGTGCCTCGGCGCGCGCACCGAAAGCGGCGAGGAATTGAAGGGCGACGAGCCGATCGGCACACATCCTGATACTGGCCGCCCTATTTACGTACGCACCGGCCGCTTTGGGCCGTATGTGGAGATGCCTCTCGAAGACGCTCCGGCGGCAGAACCGGAGAAAGCAGAGCTCGGTAGCAACCCTACTCCGCCTAAGAAGGCTACCAAAGGTAATCGCAAGGCTAAAGCAAAGAAGCAAAAGATTGCGGCCAAGCGCGCAAGCATCCCGAAGGGCGTCGCCGTGTCGAAAGTCACGCTGGAGGATGCCGTGAAGTATCTCTCGCTCCCGCGTGAGCTCGGCGTGCACCCGACGACCGGTAAGCTCATATCCGCAAGCGTGGGACGGTTCGGTCCGTTCGTGGTCCACGACGGCGAGTTCCGCTCTATTAAGAAGGGTGATCCGTACACCATCACGCTCGAAGAAGCGGTAGCACTCGTGAACGAGCCTAAGCGCCCGCCGCGCGGCGTCGAGATCGCGCGCGAGATCGGCAAACATCCAAAGACCGGCAAGTCGCTCGTGCTCTATAAATCCAAGCAGGGCTATTTCTTGAAGAAAGGGTTGCGCCGCATCTACCTGCCTGAATCAGTGAAGCCCGACAGCCTCACACCCGACGAAGCAGCTGAGTACCTGAAGTAAATGAAAACGGCGAGCAAGCTCGCCGTGTTCGTTTGCAGGTTCTTCAGTCCATGATCATGCATGCTGAGAAGTGTCGTGAGAGCGCGAGGTGCTGTTCGATGCGTTCAATTTCCTCAATCGCAGCGTCGCTCGGCCGCCACTCTTCAAGACCCATGCGGAGCGCATCTTCATGGCTAATCGTGCCCGGAATGGGGTCCGTAAAAAGTGGCCCGAGAACCATGTGACCGCGCGCGCAGTCTTCTTCTGTCACTGCGTCAGGAAGCATACCTTCCCAACCGCACAAAGGACACCGGCCGAGTGTTGTCGTAACCATCGCATCTTTCCTTCTTTTCAAGAGGCCGCATTCGCAGTATCGTATCCTTCATGACCACCGTCAAGGAAATCATCGCGGAGATGCGGGCAGCGACGGCGGAGGACGAGGCGCTCGTCGAGAAAGCGTACGCCTACGCTGAGAACGCGCACAAGGACCACAAGCGCTACTCTGGTGAGCCGTACTTCATCCACCCCGCAGCGGTCGCGAAGATCCTCGCAGAGTACGGGATGGACGCGAAGACCATCGCTGCGGGACTCCTCCACGACGCCATCGAAGACGGACTCGCCACGAGCGAAGACGTGGAGAAGGAATTTGGTAAGGACGTGTTGTTCCTCGTCGAAGGCGTGACCAAGCTCGGGAAGCATAAGTATCGCGGTGCGGAGCGTCACGCTGAATCCTTGCGCCGCCTTCTCGTCGCGACCTCCGCGGACCTGCGCGTGCTCATGGTGAAACTTGCAGACCGCTATCACAACATGACCACGCTCGAGCATGTGCCGGAAGAGAAGCGCAAACGCATCGCGCTCGAGACGCTCGAGATCTACGCGCCCATTGCTGACCGACTCGGCATCGGCAGCCTCAAGCGGGAGCTCGAAGATATGGCATTTCCCTACGTGGATGCTGACGCGTATGCGCACGCGGTGGAGCTGCGCAAATTGAAGACCAAGGAAACCGCCGAGGGACTCAAGGAAGTGCAGAAGACGCTACAGCGTGAGCTCGCCAAGCGCAGCATCACCAACTTCCGCACCGACGTGCGTATGAAGGGCTACTGGAGCCTCCATCAGAAATTGAAGCGCAAGGGCGACGATATCACGCGTATCCACGACATCGCAGCCTTGCGCGTGATCGTGACGAGCGTGGAAGACTGCTATAGCGCGCTTGGCGCCATCCACGCGCTCTGGAAGCCGGTGCCGGGAGAATTCAAGGACTACATTTCCTTCCCAAAACCGAATGGCTACAAATCACTCCACACGACCGTCGTGACGCCGGAAGCCGGCATCGTGGAAATTCAGATTCGCACCGAGGACATGCACCAGACGGCGCAGTACGGTATTGCGTCCCACATGTCGTACAAGGATCTCGGTAAGGAAGCATCGAAGAGTGCGTATTCGCGACTCTCGTTCTCGTGGGTGCGCGATCTTATCCCCTCGCTCCTCAATTTCCGCAGCAAGCCCTCGCTCGCTCCCAACACCGAACCGCTCGAATCAAAAGTAGACGCGCCGCGCTGGCTCACCGAACTGGCCGACGCGCACGGTCAGGAAGGCGGCGCCGAGTTCGTAGAGGGACTGAAGGAAGACTTCTTCTCGCACCGTGTGTTCGTATTCACGCCGCACGGCGATGTAATCGACCTTCCCTATGAATCCACACCGATAGATTTCGCGTACGCGATCCACAGCGGACTCGGCGACCACATGAATGGCGCGAAGGTGAACGGCAAACTCGTCTCGCTCGATACCAAACTCAGCAACGGGGATCAGGTGGAGATCATGACGCGCGACTCGGCACATCCGACTAAAAAATGGCTCGACTATGCGAAAACTTCGCTCGCTCGCCGGCACATCCGCATGGTCATCGGTGATCAAGAATCACCCGTGCCTTCGAAAAAGCCCAGGAAAGCGCGGGGCAGAAGGACAAAAGACAGTTGAAATCGGCCTAGCGGCCTGAGCGCTGGCTTTTGGACTTGCTGTCCCGCACTTTTTCTATACGACGAAATTGGTGACCGAGTAGAGATCGTCCTCGCTCGGTTTCTCGGGCTGCGATGCGTCAGGAAGTGGCGCTTCCACGGGAGGCGTTTCCGTATCGACTTCCGCAGCGGGATGCGCGATCGCGGAAAGGATCTTGTCCAAATCTTCTGGCGAGAAGAACTCGATGAGGAGACGGCCGCCCTGGGGGCGGTTCTCTATTACCACGCGCGTGCCGAGCGATTCCGTAAGCGATTTCTCGATCTCCATGATCTCGGGCGTCTTGTCGTGCTTGCGGATCTTGTCGGTGGCGATGCGACGTGCAAGCTGCTCCGCCACGCGCACCGAGGTCTTTTTGAGCACCATATCGCGGAAGAGTGTGTCCTGCTCCTGCGGGCGGTCAGAGAGCATGAGGAGTGCGCGTGCGTGACCCTCGGAGATTTCCTTCCCAACTACTGCCTGCTGAATGGCCTCCGGCAGCGCGAGCAGGCGGATGGAGTTAGATACGAACTCGCGACTCTTCCCTACCTTGGCTCCGATCTCGAGGTGCGTGAGCCCGAACTCGCTCGCAAGCTGCGCGAGTGCTTTCGCGCGGTCTATCGCATTGAGGTCCTCGCGCTGAAGGTTCTCGATGATTGCGAGCTCGAGTTTGAGCTTGCTCGATTCCTCTCCCGCGCGGATCACCACTGGCACCTGCTTCAAGCCGATGAGTTTAGACGCGCGTAGGCGGCGCTCGCCGGCGATGAGTTCGTATTCCGTCTGGATGCCGCCGTCGGGGCGTTCGACTTCCGTGCGCGTGACCGTGAGTGGCTGCAGGATCCCGTACTGGCGGATGGATTCCGCGAGCGACTTGAGGCGCTCTTCATCGAATTCCTTGCGCGGCTGGTAGGGGTTCGGCTTCACGCGCTCCGTTTCCACCCAATAGACGGAATCGTATTTCGTCGGCTCCTGATATTGCATGAAAAGATTGTATCATGCATGGTGTACGCATTGCCGGGATGGCGGAATTGGTAGACGCAAGGGATTCAAAACCCCTCGACGCGAGTCATGAGAGTTCGAGTCTCTCTCCCGGCACCGCTTGTGATAGACTTGCACGGAACAAAGAAAGGAGTTCCTTGCATGCGAAATTGTGCGAATCCTTCGTGCCGCGTGGCCTAAAACGGGTTGCAACGGTTTTGTACACGCAGGCGATTTTTTGGCTTTGCCGCACGGTGACTTCCGCGTGATCAAAATCTACTGCCCAGAAGAATGGCGGTGGTTCAATATCAAGTGTTTACAGCGGAAAGTAGCGTAGCGACTTCAAGAAAACGGCGGGCCACTGTGTCCGCCGGCCTTTTTTATGCAAATGTGCTAGATTCGCCCTATGAGTGAGCAGATACTAATACTCTGCATCATCGGGCCGACGGCGTCGGGTAAATCGGGGCGCGCGGTGGAGGAGGCACTTGCCCGCAGTGGCGAGGTGATCTCCGTAGACAGTCGGCAAGTGTACACGATGCTCGACATCGGCTCTGAGAAGATTTCAGAGGAGGAGATGCGGGGTGTGCCTCATCACCTCATGAGTTTCGTGGACCCGCGCGCGCCCTACAGCGCAGGTGACTTTGTGAAGGACGCTGCAGCGCTGATCAAAGATATTCACAGCCGGGGTAAGCTCCCCATCCTCGCCGGAGGTACCCTGTTCTACTTTGACGCGCTGCTCAATGGCCTGCCCGAAGAAACGCCGCCGAATGAGGTGCTGCGCAGGAAGCTCGAACCGCTCTCAAATGAAGCGCTGTATGAAAAAATTAAAGCAGCCGATCCCGGGCGCGCAGAAGAGATCGATCCGGACAACCGCCGGCGGCTCATTCGCGCGATTGAGATCATTGAGGCTCACGGTACCGTGCCGAAACGCAAGCCAGTAGAAGATGTGTATAAAATCGAATGGGTCGTCATCGACCCGCCCGCAGATGTGCTGCGCTCGCGCATCGACACGCGCCTTGAGAGCGCATTCGCGCGCGGGCTCATCGAAGAGGTTCGGCGCGTGCGCGACTACGTAGGCGACGCCCGCCTCAACGAACTCGGGCTCGAGTACCGTGTGGTCGGAGAATATCTGCGCGGTGAACGCACCGAGGACTCACTTCTGCCCGCTCTCTCTGCCAAACTCTGGCAGTACGCGCGCCGCCAGAAGGCGTGGATAAGAAAACTAATGGCCGAGTGAGCACGTTGCCTTGATTGTGGCGTCCCAATGGTCGCTCTCACGCACGTACTGATTGCCGCAACTGTCTCCATACGAAGGCCCAGGGCCGTCACCGTTACGCGTACCTTGGTACGTGAGACTCTTGAGAAGCGCATCAAGTCCTGACGTCGGATGGAGATCTACTTTGTACCCATTACCATGGCTGTACGTACCACACGCGTGACCCGGTTCGGTGCCGCCGGTCACCTGCACGCCGCAACCCGGGCATGCGTTCGCGATGTTGATGATCTGACTGATTGTAGCGGACTGCATTCCGCCGACATCCGTACACGAGGGCGGGGTACCGCCGCAAGAGTGGTCGTCGGGCGGCGAGCAAACTCCCTTATTAATACTCACCCCCGCGGCCGCGAGCTGCTGGCGAACGGCATCTTCATTGCCTCCACTGCCGCCACCATAGGTGCAGGACTGCGGGTCCACGCACGATTTACCGTCGGTACTACACACCTGACCCGTGGTGCAGGTAGCATCACCGCATTTAGCTTGTGCCGGGCCACACTTGCCGTTCGACTGACAGGTCTGACCATTTGCACACCCATTCGGCTGGCCGCCCGTAAGCTGGCCGCCACCCCCTGCCGCACCTCCATCAATACCCTTCTGCTGCTTCGCCACGATGCAGTTGCCGCTCGTGCCGCCGCCAAACAGTGACTTGGTCGCGCCCGCAATACCACCAGCACCCACGACGTTGAGGAAGGTGTTCACGAGGAGCCAGGCA
>DASZTF010000045.1:0-3723 GCA_035548315.1 Minisyncoccota bacterium
ATACGGTCGGCGCATCGGGGATATCGACTCGCGCGCGGAGCGGGCGAAGCTCTTGTTCACGCCCGGGGAGAAGTTCGAGGCGGAGCTCTCGGTCTTCGCCATCCAGGACTACTCCGAAGCCGGTGTACCGGTGCCCTTGCAAGTGCTCCCCGGCATCAACATGCCGGAAGCGAATGGTACGTTCGATCGGGACTACACGCGGACGGAGATTTACGGCCCATTTGGCGAAGGCTTCATCAACAACACAGGCAGTGCCCTGAACCTGAGATACAAGGTGAGTGATGCGTTCGAGCTCGCCTCGATCACGGGTTTCGGCAACCAGCGCACCTACAGCACCGGCAGCACGCTCTGGGTCTCACTGGCGCAGCAGGCTCAGAAGAATGCCGGAGTGAATGTGACGGCCCCCAGCAGCAACGAGGGCCGCACGAGGGACGTGTACTACACGCAGGAGTTCACTGGCACGTACACGACCGACAAGGTCAAGGGTGTGGTCGGTCTCTACTACATCAACGAAAAAGGAAAGAGCCGGGCGACCACCGCGGCCAGCCCGACGATCGATCAAGACCGCAACACCGAAGCGTACGCTGCCTTTGCACAGGGCACGTACAACGTCGGTGCCGGCGTCGGTCTGACCGCGGGCATCCGCTATACACGCGAGGAAGCGGAATTCACGCAGTTCTATCGGCAGTTGCTCGGGGTCTCGCAATCCGCTGCGAAGACGTTCACTTCGACGACGCCGAAGCTGGGAATCAATTGGCAGGCGACGCCCGACCTCCTGACCTACGCCTCCTTTACGAAAGGCTTCAAGAGCGGCGGCTTCAATCCGATCCCACCCAACGCGAATACGGGCGTCGTGGGCCAGATCGGGGCCCCTACGCCCTATGACCCGGAGAATGTGAAGAGCTATGAGCTCGGGGCGAAGTGGACCACGCTCGGCGGCAAGCTGCGCATCAACGTCGCGGCATATCGCGCCGAGTACGAAGGCATGCAGTTGCCGGTGTTCTTCCCGGGCACGTCCACCATTTACACGTCCAACGCCACCTCCGGAGTTGCCAAGGGCGTGGAAATCGAGCCGACCTGGCAGCTGGCGCGGACCTTCCAGCTCTACGGCAACCTCGCACTCAACAGCGGTGGCTACACCGGCCCGTTCATTTGTGCCAACGAGTTCGGCGCCAAGGTCGATTGTAGTCAGAATGATCTCGTCGGCCTCATGCCCACCAAGTCACTGCTGGGCTTCCGCTACACGCCGGCGTTGCCGATCCCCGGTCAGTTCCGTGTGAACGGCTCGTGGGCCTATCACTCGAGCTACTACAACAACGTCGCCAACGCGGGCCCGCTCGTGAGGACGCTGGCTGCCAGCATCTACAATCTGAGCCTGGGTTGGCGGAGCGAGAGCATGTGGGACGTGAACCTCGACGTGCGCAATCTTTTCGACAAGCACTACTCGCTCGCGGGCCTGCAGCTGTCGGATCCGGTGCGCGCGGCCGTTAGCGCGTTCCCCAACTCACCGCGTGAAATCATCTTGCGAGTGGGCGTCAACTTCTGAGCAGTGCGCGTCCAAGGGACTGGATGCGACGGTGGTCGGCGCAGCGCCGCTTGCGCCGGCCGCCGTCGCAAGATAGTCGCAAAACGGGCGGGCGTGCTCGCGTGCGCGCCCATCGGTACGAGTGCCGCAGGCGCGCAGCGCGAGACGGTTGATGCAACCGACGCGGCGGCCTCAATCGCTGACGCGCTTCCAAAGAATGGTCGAGGTGTAGAGATGCCCGTCTTCGGGTGTGCTGCGCGAAGAGGTAGCGACGAACGACTGCCCGTCCGCCGCGAGTACGATCGTTGTCGTGCCGATAGGCTTGCCGGCCCGCAGCTCCGTGCGCACGAGCGTGCGGTCATCCTGCCAGTGCATCGCCGCGCTGTCGTAGTAGGGATTCCCCGTGACCGGTAGCGCCGTCCCGTTTTCCGGGCCGCTGTATTCGAAATGAAACATCGCGCCGTTCGCGGTGATCACATCGGCGATCACGTGCACGTTGTCGCCGTTCTCCGGCACGAATCGCATCCTGCCGCTGCGGTAGGGCGCGCGCCCCTTGAACTGCGATCGCGAGACGTCGGCCTGCCACGTGCCCGCGAGCGGCGTATGACGCGGGACGGCGGCGAGCGCCGTCGTCACGAGCGCCGCCGCGCAGGACAGAAACAACCGCCTGGTAGAGATCATCGTGCTCATGCCCTCTCTCCGTTACGAAATGTCTTGGCACGTGTTGACTGCATGAGTAGCACGTAGTTAACGTAGTAATCAAACTATATCGACCTTCCGCACACAGGGGTGACGCGTCAATGTCCCGGAAATCTCGCTGGCAAGGTTCTCTCATCTTCTGCGCGCTCGCGGCGGCAAGCGGCGGCGCGCTCACGGCGACCAAGGACGCGCCGGAGCCGCCGGTTGTGACCAAGCCGATCATCGGCGTGATCACTCCGCAGGCATCCGGCTGGGCCGAGCTCGGCTTCGTCAATGTGAACAAGTTCCCCTTCGACGCGCAGGAAGGCAGCGTCATCAAGAAGCCACCGCTCGGTCCGACGTCCAAGACGATCTTCCAGAGCCCGGACGGCGCGGGCACCGACCTGCCCTCGGGGCAGCTCATCCATTTGCAGTATCTGCCGACGTTCAATTCGCAAGTGCCGAGGATGGGCGGCAAGCCGCATTACCACGAGTTCTGGGAATGGGGTTACACCCTGAAGGGCGACTCCATCATGCCCGAGCCGGTGAGCCCGTATCAGGCGAACGGTATGTTCTACCGCAAGACGCAGGGCGGCTGGCTCACGCGCCCCCCTTACTCACTCCACGGCGGCAGTTGGGTGACCGGAGCCATGCGCAACCAGCTGCCGTACGACCTCATCATTTTCGAGGAAGGTGACGGTCACGTGATCAACGTCGGCGAGCCGGGTCAGCCCGGTGTTTATCGCGGCCGCGACGGCAAGGGTCCGCCTCCGGGCACCGTTGGCGACTGGCGTCAGGTGAAGCAGTTTGCGCGGCCTTGGCTGCTCGATTCCACTCGCGATGTGGACTGGGAAGACGACAAGGAAGTCCCCGGCCGATTCGTGAAATGGCTGGACGATGACATGGGCAACGGCTTCCGCTCGCAGCTCGTGAAGATTCCGCCGGGATGGCAGGCGCCTCCGGAGTGGCAGAAGACGTATTTCGAGAACGCGAATCGCTTCCGCTACATGGTGTGGGGCTCGATGAAGGTGTGGACCTTCAAGAATCCGCAAGACGCCGGCAAGGCGTACACCGTTGGCGAGGACTACTTCATCTATCAGCCGCCTCGCGCGATCTGGGGCTACGGTCCCGGACCCGTGACGGACGAGGGTGCGATCTGGCTGGAAGTCACCTACGCGAAAGGGCTCAAGCACAACGGTGCGGGCCCGATCGAAGCTGTGAAGCGGCTGAACTGAGCGAAGGAGATGCTCGATCGACGCTCCTTCTTCGCGGGCGCGCTCGGTGCCGCTGGCGGTCTGTCGCTGGCGGCACCGACCGGAGCGGCCTCGCCACGCGCGGTCGCTGGTGTAAAGCAGAATCCCGCGCTCGTGGCGAACCGTTCGCGCAATGTCGTCGGCAAGCTGCTGTACATCAGCGATGACGGCTCCGAGCGCGGCCGCGAGTGGTTCAGCTTCACGTACCGCAAGGACAAGCAGGTGACGCTGCGCGCGTATTGCGAGATCGACGATACGCGCGTCGAG
>DASZTF010000046.1:0-2804 GCA_035548315.1 Minisyncoccota bacterium
TACCGTGCCCGGATTGCGCGTCAGATGTCAGGCGTCGTGATCGCATCCGGCATTTGCGATAACGGAGATGCTTGGGACCCCGAGTCTTCGGCGACCGAGCCCGCGATCAAATTCGTGACATGCTCCAACGTAGGGACAGGCTAACTCTGGCGAACTTGCGCATCGAAAAAGTATTCGGAGAGAGCCGATGCGATCTGTCCGACGTCGTGTCGCGCGTGCACTCTCCGGCTCTCAACTCACTGCGCGAGACCAATAGGAGCACTCGATGCGTGTGAAAACCCTCGCCGTTGCCGTAATGATCACCGCGTTCACTGCCGCGCCGACACTCGCAAAGCCCAGCTCTCATACCGTCCGGGGGCACGTCACGAAGCACGGCACCTACGTTCCGCCTCATCGAGCCACGAATCCTGACAGTTCTCGATTGAACAACTGGTCCACAAAGGGAAACGTGAACCCCTATACGGGGAAGCCGGGTACCAAGAGCCCGCGTAAACCATCTCACTGAGGCGCGGCAGATCGTGGCACACAAAGTTACTTTCGACTTGCCGACCCGCGAGCTCGGTAAGGCCGATGTTCACTTCCTCGTCAAGCGTGATGGCGTCGTGCTCGGGAAACTGGAAGTCTCGAAGGGTTCGGTGGTCTGGTATCCGAAGAACACGCGCTATGGGCACAAGATCCGCTGGGATGCTCTGAACGCGATGGCGGTTAACTATCCGAGGGTCGAGCGCAGGAAGTCGCGCTAATTGCCAGGCCGTCACGATGGACTACGCAGGATCAACGATCGATTACCCTGACCTAAGCCAGTAAGTTCCCCAACCAGAGTACCGGGCTATCGCCACGGCGTTTGTGAGCGAAGGCGTCGCGCGATACGGGCTATCGAAAACGTTGAAGGGCATCCTTTGCCGTAAGCGTCCGGTCTTGGCCGAATAACGCATGCTGATGGGTTAACAGATGATGCGTATCCGTTCGGCTCCTCAGCAGAATCTGTGGGTGAACTGAAGCGGATCAGCGGAGCTGACCACGGAGGAACTTGATCCCTTTCTTCGTGCATCGTTTGACCTTGGCCTTGCCTTCTGGGGTAGGCATGAGGTGTCCGCAACGACGGCACTTATCGAGCTCGACGCGATAGATGTCCAGACGCTTGCCGGCCAGGTCGCCGGTCAGGTGCACCGGATAGGTTGCGATCTTGCGTTTGAGCCCCGGGGCTGAGCACTTCTCGCAGCGGGGCGCATCGGGCGGCGGTGGTCGACGCTTGACCCAGGAGAACCAGTTTCGCATCGTGTGATTTTGGCTGAAGCGATCCTGTTCGACCATGCATCTGGCGTTGAAGACGTTGCTCAATCGAGTAGAGCGACTGCAGGGGTTTGTGTACGAGTCGAGCCAACTGAACGGCTCGAGCATTGAGATCCATCTGCGAGCCCGTCGCAACTCGTTGGCGCGCTGCTCGGGTTGTGAAAGACCGGCCGGCGGCTACGACCAGCTGGCGCCGCGGCGTTTCCAGTTCGTGCCGTTGTGGGGCCTTGCCACCTTTTTCGTGTACGCCCCGAGACGGGTGTATTGCCGGTACTGCGGCATCGTGGTCGAGCATCTGCCCTGGGCGCTGGGCAAGCGTCCGCTGACGCGCAGCTACGCCTGGTTTCTGGCGAGCTGGGCGCGAGTGCTCAGCTGGCAGCAGGTGTCGCGCAGTTTCCGCACCAGCTGGGAAAGCGTGTTTCGCTCGGTGGAAATGGCGGTCGAGTGGGGCCGGCAGCGCATGGATCTGAGCGGCATCACGGCTGCCGGGGTCGATGAGATCTACTGGAAGCGCGGCAAGTTCCTGACGCTGGTGTACCAGATCAACGAGGGAGCCAAGCGATTGCTCTACATCGCCGAGGATCGCGAGGAACGCAGTCTGCGGGAGTTCTTCGAGTGGTTCGGTGCCGAGCGCAGCGCCGGGCTGCAGTTTCTCTGCTCGGATATGTGGAAGCCGTATCTGAACGTCATCGCAGAATACGCCAAAGGCGCCCTGAATATCCTCGACCGCTACCACATCGCCGCGAAGATGAACAAAGCGGTCGACGAGGTGCGCGCCACCGAGACTCGTCAGCTCACCGCACGGGCCAAGGTGCGCGGTGCCCAGGTCGTTCTCAAGCACTCGCGCTGGTGCCTGCTCAAGCGTCAGGAGAATCTGACCGGTCCTCAGTGGATCAAGCTGCACGAATTGCTCGCGTGCAATCTGCGCACCATCCGCGCGTACCTGCTGAAAGAGCAGTTCGGGCTCTTCTGGGACTACCGCTATCCGGCCAGCGCGGCGAAGTTCATGGACCACTGGTGCCGGCAGGTCATGCGTTCGCGGCTGGAGCCGATGAAGAAGATCGCGCGCATGCTGCGCGCTCACCGGCCACTGATCCTCAACTGGTTCGAGGCGCGAGGACAAGTCTCCCTCGGCGCCGTGGAGGGTCTGAACAACCGGCTCAAAGCGAGTATCAGAAACTCCTACGGATTTCGCACGCCTCGAGCGATAAAAGTCATGCTGTATCACAAGCTTGGTGAGCTACCGACTCCGCAGTTCACCCACAGATTCTGCTGAGGAGCCCGACAGTCTAAACTGGGTGCCATCGGGATTACGACCGGAGCTAGGACCATGACTGCCAAGATCCTGCTGCAGACCACGATTGTTCCGACGGAAGACGACTGGTCCATCCGGCGTTTCGATTTGCTGGCGCGCTTCCTGGGTGAGCAGAAGGACGCGTCGGGCAATCCGTTGTTTGCGGTGACAGCCCGGGATCGCGAATCCCTCGACCCCGATCCGATTCTGTCGACAC
>DASZTF010000047.1:0-4643 GCA_035548315.1 Minisyncoccota bacterium
CCAAAGGGCAGGGCGACCGGGCGATCGCAGCGTTACGTCGTGCCGTCACCCTGAAACCCGACATGCCCGCCGCGTGGCGCGCGCTCGGGGACCACCTCACGGCGATCGGCGACACGACCGGCGCGGACGAAGCGTATGCGCGCAGCATCAAGTACTCGACGCGCGACCCACGCTTGATGGAAGCGGCGACGCACCTGTGCGATGGCCGGCTCGCTCCCGCCGAAGCGCTGCTGCGCGAGCACTTAAAGATCTATCCGACGGACGTTGCGGCGATCCGCATGCTCGCGGAAGTGGCTGCGCGGCTCGGGCGCTACGGCGACGCGGAAATCTTGCTTGCCCGCTGTCTCGAGCTCGCGCCGAGCTTCCATGCGGCACGCCACAACTATGCCGTCGTGCTTCATCGGCAGCACAAAGTGGCCGCTGCACTGGCGGAGATCGATGCTGCGCTGGCGGCGGAGCCGCGCAATCCGGGCTATCGGAATCTGAAGGCCGCAATCCTGAGTCGCATCGGCGATCAGGAACAAGCCATCACGATTTATGCGGCGGTGTTGTCCGAGTATCCTCATCAGCCAAAGGTCTGGATGAGTTATGGCCACGCGTTGAAAACGGCCGGACGGCGGCGGGAGAGCATCGAGGCGTACCGCGCTGCTATCGATCGGGCGCCCCATCTCGGCGAAGCGTACTGGAGTCTCGCGAACCTGAAGACGTTTCGCTTCTCACCCGACGACATCGAACGGATGCAGGCGCAGCTCGCGCGCGCGGATCTCGCGCACGAAGATCGTCTACATTTCGAGTTCGCGCTGGGCAAGGCGCTCGAAGACACGGGAGCCTACGCGGAGTCGTTTCAACACTACGAGCGCGGCAATGCCCTACGCCGCGCAACGACGGACTATGATCCCGATGAGACGTCGCGCCACGTGCAACGTTCGAAAGCACTGTTCACCCGTGAGTTCTTTGCGGCGCGCAGTGGCTGGGGTTGTCCCGCGCCCGATCCCATCTTCATCGTCGGTTTGCCGCGTGCGGGCTCGACGCTGATCGAGCAGATCCTATCGAGCCACTCCGAAGTGGAAGGCACGATGGAGCTGCCCGACCTCATCGCGATGGCGCGCGGGCTAGGAGGGCGCAAAACGCGTCGCGAGGTCACGCGTTATCCCGAAGTGCTCGCCGAACTGGAGATGAAGGATTTTTATGCAATGGGTGAGCAGTTTCTGGCCGCCACTGGCATCCAGCGCAGAATCGGGGCGCCGTTTTTCATCGACAAGATGCCGAACAACTTCGCACACATCGGTCTCATTCACCTGATCCTGCCGAACGCGAAGATCATCGATGCTCGACGCCATCCACTCGGCTGCTGCTTTTCCGGCTTCAAGCAGCATTTCGCGCGCGGGCAGAACTACACCTACAACCTTCGCGAGCTCGGGCGCTATTACCGCGACTACGTTGAGTTGCTTGCCCATTTCGACGCAGTTCTACCCGGTCGAATCCACCGCATCTACTACGAGGACATGGTCGGTGACACCGAGGCTGAGGTACGTCGGCTGTTGGCCTATTGCCATCTGCGGTTCGAGGTGGGCTGCCTGCGGTTCTACGAAAATCAGCGCGCGGTACGAACCGCGAGCTCGGAGCAGGTCCGCAGGCCCATTTATCGCGAAGGGCTCGATCAGTGGCGACACTACGAGCCGTGGCTCGGGCCCCTAAAGGAAGCGCTGGGCCCGGTGCTCGCCTCCTATCCGGCGGTACCGTGCTTCTGAAACGGCGGGTACCCCTGTTTTGTGGGGCTCGTGCAGGATAGACTAGTCGTACACTCGTTCAATAAGAAACGGGAGGGTCTCCGCGATGACACGCAGTCGACGCCGTAAACTGGAGCGGATTCGCGCCCAAAGTCGGACCCAACGCGTGTTGAAGAGTGTGCCTCTCGCGTCCATGGTGCTTGCGGGCCTGCCGCCGGCCTTCTCGCAGAACGATGACACGGGCCTGGAACAGGTCGTGGTGACCGCGCAAAAGCGCGAAGAAGACCTGCAAAGTGTGCCCGTCAGCGTCACCGCGCTCGGCACGGCGAAGCTCGCGGACATGCAGGTGAAGGAATTCACCGACTACGCAAAGCTCCTGCCGAGCGTGTCCTATCAGTCGCTCGGTCCGGGCGCCACAACGGTCTACATGCGAGGCATTGCCAGCGGCGAGAACGCCAATCACTCCGGGCCGCTGCCGAGCGTCGGAATCTATCTCGACGAGCAACCGATCACCACGATACAGGGGGCGCTCGATATTCACGTCTATGACATCGCGCGCGTCGAGGCACTCTCGGGTCCCCAGGGAACGCTGTACGGCGCGAGCTCGCAGGCCGGCACGATCCGCATCATCACCAACAAGCCCGATCCGCGCGCATTCGCGGCGAGCTATGACTTGCAAATGGAGACCGTGGCGAGAGGCGATCGGGGCTACCTGGGAGAAGGGTTCGTCAACGTTCCGCTGTCCGATTCTGCAGCCGTGCGGCTCGTCGGTTGGGCGCGCCACGACGGCGGCTATATCGACAACGTACTCGGCTCGTTGACTTATCCCAGCTTGCAAGCGGCGACCGGCGATGGCACCGTCACGAACGCCGATAGGGTCAAGAAGAACTACAACGACGTCGATACGTACGGCGGGCGGGCAGCTTTGAAGATCGATCTGGACGACGCCTGGACGTTGACGCCCACAGTGATGGGGCAGGCACAAAAGACCAACGGTGCCTTTGCCTACGATCCGAAGGTCGGCGACTTGAAGGTGGTGCACTTCCGTCCGGAGTTTCAGCGCGACAATTGGTGGCAGGCGGCGCTCACTATCGAAGGCAAGATCGCCAACCTCGATGTGGTGTACGCAGGCGCCCATCTGAAACGTGACATCCACTCGAGTGCCGACTACGCCGACTACTCATATTTTTACGATGTCGTTTATGGGTACGGCGCGTACATCTACAACGACGCGGGCCAAATCATCGATCCGACGCAGTACTTTCTCGGGAACGATGCGTTCTACAAGGACAGTCACGAACTGCGCGTCTCGTCCGATCCCACGAAGCGACTCAAGTTCGTGGCCGGTTTGTTCTGGGAACAGCAGGAACACGACATCGAACAGCGGTACAAAATTGATGGATTTGCCTCGTTCCTCACTCCGACAGGCTGGCCCGACACGATTTGGCTCACTGAGCAAGTGCGCACTGACCGCGACCGGGCGGCGTTCGGCGAGGTCACCTTAGATATCACTCCGAAGTTGTCCGCGACTGCGGGCGTTCGCTTCTTCAAGGCGAACAACTCGCTCAAAGGATTCTTCGGCTACGGGCTCGGCTTCAGCCCGTCCGGCTCCGGAGAGGCGCAATGCGCCGCCGATCGGACGCAGTGGGTCGAATTCCACGGCGCTCCGTGTATCAATCTCGACAAGAACGTTGAGGCGAGCGGCAATACGCCGCGGTACAATCTGACGTACCGCTTCGATGATGCGCGCCTCGTCTATGTCACGTACGCGGAAGGATTCCGTCCCGGCGGTATCAATCGCCGCAGCATCTTGCCGCCTTACAAGCCGGATTACCTGAAGAATTACGAAATCGGCTGGAAGACGAGCTGGCTAAACAATCGTCTGCGCGTGAACGGTGCGGTCTACTACCTCGATTGGACGGACATTCAGTTCTCTTACCTGGGCCTGAATGGCCTCACCGAGATCAAGAACGCGAACAAGGCGAAAGTGAAGGGCGTCGAGGGTGACATCGATTGGGCAGTGACATCGGGTCTCACATTGAGCGGCGGATTCGCGTACACGGACGCGAAGCTGGCCGCGAACTACTGCGGCACGACCCAGGCCGACGGCACGCCCATTACGGATTGCGCCGATCCGCTCGCGCCGGACGGCACGCGCTTGCCTGTCTCGTCCAAATTCAAGGGGCACCTTACGGCCCGTTATGGTTTCCCGCTGAAGGGGTTCGAGGCTCACGTGCAGGGATCGATTGGATACCGGACGTCGGTGTTCGCGGACCTCCGTCTACCCGATCGCGCGCTCGTGGGCGAGCAGCCAGCATATGCCATGACCGACTTGTCCACCGGCGTTAGCCGAGACACATACGCGATCGAGCTCTACGTTCATAACCTTTTCGACAAGCGCGGCGACACGTACCGGACGACCGAGTGCAGTATCTACGGCCCTGATCCCGACAATCCGCAACCCTTGTGCGGGCTGAGGCCCTACAGCATTCCCGATATGCCGCGCACGGTCGGATTGAGGTTTGGGCAGCGCTTCTAGTTCTAGTCTCTAACTCCGGATGAATCTCCGGAGCCCCAGCGGACCGCCCGGGAGCGCGCTGCGCTCCCGGATCGGTCGCATGACGGCTAGCCGATCATCGCGCAGGTGATGCCAGACCGAGCGCTGGGTGTACCTGTGGGCCGACGGGATATGGATATACAGCGGTCTGCGAGCCGAGAACACGCGGCTGTGTATGCGGGTGGTGGTGGGCCTGAATGAGCGCGGGGAGAAGCATTTTCTGGCGCTGAAGACGGAGTACCATGACTGCGCGGAAGAGCTTTCACAGGTTACGAGGATTCGTGCAGCACTTGGCGAAGGTGATCGCCGGTGTGAAGTTCGTCGACCGTATCGACCAACGAGCCCATCGACAGCAG
>DASZTF010000048.1:0-16872 GCA_035548315.1 Minisyncoccota bacterium
AAGAAGAAGCTAAGCGGCGGCTCGCAGAGAACCCTCTCCGTCGCGCTCTCCTCGCTTTCGCTCGCTGAGCTGCTCATCGCTCAGGCGTTGTACGCCCGCCGCCCACGCCCTGTCAGGACGCGGTTGCCCGAACGGATACAAGAGCACGAGGAACGCGAGCGCGCGTTGCGCGATCGGGCCTCGGCCTCGCTTCGGTGCGTCGTCACTCCCTTCGGTTCGGTAAAGCAGTCCCTCCTTGCCGGCCTGGCCGAACAGCTGCCAGGCCAACTTGTCCGTCAGCATCACGCGGGTGAAGTCGGTCACGACGCTCCTCGCTCCATCGCCTCGGACTCTAGCAGGGCCGCCTCGACCAACCCCTGGCCAAAATCGTTCCTACCATCGCCGAGTGATGGCACCCAGTATTCTACCTGCGCGGACTGCGCGCCGGGAGCTGGTGTTGGGCATCAACCTGGTGGCGATTCGCCTCGACGAAGCTATGCTCGCAGCATGGGACGTGACTACCGACAAGCTATGCGACTGCAGAGCAAAGAGCTTGCCTTGCAGGTAGGCTCGGCGCTCGACCACCCCACTGCGAAAGGCGACAAGCGCGAAAGGCTTCTAAGGTCGTTCTTGCAAAACCGCCTTGGTTCGATGGTCGGCAGCACGAAGGGCGAGATCGTTGACAGCCGCGGGGTGTCATCCCAGGGTGAGTACGACCTGATCGCATTTTCGAATGAGCCAGGGGCCTCCATTGCAACGGATGACGAACGGCAGTTGGTGCGGGTTGAAGACGTCATCTTCACGACCGAGATAAAGAGTGAACTCAAGTCGGAGCATCTGGAAGAGGCGTTTTCGAAGCAGAACAAGGAACTGGTTCAGCTTTCGCGATTCTATGCCGCTCTGCCTAGTCTGAAGCCGCTGCTCATGCTGAAGGACAAGCTTTCAGGTGAAGCGTCCGCTCAGACGATGGACAAGCTCACCAAGGCCGGGGTCGGTAGTTGGGAGGATTTTGAGTCTATTCCAGCAATCCCGAACTTCTTCTTTGCGTACAAGGCGCCGACCATTGAGACCGTCCAAAAATATCTTCAGTTCCCGTGCGTTGATGCGATCTGTGCTCTTGGATCATACACGGTGTCGAAGCAGGGCCTCGGTCTGACGTCACAGACGAGCGGTGATGTCATCCTATGGGGCGAGGGCGACGATGCCCTCGGTGCGTTTGTCCACTTGGTAGAGCGTAGCATTGATGCTCACCGCGGCGCCCGGATGTGGGTGCGTCCCCTCTGGGAGCGATACTTCCATTCCCCGGAACTGCACCGACGTGAAGCCGACAAAGCAACGCGGTAGTCACTGGAAGCAGCCACGTTGTCGGATCGCGACGACGAACGACCTGCGAACCATGCGGCTGATGGCTATCTCGGCCGTACGAGGTCACGAATCATCGACGCTTTGATCGCGACAAACCTTGTCGTTGGCTTGCCCAAGCGATGTCGAGCATGAAGCCGATGCGTGCCGTCCACAACCCAGGATTGGCGCTGCCCGTGCGCCGTTAGAGTTACGACCAGGATCGGTTCCTCCATGCGCTCACTCGAGACGACTAGGGAGGGATTGAAGCCATTCCGGCGAGCAATATCCATGAGTTCTGCCGTGGAACTCTCGCGAACGTCCAGCTCTTCGCGCGGTGCGGCGTTCACACGCGAGAGCAGGGTGGCAACGTCGATTTCGACCCCGAGGTCTCCCATCACGAAAATTTCGTCAGATGCGCCGTAGCTGATCAATTGCTTGTCCATCGAGTTCACGGACGCGCACCGGGAGGTGGTCCGACCGCGGCACGAGTCCCACAGGAACTAGTAGTTCTCGGTGTTAGTGCAGTCATTGGGATAGCCAGAGCAGCCCCAAAACTTCTCGCCCTTGCCGCTTTTGCGCACACGCATTGGACGGCTGCATACCGGGCACATCTTGCGGGCGAAGACTTGCTGGTCCTTGCCGAGTGCGACGATCCGCACCTCTGCCGCTCCGGCGGCAAGCAGAACACGCGCGCACTCGCCAGACGTGGCGCCCGTTGTCAGGACGTCGTCGACCAGCAAGATCTTCTTATCCGACCAGCTGTAGTTTGTCGTGAACACGCCACGGATGGCTTGCGATCGATCGAAGGGACCGAGTGGCTTGTAGTCTGCGACGACCTTGACGCAATTCAGCCCATCCAGAACGGGATGCGGCCCTGGATGCAGCCGAGCTGTTTCCGCGAGCAATCGTGCAAAGCGATTGCTCTGGCCTGGCTTTGGAGGAACCCCGACGATGAAGTCAGGCGTCCAAGCCATTTGGGTGATTGCCGAGGCGAGGGCGGGAGCAAAGACTTGCGCGTTGCCGTCGTTGCTCTTGAACTCTAGGATCGCGTTCGATAGAGGGCTCGTCCCGTGCCGGGGGTCCTCGCGACCGAAATACCGCCCGAGCGCATAGCGCTGAGGAACGTGGCTCGTGGAGCAGAGCAGCGTCCCGTGGTGCAGGACAGGCGCAACGCCTTTGAGGACACACTCCCCGAGGTAACCGTATCGTTCAAGAGCATCGACCTGAAGCAGCGCGCCAGGTTGCATGATTAAGAGGTCTGGAGCGGCCGACGTGAGCGCTTCCAAGTTTGGGATCCCCCAGCCGGCACCGATTGACATCACGTTGGCGTGATAACTCGCTTCGACATCGACTGCCGCATCGCCAACGTATGCAGCCTCTGCAGCCGGTACACCCAGCGCCGCTAGGGCGACTTCAATTGGATGGGGATCGGGTTTGCGCCGCTCCGTGTCTTCGTACGCGACGAGGGCGTCGTAAGGAACTCCAAACAGCTTCAGTACGGCCTCAGCGTACCAGCGTACCGACGAGGTCGCGATTGCGACCTTATAGCCCGCAAGGTGCAGGCGCGCGGGAAGCTCATGAGGGGGAACCTCGGCCGTGAATGGTCGGATGAGATGGAGGTTGCTTTGAACACGGGGCCACAGTGCCGCCCGCCTCCAGCTCTCCAGCGCCGAGGAATCCACCAGTGTCATGTCGAGATCGAAGACGAACGCTCTCAGTCCCACCCCAGTCACCCTTTCGCTATTCGCTAGAACAGACCCAGCTGTGCATTGTTTGCTGTCGGCTCACTCGTTGATCCGTTTGCCTTGGCATCCAGAAGCTCCAGAAGTTTCTGATAGTCGTCACGGCTTGCTAATCCGTGAGCGACGGGGCGCCGAGCAAACACCGTCGTGAGCATCGCCAAGTAGTCGCCGTCGGCCCTCAGCTTCTTGGATAGCTCGCGACCGTCGACCGTCGCCAACGCCAGCGTCCCCTGGCTCTTGGGCTCTTTCGCATGCTCACCGCCCGGCACTGGCGCGAAGAGCAGACGATGCTGCCGTAGCGTGAATCGGACGGTGTGCATTGAACCTCCGACAATGTCCGTTTGCATAACGACCGTGCCCGCCGACATGCCACTCTGAATGCGGTCTCGCTGAACAAGGTTGCGGGGGATGGCAGGCGCGCCGAAGGGTTGTTCGCTGATCAGTGCGCCGCCGCTCTCGAGAATTTCCTGCGCGAGATGACTGTTCTTCTTCGGATAGACGGTCTCGAGGCCGTTCGCGAGAACAGCGACGGTGTGTGCCTGTGCATCAAGCGCAGCTCTGTGCGAGAGAGCATCCACGCCGAGCGCGAGTCCACTGACGATGCTCCACTGCTTGCTCGCGAGCACGGAGACAATCCGCTGCGTAACTTCTTCCCCAAACCGCGACGGCTCACGCGTTCCGATTGTTGCCACGTAGCGCCGGCCCGGTCGAAGCCTGCCCTTGACGTAGAGGACTGGAGGACGATCTGGCAGTTCTCGGAGCCATTCGGGATAGCTCGCCTCAAACGCCGACAGAACCGTAACGCCGTAGGTCTCAGCGTCGTCGAGGGTTCGTCGTGCGCTATCAAGTGCCCGCTGCCACTCCGCGGGGGATTTGACCGCGGCTCGGGCTGCAGCGGGCACCGTGCGTTCTAGAACCTTGCCGCTCGCCTCAAACACCTCTCGAAGGGTTTGAAACTGGCGAACGATCCTATCCGTCGCATGTGGTCCGATTCCTTTGATTTGCATCAAAGTTAGGAGTCCAAGGGGGTGCCAGGCGACGATGTCCAGATTCATGGCCGTGTCCCGTACGAGATCGAACTTGTCCACCCGGCGCTCTCTTGTCCAGCTACGGGGAACATGGTTCGCATACCCCCAATCTTAACGCCACTGGGCGTGACTGTCATGTCCCCCTGCGTCGCCCGAAGGCCTGGTCCGTCCCATCCACCGTGCTATCGCGGGATTGGTTGAGCGGAAAACGTTCAGGGACGGACGCATCATGAGCTGGTCGATCGCCTTTGGAGAATCAGACGTGTCGGAGGAACTGGACGAGTATTTGCTCGCGCTAGGGAAGGCAATCTACCTCGCGTGCTCGTTCGAGAAGAAGTGTCTCTGGGTTGTCCGCATCGGAAAAGCTGTGCGCCATGCGCAGGAACGGCGTCCAGAAGATCCTGACATCCTGTCGTTCCTCATGAAGCTCGACGACAGCCTTCTCGGGAGAGCGCTTCGGGACCTCGCAACTCTTCCAGGGGTGACAGCCGCTACAATGGCGGTTCTCGACGGAGCGCGTCGCGCCCGAAACGTCATCGTGCACGAGCTCGGGAACATCGGACCGGCCTATGACGTGACCTCGCAACAGCTAGCCGAACAGGGGCAGCGCCTTGCACGGGAGCTGGATGACCTGATCGCCGGGGACGCCTGCATCTCCGAGTGGTGCCACTGGCTCGACGAGAAAGAACCTCCACCGAGGAATCTCGTTGAGGCATACCCCAACCTTGTTCGAGCGTGGGTCTTTCGACACGCCCAGGCTGGCCCTCCAGGCGCAAGCTAACGTCTCGGCATAGGACTTTTTCTACCGGACGCGACTGACGCTCTTCGTTGCGGCCGTGAATTTGCCGCAAGACCCTGCTCGCACTATGGATGGCAAGTTGGCGACGGATGTCCGTCGAGTTGCCAGGATGCGCAGCCCCTTCCTGTTCGATCTAGACATGACGTTGGTCGATTCGTCGAAGGTCGCGCATCTGCGTGCGATGCGGCGCTGGAACGATGCGCTGCAAAATCTGCATAAGGTTCGGGCCTTTCCATTCGATCCAGCTCCCCACACGATCCCCGCCAAGCTCATGCGCATGGGCCATCCGGTCGCCATCGTGACCTCTTCACCTGAGACGTACGCCGAAGCCATAATCGAAAGGTTTGGAATCAAGTGTGACGTGCTCGTCGCGTACCACGATACCGAGGAGCACAAGCCTCAACCCGAACCGCTCACGCTAGCACTCAAGCGGCTGAAGACGGGCGCTGAACTCGTGTACCACGTTGGTGATCATGTTGACGACATCGAGGCCAGTTACCACGCGGGCGTTACCTCGGTCCTCGCCGCGTGGGGCGCCGAGGACCTCGCTGAGCTGAGCTCGTCGGCTCCTGACATCGTGCTCCACGATCCAGGGCCGTTGATCGTCCCCATGCAGCTGCGACGCTACGGGTACGTTGCCGAGCGCATTGTAGCGGGCAAGAAGGTGTGTTGGCATACCGGCTCTTCGCTTCTATGTGAGGGAGATGGTGAAGTGATCGCGGCTGGTCGCTATTTCGCTAGCGCAGACAAGCGGCACGGCGCGAGCGAGCTAACCGATGCATTACTCAAGTTCAAGCATGACGACACGCCAACCCGCGAACTTGCTCGCATCCTGAGCCTCGTCCTCGAAAGCTGGTACGAGGATAGACCGCTGGTGATCGCCTCCGTGCCTCCAAAACCGAAGCAGAGTCGCGACCGTTTCGCAGCCCTGTTCAACGAGCTGGAACCCCTGTTGCCAAAGGGCGTGCGAATTGTGCGCGATGCCTTGACCTGCGTCCACGAGATCTCCAACTACAAGTCGCTCGGTCGAGCTGCTAGGAAGGAAGCGGTTCGCGGGGCGTACGAGTCCGCGTACACCTGGCGTGGGCAAAGGATCCTGCTCGTGGACGATATTCATACGACGGGGAGTACCGTCGAGGCATGCCGTGCGGCTCTGCTCGAGGACGGTGCTGCTGAAGTGCGCGTGTTCTGCTTCGCGAAGGACCAACATGCGTTTGAAGCGCCCGAGGCTTGTCCAGAATGTGGGATGGTGTTGAAAGTGCAGACGAACCGTACGGATGGGTCGAAATTCTGGGGATGCTCCGGGTACTGGACAACCCAGTGCCCGTATAAGCGCCCTTACCCCTAGGGAGCGCCTCTTCGCCGACAACGGACGAATGTCTACCGTCGAGTTGGCACGCATTGCCGGTGTCCGCTACAACTGCCAATGGCACCACGCTTCTCATGCGCGAACCGATGTGAAGCGTCTTTCCTGCCAGTGAAGCACTGAATCAGGGTCGGGGAATGGAACCAGAACTGAGCACCCACGACATCAGCGAGCTGCGGTTTCTTGTGCAGCAGGGTGAACCATTGCCGGTGCGTCTTGGGTCCTGCAGCTTGGCCGGAGCCGTTCATCTTGCGTGCTCCGGTTGGCTCTGGCAACAGAGTCGATCACCGGCGTTCGCGACATTCCGAGGTTGGTTGGAAGACCCGCGTCTAGCGCTTGCTTGGGAAGCTCTCACCTCGAATCGGAGTGCCGGAGTCGACTATGCCGCTCATGCGGCAGAAATACTGACGGTCACCGATGAGGATTCGCAGGCACGCTTCGCAAATAGGTTCCGAAAGTCACTTGAGGAGATCGGCGGTTTCTCCGCTTCGGAGGCTCGCGGCCTCGCTGGTGCTCTCCAAGAGCTGGCCGACAACGTGACGCAGCACAGCGGACCTGCGGTCATGGCCCCAGCCTCTGGCGTCATGGCGTACGAGGTTTCCCATGAGCGCTTTACCTTCGCCGTCGGGGACATCGGTCGTGGCGCCTTGGCGAGCCTTCACGACAACCCGCACTGGACGGCTCTCCAAAGTGAGGAGGAGGCTCTAAGAGCCATCCTCGAACAAAACGCCAGCCGGCGTCGTGTTGGTCCCGGTATGGGCTTTCGCAATGCGGTCCGCGCTCTGGCGGACCTCGGGCAGCTCTCGGTTGGCAGCGGCGACGCCTATTCGGATGTCGTCGCGGACGCGCGCGGTCGAACCGGGGCGGCCGGTCGCCGCGCCCCCCTGCCCGGCGTGCAGGTTGCCCTGGCCCGCCCTTGACGCGCTGAAAAGTCTCGCTATATTCACCTCACCTGTGTGAGGTGAGGATGATCGTCAAGGTAGCAGAACTCGTCGGCCGGCAATTGAACCTCGCAGGGGCGACGTTCGCCGGCAAGTTACGTGGCCAGGTTGTGGAAAAGATTCGTAATTCCGAGGTGTTGGCGCCCCTCGTGGTGTTCGACTTCGATGGAATCGAGTCGGCCAGCGCCAGCTTCTTGAAGGCGCTGGTGTTCGGCCTTTTGCCCGAGGCTGAGCCCCGGACTGGCCTCGCGCAAGAAGCCGAACAGCCCCCGGAGGCGTTCCCGGTGGTGGCGGGGCTTTCACCGCTCGTGCGTGAAGAATTGGTCGACTACGTCGAACTCGCCGGCACTGTCGCGGTTGAGGCAATCGAGCTGAACGGCGAGGAATTGCTGCGCGCTCGATTGGTCGGACACCTCGACGATGCGCTCAAGAGCACCCTGTGTGCACTTCTGCGAAAGGGAGCGTCGACCGCGACCGAGCTGCACGCAGAGGCGGGCATCGCGATCAACATCACGGCGTGGAACAATCGGTTATCTGACCTCCACAGCAGGCGTCTCGCTCGTCGTCGTCGCAACGGCAAGCAGTGGGTCTACGAACCGATCGCACGGGAGCTCGGACATGGGTGAACACTTTCTTCGAAAGCAGGCTCACGGTTTCAGGCATCGTCACGACGCAGGGTTCGATCGTCTTCAGATCCCGACGCTGATCTCCACCACGAAGCGCGAGGTGATGCTGCGCGAGATTCGCTGCGAAGCGTCGCCCCTCGCAGCCAACACGCTGGAAGCCGGAGCCGAAGTAATGCTGCACGACAACTGCGGGCAGATCGCGGTCTTGCAAGCAAATCGCGTGGTCGGGGCGGTCGATGGCGCCGAGGCCGCCAGCCTGGCCGAGGCGATGCGCATCGGCTGTGGGTTCCTCCGTGCGCAGGTGCAGCGGAAATCCCGCGTGAGTAGCGGGTTCGTGGTGCGCCTCACGGAGGAACCATGAAGCACCTTCCAATTTTTGCCGCATCTTGCGCGACCTGCGGGTTGCTGCCTGAGTGTGGTGGCCAGCGCGGCCAGCAGACGATCGGCGGCTGCTTCGTCGGCTGTGGCGCAGCGTGTGGGGGGCCCGAAAAGTGCGATTGGGTCTGTCCCCTGAAGGCGGACTTTGTGGACCGAGTTCGTGAGGTCGGCGGCCTATCGACAGGCTCGACCCTGATCCCAACGGGTCAGACGGTGAACTTGCCGCGCTATATCCCCATGATCCGACATGGGTCGTCGCGAGCGATGCCGCTGGACGTTGCTGCCGTGGCGCTCTCCATCGAGGACGTTGTGAAGCATCGCGGGCAGTCGTACTCCGCGATCGCCACGTCGGCGTCGGGCATTCGGGAACAGTTCGCCTTGCGTCACGACGCTCAGGTCGTGTTGGTCTCGGTCGCGCGCGATCGCGTACTCGAACGGTTCTGGGCGTATCGACGCAAGTGGTTTGTTCCACGGCAGTTCAAGGACCTGGGGCTAACGGCCATCACGGTGCCCAACTTCTCGTCGTTTCTCGATGCGCCGCGACCGCACTCGCTTTGGAATCGTCGGCGCATGGAAATTGTCGCATCGGAATTCGCCGCCAACGGGCTGTTCGTGGTTCCTCACCTCAATAGCCTGCAGGAGGACGACTGGCGACACTGGCAGGTGTTCCTCGGCGCTCATGACCACCTGACGTACGTGGCGAAAGAATTTCAAACAGGCTTGCGTCTCCGCGACCGCGGCGACCGCGCCATTGCTGACCTCGCGCGTCTTCAAGATCGTGTCGGTCGTGCGCTTCACCCCGTCATTGTCGGCGGTGCTGCATTCGCCGCCGAACTCGCGCGACACTTCACCGCGCTGACCTTCGTCGACTCCCAGCCCTTCATGAAAGCGATCAAGCGCCGCCGCGCGGCAGCGCCCGGCCGCTGGGAGCGTTCTGAGCTTACGAATGTTGACCAGTTGCTGGCCCTAAACATTCAAGCTCACGAGGCGCACATCGCTCGAGAGATAGCGCGCGGTAGCGCTGGGCAGGTGACGACCCCGCGTCGGCGTGGGTCGCCTCGGCGGCCGAACTCGTCCTCTTGGGCGAACCGGCTGCCTCAGCTGCCTTATCGCCGCTGACACTTCCCGTAACCCTTCGAAAATAGCTGTGTCTTCGCCGCCTCTGCAAGGCGAGGCACTCGTGCGGCTTCGGTACCTGGACACATGAGCAGTATTTAGGAACACTTGGCTCAAGAAATGACCACTCCTCCCAAACTCGGAGCGCTCAGCGCCGGCATCCGCTACCAAGTGCGGTTTTTCTGGCGGCACGCGCTTGCGATGCTTCTGCCAGACCCACTGGTCGCGAAGGTGGTCTTGGAGCACCACGGCGTTGAGGCGGTCGACGACGTCGTCGTCTACTACAGGCCTCCCGGTCTGAACGAACGCGGGACACAGGTCACCGCCGATTTCTTCCAGCTCAAGTTTCACGTCGCGAGGACCGGCGCTGTCGATCACGCGGCCGTCGTGAATCCCGAGTGGACCGGTACCAAGCTCCCCATCCTCCGAAGGCTCGCCAACGCGTGGACTGGTATTGCCGCGGAGCATCCTGGATCACGCCTCAGCCTCGTCACCAACTGGCCTTGGGATCCTGGCAGCCCCGTTGCCGGTCTCATTCGAGATGGCGGCGCTCTCGGAGATGGGTTTTGGACGGCGGGCGCTAAGTCTGCGGTCGGGAAGATTCGGAACGACTGGCGCGCCGCCTGCGGCCTCTCGGATGCCGATTTCGAAACGTTCCTCCGGACCTTGCGATTCTCGACGTCGGCGGTGTCGCAGGATGACGCCGAGCTCTGGCTTGCTGACCGATGTCAGCTTGCCGGGCTGAAGCCCGTTGGGCGCGGCGTGGATCACAGCCCATACGATGACCTGGGCGCGCGCTTTATCGAAAGCGGACGGACAGAGCATACGCCGGAGTCGCTCCGCGAGCTGGTGGCGCAGAACGGGTTGGTGCTCGAGAAGGAACCGCCGTTCAAGAGCACGTTCGCCGTGCGTTCGTTCACGCGGTTTGCGCACGCCGCGACAGACGGCGCGTGCATGGTTGATCTGACCGACCTGTTTGACGGGCGGCTCGCGGCTTCGCCCGAGAATTGGGCGGGCGACATCAAAGCAAGACTTGACGCCTCCATCCCCAAGGTGGAGGGGCTCTCGCAGCCGATTCACGTCGCGCTCGACGCCCACCTATCCATCGCTTGGTACACTGGGCACCTTCTCGATCCCAAAGCGGGCGCGCGCGTACTGCTTCGGCAGCGAACGAAGGGCAAAGGCGTAGATCTTTGGGACGTTGCCGTCGCCAGAAGGCCGGCGGACGTCCCGGCCTGGAAACTGTCGACAGAGGACGCCGAGGGTGATCAACTTGCGGTCGTCATCTCCGTCACCCATGACGGGTTCGTCGATGCCGAGCGATACGTTCGTGCATCCCTCCCTGCAGTTGGCGCCATCGTTCACGCTGCCCTCCCATCTCTTGGCCCCCAGGCGATCACCGACGGGCCGCACGCGCGCTGGCTTGCTGATGAGCTCGTCCGGTTGATCGGAGCGACGACAGCCCGCGAGCGGCCGAAACACGTCCACATCTTTCCCGCTTGTCCTGCTGCCCTCGCGTTTCTCATTGGCCAAGAGGCACGGGTCTGGGGACCGGCAACGATCTACGAGTTTGACTTCGGGAGCGCGAATCGCGCGTACCGACCGGCAATGAGCACGCACTGAGGATCAACGAATATGAAACTACCCTCCTATTTCAAGGAATTTCTGACTGAAATCGAACCGAGCCCCTCCTACAAAGAGGACCAGCAGACCGGGCACAAGACGCTCCGCAAGCGCCTCGCCGAAGACGTGGACTTCAAGGCCATTCACGTCAACACGTTCTTGCAGGGCTCGTACAAACGCAACACGGCGGTCCACCCCGGCAAGGACGTCGACATCGTCGTCGTGACCTCGCTCAACCCGGACACGGTGAGTGCCGCGGACGCGAACGCCAAGCTCGGCAAGGTGTTGCGGAAGTACTATCCCACCGGCACCGTCACCCAGCAAAACCGGTCCTTTTGCGTGACCTTGAGCTACGTCACGATGGATGTCGTGATCGCGGCGTCCCGCTACCTGAACCAAAAAAGCTGGTTGCTCGAGTCGGTCCGCGTGGCGGACTCGATCGATGCTGGCGACGGCTGGTCCGACCAACCGCTCTTCATTCCGGATCGCGACCTCGGTCGTTGGGTCGAGACGCATCCCAAAGCGCAGCTCAAGTGGACCACGGAGCTGAATGCCAGCTGCGGCGGGTACTTTGTGCCGCTCGTGAAGATGTTCAAGTGGTGGCGCAAGGAGACGTACCAGAAGCCGAAGTATCCCAAAGGATACGTGCTCGAGCGCATTGCCGGAGAGTGCGTCGACCAGAGCAAGCGCGATCACGCCGAAGGCTTTGTGCAGCTCCTCGAGAACATCCACGACAAGTTCGCCTTCTATGCCGCAGCAGGGCTCGTGCCCGTGCTGCCCGACCCGGGCGTGCCGTCGCACAACGTGGCGCATCGTTTGAGCGCTGACGACTTCAAGACGTTTATGGCGAAGGTGACGGCGGTCCTGCCAACTGCCCGAGCGGCCCTCGCCGAGGCAGACACTAGGAAGAGTGCTGACCTCTGGCGCAAGCTGTTCGGCGACAAGTTCCCGGCAGCCTCCGCTAGCGCAAAGGCATCCTTCCCGCCACTGCCTGTTCGGCCCAACAAGCCGGCTGGTTTCGCCTGACATGACGTGCGACGCCTGGTGGAAGCGCCTGCCCGCGCGTCTTCTCGAAGAGGACGCTGCCCTTGCCGCTGTTCGCGACACGGAGGGCCTCATCAGCGGGTACCGCTGGCTTCGCGAAGAGAGCGGTGAGGTGCGTCTCAGGGCGACGCTCGACCTTGCGGGCGAAAAGAACCTCGAGCTCGAGGTGCGCTTCCCGGCACACTATCCCGAGGGATGTCCTTCGGTTCGACCGGTCCCGTATGAGTCGCTGAGCTCCCACCAATTCGGAGGCACGGGCGTGTTGTGCCTCGAGCTCGGCCCGGACAACTGGCACCCGCACTTCAACTCCGCCGACATGCTTCGAAGCGCGTGGCGGTTGGTCGTGAAGGAGATCATCTCGACGGTGAAGCCAGTTGAAATCCCGTCGCGCCACGTGACAACCTTAGGGGAGCAAGTGCGTCACGCAACGGGGGTGATTCTTCGGACGCCGACCTTCGAGGACCGCGCTAAGGGCGCAGCGGATGCGACCGAGTTCGAGTACGCATGGTCCGGTACCTATCCCGTGCGGATTGCTCCTACAGCCTTGCCGAAGGGGCAGGAACTCGGTGACATCCCCCCGGCCTTTCGCAACCAGGTGCGCCACACGGGCCCCGTCGTGCAGCTCGACGCGACGGCACCGACGTCGGTGCCGTCCGAGCCAGAAGCGTTTACCTCCTTCATCGCCGAGCACGGACGTCGGGACCTCGCAGCCAATGAACTCGTCGTGCTGCTTCGACGAGAGGATGGGGAAGCGCATTGCTACCTGCGGTTGGGCAAGGAGGTTCATCGCCTCGTCGACGTACCACTCGAAACGTCATTTGCCAGTCGCACGGCTGATGATGTACGCGCCGCCCTATCCACACTCAAGGTGGGGATCGTGGGGCTTGGATCTCTCGGAAGCAAGATCGCGCTCACGCTCGCTCGGAGTGGGGTTCGACGCTGGACCTTGGTCGACGCTGATGTGCTTCTAGGGCCTAACCTTTGTCGCTACCCGTCGAACTTCGCGAGCGTCGGCGCGATGAAGGTCGAAGTCGTCAAAGAGTCGCTCCGCGATATCGCGTTCTTGGACCCCGAGATCGGCTGCTATCCCATCGACATTGCTTCAGCGACCAATCCCGCTCGTCACGCCAAACTGCTGGAGGACCTTGCTTTGGCGGACATCTTGATCGACGCGACAGCGAATCCTGAAGTGTTTGGCGTTCTGGCGATGCTGGCGTCGGACGCTCGCCGGCCGCTGTTGTGGGGCGAGGTTTTCGGTGGTGGCCTCGGCGGGCTTGTCGCATCCGCTCATCCCGAACATGGGCCGTGTCCGCGCTGCGTCCGCGCCGGATTCCTCGCGGCGAGTGGTGAATGGCCGCCCGCTCCTGGGCGCGACGACACCGAACCGTACGGGGGTGGCCCTGACGCGCCGTTGATCGCTACCGACGCAGACGTCACCGCCATCGCTGCCGCCCTTGCGACTCGTGCCATAGATATCGCACGCGGAGAAGCGGCTCCGCCCGCCGTCTCTCTCTACGGCTTTCGGCGAGGTTGGATCTTCCAGTCCCCACCGGAAGTCATCTCGCTCCGCGTACGGAGCGATGACCACTCATGCTCCCGCTGCTGGGAGATCGAGTCTGAACCAGACGCCGCCCTGGCTGACCGGGTTGAAGCGCTCTTCCAGCCGCAAGACGATGCTCACGATTCGAATCCCACCTGACGTCCGTCAGCGCATTGAAGATGCCTGCGAAGTTGCTGGCCGTCGCGAGACCGGCGGCATGGTCTTCGGCGAACACGTTGCCGAAGACGAATTCCGCGTGGTCGACGTCACGGTTTCGGGGCAGGGGAGCATCGCTTCCTTCTGGCGTTCCCTTGTCGAAGGCCTCGGGCACCTCGAGGCATTTTTCAAGCGCACCAAGCGCGACTATCGACGGTTCAACTACCTGGGCGAATGGCACTCGCATCCGTCGTTTGCGCTCTATCCCAGCGGAACCGACGATGCGACGATGCTCGAGATCGTGAACGACCCAGCAACCGGCGCTCGGTTTGCGGTCTCCATTATCGTGAAGCTCGTGGATGGCGAACTCGAAGCCCGCGCGTTTGCGTACTTCCCCGGAGAGCATCGCTCCGACGCGAAAGTGCACATGAAGGCAAGCGATTGAAAATGATGGATATTTCCGGGATCGACGCGATGCAATCCGCAATGCTACGAATACTGGACAGAGTTTCAGTAGTCGCTATGGTTTGAGGCAGCATGTCCGACCTTCCCATTGGCAAGGAGCAAATACTCGGGCCGCTTCCGAAGGCCGACGCTTCGAGCGCGCTTCGTCGCGACAGCGTGAAGGCTCTGCAGAACAGTCTACCTTCCGCTGACTTTGTTTTTCGTGAAGAGCATGAGGATGACTATGGCGTAGATGGCACGCTTGAAGTGCTGACAGCGGAGGGCGCCACGAACATGCGCGCCCAGCTCCAGCTCAAGGCACGGTCAGGGACGCAGCTGAACGCGGACGGAAGCTGTTCCGTCAGTATCGAGACGAGCAACCTCAACTATCTGCTGAATGGCCACAGTCCGATTTACGTGCTCTTTCGACCCGAAGTCCGAGAGCTTCGATTTGCATTTGCGCGCGCCGAGTGGAAACGGATCAGCGCCGAGAACTCGGCTTGGCGCGAGTCCCGCTCCATTACGATCCGATTTGCGCACATTCTAGACGCCGGCGCGTTGCAAGCGATACGCAATGCCATTGTTCAGGAACACCTTCTGCTGCGTGAGGTAGCTGCACGGGTGACGCGCGTGGCCGGCACACTTTCCTCCGCGGTGACTGTCGACATCGACGCCATGGCGGTCACTGACACGGAGGAGATCGTCGCGCTCCTCGTTGAGCAGGGCTACGGGCTAGTCAATCAGGGTGCGGCAGAGCTCGTGGCGACGAAGGCCCGGCAGCTTTCCGAGGCACGCCGACTGCAGACTCCGCAGGTTCAGGTCGTATTGGCTTACGCCGAGTATTCCCGGGGCCGCTACGCCGACGCGGACGCCTCGCTTCGACACCTTCTCGTCGCCGATGTCCCGTTGAACGAAGGCGACCGGAGCTTTGCAACGTACCTGCTTCACTCCATCGACCTGATGACCGGTCGCATGGACTATCGTGAATTTGAAGCAGCGTGCTCCGAGTGGCGTAACTCGGCGGAGCAGAGCCTCGTTTTTCAGTTCGATGTCACCGTTGCCTGGGAGCGGTTTCGCGAGGCGCAGCGGTTAGGGGAGCGGAGCGCCGAGGTCCGGACCGCCAAGGAGCTCCTCGCGACCGTTCGTCGCGCGGCGTCTAGCGAAACACCCGCCATCCAGCAGCAAGCGGAGCTGCTGCGGCTACTCATGGAGGCCCAGCAACTCACGGCGACCCTCATCGACATTAACGTCTGGTCGCAGCAGGGTGAGTTGCCTTGGGAATACGCTTTTCCGGGAGAGAGCCCACGGACAGCCAGCGAAAAGCTGAAGGTGAGCTGGGCCATCTGGCACGGGAAGCTTGTCGACCTCACGCGCTCGGCGGTCCGTCGGGGAGATCGGGAACTGGCGTGCCGTACGGGTATTCTTCGCTGGGCGACCGAGCTCATCGTCGAGCGACATTTGATCGTGTTTCGCGAATCGCGTGGCCTGCCGGTCAAGCCGCTCTCTCCTCAAATTGAGCAAGGCCTGCGAGCGACTCTTGAGCTCTCCAAGAAGATCGGAAATCTTGAGATCGAACTCCAGACGATGCTTGAACTCGCGGTGCTCGCAGAAACCTCTGGCGATGAGAGTGCGGCTCGCGACATCGCATCCGCCGCTGAGCGGAAAGCCAGCCTATGCCGCTACGCCAACCTCGAACGCGCCGCCCGGCGCATCAAGGCGGGCGAGGATTTCATGTCCGCCCAGATCCACACTGTTCGAAGCCTTCGTGCCACGGCACCCGGGGATGAGTTCTTACACGACAGTGAGGCCGACCTACGGCGTCTTGTCGATGAGGCGGTCGTGCACATGGGCCTCCCACCTGGCCGAGCGAAGCACATGCTCGAGAGCGTCATGGGGCAGAAGCTTGCGGCCGAAGAGAGGCGGGATTGGTGCCGACACATAGCGATGGCCGAGGACGTTGGTGGGCAGGAGAATCCGCAAACGTTCTATGCGAAACCTAGTGCGAAGCGCATGCACTGCATGAAACTTCGGCTCGACTCAGCGATCGCTGATTCAGATCCGGTGGCGTTGATGATCGCGTTCAAGCGTGCGCACTGCCAGGGATGCCCCCACCGGCGTCCCGGGTCTGCTCGCTCCGACGACGCGGCTTAGCTGCGTGTGGGTCGAAGCGAATTCTCGATTGCAGCAGTGTTGAAATCGCGCTGCCGTGGATAAGTCAGGGCGGAAGGGGTGTCACCTCAAGCTGGAGGAGATCGCTCATCGAGTGGTGCATCGGTAGAATCGCCCCCGCGCAACCAAGAGAAACGGAAGGCCTCGAGGTGAAAGCTTCGAGGCTCTTTTCGTTTCTGGGGGCTGCCGCGATGCAGCCCAATTGCAGAAGGCTAACGTGTCGGTACCAGGCCACCTTGGTTGGCTGAGGTAGACGTAACGTAGCGGAGAGGAGACGCCGTGCCTTCGGCGCGAGCGGGTGCGGGCTTCGCCCGGGTGCGAGCTGCGCTCGGGAGAGGTGGGCCTTCGGGGTGCGAGCTGCGCTCGGGAGAGGTGAGCGGGCTTCGCCCGGGTGCGGGCTTCGCCCGGGTGAGGTGGGCCTTCGGGGTGCGAGCTTCGCTCGGGAGAGGTGAGCGGGCTTCGCCCGGGTGAGCGTGGGCGCGCGCCTTCGGCGCGGGTTCCGGCGAAGCCGGTTCACGATACCCGCCGCAGGCGCAGCCACTCTCCCGCCGCAGGCGTCCACCTCTCCCCGAAGGTA
>DASZTF010000049.1:0-2271 GCA_035548315.1 Minisyncoccota bacterium
TGAAGCGGCCAACCGCTGGCAAAAGTGCTTGCGTGTCTGCCGTCAAACTCCCAGCGCCACTGAAGGCGGCTGTGTAGAAGATAAACTTCTTCAAGTCTACGCTGAGGCTTCCTGCGCCTGTAAGTAACGCACTCGCCGCCAACAACGCCCGCGTATTAACTGAAAGTGAGCCTGTACCTGCAAATGTCGCCGTAGAAGCCAGCACCCGAGTGGCCGCAACAGACATAGAGCCCGCACCCGAGAAAGACGCCGAAGCCGCGCTAATCGCCCCCGCCGTCGCCGAAAGGCTCCCCGCACCAAGAAGAGTAGCTGTCGCCGACTGGACGGTCGTGACAACAAGCGGCAGCGGGAGGAAGCCGACGGCCATGTCACACCATCAGCAGGCGCTTTGTCTGTGCCGGACGAACGTAGTCCGACGCGAGCGGGGGATGGATCGTCGCCGGTGGCACGGTCCCGTTGATGCTCCACACATGCGCCTGAGAGAGCGAGCTATATACCTCGCCCATCACATCCTCATTAGTCGCGCGCCCCATGCGAAACGATCTGTAATCGAGGATGGGTGCCAAATGCGAGAAAGCGAACGGCCCACGATACGCCAGTTGATAAATCAACGCATTTTGCGCTTGGGCGCCGTCAGTTTGGATGTCCGCCTGTACCCAGAAAGCCTCTGCTACGATGCCGGGAAATGCATCAAACGATGATGCCCACCCGACGACCGCGTCCATCGCCAATGTGATGCCGGACGACCTAGTGTCTTGCGCGTGCTCGATGTGACCGTCAGGATACAACACCGATAGGCGGCGGTTGGTAGCCGAAATGACGCGCAGTAGCTCATAATGCCACTTGCCTCCAGACAATGGCGTCAATCCGGCTGTAGTCAGACGGAAGTTCTGCGCGTCAATTGATGGAGAGCCTGAAGAATCGTGCCAAACACGTTTGTATTCAGACCCGCCGTTAAGTCCGATTGAGAGGTTGTGACTGCCCCACGATCCGGTCGGCATGACCCAGCACCCGCAAGTATAGGGCATGGTTGCAACGTAATCTTTGGTCGATTCGATGCCGCCGTTCGTCACGTCAACACCCATCTTCAGGCACTCTCATATTTCACAGGCATATATTTGACCTCGTGATTGCTGCCTGTCGAATTGAGCGCGACGCCGGTATTATGGACGATGTAAACGCCCCATTTTACCGGCATGACGCCGCCGAAGGCATTGGCCACAGAGAATGGCCCCCACGTATAGGTCTGGTTCGACGTTCCAGTGGTCGGGATGATGGTCAGAAGCGCGAGCAGCGTCTTGGATTGTGGAGTGAAGTTCGCATCCGATCCCGTCGCCCCGCCAGAATACGACGTGCCGTCATAGGACGCTATCATCCAGACCTCTATCTGGCGCGAAGCGGTCGGGGACGTGCCGGTCGTAACTTTGCCCCCAACGATCGCATCGACCGCATCGTCAGAGGTGTTATCGACCGCCGCGCTCGAGCGGCCAGCGACGAGATTTGTATCACTGGCCAGCGACGCCAGCGTCATCGTCAAAGCTGTCGCTGTGCCATACAGCGGAGTTGCCGTAGACATTAGAGGGCCTCAAGCTCGGCCTTAAGTGCGGCAAGCTGCGACTGATACTGATCGATAGCCCAGAGGAATGCAGCTTGTGCGACGTCTCCGGTCGCGGGCGCCGGCATAATCCCATGTTCCTCGCCGACCGTCAGAGACTTGCCGCCCTGATCGTTGTCGATCTCTACGAGCTTCTGGGCGACGAGCTGTCGGATCACCCAGCTCTCGTCCTTGGCGCGCTGAATGAGGGCAATCGATCGCTCAAGGTCCGCGATCTGATATGCCAGTTCTCCAGCACGCTTAGCGTTTTCTGGCGTCATAAATCATTTCCTCATACTGTCTTTCAGTTCGCTTCGTCATCGTCACCGTGGACGGCGTGCCGTAGACGATTTTCGCGAGCGCCATGCGCTACCCTTTAGCTCAAGGTGATGATCAACGCACCCGCCGACAACACAAGGGAGTCGCCCACCAGAATGGTACGGGCAGTTTGCAACGTACCGTACCACAACATGTTGGACGAGCCGACGGGCGAGCCGTCCCACAACTGCAAGCCCAGAATTGAACCCGTGGACGAAAACGGCCCGAAGGTCATGCCCGCCGTGTTGGAAGCCGAACCGGCTGGCGACGCCGCCGCGCCGAACAGCGCAGTGACACGCGAATAGCCGGTGAGGGTGCCAATCTCCGAGCCGGAGACGGACGTGGGGGTGCCCGCCGCA
>DASZTF010000050.1:0-3242 GCA_035548315.1 Minisyncoccota bacterium
TTCGTGAAGGCAGTGAGCTTCCGACTGAGCACACGCCTGCGGGCCTCCTCGTCCGCAAAGGCCAACGCGATGCGGCCTTGCGAGGAACAATGCGGCGGTGGCCGGTTCCCCGGACGAGACGTGATCGCCAGGCGATCCCGAAACTCCACGCACGCGAGCACGACGGCCTCGCCATTGGCCGGCACGGACAGGAGTGCCGTCTGCTGCGTCTGATCCCGGAGCCGGGTGAGGTACGGATCGGCGACCCAGCGTAAATCGAACTGATCGAGCGCGGCTTCGCCGAGAGCGAACAGCTTGCCCCCCAGTCCATCATGGGCGCACAGCAGATGCGCCGGTCTATGTGATTCATCCAGCGGATCTTTTTCGCGATTGTCGGTCCAGTCAAGTACTGGACCGACACTTCGGTCGAAACAGTAGACCCCGTCGACCCATTCTTCTTTAACCGCGAGTACGTATTCGGTCCGCACAGCACGGCCGAAACAGCCATGCGCTCATGTACCGGCACCGAGTGTGGTGCCCGGTGTGTGTGATGTTTAGCGCGTGCCGCCACCTTACGCGACGCCACCATCAGATGACCTGCGGCGTGTCGCGAAGAGCGCTGCCACCAGAACGCCAGCCACGAGCACATCGAAAGCGACTGCCGGGATGATTCGGAAATACGTCCAGACCAGGAGGGCGTGAATCAGATTGGCGCCCGTCAGCAGCGCGATCATAGGACGCGCGCGCCGAGGCTCGTCTCGGGCGAGCGCGCCTATCTGCCACAGCAGGACAATCTCGAGTGCGCCGTAAAGGATCGCGATCAAACCATATCCGAAATGGGAGCTCGATTCGCGCGCTGATGTTGCCGAAAGAAATAGCGCCGAATGCGCCGTGTATTGAACGAGCGTCAGCGCGCTGGCAAGTCGCAAGAGCAGTGCAGGCGTCATGACTTTCTCCGGCCGTACTGTATTCCTCGGTTCTTCAGCTCAGCGTGGGCAGCACTGCCTGCCATGCCTTCAGACGCCAGATTTCAGCGCGCCAGCGACAGATGTGGGGGTAGCTCTGCAAGGGGACGCGCGCTTGTTCCGCGTACGTGAGATATGACGCGACGGTGAAATCTGCCAGCGTCTCGCTGTTCCCCACCAGGAAATCTCGATTCGCGAGATGGTCATTCAAGACCGCGGCGTAGCGGCGGAAGCTCGATGCAGCGAGCTCGAGAACCGCGTCGTCGGCCTCTCCCAGCCCGCGAAAACGCTTGAAGAGATTCTGATAGACATACGGCTGAATCGCGGGTGCCCAATGCGCCAGATTCCAACACTGCCACCGCGCGATGTCGGCACGCCGTTGCGGATCTCGCGGCCACAGCGGATTCCCAGGCCGCTGTTCGCACACGTATTGGCTCACCGCGACGCTTTCCCACAGGACGAAGTCGCCATCCAGAGTGTCGGCACCGTCCCGTTCGGGTTGAGCGCGCGATAGGCGGGCTCGCTCTGCTCTCCCTTGAAGAGGTCGACCACCACCGTGTCCAGCGCGAGCTCACCGTATGCCGCTGCCACGAGGACCACGATGCAGTTCGGCGATGCGGGGTGCATGTACAGCTTCATCTCAGCTCCCCTGCTCCCACAAACGGGGCATTGCCACGTAACTCTGCAGATCACCGAGCACGCGCTTCCACCCCGCTTCGAACATCGCGGTGGAGGGGCGCGGCAGCCGCTCATGCACGAGCGCGAGCTCCGTGCCCGTGCCGCTTTCCGTGAAGTCGAGGGTGAGAAGCGCCTCGTATCCGTCGTCATGCTCACTGCCGAGCAGGGAAAAAGTCATGACCAGCCGTTCGGGGGCGCGGATCTCGAGGTACCGGCCGAACAGCAATTGTGGCTTGCCGGCCGGACTGAGCATGTCGATCCGGTATTCGCCGCCAACGCGCAGGTCGATTGCAACCGCCGTCGTGCTGAAACCGCCCGGTCGCCACCAGCTCCTGAGCTCCTCTGGATTCGTCCAAGCGCGGAAGACCCGGTCGCGGGGCGCGTCGAAGAACCGACTCAGCGCGACCGTTTCGAGGATTTGCGTGGCGATCGAGACCATTGCGGCGACTCCGTGTTGCGGGGAATTCGTGCGAGATGCGCGGCCAAGGAATCGAGCTGCGTTTCCCAGAATTTCCGGTAGCGATTCATCCAGTCCGACGCGTCCCGGAGCGGCGTTGCGTCGAGGCGGCACCACACGGTGCGGCCGACCTTGCGACGATGCAGGAGGCCGGCGTTCTCGAGCACGCGCAGATGCTTGATCACCGCTGGCAAGGTCATGTCGTGCGGACCGGCCAGCGCGCCTATCGCGAGCTCCCCCTGCAGCAGCTGCGCGACGATCGCGCGCCGAGTGCCGTCCGAGAGGGCGGCGAAAGTCGAGTCGAGCGATGCTCTGGGCATTGGGAGGAAATCCGAATCTAACAGTAAACCATTTGGTATAGTTTTAGCGGAAGTGGGTGGCGTGTCAAGTGGAGTGGCCGCCTCCCGCGCTGACGCCGCGCTGACGCCGATCTCACTGCCGCTTTCGTTCGAACCGCAGACTCAACCGTTGGCAACTTCAGCCACCGCGCCAGCCGGTATACGACCCATCGCGAGCGCGACCGTCAACAAAGAAAGTCGACAGGACACCCTGGCCATGCGCGAACTCCATGCAGCGGTCTCCCTCGCGGGGCTCGACACGTGGGCGGCACTAGTGAGAACGCTGAAACAGGTCGAGCGCAATCGCTCGGCATGTCTCGGGCTGGTCATACCACATCTGATGCGTCGCGCCTGCAAGAACGATGCGTCGGCTGTTCGGCAAGAGAGCTGCAAGCTCCGCGTCGATGAGTCCGAGGAATCTGGTCGACTTCTCTCCCGAGAGTAGCCGCGTCGGCGCGACGATGCCACGGATCGTCGGCGGAGCGATCTGGGGAAAGAGCACGCCGCGTGTCAGGATCACATCCCACTCGCCCGCGTTGCGCAGTGTCTCTGCTTTGGATCGTGCGGACAGGCGATCCCATGCGTCCGCATCTCCGAGCATGTACGCGAGAAAGTGCCGTATACCGCCTTCGCGATCGCCGGCACGAAAGGCGGCGGTGAGAGGCGGGACGAGGTTCGCGCGGATATCTCTCAGAGTCTCGATGCCGATGTCAGCACGTGGACCCGGCAGATGTGCAAGCAGCGATACAGCGGGAGGCTCAGCCAACACCATGCTGTGAATGAGGTGTGGATGGCCGGCCGCGAGGAACAGGCTTGTCAACGCGC
>DASZTF010000051.1:0-6753 GCA_035548315.1 Minisyncoccota bacterium
GTTGGCGAGCCCGATACGCCCGCCGTCGCGAATCACGCGCAGCATCTCGCGGGCGGCGCGCGCGTGATCCGGCGTGAACATCACACCGAACGTGGAGAGCACGAGATCGAAGCTCGAATCGCCGAATGGCAGCGCCTCGGCGTCCGCCACCTGGAACGCAACCTCCAACCCTTCGGCAGTTGCGCGTGCCCTTCCCTTCTCGAGTAGAGCAGGAACGTAGTCGGTGGATGTGACCTGCGCGAAGCGACGCGCAGCGGCGAGCGTTGCGTTGCCGTTGCCTGCCGCGACGTCGAGGACGCGGTCGCCCGCGCGCACATCGATCGCTTCGGCGAGCGACTCGCCGACGATCTGCAAGGTTGTGCCGAGGACTGCGTAATCGCCGCTCGACCACGTGGCTTGCTGCTTCGCTTTGATGCCGGACAAGCTCGGTCCGCCTGTGGGTGCTGCGTGGGACTCTGCGGCGTCTGGAATGGCACTCATGTGAGTTCTCCGGGATGAGTAGGTTGGCGAATGGAAATATGAGTTCCGCGCGCCGGCGCCACCCTGCCGAAACTCCTGAAGACTTGACCGCGAGTCCCGGATTACCTCACTGGCCTTGCAGAGCGAGCCGCAAGTCCACGAAACTTCACCGGCAGTCCGCCATGAGTCACGACATCCTCTCCGATGTGCTGCGTAACGTCCGCCTGCGAGGGGCGATCTACTACTACGTGAGTGGCAAGCGGAGCTGGGCCGCCGAAGCTCCTCCGGCGCGCGAGATCGCCGCGGCCGTGATGCCGGAATCGGAGCACGTGATGGAGTACCACGTCGTGACACACGGCGCGTGTTGGAGCGCGGTCGTGGGCGAGGCGCCGGTACGCCTAGAGGCCGGCGACGTCGTGCTCTTCCCGCAGGGCGATCCGCACGTCATGTCGAGCGCGCCGGGCATGCGGGCGCCGGTCGATGCCGCAAGCTATGTCGAGCGCAAGCAGGACCAGCTGCCGTTCACCTTGCACCTCGATGCCACCGAGATGCGCGTGGAGGTCGTTCCCGATGAGCTCTGCGATACGATTTTGGTGTGCGGCTTTCTGGGTTGCGACCTGCGCCCGTTCAACCCGCTCATCGCAACGCTCCCACGACTCATGCACGTGCGCGCCCACGACGGGCACGACTGGGTGGCGCAATTCATGCGCCAGGCGGTGACCGAATCGAAGAACAAGCGAGCGGGTGGTGAAGCCATGCTCGAGCGCATGAGCGAGCTGATGTTCATCGACGCGGTCCGTCGCTACGTCGAGGCACTGCCTGAAGACAGCAGTGGCTGGCTCGCGGGCTTGCGCGATCGGTTCGTGGGTCGGGCGCTTGCGCTCATGCACGAGTCTCCGGCCACCGCGTGGACCGTCGACGAGCTCGGCCGGCAGGTCGGGCTATCACGCTCGGCGTTGCACGAGCGGTTTGCCGAGATGATTGGACAGGGGCCGATGCAGTATCTCGCGAACTGGCGCATCCAGGTGGGCGCCGCGCTGCTGCGGAATACGAGCGCGACGGTGGCGGCGGTCGCTCAGGAAGTGGGGTACGAGTCGGAGGCGACGTTCACGAGGGCGTTCAAGAGACTGGTGGGGAAGCCGCCTGGGGTGTGGCGGCGCGGCGGGGGTGTGGGGAGTCGGGGGTGAGGCGGGGGAAGGTTGGACGCAGTGGCGCGGCCTTCGCGACCCGGACGCCGATATCGGCAGCCGTTCTTCGGGCGCTGATCGCTCACTTCAGGGCGAGTGGGATTGAGCGGTGGCGGCGTCAGAACCAGTGCAGCGCGCGGCCGACGGTGACGACGACCGTGATGAGAGTGCCTAGTCCGCCCATCACCCACAGCAACGCGGTCAGCTTCGTTCCGATGTCCATGACCTTGCGATCGAGCGCAACGAATCTTTCGTTGTGCTCCTTGTAGTTCCCGTCGATAAGGTCACGCAGCTTCTTGTCGTTGGTGTCGATGACCTCGCGCAGGTTCTTGTAGTTGCTGTCGATGACCTCGCGCAGCTTCTTGTCGTTGCTGTCGATGGCCTCGCGCAGCTTCTTGTCGTTGCTCTCGACGACCTCACGCAGCTTCATGTCGCCCGCGCGCATCTCGCGCATTTCCTGACGAATCTCCGCAAGCTGCCCGTCCACTCGCGTCGAGAGCTGCTTCATGTCGCTCTCGAGCTTATCGGCCCTGGCGCGAATGTCCGCCTCGCACCGCGAGCCCATAGCACGGATTTCGGCTTCCAGCCTCGTGACAGCCGCCTTGAGGTCGTTGTCCAGCCTCGCCATGACAGCGCGCAAATCCGTGACGTCGGCGCGAATGGCGATGACATTCGCCTCGAGAACTTCGTTCGAGATCACAGGCACCTCTTCGTATTCATCAGTCAGTACAAGAGCCGTGCTGCGCATGGGTGAGGCTCGCGCTCATCGGTGCGAAGAATTATCTACGCGCCGATGGACATCGTCTACACGTACGAAAATACGAACGAGCGCGAATTCGAATGCCTCGCGCCATTCGACACGCGACTTGATCCGTGCGCTCGATGTGGACGCGCACGATTTCTTCATCGAAGAACGCGGGTTCCTGAGCGCCCCGATTGCTTGCTGAGCGCCGCTACGGCACGCACGTCGTCTGAGTCGTTAGTACCCCGCGTCCGCCCGTGCCGCCATACGCTGCGCGAGCGCCTGCGGTGATCTACAGCGACTGCACACACGCCATTCATGCAGCGAGAAACGCCAGCCTAGGACTCCTGCGGGCCTACATTTTTCGTACTTTCATACGCATAGACGAAAGCAAAGCGACGCGCTAATTTCGCGCCCCGAGCAACGAACGCACAGCGAGGTTCCGCTGTGAAAGGCGTGGCGTTGTGCGATCCGTCATCTTTAAACCCCGAATGAACGCCGTCATTGAAGCCTTCGAGGTCCCGGTGTCAAACGACGAAATCAAAGCAGAGATCCGTGAGCTGCGCGCGGACAACAAGAAGCTGAACGAAAAGATCGATGTGGTCGCTGGAACGCTCATCGCTGCGCAGATCGCTCTGCACGACAAGGTGGATGAAGGCTTCCGCGCCGCGGATGCGAAAATCGACGCGCTGCGCAACAAGATGGATGAAGGCTTCCGTGCAGCGGATACGAAAATCGACGCGCTGCGCAACAGGATGGATGAAGGCTTCCGTGCAGCAGACACGAAGCTCGAGCAGAAGTGCACGGGGTTGAGCGCCGCTCAAGCCGCATTGCGCGACAAGATGGATGAAGGCTTTCGCGCCGCGAACGCGAAAATCGATGCGGTCGACACGAAGCTCGGCGAGAAGCTCACCACATTGAGCAATGACGTCGCGGACATGCGCGGCCTGCAGAAGGCGATGCTCTGGGTGATCGGTGGCCTGGGATCGCTAGCGATGCTGCTGATTACAGCGGGCAAGGCGCTCCACTGGTTCTGAGACCGAGACGACGCGTGCGGACGAGCGCGACCTTCGAGGTATCAGGCGCGCACATTACACGCGCACGGAGGCGTGATGGACGATGCTCCAAGGCGACAAGGCCAGAGCTCGCGGCAGCTGTGTATCGAGGTTGACGAGATCCAGCTCAGCGCACGCTCACAGTCCACGACGGAGACGACCTTGGCGGCAGAACAGATGAGCCTCCCTTTCCACCTGTACACTTCACCCTGGAACTAGACGCCGCGGCGGCTTCACAGAGCGGCGCTCGGCATCAGAAAAAGACGTCTCGTCTATCAGGGAGGCTGGCTTTCGGTTTCGTGACCGAACTGACGTTGCGCTCCTAGTGAACTGCGACGCACGCCTAGGCGCCACCGGAGTGATCTGACGAGCATTCGGGACATCAGCACACTCGCATACGACGGCAATCAGACGTGGATAGAAGTGGACGTACGCGACGCTCGTGGGAGTGGGTTTCCACCTGCCTTGGCGCAATCGTTGGACTGGCGCTGTTCGGCGCGCTCTTGGCGGCAGTGGTCACGGAGTTGGCCGGCGGGCCGCTTATGCGCTCCGGCACCAGCGACGCGACGCTCGCCGCGGCCAGCGTGCCGGCTGCTTCGGAGTCCTCTAGTCCACCGACTGTGAAGGACAGAGGAATGCCCGTCCAGGTCTTCGAGTGCATGCACGATGGCCAACGTGTGTTCTCGGATCGTGCATGCGGCAATGACGCACGCGTGCGAGATGTCGATGTTGCGGGCATGAACACCTATACGGCTCCGCGGCAACGGTCCGTCGAGTGGGTGGAACAGATCAGATACCGATTTCTACACTTCATAGCATTAGTGGACCAATGCTCATTCATCGTCCCCAGTCACGATGTCTTCCCACGCGACACCCCGCACGATGCCCCAATTGCCCTGTGGGTTAGGCCGTCTCCAGAGGGGCGGATTCATCTTTTCAAGAATGCGCAGCGCCTCTTCAAACGTTTCGACCACCTGCTCCGCTCCTTTTGCCCCGATGCGATAGACGCCAGCGCGCTTGAGGGACGGAAGGAACTTCGTTCCATCCGACGCAACCGGCACACGCAAGCGGCGGTGGCTACTCAGCACCGGTTCCGATGAGCATGGAGGGCGATCCACGGCGCTTTCTGCCCCAGGGTTTGTCCGAAACTGCTCCGGAGAGTTTGTGAGCACTGCGCTAGACGGTGCGAGTAGTCTCTAACCGTTTACGGATCAATTCCTCGCGCGCCGCGACGAACTCGGGAAGACGCTCAACGCACCACAGCGTTTTATCAGATGGGATTAGATGGCGCGCGAGAAAACCCGCATCTCGCGTTTGTATCCAACTCTCGAACGACTGATTCGACTTTTCCTGGTTCTCACGACCTGGCAGTAGCTCGAGGTTCCCGATCCGATCTATCGCTTCAACAATTTCTTTCACCCGCTCTTCCGCCAATCCCAATTTCTCGAGATTTCGTTTGCCGGCCAGCGAGCGCGGAATAATGTGGTCTATGTGATACAGCGTCGCGCCCCAGTTCTGCTCGTCATAGAGGACCGACAGACCAAGGAAGCAAGTCTTCTGCCCGTACCGGATGTCCAGCAGCCCTGCAGTGTTGTTTTCGTCAAAAACGATGACCCGCCCGCGACGGTTGGCGAGCGCTAGATTCAGTGCGTCGACTGGAAAATCATTGCCCGCAGAGAGTGCGTCACGAACTGCCGCACGACAAACGCCGATGGTCTGGTCCGAATTTCCGCCAAACACATTGTTCAGCAACGCACCAAGGAGCCATCTTCGAATTCGCTCCCGATTCTCGACGTCAAATGCCGCTGAACTGTCCAGCGTTCTTCCGTTAAGCTTCGAAAGGTAGTAGGCGATCGGAAGCAACGCGTTTGTGCTGGTTAGGGTATCACGATCAATACCGAAGCGATTCACGAGCCGAATTGTCGCCTCGACGGCCGCTTTGATCACCGGCCAATTCTTCTGAATTGTCGCAAGATTCGCCGACGTGAAGTTATTCACCTTGTACACGTGGTCGAGGTCCGAAATGACCAGGCACGCGCGCATGACAAAGTCCTTATCGAGGGCGTTCTTGCGGTCCAGATCGTTGTTCAATCGGTCTACGAAGCCGTAAATCTCATCTCGCGCATTCACGCCTTCCCACTTGGATGTGATCATCGACAGCAGCAGATCAGATTTGCTGAGTTTCGTGCCGCCGTCGTTTGCGCGAATGAAAATATCCAGCACACGATCGTAGGATTGATTCTTCTCCTTATAGAACGCAATCACTTCGTCCTTCCAGACGGCCTGATGAAGACGCTCCAGGTTGTGTTCGAGGATCTTCTGGTCTGCGCGCGTGAGGCTGTCCGGAAGGTCATCCACCAGCTTGTGCTTGTACTCGAAGAACGCATCCGGGTCACCGTAGTCGAGAATCGACCCGACCTTGATCCACAGATTCCTCCCAGAGGATGTAGGCTCCGAGGCGCTGAACTTTAGCCCGTAGGTGATTCCTACGTCCTCGCGATCTTCCTGATCTTCAGTTCCCGGGTCCTTTAGCAGATCGATGTACAAGCGGCGCCGTTCCCATCCGGTCGGGCTATCCCAGCGCTTATGTTTCAACTTCACCGTGTAACTACCGCGCAAGCCGATGATCAATGACGTGAGCCTTTGCTGGCCATCAAGTACCAGCGTCACTTCGCGGCCGTCAGGATCGGCTAGCTCGTTGTGCGTATCGCCAAAACGAAAATGTTCCACGAATTTGTAGATTTCCCAGTTCCGGCGGTTCTCCGGGCGAATATCCCAAAATAGGAAAGAACTGATTGGATAGCCCTTCAGGAGCGAGTCGAAAAGCGCAACGATCTGATTTGGCTCCCAGACGTACGGTCGCTGTATGGCGGGCAGGAAATAGCATCGATTGATGTCGTCAACCACTGATGCGACTGTCGCTGTTCGGTATGACATGTTGCCTGATCTCTTCTTTGTCTTATCGCTATATCATCGGATCACGCGAAGCCGACGCGTTCGTCAGCATAGGCGCGCGAGCTGTAGAGGATGACGCACGGCTCAAGTGACCAAAAGATGCTAAGACATGCTCCCTCGTCTCCTTGTCGGGAATCCATACGTACACACCCTTGAGAGCCCGAGTAAAGACGATGCGATACGCCTGCGTGACGCGCAGGAAGAGCTCCGCCACCGCACGACCTTCCTTGCGCTTGCGCACCTCGCGCCGGGCCTCAGCCGCGAGATGTTTGATCCCGCGCTCTTCTACCGCTTCCGGGTTGACGCGCATTCGACCATTAGACCATGCAAGATCGTTGAGCCACAGAACGCCTAC
>DASZTF010000052.1:0-2047 GCA_035548315.1 Minisyncoccota bacterium
TCCTCAGGCCGAGGATTTGCCTACAGCTTCCTTCCGACAATGCCTCGCGACACTGCCGTTGCTGTTCGGCTAGCGCTTCCCACCATCTGGGCCCGCTGGGGACTTCCACCCCCTAGTCACGCGCCATGCCTGGCGCACCACTACGCAAAGGCCATGATTCCGATTGGAACCATGGCCTGTCTGCTCTTGAGTATTTCCTCGCTGCCGCCGTACTCAGTGCTGCACGCGAACGGTGCGCGTTGTTTCGTGTCCGGAAGCACGAAGACGCAGGAAGTAGACACCCGAGGGGAGCGCACGAGTATCGAGAACGGCCTGATGTGTGCCCGCTTCCTCCGCGGCATGTTCCACGCTCAGAACCTGAACGCCCAAGCTGTTGAGGAGCGCCAGATGCATGGCTCCCGAAGCGCTCATGCTGTAGTGCGCCACAATCTGATCCGATGCGGGATCAGGGTAGGCGGCGAGGGGAACATCCCCGACGGTTGCCCGAGGAGCGGTTTCGACCGCGGAGATGGTTGGGACGGGCCAGATACGGACTGAGTGGTCTAGGCTACTACTCAGGACAAATCTGCCATCGGGACTAAAGATGAGACTATAGCCCGGCAGGCCCTGTGTTCCTAGTTCCTTGACCAATGCACCGGTCTTGGCGTTCCAAAGTCGAACCTGCTTAAAAAGCGAAAGTGTAGCAATGTATTCGCCGGTGGGACTCATGTCCGCATCGTCCGTCTGTCCCTGATCAGCGATCTTCAGAAGGGTATCGTCTGCGGCAATGCCTAATAGCGTTGGCGTCCGAGACGCAAATAGGATGCGATCTTCTCCGCCCGCAAACCTTGCGTTCCGAACTGAGGCTCCTTGCGCTTCCAGATTGAACGAATCAAGAACGCTACCTGACGTTACATCATACAGCACATAACCCGAGCCGGGGCCACCAGCCAAGAGGCGATCACCAGATTGAGTCAGGTGCAATCTTGGAATGACAAACGTCGAACTATAGACACCAAAGCTGCGTTGTACGTTTCCCGTTGCAGGATCTGCCACAGAGTATTGATTATCTGATCCAACGATTATCAGAACGGCACCATCAGCACTTGCGGTCGCATAGTGTCCGGGCTTTACCCAAACAGTTTTTTGTTCATGCCAGTTCCAACGAAGTACCGAATCACCTCTTGAGATCAACAGGTCATTCCCACCTGGCAGGAATTCCGCATGAGACGTCGCCCCTCCGTTCACTAATGTATAGCCCCCAACCTGAGCAAGAGTCCTGAAATCCCAGATACGTACAGCGGTATCGTGCCCACCGGTCACAAACAAGGTTCCATCATGGCTGAAGTGAGCATACGATAGTTGCCCTGGGACCGTTACAACCACCACGCTGTCCGCATTTGAAAGCACTTGCGCCGAGCAGGTTATGTACGCCATTCCGAACACTACCAAGGCCAGCAGTGACTCTCTTGAACAATTACGTATCCCACGCATTACGATAAGAAAGCACGGTAATCGACTCTGACTATCCCGTTTCGCCATACTGATTTGCCGATGTAAAATTGATCGCGTATTTGGTTGTCTATCTCGGTAATGTGCCTACCGGTACGACAAGGTCGGTCAACACAGCACCACTTGCACCGCTTGTGGATCCATAGGCCGTTGCATTGCACGATGGATCGAAGGCATGTGTAATACCACCTGTACCTGGTCCGACAATTGTTTGCAGATTTGCGGGAACCGAACTGCTGGATATCCAAATGGCGCCGCCACCGCCACCGGTCCCGTAGCATGTCAGGTTGTGCCGCGTGTCACTCCCGCGACCGCCCTGCGCACTCACCTGCAAAGTGCTCGGAATACTTCCAATATCCAACGGGACGACGCCACCTGCGCCGCCTCCTCCACCACCAATAACGAGACTGGGACTGCGTAATTGATTAGCGACGGAGTGAGGTGTCACGGCAGTGGTTACTTGCCGGCAGGCTGTGGCATTACGCCAGTCGCAATCACTGAGGCCAGCGCCGTTGGTATGCTCTCGACGCCGCGACGCTTCAACGTTGCAAGCACG
>DASZTF010000053.1:0-2633 GCA_035548315.1 Minisyncoccota bacterium
CCCGCACGCTTTCGGTGAGCGTGCGGTGTTGAAGCTGATGTATGCGGCGCTGATCCGTGCGAGCCAGAGCTGGCGCCGGGTCGTCATCAGTGAGTTCGAGTTGAAACAGCTCGAGGAGATCGAGCGCGAGCTCGATCAGGAATTCAAACAGCGCACGGCCTCGGCCGTGTCAGTCGCATCCCGTCAGAGATTTTCCAGCAAAGAGAAGACTTGACCCATTCCATTCGGCAGCCTTCTTTATGTGCTCCGCGATGCCACGTAGTTGACGTATAAGCTCTCTCGAGTTCATGACGCAAGCTTCTCGAACACCTTTTCGAAACGTTCAATGCGCGCACGCTGGTCCGGCGACTCCATCGCTTCACGCGCGAGCTCGAAGGTGGTGGGCGATCCCTGCCCTGCGCTCATAACGTGCTGGAGGTGCCGGAATCGATCGGCCTGCTCGCGAATGCTGTCCTGATCCGTCTGTTTATCCTCGGTCGAAAACACTGGCTCGGTCGAAAACACTGGGCTCACCGCCCGGGGAACGTCTGCGGCCTTGCGAATCTCTTCCCAAGTCGCATCCAGAGCGAGAATCATCTTGCCAACACTGAGAATGCGTTCTTCGATGAATTGTATGAGTGAAGCAGCTCGCTCTTGGTAAGTCGAATCGGCTCGAGCCCCTTGCGTCAGCAGCTCGCCTGCCAAGAAGGTGCGCCGGGTTGCCTCAGGTAGTGCTCCGAGTAGCGCGAGATAGGCCTCACGAGCAATGAACGGTTCGCCTTGCTCAATCGTTTCGAGATCTGCGTCCGGAAGCGATCGATATCCGAGGCAGATGAAGTTTGGGACGGTGCAGACTCGTCACAAATGTCAGGCTCGAAGTGAATAGCTCGAACTCCACAGGTGGCTCTAATAGTCGCCAGCCGGTGTGCGTAATCACCGTGGTTCTCGGCGGCTCCGACCTCTCAGTGGCCGCCGGTAGTTCGGCCACCTGTAGAGCCTTTGCTGCGTGCGTGAAGACGTACTTTTCGCTCAGCAACACGAGTACGTCACCATCGCGTATGGAAACCTTCCGAGCTGAACGTATCTGAATTTGATCCGACTCTTCATCAACCTCGACGCTGGGGACGCCCTTGCGCACGATCCAATTGCGTATCATCGCTTGTATCCATTCTGCGCCAGATGTAAGACCTGAGAGACTGATGATGTTCGAAATCTGAGGCAGATTTCTGCGTAGTCGATCGCCGTGAAAACGTAGGCGGCTGTGAAGTGCGTCACTGCGCTACTTGCCAAGTTGCTTCGGCGGACTGGCGACGATCTGGCGTTAGCCTGCTATGGATGCCGAAAGAGCCTTCGCGCGCGTTGTGCCGCTATCGATCTCGCGCAGTCAGTTGAGATCCGGAGAGTGCATGCTCGAGATCGCCGCGCATCTGCGCGAAGATCTGCTTGTACGCATCGAGCGATGATTGGCGAATCGCGGACTTCATGCCGAAGGCGCCGGCCCAGAACATCTTGCTCCCCTGCGTTGCACCCTCCGCGCGGTAGGCCTTTTCGAACAGCAACTTTCCGTCGCGCCCGTTTGCTGTGGCGTTGACCGTAATGGTGGCGTGAAAGTCGGCGAAGTCGTAACTCGGGATGGCTAGTGCGAGGACGACGCCCGGTCCGCTTCCGGGTGGCGCCCGATCTCTCACGGAGAATTCATAGACACTGAACATCTGAGGCAGCTCGATATCGGCAACCTGCTTGAGCATGTCGCCGGGCTCTGCTTCCCAGTTGTTCGCGATGCCGGTCATCCATGACTTGATGCGCACTTTCCTCGTGAGCGTATCTTGGTCAATCACCGCGACGACGCTGGCCGGCTGATGGCTCGCTCCAGTCGCGTAACTGGCGTTCTGGAATGTGACGGGATGGGAGATGCACCCCGTGGTTCCGACTGCGAGTGCGATGAGGATGGCTAGGCTAACAATCCGATGTCGGTCAGATGACATGGGCTCCCTCCGAATCCCTTTTCGATACGCAAGTTCGCCACAGTTAGCCTGTCTCTACGTTGGCGCATGTCACGATTCTCATAGCGGGCTTAGTCGCCGAAGACTTGGGGTCCCAAGCATCTCCGCTATGGCAAATGCCGGATGGAATAGCGACGCCTTCGGGAACGTCTGATGCGCATGCAGGCAACGTTTGACAATCGCTTGTCAAGTTTTGCGGTTAGCGCGGAAAACAGACCTTGCCGCTGACAACCGGTTGTCAACGAGCGCGCATCCCCTTGCCGCGCAGTGATCCCGGCGACCGTCAGCGCGAGTGAGTCAGCTCGCAGCTCAAGCCCTTCCGAGGGCGTGTGCACGGGTCATTCACCCGGGCTGGCCGATCTCGCACCCGCAGCACCCTTCAGAACGATAACGCTCGCTTCACTCCCGGTGGTCCCCCGCGCCTCCGCCCGAATCCCAAACGTCCCCCTGAGCGCTTTCGCAAACCCCATAGGATTCGTCGCGGTGTAGCTACCCCCAATGCGGAACTCTGCGAACGACTCATCCTCGATGAAAATCTGCTCCCGGTTGTACCGGTTGAACTCGGAGACCACCTCCGCCAAGGAGGCGCCATCAAACATCAGCTTGCCCTCCATCCACGAGAGCAGTCGCGGCGCGCTCGCGAGCGGGAAT
>DASZTF010000054.1:0-2248 GCA_035548315.1 Minisyncoccota bacterium
CTTAATAATACAGCGTCGCAAGGATTTGGTGTCGTTTTCTATGCAGAAAATGTTACCGCTCTTGTTTCTGGGAACTCTATTAACTACGCCAAACCGTCTTCTTCGGGAAACGGTACAGCTGTTTCCGCGCTTTACGCCACAGGAATTCTAAGTTCAGGCTCCCTTGATTCGGGGGCTACTAACTCAGCAGGTGGTTCGAGCACTACACCCTCGGTTACTTCCAATGCCCCTGTAGGTTCGGGAGAACTGTTTGTTGGATTGTGCGCGTACCATAACAATAGTACGTACACTCAAGACTCGGGGAATGGGTGGGCAGTCCCCTTTACGGCGGTTTCTAGCGGAACAAACTGCGGTCTTGGGGGCGGTAATCAGGTAAACTCCGGTTCAGGAACGCTTACGTTCAGTCCTACAATAAACAGCAGCAACACTTGGGCAGCAATTGTTGTTGCTTTCAGGGCTTCAGGAGGAAGCCAGTCGGCGACAGCTACTCTTCTTGGTGCGGGGAGCCTTTCGGCGACGGCGGGGGCGATTAGCGCGGCTTCGGCGTCTTTCTCGGGTGCGGGCTCTATGTCCGTTGCGGCCACTCGGGTGCTGGCTTCTACGGCGACATTTGCAGGTACAGGCTCACTTTCAGTTAATACGCTGGCGTTGTTGGCGGCGAGCGCTGTCTTTGCAGGTACAGGCTCCCTCACCGCAAACTTACAGCGGTTCATTTTCAACGCTTCCGCTGTCTTCGCAGGTGCAGGTTCCCTTTCTGCTGGCGCGGTTGCGTGTCTACCTGCGTCGGCGACGTTTGCGGGTGTTGGGAGTTTAAGCGTAGCTGCCGCCGCTTTGCTGGTTGCGTCGGCGCGTTTTGCTGGGGTTGGAAGTCTTTCGGCTAGCACGCAATTGGTTAATGCGGTAACCGTTGTCTTTGCTGGGGCTGGGAACCTTAGCGCATTGGGGCGTCTTCTGTTGGCGGGCACTGCAACATTCGTGGGCGCAGGCTCGTTAAGCGCACTAGCCCGCATGCGCTCGTTGACCTCAGCGCAATTTGCAGGTGCGGGTTCTTTGTCCGCCGAAGCGCAGCGCCAATCCTTGGCGTTTGCAGAGTTCGAGGGGCAAGGCAACCTAAGTGCTTCTACTCTTGCTCTTGTCTCGGGATTTGCTGTCTTTGAGGGTGCGGGCTTCCTTACAGTTACGCCAACCGGGCAGATTGCAGCGTTCGCAGAGTTCAACGGCTTAGGGCGCATGTGTGCCTACGCGGTGGTCCGGTTGGGGCCACCGGGACCTACGACCAACACCATCGTGGTGGGTCCGGGGGCCGACTCGAATATCCAAGTTACCGGGCCGGGAGCGGTGAGTAACCGCGTAGTCGTTGGTTCGGGGCCAACTAACAACCAGATCGTCTGATGGCTGATCCACTTCCCAAATATGCAAGGGTCAACGCTCAAGACCCGCAGGCGTGGGGCCAGTGTGACCGCTGCGGCTTCTGGCGCAACCGCGCGGACCTCGTCAGCCAGATGGCGTGGGCGGGCACCCACTTGTACGACACGGGCACGCTAGTGTGTGGTGACCGCTGCTACGACATTCCGAACGAGCAACTGCGTACCATCATCCTTCCGCCCGACCCGCAACCTGTTTTGAATGCTCGCGTCCCCAACCTGCAATACGAGGAAGCGGGACCAGTTCAGACCAATTTGGCTGAGAATGTGGAAGCGTTTTCAGCGCTGCTTCCGGTCGAGAGCGTTGAGGGTTTCGAGATCGGAAACACCGTCTGGGTCCAGCTCAGCAACGCTACGTTCGCCCAATGCGAAATCATTGCATTGGACGCGGTGTCCAGCCCCAATACAATGACCGTTGACCCGCCGATCCTTGCGTCAGCGCCCTACACAGGCGTCGTCACGATTCTCGCGGAGAACACCTGATGTCCTTCAACTACGACCAATTTGTGGCCAATTTGGCCAACATGTTGGTGGTGGACCCCACCAATGCGGAATACCTTGCCATTATTCCGACGGTGATTGACGACGCAGAACAGCGCATCTACCGCGAGCTCGACTTGCTGACCACGATCGTGCGCGACAACTCCGGCACCCTGACTGCGAACAGCCGCGACTTTACGCTACCCCAAAGCGCCGGACGCTTCGTCGTTACGGAGTCCATTAACGTTTTCACGCCGGTCAACACCACGACCTACCGGCAACAGATGATCCCCGTGTCCCGCGAGTGGATGGACGCCGTCTACCCCGACGATGCGGCCTGCACC
>DASZTF010000055.1:0-1571 GCA_035548315.1 Minisyncoccota bacterium
CTAAGTATGTCCAAGAAAGTTTTGAGAAAATCGACGGAGCCAGTAGTTCTTTGACGTGATTCCAACCAGTCGCAATGCAGTCGTTGCGGGAAGGCTCATGACCCATGCTCGTGCAGCCTCGGCCTCCTCGTCGATAGAACCGTATTGCCGATTAGTGGCAATGCGTCGTTTGAGATGTCTCCACAGATGATCCATCGCATTCAACTCCGGCGACTGTTTTGGTAGCCAGAGCAATCTGATGCCAAGATCCTTCGCCACGGCGACTGTTGCCGGTGCGGTATGCGATCCATGAGCATCCAACAGCAGACAGAGTGGGCGTTCTCGATAGCGACAGCGAAGATCGCGAAGGAACTCTTGAAACTCGTGCTGCTTTTGCGACGATGCGATCCTGATAATCCGATGTCCTGTACGGATGTTGATCGCTCCGAAGATGACGCGCCGAGCATTCTGGCCAATGACGCCGACATGGGATTGTGAGCCTCGCTTCGACCATGATGCGTGCAATGGCGGGAATAAGCGCAGCACGGTCTCATCGATCACCAGTACGACAGGACGAGCCTTGGAATGGGCCTCCTGACGGGCTTCCAGCCGCATCAGGGCTGAAACGATGCCCCCTTTTTCTGGCCCTTGCGTGGGTCAGTCTCATGGTACACGTAGCGAGGTCGCTTCCAGCGATAGTTCTGCCGATGTAATCGCTGGCGCATTGCCTCATCACTGACATGGATACCATACTCCTGGGCGATATGAGTGCAGAGCAATGCGACAGTCCATGTTGTTGCTCGATATCCGAAGTCTTCCGGTGAACGACTCAGCAGATGCTCCAATGCTGTCTCCGACAGTGAGCGAAGCTTCGATGGCCGGCCACTGCGTCGCTGTTCCAGAAGGTCTTCGCCGTGCATGCGTGTATTGTAGCGCTCAATCCATCGATAGACACTTGCGCGCCCTACACCGAGAGCTTCCGCGACAAGTTCCGGCGACTCATTGGCGGCGATCTTGAGAATCGCCATGACGCGCCGGTAACTCCGAGCATCTTTGGTTCGTGCAAGTAACTGTTCGAGCGCTACCCGTTGCTGGGCATTGAGTCGTACAAGTCGTGTATCGTCCATGAGCCGAGTCTACATCGACCCCCGATTTTCTCAAAACTTTCTTGGAATCACTTAGTACTATTCTCGCGCCATATTGCCGCATGCCATATGAGCACCGCGACACCGAATCACCCCTATTGGCCAACAGCACCACTCTTTGTGAATAAAATCACAATTGGCGGAGCAATCAAATGCGAATTAAATAAGGTAGTCGAAGTACCCGGAAAACCGTACGCAGTACCCTTTCCACCTTCCTCCTTGCGATACCACATACCGCTAGCGCGTGCAGCATTAAAAATGGGGCCTCCGAATTTATCTTTACGAGGGTCATACACGAATGGAGTTCCATTTATGGACACTTGCTGTAGTTGGTTAATTTGAGCGGATGACATGGCATCCTCAGGAACTGAGCCGGGAGCAGATGGAGGAACGGCGCCTCGAAGGCGGCCGTCTGCTGCTTGACGGTACAATGTCCCCTGCCGATAT
>DASZTF010000056.1:0-2790 GCA_035548315.1 Minisyncoccota bacterium
GTGAAGTGGACCCCAATTTCTGGACCAGGCGCTAAGGTGGAATCTGCTCCGTCAAAGGCAGGAGCAGAAAATGAAGAAGACGCGCACCAAACACAGCCCCGAGTTCAAGGCGAAGGTCGCCCTGGCAGCTGTTCAAGAGCACGAGACCGTTGCCGAGATCGCCCGCCGGTACAAGGTTCACGCCAACCAGATCTACAAGTGGAAGCAGGAGCTGCTGCAAAACATCGGCCGAGTCTTCGAGCCGAAGGCGGCGTCGGCAGGCTCGGGGAGCGATGCCTCGGAGCGAGAAACTGAGCTATTGCGCAAGATCGGGGAGCTCACCGTCGAGCGCGATTTTTTATCCAACGGGCTCGGTCGCAACCGATGAAAACTCGCCGAGCCTTGATCCAGGTGCTGCCTACTATCTCGATCCGCAGGCAGTGCGAATTGCTGCAGGTAAGTCGTTCCAGCCTCTACTACGAGCCGGTGGGAACCAGCCCCGAGCAATTAGCGGTCATGCGCCGCCTCGATGAGCTCCACCTGAAGTACCCATTTTACGGAAGTCGGAAGCTTGCCCGATGCCTCCGAGGGGAGGGCAACGCCACGAATCGGAAGCAGGTGCAGCGATTGATGCGCCTGATGGGGATCGAAGGCATGGTCCCCAAGGCAGACACGAGCCGCCCCGCACCAGAGCATCCAACCTACCCGTACCTCTTGCGCAACGTCAAGGTCTGCCGGGTGAATCAAGTCTGGTGCGCCGACGTGACGTATATCCCGATGGCACACGGCTTCATTTACCTGGTCGCGATCATGGATTGGTACTCGCGGCGAGTTCTGTCCTGGAAGGTCTCGAACACGCTCGACCCATCATTCTGCGTCGAGGCTCTCCAGGAGGCGCTATCGGGCTTTGGAGCTCCCGAGATCTTCAACACCGATCAGGGTGCGCAGTTCACTTCCGAAGCGTTCACCGGCGTGCTGCGTGGCCGTGGCGTGAAGATCAGCATGGACGGCAAAGGTCGCTGCATCGACAACATCTTCATCGAACGCCTGTGGCGCTCCGTCAAATACGAGGAGGTCTATGATCTTCCCCCGCTGCAGCGGACAGTCTGACTATGCGGCAAACGCCGCGGTTTGGGATCTCAACTCGAATTCGATCGGGCTCAGGTACTGCAGGCGAGAATGCCTGCGCTGCGTGTTGTAGAAGTTCTCGATGTAGTCGCCGATCATCGCTGCAGCCACTGCACGGCTCGGATAGACGATGTCGCCCACCAGTTCCGCCTTCAGGGTTCCGAAGAAGCTCTCAACGACGGCGTTGTCGTAGCAATCGCCAGCACGGCTCATGCTCGCGACGATTCCATTCTGGCGAAGAATGCTCGTGTACGCAAGAGCGGCGTAGGGGCTGCCACGGTCCGTGTGATGCAACAGCCCAACACCGGGACGACGTGCCACCAAGGCGCGCCGGAGAGCCTCAGATGCGAGCGCAGTGTCATTGCTGGCGCTGACGCTCCAGCCCACCACGCGCCGCGAGAAGAGGTCGAGGATGACTGCCAGGTACAGCCAGCCCTCCTCCGTCGCGATGTACGTCACGTCGCCTGCCCAGACGCGATCGGCCTGCTCCGGGTCGAAGTTACGGTTCAGCTCGTTGGGAGCAATGGGCAGCGAATGACGCGAGTCGGTGGTGCACCGAAACCGCCTTTTCTGCGCTCCTTGCAGGCCCTTTTCCCGCATCAAGCGCTCCACGCGCTTCCGGCTGATGCGGATGCCTCGCTCCCGCAGTTCACGGTGAATCCGCGGGCTCCCGTAGGTCCCGCGGCTGCGCTTGTGAGCCGCCGAGATCTCGGCCGAGACCGCGACCTGGTCAGCGTCCATGGGCGCCTCGGGCCGCTCCTTCCAAGCGTAGTAGCCACTGCGCGAGACACCCAACAGCTGGCACATGGCTTGAACGGGGAAGGCCACTTCCTGCGCCTTGATGAATGCGTATTTCACTCGCTCACCTTCGCGAAGTAAGTGGCCGCAGCTTTTAAAATGTCGCGCTCCTGGCGCAGCTTCTTGACCTCTCGGCGCAGTTCCGACAGCTCGGCCTTCTCGGCGCTGGTCAACGCATCGGGCGCGTGCTGGGCCTGCCCACCGTCGACTTCCGCCTGGTGAACCCAGTTTCGCAGGGCGGATTCTGTCAGGTCGAGATCCGTGGCGATCTGCTGAATGCTGCGATCTCCAACGCGGGCCAGGCGCACCGCTTCTGCTTTGAACTCAGGAGTGAATTTCCTGCGCTTCCTTCGTGCCATGAACAACTCCTAGCGCATTGCTGCGCCTTTTCGGGGGTTGTCCGCTGGACGGGGGGATCCTCACTGCTGCGTGGTCCCGAAGGAGCGGAGCGACTGAGGGCCACGTCAGCAGCAACGACTAGTTCGGCAGCGCCGTAAACGGCGTCCGCGCATATCGGAGAACGAGCACCACTTGTCGGCGCTCTCAACAAGAACGGTTATTGCCGGTCGTTACATATTCCACTTCCCTCCCCCACAGGGCGCCGCGCTCATCTCTAGGCGCTGGCCCGGCTCCGAGAGCGGACGTTCGCACCAGCACCGACCCAGCCAAGGTTTGGACGCGTTTCAGTGGTGCCTGGTGCGTAAAGGCGCATGCTCTGTCATGCAGATTCCTCTGGGTCGCCTTGAGCGCGTGCAAATGACATGTCCGACGCCTTTCACGACGACTTCGGCATCTCTTGCGTGCCCCCACCAGGCACCCTTGCAAGCTCTATCCGTGCGAATGGCTGAGATGCTGCCGGGTCGTCGCAGGCGACCGCTGGCAATA
>DASZTF010000057.1:0-1514 GCA_035548315.1 Minisyncoccota bacterium
GTAATCGTTCGCGCCGGCGGTGATCACCTTCTCGAGCAATCCGCCAATGAAATACGTCGTCTCAAGCCCTGCACTGCCGCTGTAAATGGCGCGCCATCGCAGATGATTGTGGTTGTACGAGAACTGCACGGACTCCGTGCCGCTGTTGATCACGCTCGGATGATCGAAGCTCGTCCAGGAGATCGTAGCGCCGTTCCGACTCGTGACGTTCCCGTTTGCATCGTACGTGTACGACACACCTCCAGCCCCTGCCTGCGTCACCGCATGCTTGCGCGCAGGATCGTAAGTCCATGTCGCGCCGCCCGCGACGTCACTTCGCGAGGTGATGTTGCCGGTGCCATCGTACGTAAGCGCAAGGTTTTGCGTGCCCCCGAGTGTCGAGTGATCCAGCCGGTACACATTGTCGTAATAGAAGTTCTCAGTGAGTCCGGCGTTGTTGTTCTGACGCTGGGTGACATTACCGACCAGATCGAACGCATACGAATCGTTCTGCAAGGCCGCGCCGCCACCGACGCCGCTTTGCAGCGAGCCCAACCAACCCGTGACGGGATCGAAGACCCGATTCGTCACGACGCCATTGCCCAGAGTCTCCTGCGTCACCTGGCCGCGTGCATTGGTAGCGTTCGCCGCCCAGAACACCGTGCCAGGCGCGTTGAAATCCGAAATCTGACGCAGAATGCCGTTCTGATATGAGTACTGGAGCTTGAGGCGATAGGAGGACGTGCTCGTGGGATACGTCAGCGTGTCGACCAAGCCTGTCGTGGAGTTGTAAGCGGTGTCATACGTGTACGTCGCATCGGACGGGATGGTGATCGACGTGCTCGACGGACGGCCGAGCGAGTCGTAGGTATAAGTTTCCTGATATGAACTGGCGGTGACGCTAGCGAGCCGGCCGATATTGTGCGCCGCGGCGCTGTTACCCCAGGTCCACGTGGTCGACAAATCCGCCTCAGTGCGAGTGAGTGGCCGCGAAAGCGCGTCGTATGTCGCCGAGGCACTCTGATCTTTGCCATCCGACCAGTTCACGAGCTCGCCCAGCGCGTTGTACGTCATGGTTCGCGAGCCGAGATCCGTATCGACCAGCGTCCGCGGAAATGGACGCACGCCGTAGTCGTACGTCGCCGACATGAGTTGATTCAGAAGACTGTCGGATACTGACAGCAGGCTTCCGAACGCGTCATAGACGAAGCTCTGATAGTAGCCATTGTGATCCTGCAAGCGGCCCAGCGTCCCGGCGACAGTCGTGATCTTCACCGTCTGCTTACCCTGCGGGTCGGTAACGGTCGTAGTCCGGCCAGCATAGGTGGTCGTGGTCGTTTGCAGTGTGCTGTCGGAGGCGCTCACGGGCCGCTGCATTTGCGTCACGCGGTTCAGCGCGTCGTAACTGAACGTTGTCCAATAGGCCGCGCAACTCGACATCAGACACGGCACAGACTGCTGCGACACGCGACCGAATGCGTCGTACGTCGTTTCGTTGCGATCGTACGCACCGCTCAAGAGGCGAGTGCTCGTGA
>DASZTF010000058.1:0-60667 GCA_035548315.1 Minisyncoccota bacterium
AAGCACAAGCGCCAGGGGGTACCCCCTGGCGCTTTTGCTTTGTGGTATCCTGAAGTCCATTGGTAAATTAAGGCACATATGGACAACAATTCTTCATTCATGGAGCGGTATCTGACCCCGATCGCGGTGGTCGTGGGAGCGCTTATTATCGCGCTTGCGTACGTCTACGGTCACGGCGCAGTCACGGGGACCACAGGCGGCACCGGCACACAGCAGGCGCCTTCGGTCGACATCAAGGACGTGAAGACCGATGGCGATCCGTTCATCGGGGACGCGAGCGCGCCGGTCACTATGGCGGTCTGGTTCGACTACCAGTGCCCGTTCTGCAAGCAGTTTGACACCACCGCACTCCCGCAGCTCTACACCAATTACGTCCAGACCGGGAAGCTCCGCATCGTCTTCAAGGACTTCCAGTTCCTCGGCCAGGACTCGCTTACGGGCGCAGAATTCGCGCGCGCGGTGTGGGAGCTCTACCCAGACAAGTTCTACGCATGGTACGAAGCGATGTTCAATGCGCAGGATGAAGAAGGTGACCAGGGCTTTGGCGACCAGGATTCCATCGTGGCGATGACCAAAGCGCAGGTATCGGGTATCGACACGGATAAGGTCGTCGCGCTCATCGCGCAGAAGAAGACCCAGTACGATGCTGCGATCGAAGCTGACAAAACCGAGGGCACGACCTTCGGTATCAACGGCACGCCGAGCATGATCGTGGGCACCACGCTCCTCTCGGGCGCAGAGCCGTACGCGACTATCTCGCAGCTCGTCGACGCAGAACTCGCGAAGTAGGCGGAGGCCTGCGTTCGCGCTCACGCGCCCCTCACGGGGCGCGTGGTATTTTGGGTGGATATGACTATCAAGAAATACGGCCACGCCTGCTTGCTCATGGACGTGGGCGGGGTGAAGCTCATCACGGATCCTGGGAGCTACAGCCCACTGCCGGACGCCACCGGCGTCGCGGCGGTGCTCGTGACCCACGAGCACCAAGACCATATGGACGTGGGCAATATCAAAGGCATCCAGGCTGCGAATCCAGGCGTGCGCATCATCTCGCATGCGGACGTTGTGGCCAAACTTAAAGACGCAGGCATCGCAGCAGAAACTATCGAGCCGGGTCAGACGATCGATATAAATGGTGTCAGCGTGGAAAGCTTCGGTACCGAGCACGCGATCATTTATAAAACCTCTCCGTGCCGCAATTGTGGATTCTTGGTCGGCGGAGAATTGTTTATCACTGGCGACGCGCTTCACGACATACCGACGAACCACGTGCGCATCCTTGCGCTCCCCACGAGTGGCCCATGGATGAAAGTAGCGGACGCCATCGACTACGTGAACAACGTGAAGCCGGAAATTGCATTCCCTGTGCACGACGCGCTCTATACCGATGCCGTGCAGCGCAGCATCGGTCACTGGATGGCTCCCAACTTCGAGGGCGGTACCAAATATATCGATCTCGCTCCGGGAGAAGAAAAAGAATTCTAGGTGAAATGACTACGGCGTTCGTCTTCGGGCTGTTGTTTGTCCTCCTCAGCATCAGCGTCTTTTTCGATGCGCCGTTCGTCATGGCGATGGACGCGCGGGTGGACAATTGGTTCGCATCGCTGCGCACGCCGCGCTGGGCGGCGTTCTTCTCCGCGATCTCGTTCTTCGGCGGGGTGTACGGTATCGGGCTTATCGGGGCGGTGACTGTGCTGCTCACTGCGTGGAATGAGGAGGTGATCGAGCTCGGGGTGACCGCGGTCGGCGGCAGCGCGCTCGTGGCGCAGCTCGTGAAGGTCTTCACGGCGCGTACGCGGCCTGATCCGCTCGCGGGGCGCACACAGGAAGTGGAATATAGTTATCCGAGCGGGCACACGACTGCCGCGCTTACGCTCTACGGCATGCTCGCGCTATTGCTCGTACCTTTCGCTACGGGCGTGAGCGCGGTATTCATCACGGTGTACGTGCTGCTCATCATCGCGATCAGTGTGTCCCGCATTGCGCTTTCCGTGCACCACGCAAGCGATGTCATCGGCGGGTACCTACTCGGCGCTTCATTTCTTGCGCTCGCATTTTCCCTCTTTGGTCTATGAAAAAGCGCATCGTGAAATCGAGTGATCCTCTGCAGCGCGGCTACTGCTACACGCTCACCGCGCCTGCGGGGAAGCGCTTCGATCCCGAATTCAAACCGCAGCTCACGCCGCAACAGATGCTCGAGCTCGGCATGTTCGGCGGCGTGTATTTTTATGGCAAAGGCGCGGTCGATGAATATCCGAAGGCATGGTTCAAAAATATTCCGATCATCGAGAAACGCGACAAGTCCCTCAACTATTTCAATGTGAACGCATCGCAGCCCATGAGCGCGTGGGTGAAGAAGGGCTGGATCTATGCCGATGACCCGCGCGGATGGGTGCAGTGGTACTTCCGCTATTACATGGGTCGCCGCATTCCGAAAGAAGACGCGCGCCAGATCCACCGTTGGAAGATGATGGTCCGGCATATTGCTCAGATAAAGAGAAAATGCGTCCCGGGCGATGTCTCCTGCAATCCCCGCCAGCGCCAGGCGCTTCTCCACTGGGCGTACGACAGCCGCAAGTTCTGAAAGTTATGCACACCGGGGGCGGCACGCGCGGCGTGGTATCACTGAGGGACACGTAATCCATACATCATGAAGAAACACATCAACGCCATGAGCCGTTATTTCTGGAAGCGCGATCTCGGGCTGCTGTTAGTTCGTGTGGCACTCGGTATCTTGTTCCTCGCGCACGGCTGGAGCAAAGTGGGCAACCTTTCTGGTACCGAGGGTATGTTCGTGCATATGGGATTCCCGATGTGGGTCGGCGTATTCATCGCATGGTTTGAAGTGATCGGCGGTATCGCACTCATCCTCGGCATCGCGACGCGGGTATTCGCCGTCGCGTTCGGTATCGAGATGCTGGTCGCTGTCCTGATCAGTCCGCTCTCGCGCGCTATTGGCGGTACGGAATTGTTGCTTGCCGTCGCGTCCTTTGGCATCGCGCTCGCCGGCTCCGGCCGCTTCTCATTCTACGCAATGGAGTGCGGCAACTGCGGCGGTATGCTCTGCGATAAGGAAAGTGGTACCTGCGTACCGCGCTAATATGGCGTACACATTACTTGCCATCTCAGGAAGTCTGCGCAAAGAGTCCTACAACTCCGCGCTCATCCGTGCGTGGAAGGAGCTCGCACCGGAGGGCGTGACGGTCGACATCGTGACGGCAGACGAGATCCGCGCATTCCCACCCTACGACCAAGACGTGGAAGCCGCGGCATATCCCGCGGAAGCCGCGCAGATGAAAGAGCGGATCAAAAAGGCCGACGGAGTCCTCGTCGCGACTCCCGAGTACAACCGCTCGGTCCCGGGTGTCCTCAAGAATGTGATCGACTGGACGAGCCGCCCCTACGGGCAGAGCGCTTGGCAGGGGAAGCCGGTGTTCGTGATGGGCGCGACGGGCGGCGCTATCGGTACTGCGCTTGCGCAAGCGGCGCTGAAGCAGGTGCTGTCCTACCTCGATGCGCGTGTGCCCGGGCAGCCCGAATTCTACGCGGGGAATATCAAGGACAAACTCGACAGGGAAGGCCACCTCACCGACGAGTCCACCAAGGAACACATACGCGCGGCGTATCCCGTGTTCCTGTCGTTCATCGACCGCAACCGCTAATCAGGCGGCCCCCTTGCGCTCCGACGCGCGTTCCTGTATACTTAGGTTACCTAACTATTAGGTAAACGAAGCATATGACGGCGACGTACCGCACCACTCGTGAAGACCAGCTCCTCCCGCTCATGATCGCATTCGGGCGCTTGATGCGTGCCGAAATGGCGAAGCACCTTGGGCCGTTCTCGATGCTCCACCTGCAGACTCTGCAGTATGTGGCCGAGACCGGGAACCCGAGCATGCGGGAAGTCGCTGCGTACCTCAAGGTCTCTGCGCCATCGGCCACCGAGATCATCAACGCGCTCGTGAAGGATCAGTTCCTCACACGCGCGCGCGATCCGGAGGATCGGCGCAAGGTGCGTCTCGTCGTCTCGTCGGCGGGTACGCGCGCCATCAAGCGCGCTGAGGTGCAGAAAGCCAAAGCATTCGCCGCGGTGATCGCACCGCTTTCCTCCCGCGAGCGCGATGCGTTCATCACCATACTTACTACCATTACCACCCCTAGCTCGTAACCTATGTCTGACACGATTACCGAATTGCTTTCTCATACCTTTGTCCGCGCCGCGCTTGGCATCGTGGCGCTTATCCTCGTGGGGAGCGTCGCCTACTATGCGATCGCTTCGCGCCCGCCTGCGCTCACCTATGCGTCTGTGACCGAGGGCCCGATCACGGAAGACGTGACGGGTACCGGTACGGTGAGCCCGGTCGAGAACCCCGACCTGTCTTTTGCCGTGGGTGGGAAAGTGTCGGCGGTACGCGTCGCCGTCGGTGATACGGTCACCCAAGGCGAGCTGCTCGCGAACCTCGATACCGGTGTGCTCTCGGCGAACCTCGCTGCTGCCGAGGCTACGTACGCAGGCGTTACTGCCGGCCCGCGCGATGTGGACCTCGCAGGTAAACGCACTGCGCTCGCGCAGGCCAATGCTTCAGTCGACAATTCCTATGCATCGCTCTCGTCCGTCATCGCGGGTGATCTCGCAAGCGGTGAAGACGCCGTCCATTCGACGGACGTATTTTTCGGTAGTTTCAATGTCGTCGACTACCCACGCCTGAACTTCCTCACGGGTGCGAGCCAAGCTGCGGATACTGCCGGTCGCGAGCGCGGCGCGCTCCAGAAGGAATTCCCGCTCTGGAATGAAGATATTGCGGCGCTCACGGCGAGCACGTCTCCGGAAGAACTCGACACGACACTCGAGAGCACCATCGACCACCTTATAGAAATGCGTACCTATTTCGACAATCTTACGACCGCGGCGACCGATCCGCGCGCCGATCTCTCGGCGTCGGAGATCGCTACTATCACGACGGGCCGCTCGACGGTAAATGCGCTCGTGCTCGCGCTCCAGACCGAGCAGCAGACGCTCGTGAATGAAAAGCTCGCTGCCGAGGCTGCAGAAGACGCCCTCAACCTCACGCAGGCGGGCGCCACCACCCAGGCCGTGGCGGTAGCTGCAGCCCAAGTGCACGCTGCGGAAGCTGCGCTCGGGCAGGCAGAGATTGTCGCGCCGTTCTCAGGCACGATCGCGAGTGTCCACGTGAAAAGCGGCGACATCGTGACGCCGAACCAGCCTTCGATCGCCATCCTCCCGGATTCCAATTTCGAGGTCGACATCTACCTTTCTGAAATCGACGCGGCGAAAGTCGCGGTGGGTGCAAAAGCAGACGTCACGCTCGATGCGTACGGCAGCGGTACGGTGTTCCCGGCGACGGTCGCATCGGTCGACCGCGCTGCGACGATCCGGAACGGTGTTCCTGCGTACAAAGTGACGCTCGTGTTCACGGAGAAGGACCCCAAGCTTTCCTCGGGTCTTGGCGCGAACGCGGTCATCCATGTGGGTGCGAGCGCGGACACGCTCGTGGTGCCTTCGGGTGCCGTCGTGACGGAGGGTAACCAGACCTACGTTCTCAAGCAAACGCCGCAGGGTCCCGTGAAGACGCCTGTGGTCGTGGGACTCGTCGGAGCGACCAGCACCGAAATTATTTCAGGCGTATCGGTCGGCGACTCCGTCGCCCGTGTCGCAGGCAATTAATCATTCCCGTATGGCAACTGATATGAACGAAGCACAGAACACCGTGAACGCTCCGAAGCCGCAGAGTCGCTTGCCGCTTATGGTGGCAGCAGGACTCGTGATCGTCGTGGGCGGCGCTATCGCCGGCCTCGCCTACTGGGGCGTGTCGCGCAACCAGATCTACATCGACAAGGCAAGTGTGCAGGCACCGACCGTGGTGCTCTCGCCCACGACGGCGGGCACACTGAACGCAGTCTATGTGAATGTGGGCGACAGTGTTGCGCCCAACACCGTCGTCGCGGAAGTCGGGACCGAGCTCCTCAAATCGGGACCAACCGGCGGCGTCGTGGTCGCGGAAAATAACAACATCGGTGCGCAAGTAGCACCGGGCACCGCCGTCGTCACCATCATCGATCCCACCCAGCTGCGCATCGTAGGGCAGGTGGACGAGAACAAGGGACTCGCGGATATCGCGGTCGGTGACCGCGCAGCCTTTACGGTGGACGCCTTCGGCGGGCAGAAATTCGAGGGCGTCGTGGATGAAGTAAGCCCGACTTCGCACGCAAGCGGCGTGGTGTTCAATATCTCCGACCAGCGTCAGACGCAGACGTTCGACATCAAAATCGCCTTTGACGAGCGCGCGTATCCGGGCCTCAAGAACGGCATGTCGGCGCGTATCTGGATCTACAAGAACTAGCGCATGGCCGAGCAGGAATCCACTATTCGCGCCGAGAATCCCTGGCTCGTCCTCGGGACGGTGATGGTGGGCACGCTGCTCATCGGGCTTGATCGCACGGTGGTGAACCTCGCCGTCCCGTCGATCATCAGCGACTTCGGCATCACCGTCTCTACTGCGGCGTGGGTCGCCACGGGCTACATCATCAGTAACGCAGTGTTCGTGCCGGTGTTCGGCAAGCTCGGCGACCTCTATGGTAATCGGGTGATCTACCTGTGGAGCTTTGTGGGCTTCATCATCCTCTCGGTACTCGCAGGGTTCGCTTGGAACTTTACCTCGCTCGTCGCATTCCGCGTACTCCAGGGGCTCGTGGGTGCGGCCGTCTATCCAACCGCGATGTCGCTCATCGTGCGCTCGTTCGCTGATAAAAAGGCGCGCGCTCAAGCGCTCGGTATCTGGTCGTCGTCGTTTGCCGTGTCTGCGGTGATCGGCCCCTTGCTCGGTGGGTACTTGGTCGACAACTTCTCGTGGCGCTGGGTGTTCTTCATCAATCTCCCTATTGGTGTCGCGGGTCTCATCATGACGCTGCTCTTCATCATGAAAGATCGCCCCGATGACTCGGGGGCATTCGACTGGCCGGGCGCGGTGTTCCTTGCGGGGGCCATCTCTCCGCTCGTGCTCATCCTCGATCGTGGCCAGGACTGGGGCTGGACCTCCACGGGTGCACTCGTGTGCTACGGCATCACCCTTATTTCTGGATTCCTCACGTACTGGTGGGAGACGCGACAGGACCATCCGATTATCGATTTTAAATTCTTCAAGAACGGCAGCATTGTCTCGATTCTGGTCGTGTCGTTCATTTCATTCGGCGGGATGATGGGCGCAATGTTCCTCCTGCCGGTCTTCACACAGACATTCCTCGGCTACGACGCAACGCAGAGCGGGCTCCTCTTCGTCCCGCTCGGTCTCGCGCTGCCTATTGCGGCGCCGCTTGGTGCACGACTTTCGCTTAAAATCCCTATCCGCTATGTGGTGTCCGCCGGTATGTTCATGTCGGGGTTCGCGCTGTTTATCCTGCGCAACCTCGATCCCGGCATGGGCATGCTCGACTTTGTCATCCCGCTCGCGATGTTCGGCGCGGGTCTCGGCCTTGGCCTTGCGCCGCTTACGACCGCGATGACTACTTCAGTTCCGCCAAACGAAGTCGGCGTGGCGTCTGGACTCCTCAACCTTGTGCGTAACTTGGGTGGCGCATTTGGTATCGCTATTTTCGGCACGCTGCTCAATTCACTCATCAAACAGCATATCCTTACCGTTGCGCAGAATTCCACTATCGCGGTCCATACTGCACAGGCTTTGGCGCAGGGCACCGCACTCATCATCCTCAAGGCTGACCTCATGTCCTACGGTACGGTGTTCGTCTACGCGGCGCTCGCGCTCGTGGCGGGCGGCATCGCCGCAGTCGCTCTGCTTGAATCGAGCGACGACAGCGTCGAGCTCTCCGCAGAAGCCCGCGCCGAAGCGATGGCGGGAGGGTAGTACGCACCCAGGATGCTAAAATGCGGGGGTAATGGCCCGCATGCACTACTACAGCCATCGGGGACGGCACCAGCACCCGACCACGCTCTGGCACCGCATCTTCAGCGCGTTCCTCGTGCCCTTTTTCATACTCGTCGTTGCAGCGCTTATCGCCGGCGGCGCCGCGGCGGCGCCAAATTACGCCATCGAGAGCGGGACGCTTGTGGCTGCGCTCGGCGCATCGATCATCCGGCTGCTTGTGGCGTATGTGCTTTCGCTCGTGATCGGCGTGCCGCTCGGGTTCATCGCGGAAGGGAATAAACGCCTCGAAGCATTTCTGCTTCCGGTCTACGACGTGCTCGAGTCGATTCCCGTGCTCGCATTTTTCCCGGTGGTGATTCTCTTTTTCGTCCGCTCGGGATCGCTCGAGGGCGCGGCGCTTTTTATCCTGGTATTCAGCATGGTCTGGAATATCGCGTTCAGCACGATCGGTGGGCTCAAGGTGATTCCGCGCGACGTCATCAATGCCGGGAAGGTGTTCGGCCTCTCACGGCTCGAGCGACTTTTCCAGATTGAGCTCCCCGCGCTCTTTCCGATACTCGTGACTGGGTCGATCCTCGCGCTCGCCGACGGCTGGAATATCGTGATCGTCGCCGAAGCGCTCCATGCGTATGCACCACAGTCAGCGAATGCGGGTGACCTCTTCGGTATCGGCAGCATCCTCATTACCGCCGCGGGAAGCGGCGACAACGGCACGCTGATCTACGCGCTCCTCGTGCTCATCGCCGCGATTGCGCTTATCAATGTATTCCTCTGGCAACCGCTCTTGGCGCGCGCGGAGCGCTATAAATTCGAGTGATATGGAGCCTATTCTCTCATTCAGCGGCGTGAGCTACCGCTACGAACCGCACTTGCCCGAAGTCCTGCGCGACGTTTCCTTCTCACTGACGAAAGGCTCATTCACGGTGATCGTGGGGCCCTCGGGATCGGGGAAATCCACCATCCTCACGCTTGCGGTGGGACTCGAGAAGCCCGAAAAGGGCACGATCGACCTCCACGCGAAGACCCGCATGATATTTCAATCGGGTGCACTCTTGCCCTGGCGCACCGTGCTCGATAACGTGGTGCTCGGCGCTTCGGGTATGGGACTCACGCGGCACGCGGGAGAGCACAAGGCGCGCATTGCGCTGCGCGACCTCGGGATCGATGCGTTCATCCACGCGTATCCCCGCGACCTCTCGGGCGGGCAGCGTCAGCGCGTGGGCATCGCGCGTGCCCTCGTGTCTGAGCCCGACCTGCTTCTCCTCGACGAGCCCTTCTCGGCACTCGACGCGGAGACCTCCGAGCATCTTGGAGAAGAGGTGGAGCGGCTGAGGACGGAGAAGGGCATGACCATGCTCATGGTCTCCCACTCGATTGAGGACGCGGTGCGCCTCGCCGATGAGATCCTGGTCGTCGCCGACCACGGCATCAAAGAGCGCGTAGCAGTCACGCTCCCGCGTCCACGCGACCTCCATGGTCGGGAAGCGGTGGAGCTCGTGGCGCGCGTGCGTAAGCTCCTGCCCGGATTCTAACTATGCTCACGAGCTACGTCATTCACAAACTTTCCTACGCCGGCATGTTTGTGCTGCTCGCGGGCGCGGGCATCATCGCGCCGGTACCGGAAGAGCTCACGCTGCTTACCTCGGGCTATCTCTCAGCGACCGGCGTGATGATGCTCCACTACGCGATCCCGGTGGCGATACTCGCGCTCATCACGGGTGACACCTTTCTCTTCTCGCTCGCGAAGTTCGGCGCGCCATACGCGAAGAAGATTCACGCCCGACTGCTTGAATCGGGCCTTCATAACACCTGGATATTTGATCCGGCGCACCCGCTGCGCGCCGTGTTCCTGCTGCGCTTTGTGACCGGCATACGACTCATCTCTCCCATATTCGCGGGGTTCAACGACGCGTCGTGGATCGGATTCCTCGCGACTGATTTTGCTGCGCTTATTATTTTCGTCCCGGTGATGGCGTGGCTCGGCTGGCACTTTAGTGGCAACTTCCTGCCGTTTATTGCGGCGTTTGAATTGGTGCGGCACATCGTGTTCTTCACTATCGTGGCGTTCGTGGGCGGCAGCGTGCTCGTGGCGGTGAACCCGCGCCTCCATCGAGCGTACGAGCGAGTGAAGCGCTATTTCAAGAGCGATGAATGAATCTTTGGAAATGGCCGACGACGCATTCCGCGCACTCGCGGGCGCGGTCTGGGACCAGATGCCCAAGAAATGGGAACAGCGGATAGACAATCTCGTGCTCCTCATCGAAGACGAGCCTGATGACGCGGTCCGCGCGCGAGAGCACCTCACCGAGCACGAAACACTGCTCGGACTCTACCATGGCATTCCCGAGAGCGAGCGGGGCGGGGCGTATGGGGTGGGCGTCACGCTCCCGGACACCATTACGCTCTTCCGTATCCCAATACTTGAGGAGGCAGCCGAGCTCATGCATACCCGGGCCATTGCTGAGCCCCGGGCGGCGGTGGAAGAAGCTATCCGGGAGACTCTGTGGCACGAGCTCGGGCATTATTTCGGCCTCCATGAGGCCGAGGTGCGCACACGCGAACGGCAGGGGACCAACCGCTTTTAGTCGCTATCCACACGGACCCTCCCGCGGGGCCCGGGTGTCTGTACCGGCGCTATACTAGAGGAGGGTACTGTTTACTAACTAATTCACCCTATGTCAGCAAAAACGCTAGCGCTTGTGTTCGGTGTCATCTTCGCACTCGTGGGTCTTTTGGGCTTTGTCCCGAACCCGCTTGTCGGTTCCGGTGCACTGTTTGATACGAACACGGCACACAATCTCGTGCATCTCCTCATCGGCCTTATCCTGCTTGCGGTCGCGCTCTGGGCGCCGATGCAGTCTGCGCTCTGGCTCAAAATCCTCGGCGTGGTCTACCTGCTCATCGCGCTCTTGGGCTACGTGACCGGTTCGCCGATCCTCGGCCTCGTAGAGATCAATGATGCCGACAACTGGCTTCATATCCTCCTCGGCATCGTCCTTCTTGCTGCTGGTTTCTGGGGCAAGAACGACATGATGATGGGTGGTTCATCGATGGCGACGCCAGCGATGTAAATTGTTCGTCCGTGCCAAAACAGAACCGGACCTCGAGTGGGTCCGGTTTTGTTAATGGGTCGGAAGTTTTGCAGCGGCTGCAGATGCGGCGAGTTGCGAGGCAACATCGGCTGATACTTGCGCTCCATGGAGGAACGCGATGATCGTCGATGAAAGCTGGGCAAAGATCGCGGGCACGAGCATCTTGAGCAGGATGATCAAAACGCCGAGGCCGAGGGCACTGAAAATGGGCATACGAGCGGGTGTAAATGGTAAGGCAAAACGAAGGTTCTGCCGCGCTGTCTACGACGGCGCTGTATGCACAAAAGGCCCCTCGGAAGGACCTTCTGCTCTCTACAACTCAGGCTCCCGGGCTAAGGTTTCTTGGCTAAAAGCTCTGCGAACTGCTTCTGGACCTTTTCCAATTTAGGCGCGATCACGAGCTGGCAGTAGCCCTGGTTCTGGTTGTTGGCGTAATAATTTTTGTGGTAGTCCTCAGCAGGGTAGAAGACTGCGTTCTCTTCAACTGTAGTGACGATTGGATCGCCCTTGTCGCTTGAGGCGTTGAGTTCGTCGATCATCGCATGAGCCTCGTTTGTCTGCTCAGGAGTCGTGGGGAATATCGCCGAGCGGTATTGCGTGCCCACATCTGCACCCTGGCGGTTGAGCTGCGTGGCGTCATGACTGCCGAAGAACACGGTCATCAGCGTGTGGTAGCTCACCTGACTCGGGTCATAGTCCACTTTGATCACCTCTGCATGGCCGGTGCGCCCGGTCGAGACCTGCTCATAGGTCGGATTCGCGAGCGTGCCGCCGGCGTAGCCGGGCTCTACATGCGAGACGCCCTTGAGCATCTTGAACACCGCTTCCGTGCACCAGAAGCACCCGCCGCCAAAGATTGCGGTCTCCATGCTTATTTCTTATCTTCCTCGAACGCGAGGCAGACGGAGTTGATGCAGTAACGCTTGCCACCCTTGTCAGCGGGTCCGTCGTCAAACACATGGCCGAGATGACTGCCGCAGTGCTTGCAATACACCTCATTGCGGTACCCATCTTTATCAGTGCGAACGCCCACATTTGCAGACACAGCCGGGTCGGTGAACGACGGCCAGCCGGTGCCAGAGTCGAACTTCGCATCGGAAGAGAAGAGGGCGTTCCCGCAGACCTTGCAGTGGTACATGCCGTCGGCATGGTTGTCGACGTACTCGCCGGTGAACGGGCGCTCGGTGCCCTGCTCGCGCAATACGTGGTACTCCTCAGGCGTGAGCTTTTCCTTGATCTGGTCTTCAGTCATAGCATTCGTGTTAGTTTCCATACGTAAAGTATACCATACATGCCGTTGAACCTGCTGCCGCATCGGGGTAGGATAGGGGTATGAATGCCTCGGCGACGAAGTGGCTCCTCCTCGTGCTTTCGGTGCTCGGCCTTGCTGATTCCTGGTACCTCGCAGAAAGCGCGCTCACTGATACCCCCCTTGTCTGCGGTATCGAGAATCTCGACGGCTGCAATATCGTGGCGCAAAGCGCGTACTCGCACCTCTTCGGCATCCCGCTTGGGGTATACGGTCTTCTCTTTTACGGACTGGTCATTGTGGTCACGCTTGCGGCGCTCACGCGCATGCCATCTTTGGTGCGGACCACGCTATTTGTGCTCGGTATCGCGGGGCTGGTCGCCTCAGCGATTTTCGTCGGCATCCAGCTCCTGCTCATCAAGGCGATCTGCGTATACTGCCTCGGCTCAGCACTGCTGTGTCTAGGGATATTTGTCCTCACCTATAAGCTGTGGCGCGAGAAGGGGGACCTCCCTTCATTACCCGCCGAAGCAGTGGTATCGTAGTCGCGTATGCGCGCACTTCCTCTTGCGCTCCTCGCCACCATCCTCCTCCCGCTTGGGTTGTCTGCTGCGACCATCGAGGGCGGGCGTTCACTCGTGGTCTCTGACGCACCGGCAGGCAATACCTATTTGTATGGTGCGGACCTCACGCTCACCGCACCGGTGACGGGTGACCTCTCAGCACTCGGCGGTACGCTCACGGTATCGGCGCCGGTATCGGGAGATGCGCTTCTCCTCGGCGGGACCGTGGATGTAAAAAAGCCTGTTCTCGGAGACGTGCGTGCGCTCGGCGGCACGGTCCATATTGAAGACAGTGTGACCGGTGACGTAGCGGCAGCTGGCGGCGCGGTCACGGTAGACGCGGCACCGTCGTTCGCGTGGGTGGCGGGCGGCAAGGTGGTGTTCACCCACGGTGCAAATGGTCCCGTCACGGTGTATGGGAATACGGTAACCCTTTCGGGTACTTTCACCGGCAATGTGAAGGTTATTGCAAGCGATGGACTTACGCTCGGCCAGGGTACCGTCATTCATGGCGCGCTTGAGTACGACGCACCGCAGCAAGCAGATATTCCGACGGATGCGGTCGTCGATGGGGGTGTGACCTATACCGGTAAGTCTTTCTTGCCGACCACCCAGGAAGCGCGGACGTTCGCGGTGGCGGGTGCAGGAGTCTTTTTCCTTGTGCGCATCATCGCGGTCATTATCGCGGCCGGACTCATCGCCGGACTCTTCCCGCGCCTGGCACAAGCGGTGGCGGATCATGCACTTCCGCGGTCGAGGAGCCGGTTTGTCCTCCTTACGCTGCTCGGGTTCGGGGTCATTGTGGCCACGCCGGTGTTTATCCTGATTCTGCTCGCGTCGTTTGCGGGCGCTGCGGTCGCACTCCTGGTGGGAGCGGCGTACCTCCTGCTCATGCTGCTCTCGTATCTGTATGCGGCGGTCATCGCGGGCGGCGCGCTCTCGCGTTTACTCGTGAAGCGCCCGCTCTTTCTCTGGCGTGACGCAGTGCTCGGGATGCTCGCGCTTTCACTCGTCACGCTCGTACCAGTGGTAGGCTGGCTCGTGCTCCTCATCCTTTTTGCGGCAGCGTGCGGCACGCTCGTGTCGCTCCTCTACCGGTCGGCGTTCCCCAAAGACGAAGACGTTTTGCATATTTAACCCCTTCTTGTCAGGAAGATGCTTTTTGCGTAAGGTAAGTGGGCCAATCGAGTATCAGGAGGAATGCGTGAAGTTCAAAAACCTTGCTGAAGATGACCACTTTGTGATCGCTTCGGATTCGTCCAACGGTGGCAAGCTCTTTCAGAAGACGAGCAGTTCTGAAGCGCGGCGCATCTTCTTTGAAAACCGTACCGCGGTCAGGACACGAGAGCTCATCACCGTCCCATTAGACGCAGAAGTGTCATATATCAACATGGAATCGTCAGATCGGCGGCTTGGCGCGAGGCCAATTGCGGCGGCGCCCCAAGAGCAGCAGACGGACATGGCGGTGTAGCACTCTCCGCAGTCGAACAAATGCGGCGTTCCCCCAGGAGCGCCGCTTTTGCTATTATCTGGGGACATGAAGTCGGGGGTAGAGAAGGAGCGGGAGCAGCGGGCGCGGCGGATCGTCGCGAAATTAAAGCAGCTATACCCGGAGCCCAAGACGGAACTCCACTACAAGACCCCGATGCAACTGCTTGCCGCCGTGATGCTCTCAGCGCAGACGACCGACAAGCAAGTAAACAAGGTGACCGCGTCGCTCTACAAAAAATATAAGAGCGTGGACGACTTCGCGGATGCGAACCCTGCGACCTTTGCGAAAGAAATTTCTTCGGTGAGTTTCTTTCGTAATAAGGCGAAGGCGATCATCGCTGCGGCCAAGAAGATCCGCAACGAACACGGTGGGAATGTGCCAAAGACGGAAGCGGCACTGGTGAGACTTCCCGGCGTCGCCTACAAGACCGCGCATGTGGTGTTAGGGGAACTCTACAATATCTGGGAGGGCATTCCGACCGACACGCACGTGAAGCGCTTTGCACTCCGGTTCGACCTCACGCGGCACACCGACCTCAAGAAAATCTCAAAGGATCTCGAAGCGCTCGTCCCGAAAAAGGATTGGAAGTATGTGAACAACGGCTTGGTGCTCTATGGGCGTTACGTGTGCCCAGCCCGCCCCCACGACTGTACTCAACACCCGCTTACTAAAATCTGGCCGCCTGCGGCCGACCGCTGGCCCAAGGCTAAATAACGGGTGTACCATAGGGGTATGGAGAAGAAGCGCCCGGTAGCCGTGTTCGACATCGACGGGACGGTGTTCCGCTGGTCGCTGTTTCTGGACCTCGTGGACCGCCTCATCGAGAACGGCGTATTCCCGAAGGAAGTCCGCGAAGCGTACGAAGACGCGCGCCTCAAATGGCTCGATAGAAAGGGCGACTACCAGACGTATGTGATGAAGGTGGTGGAAGTGTTCGGCGGGCAGTTGAAGGGTGTGCCGTTCCAGGATGTCGCGAATGCCGCCGGGGAAGTGATAGAAGAAAAGAAAGACCGTGTGTATCGCTACACCCGCGATCTAATCAAAGATTTGAAACAGAAGGGCTACTTCCTGCTCGCGATTTCGCACTCACCCAAATTCATTGCGGACGGTTTCGGCTATGAAGCAGGATTTGACAAAACATACGGTTACTTTTACGAGACGGGTCCATCCGATAAATTTACCGGGACCATCGCCGATGAGGATTTAATTCGAAACAAAGCCGCTATTCTCCAGCGCGCTGTGCGTAAGGAAAACCTCACCTTCGAGGAATCGATTGGCGTCGGTGATACCGAGGGCGATATCTCGATGCTCGAGGCTGTCGAGACACCGATTGCATTCAACCCTAATCAAAAACTGCTCGAACACGCGCGCGTGCGCGGGTGGAAGGTCGTAGTGGAGCGTAAGGATGTTATCTACGAGCTTTAAGAAACTGGTTTGGGATTACTACAAAAAGCACGGGAGGCACGACCTGCCGTGGCGGAAGACGCGCGACCCGTACAAGATATTGGTGAGCGAGGTCATGCTCCAACAGACGCAAGTGGAGCGCGTCATTCCGTACTACGAAGAATTTGTGAGGAAGTTCCCGACGCCGACCAGGCTCGCGGCTTCACCACTCGGCTCGGTGCTGACCGTGTGGCAGGGGCTCGGGTATAACCGCCGCGCCAAGATGCTCTGGGAGGCGGCACGCGCACTCGGGAAAAGCACATTCTCCAAGCACGAGGCGCACCTGCGCGTACTTCCTGGCGTGGGGCCGTACACCGCTCGCGCCATCATGGCGTTCGCCTATAACGCTGACGTGGTATTTATAGAGACCAATATTCGCACGGCGGTCATGCACCACTTCTTTCCACGTAAGAAAAATGTAGCCGATGCAGAGATAGAAAAGATACTCACCGCCACGCTCCCTAAAGGTAAGGCGCGAGAATGGTATTCCGCTCTCATGGATTACGGTGCTGCACTCAAGCGAGCAGGAGTGAAAACTAATGCGCGCGTAAAGGGATATACCAAGCAAAAGAAATTCGATGGTTCGCTCCGCCAGGCGCGTGGCGCAGTGCTGCGCGCGCTCGTCGCGGGGCCACTCCCGAGCGCGCGGCTCACGATGCTGCTCGGGCGAGACCGCGAAGCGCAGATGAAGGGCGCGCTCGCGAGCCTCACCAAGGAAGGACTCATTGTGCTCGAAAGGGGGGAGTTCGCGCTGCCCGATTAGCGCACGTCTCGGATACCAAGCGCGCTGATCACCCCGAGCACAAGCACGATGAGTCCGCATCCCATAAAGAGCCACCAGTAGCCGCCAAGCGCGAGCAGCACGCTGCAGGCGATCGGCGCGGTGAGCGCGGCGAACGGTCGTCCCATTCGGAACACGCTCACCATGCTGGCGTCTCGCTCCGACACGCGGCGGAAGAAATGTCCCTCGGTCATGGCCTCCATGAGACCAATCCCTACACGCGTGGCCGCGAGAAGCGCGATAATCGCAAGGAGCGGAGTCGCGGGCGTGACCCAGGCAAAGAGCACCACGCCGAGCCCGCCGATGAAGAACCCAGCGACCATAAGCTCTTTATCCCCGAGCCAGCGGTCAGCGGCAAGTCCCGCGGGGTACTCGATCACCACAAATGGGATCAACACCACGGCGAGTACCCAGCCGAGCGTGGTCCAAGGAATACCAAGCACGGTGTGGAGGTAGAGCGGGACATAGAGCGGCGCGGAATAATAGAAGAACTGGAGGAGATAGTACGCCACGAATATGGAGCGGATGTCGGGATCGGTAAATCCGATGCGCAGCGATTCGCGCGTGCGCACGAGTTCCGGCACCTTGCCCTCCGGTATGGACTGGAGCCAGAACAGCGCGAACACCGGGAGGAGCGACAGCGCCGCCGCGATGAATATGCGCGCATAGTCATTGGTAGAGTCGAGGATGATGGAAAGGAAGAGCGGCGCGATGAGCAGTGCGAAGTTCCCCGCGGTAAGGAACGCGGTGCGCACGCGGCCGGTGAAGTCCTCGATCTGCACGGTCGCTTCAAGCAAGAGATCGAGACAGTACGCGATGAGCGGAGAAATCGCGCAGGCAAGTGCGATGAGCACCACTGCCAGTACGAGTATCGGTTCGAACGCGAGCGTGAGCAGGGTGAAGAACTCGACTAGGGTAAAGACGAGCAGGAGCCGCCGCGCGCCAATGCGACGCACAATACGTGGCGCGTAGGGCAGGAGCGCGAGCGTGCCGAGCGCGCCCGCGGACACTGCGAGCCCGGTGTATTCCTCGGGCATGAACGTCGCGAGGTAGGGCGTGATGATATAGACGATCAGATAGAAGTGCCAGCCGGAGAGAAAGTTGCCCACGGCGAGCGTCCTGCGCGGTGTCATGTACCGAAATTGTAGCACTCGATATAACGAAAGCCGCCCGGTGGAACGAGCGCCTTTCGCATTCGTTCCGCCGTGGCGGCTAAGGGTTCACACGTGGGTCACAGATCATGAGCATGGCAGGAATGCGATTTCCGGAACTCAACACGATGGCTTTCTCCGGCGGCTCGTTGCCTCCTTCAATGAATCCGTGTTTCTTGTAGAAGGAAATCGCTTTGTGATTGTACGTCGCAACGGAAAGCAAGGTACCGAAGCGGGGATTGAGGTAATCCTGGCAGCGTTTCCAAAGCGCTGTACCAATGCCGCTGCGATGGATTCTTGGGTCCACGTACAGGGCGACCAGCTCGTTAGGCGAGCCGACCGTGAGGTAGGCCACGCCCACGATGCCTTTCCCAATCCGCGCGACAAGCTTCACCATGCCTGGTCCCGGATTCTTGATGATGTCTTCGCGCTTCCGAATTTGATCCGGTGCGGTTCGATTGCGGAATCGCAGGTGGATGTCTTCTTCCGTGATTCCGGCTGCCTCGTTTGGATACGTGGCGAGCCAGGCTCGATACAGCAGTTCGGATATGTGAGGTGCGTCGCTCGGGATTGCCGGAACGACCACGAGTCTTTCAAGTAAGCGTGCGCCAGTCATGTACGTCTCCGTGCCTCTATTTCCTGGGATGAAATTAACAACAATTAGCACGTCTGTCAACAACGCGCCGCCCAGGGGGCGGCGCGGTTTCGCACAGTAAGCGTGTGGTTAGACGCCGATCAGCACCGGGATCACCATCGGTGCTTTGTTGGTGCGGGTGAAGAGAAAACCAGCCAACGTATCAGACAGCGTGTTCTTCACGTAATCAAGGTCGATCGGGTTCATGCCCTGGGTCGAATCCTCAACCGTCTTCTTGATAAGAAGCCGTGCCTGGTTCAGCATGTCCTGGCTCTCGCGCAGGTACACGAATCCGCGGCTGATAATGTCCGGCGACTTGCGCAGCTTGCCGGTCTTGAGGTTCACGGTCGCGATGACCACGAACATGCCGTCCTTGGCGAGCATTTGACGGTCGCGGATCACGACTTCCTGCATATCGCCTATAGAGAAGCCGTCCACGATGAGTGGGGACGCGGGAACCTTCTGCTTGTGAACATCGAGCCGGTTGCCGTCCACGATGTCGATCACGGTGCCGTTATCGGCGATCACGATCGAGTCCTTCGGGCGTCCGGCCTGCTCGACTGCTTTGGCATGCGATGCCGTCATCGAGTAGTAGCCGTACGCCGGCATGAAGAACTTCGCGTTCACCTTCTTATTGATCCACACGAGCTCTGCGGCGCGCGCGTGACCACCCGAGTGCACATCGCTTGAGCGATAGTGGAGGAGATTCACGCCGTTGCGGAGCAAGTTGTCTTTGAGTTTCTGCACGGAGAGCTCGTTACCCGGGATCACGGACGACGAGAGCACCACCGTATCGCGGTCGGTGAACGTGATCGATTTGTGCTGCTTCGTGGCGATGCGCATGAGCGCGGCGAATTCCTCGCCCTGCGCGCCCGTCGCGAGGATCACCACCTTGTCGGGCGGGTAGTCGCCGATTTCCTGGGCGCTGATGAGCGTGCCTTTCTCGAGGTTGAGGAGCCCGATCTTCTGCGCGATCTCGAGGTTCGTCTTGATCGAGCGGCCCTCCATCACGATCTTCTTCCCGTACTTTTCCGACATGCGGATGATGTTCACCATGCGGTCGAACTGAGAGGCGAAGGTGCCGATGATGAGGCGACCCTTCACCGTCTTGATGATGTGCTCGAGCGTGTCGCGGACCTTCTGTTCCGGCACGGAGAATCCGTCGAGCTCAGAGCTCGTGGAGTCCGCGATGAACATGAGATTGTTCTGCGCGCCAAGTTCACCCCACTTTTTCTCTTCTTCGGGCACGGGCACGTCATCGATGTGCTCGACTTTGAGGTCGCCGGTCACGATCACGTTGCCGTACGGCGTTTGCACCGAGATACCCATGGAATCGGGGATCGAGTGCGTCACCGGGAAGAAATGGACCTTGGTCGAACCAATGGTGTGGGTCGATCCTGGCTCTACCACAACCAAGTTCGGCTTCGGCATATCCGGGTACTCTTCCTGGCGCTTCTGGATCATCACTGCAGAGAGGTTCTGCGTGTAGATCGGTGGATTCCCGAAGCGTGCCATGAGGAACGGCACGCCGCCGATGTGGTCGAGGTGGCCGTGCGTGATAAAGACGGCGCGGACGCGGTCCTGATTCTCCTCGAGGTACTTGGTATTCGGGAGAATGTAGTCGACGCCGGGGGAGTCGTCCTCGCTTGTAAACTGGAACCCTGCGTCAAAGACGAAGATGTCATCTCCGGTCTCGACGACGAACATGTTGCGCCCGACTTCCTCGACGCCGCCGAGCGGGATCACACGGACGACGTTCTCCGCGGGCTTCGCTGGGAGGTAATCGGCCACGCGCTTTTGCGCAGGCGTGCTCCCGGGAGCGCCGGGGCGGCGCAGCATGCGACGGATGTCGCGGCTCGCACGTCCGGGACGCCCATGGCCGCCGCGGTTTCTGCCGCCACGACGATTACGCCCGCCTTCGCGGAATGATTGATTGCGCGGAGCAGGAGCAGCGCGGCGTTCGCCGCTGCCGTTTGCTTCGCGAGGCGCCGGAGCCGGCGCTGGTGCTGATGTCATAACTGATTGAACTAATTGCTAAATCGTAATAATCGGATGAAAGCGATGATCAAATGTCTTGCTTTCTGCCGTACAAAAATGGAGCCCTACTGACGTGCGAGGAACGGCCAGACGCGTTCCGTCTCAAGGTACCAGCCGGTGACGGCGGCGAACCGGTCGGACGGAGAAGTGATCTGGGGCAGCACGACGCCCTGTAACCCGTTAGGTACAGTATACAGGAAATCGGGGGCATGCGTAAAGGCTGCGGGATAATCCGCAGCGATGTCTGCATTGATCTGCGTGAGATCATCGGTGAGCGCCGCGGGGTCGCTCTCGCCACGCGCCTTCTCAAGAAGCGTGTCCACCGTTTTATTGGAGTACATCGCGATGTTGAGGCCGGGGTCTGAGCGCTCGGCCGAGTCCCAGAATGCGTAGAGGTCGTGGTCGTTCCCGATCACCATGCCGAACAACAGCGCACCATACGCGCGCGGACGGATCACGTTCTGGGTGAGGTCGCCGGGCTCGTAGAGCTCGATGTCGACCGGCACGCCGAGCTGTTGCCAATCGGACTGAATCTCAGTCGCCACCGCTTTGAGCTCGGGCACATTGCTCGTCTTGAGCGTGACGCTGAGCACTTCGCTTGATTTGGCGAGCTTCCACTCGCGCGCATCGGGGTCGTACACCCAGCCCGCATGCGTAAGGACCTGAGCCGCGTCCGCGATGCGCGTGGCCGTGGGCGGCAGCGCGATGTCCGGCACGCCGCTCCCCGGCGGCACCGGGCCCATAAGCGGCGTCGCGTAGCCGCCAAGGACATGGTTCACGATTGTGTCGCGATCGATGGCGATCGAGAGCGCTTCGCGCACTTCTTTATGCGCGAACACTGGCTGCTGCGCAGCGTTGAAGAACACACCGAACACGCGCGAATAGGGTGCCTCGAGCGCGCTTTTCCCCGGCACGCCATACGCGCTCTCTACCTCGTGGTTCGCAAGCGCCGCCTGGAGATCCGATTCCTGCGAGTAGAAGGTGAAGTTAATGCCAGCGAGGTACGGGCGGCCGAGCACATAGCGCGTATTGGCCTTGAGGTTGAACGACTGGATGACGCCGTTAGCATCGCGCCCGACCGACGACACCGTGAAGGGTCCGGCGCCCACAGGGTTCGTGTTCATAGATGAGAACGCGAAGTCGTCATCTGAAAGGCTCTTCCACAAGCGGGCGGGCAGGATGCCGAGCGTGGTGTTGCCGAGAAACGGTGCAAATGGCTTGCTGAGCGTAAATTCCACCGTGCGTGCGTCGACTGCATTTACCGCGACGCCCGACCAGTTCGCGTATTCGGGCGACTTGAGGTTCGGATCCTGCGCTTTCTCCACGGTGAATACGACGTCGTCTGCAGTAACGGGTGTGCCATCGGAGAATTTCGCATCGGGCCGGAGCGTGAACGTATACGTCTTACCGTCACCGGAGACGGTGTAACTCTCCGCGAGCACGGGGACGAGATTCCCGGAGCCGTCCTCACCCATGAGTCCAGCGTAGGTGAGTGCGGTAAGGTCGCGGTCGGAGTCGGAGATAGCGAGGAGCGGGTTCACGAACCGGGGCGACCCCACCTCACCCTCTTTCAGGATGCCGCCGTATGCAGGTTCCGTCACGAGGAAATGGAGTTCGAGTCCGCGGACCGCGAGGAGACTCGCAAAGATCACGAGCACCGCGAGCGCGGTCGCGATCGTGCGATCGCCTGCGGACAAGGAACGCAGATACGCCGAGAGGCGATCGAGTGTGTTCACGCGGAAGGTGCGGGCCAATATGGAACGAGTGCGCGAGAGAAAGTCCCGCATAGCTAGAGTGTTATATGACGAACGAAACGATGGCGGATACCACGAAGAGGACAGCGACGACGATGGTCGCATTAAAGAGGAATTTCTCCGCGCCGCGGCGTTTGTAAAAGGTGGAGGCGAAGTTATCGCCGCCGAAGGCACCTCCGAGGCTCGCTCCTCGCTGCTGCAGGACGATGCCGATAATAAGGAGGAGGGAAAGCCCGATTTCTATGTAGGGCAGTACTGCCGTAAGCGATTGCATCTGTACCCGGTACCCTACCACGGATAGGGGGTCGGGGCAAGGCACTCCTTCTTGCGCGCGCGCACGAGTTTCTCTATAGTTATCCACACCAAGGGCAGTGCGCTTAGCAGCATATTTCAAATATATGGCGAAAACAGAAACGCTTTCAGTGAAGCCGCTCAGTGACCGTGTGGTGGTGAAGCCGGCTGATAAGGAAGAGAAGACCGTGTCGGGCATCATCATCCCGGACACGGCTAATAAAGAGAAGCCGGCCAAGGGCACGGTGGTTGCGGTCGGTCCCGGTCGCTACGAAGACGGCAAGCTCGTGCCGATGACGCTTAAAGTGGGCGACAAAGTACTTTTCTCCAAGTACGGCTACGACGAAGTAAAAATTGATACCGAGAACTATTTCGTGCTCACGGAATCTTCGGTACTTGCGATTATCAAATAAGCAAACGACATGGCAAAACAAATTCTTTTTGGTGAAGACGCACGCAAGGCAATTCACGCAGGACTTGCGAAGTCCGCACGCGCGGTAAAGGTCACGCTCGGACCCCGCGGGCGTAACGTAGTCATAGAGCGCAGCTACGGCGGTCCGCGTATCACCAACGACGGTGTCTCGATCGCAAAGGAGATCAGCCTGAAAGACAAGTTTGAAAATATGGGCGCGGAGATCGTGAAGGAAGTGGCGAATAAGAGTAACGACGTCGCAGGAGACGGCACAACGACTGCCACAGTGCTTCTCGAGGCGCTCGTGGAGGAAGGACTCGGCCGCGTGACCAAGGGTGCGAATGCGATGGGCATCCGCGCGGGTATGGAAGCAGCGCGCGATGCGGCGGTCGCAGAACTCAAGAAAATGGCGAAGCCCGTTTCTGGCAAAAGTGATGTGAAGCAAGTCGCGTCTATTTCTGCTGAGTCGGAGGAGCTTGGCTTGATCATCGCAGAGACGGTGGAGAAGGTGGGGCAGAACGGTGTGGTGACCGTAGAAGAGTCGCAGGGCACCGAGCTCTCGAATGAAGTGGTGGAAGGGCTCCAAATTGATAAGGGCTATGTCTCGCCGTATTTCATCACCAATGCGGAGCGCATGGAGGCGGAGATGAAGGACGCGGCCATCCTCGTGACTGATAAGAAAATCAGCAATACGCAGGACGTGCTCCCGCTCCTCGAGAAAGTGATCCAGGCAGGCAAGCGCGAGCTCGTGATCGTAGCTGATGAATTTGAAGGAGACTCGCTTTCGACGTTCATCGTGAATAAACTCAAGGGCAGCTTCAACGTACTTCCGGTGAAGGCGCCGGGCTACGGCGATCGCAAGAAGGACATGCTCGCCGACATCGCGGTGGTCGTGGGCGCGCAGGTGCTCACGGCGGACACAGGCATGACGTTCGAGAACGCAGAACTCAGCATTCTCGGGGGCGCTAAGCGCGTGGTCGTGGCCAAGGACTCGACGACCTTCATCGGCGGCAAGGGCAAGAAGGCGAACATCGAAGCGCGCGTCGCGACGCTCGAATCGCAGAAGGAACAGGTCACCTCAAAGTTTGATAAGGAACAGATCGAGAACCGCATCGCGAAGCTCTCGGGCGGCGTCGCGGTTATCCGCGTGGGTGCAGCGACGGAGACTGAGATGAAGTATCTCAAGGATAAGATCGACGACGCAGTGAAGGCGACCAAGGCCTCGATCGAAGAAGGCATTGTGCCGGGTGGCGGCACGGCGCTCGCGAAAGTTGCGAAGAAACTCGCGAATGCGGAGAAGAAGGGCATGAGCGAGGACGAGTCGACGGGGTACGACATTGTGGTGCGCGCGCTCGAGGTGCCGCTGCGCCAGATCGCTATTAATGCAGGCAAAGAGAACGCGGCAAGCATCGTGGAAAAAGTGCAGGCGGGGAAGTCGACTGCGGGCTACGACGCGATGAACGACGAGATGGTGGATGACATGACGGACGTCGGTATCATCGACCCGGTGAAGGTGACCCGCAGCGCGGTGGAGAATGCCGTCTCTGCGGCAGCAATCCTCCTCACCACGGAGAGCGCGATCGCCGACATCCCAGAACCGAAGTCTGAATCAGCTGCTCCGGACGCGGGCATGGGCGGTATGGGGTTCTAGACAGCGGTAAAAGGAGTACAATAGTGATATGACTATCCTCTATATCATTCTTGCGATCGTCGTTATCCTCGGGCTGTGGGTGATTGCGTCCTACAACGGGTTTGTGACGCGCACACAGCGCGCCAAAGAAGCGCTCTCCGACATCAGCGTGCAGGAGAAGCGTCGCTACGACCTCATCCCGAACCTCGTGGAGACCGTGAAGGGCTACGCCGCGCACGAGAAGAGCGTGTTCGAGAATGTGACCGCCGCGCGCGCTGCGGTGATGAGTGCCACCGCACCGGCCGAGAAGGCCGCTGCCGAGAACCAGCTCACGGGCACACTGAAGTCGCTCTTTGCGGTCGCGGAAGCATACCCAGACCTCAAGGCGAATCAGAACTTCCTCGAGCTCCAGCGCGAGCTCGGTGATACCGAAGACAAGATCCAGGCGTCGCGCCGTTTCTACAATGCGACGGTTCGCGACCTCACCACGGCGATGCAGTCGTTCCCGGGGAATATGGTGGCATCATGGTTCCACTTTGAGCCGATGACGCTGTTCGCGCTTTCCACAGCCGCTGAGGCAGAACCCGTAAAAGTGCAGTTCTAATACTGCGCGCGGCGCGGTATGCTCTAGGTAATGGAGATTGATCCTTCCGTCGCGCTTGCCTTTTTCACGACACCGACCGGCATCCTCACCGTGGGGGTGGTGGGGCTCACCGTGCTCATCGCGACGCTGCTCGTCGTGCAGAGCGCGGAAGCGATCCGCGTGGAGCGCGATTCATCGTCCGCAGGGTTCGTAGAGAGCCCGCTCGCCACGCTCCCGCACTACCAGCCGCTCGAGCACCAGGAGCTCTCGACGCTCTTGTTCCCAAAGACCTACACCCGCGCGCGGCGCCCGCTCCTTAACGGGCCTGACACGCGCTGATTTGGTATGATGGCTTTCCTATGACGCCATCTCTTTACGCCGAACGGGCAAGCAACGTGCGCCGGACCTGGGTCATGATGATCGGGTTCTTGGTGTTCGTCACGATAATCGGGTACGCCGCGGCGTGGTACTTCGACTCCGTCGCCGTACTCTACGCGGCCATCATATTCGCGATCCTCATGAACGTGTGGGCGTACTGGAACTCCGATAAGCAGGTGCTCTCCATGACCGGTGCGCATCCGGCGACCCGCGAGGCCGACTTCGATTTCTACACGGTCACCGAGAACCTCGCCATCACCGCCGGCATGCCGATGCCGAAGCTCTACGTGATCGAGGACCCAGCGCCGAATGCATTTTCGACGGGGCGCGATGAGAAACACGCGGTGGTGTGCGCCACCACCGGTCTGCTTGCCATGATGGAGCGCAGCGAGCTCGAGGGCGTGATCGCGCATGAGCTCTCCCATATCCGCAACCGCGACATCCTGCTTATGACCACCGCCGTGGTGCTCGCGGGATTCGTAGCGATCCTCGCTGATATATTCCTGCGGATGTCGTTCTGGGGTGGCGGGCGGCGCGATGATCGGGATAACGGGAACGCGCTTCTCATGGTGCTCGCGGTCGTGGGTATTCTACTCGCGCCGCTCGCGGCCACGCTGATCGAGCTCGCGATCTCTCGCCGCCGCGAGTACCTCGCCGATGCATCCGGCGCGCTCCTCACGCGCTACCCAGACGGGCTCGCGTCTGCGCTCCAGAAGATCGGGAATTATCCGGCGCCTATGCGCCGCGCGTCGCACGCGACCGCGCACCTCTTCATCGGCGATCCGTTCGGTCCGCGCCCATCGGATTGGATCGACCGCATGTTCTCTACGCACCCGCCAATTAAGGACCGCATCAAGGCGCTTATCGGCCAGGCTTGACAAATAATACGTGAGGTGCTACTCTATACTGCACCAAGTTTACCTGGGAGGAAACATGTTCGTTATCGTGGATGGGAAGAAAATTCCCGTCGAAGAGTTCGAAGGTTCAAGCGTTGATGAAGAACGCGCAGCTCACGCACGCCATAAGCTGCAGAGAAGGCTCGATCTTCAACGCAACGGCGGCGGCATGCAGGCCGGAGCTCAGTTCCTGAGAGGCGATCCTCGCCGCGCGAGGAAGAATTTCAGGATGCCAGGCTGAACCAGAAGGGGGCGCAATCAGAGGCGGATACTATCCCGCCTCTTCGCTTTTACACAGGTGCTGCTTGTTGCTTTAAGTAATAGCGTTATCATTTCTCACCATGCGGGGCTATGGGGCATCCGCTGCATCTTCCCTGGGGGAGCTGCTTAATTAAGGGCCTGCAACCATGAGGACTCTGCTTAGACGGCTCGAGGTGTTCATACACCCCGACGGCAAGACAGGGCGTGAACCAATTCCGAATTGGTTCACTGCAGGTGGGGTGACGACAGAACCGCCACGAAGACGTCCGGAGGTGCACCGTGTGGATCGATCGAGCGGGCGCGAACGCGTCCTACCAATCGGCCACGCTGCAGTCGCGTGACTATCTTCTAAGAAGCGGGTTGGGGGTGGCTGATGCATGGCCACCCTCGCTCTTTTTATGCTATAAAGCCAGGACGACGGGAGGCGTCGCATAGTGGTCTAGTGCACCGCCTTGGAAAGGCGGCAGGTGGGAAACTGCCTCGAGAGTTCGAATCTCTCCGCCTCCGCACTAAGAACCTGTTATCGGCAGACCCGAAGCCTTAGGTAAGTAGGGCGACCCGATTACCTGAATCCGAATATCTAAGTTAAAGTCATCAAACATGGATCAGCAGACAATCGACACCTACAACAAGATGGCGAGAGAGTACGACGACGAAACCGTCGATTTTTGGGAGCGGTTTCCTCGAACGTTTCTCGACAAGTTTATGGAATTGTCTGGTGAGAAAATACTCGATGTCGGAAGCGGTCCGGGTAGAGATGGCTTGTTGCTTCAGCAAGCTGGTAAAGAAGTTGTCTGCGTTGATGCTTCAGAAGCGATGGTTAAACTTTCCTCCGAACGAGGTCTTGAATCTGTCCTTGCGGGGTTTGATAAGTTGCCGTTTGAAAACGAGTCATTTGATGGCGTGTGGTCATACACAGCACTTCTTCATATTCCGAAGAAGTCGATAAATACTCCTCTCGATGAAATTTCTCGCGTACTAAAGTCTTCCGGCGTTTTTGCTCTCGGTCTTATTGAGGGAGATTCCGAGGAATACAAAGAAAGTTCTGGTGTCGATATGCCGCGTTGGTTTAGTTTCTACCAGAAAGATGAGGTTATAGATTTGTGCAAGAGCCATGGCTTTGAGCTCGTATATTTCGAAACATTCAAGCCGCGCTCAAAGAACTACTTGAACTTCATTTTTCGAAAATCGTAGCCCGACCCACACACCCCATTTCAACTCCTAAAACTCTACCAAACCACCCTTACGGTGTCTTACCGCTCTGGTACTGAACCCACGATGCCCGCACTTATCGTTGGAAATGGGATGTGGCGCTTTGGAGCGCTTCTACGATGTGTCCCAATCCCGGGATGATGCCGAGGAGCGAGAGGAGCCAACCGAGCATGACGAGCGCGACCACACCGCCCACGAGCGCACCCGCGCCCTGGAAGAGGCCGTTAATGATCGCGTGGCGTGGCGAGGGCGTGCGGCGCTTAATTTCCTCGAGGTCTGCCTCGATCCGGGTAAGGTGCTCGAGTCCCTCATGCTCGACTGCGTCATCTAGCTCTACCATTTGTCCAGATTGTAGCAGACGCCTATTGGGCGTATCGTGGCGGTATGGAATTTTCTGGGGTTGTGGGTGTAGGAAAGAAGTATGGACGCACGATTGGATTCCCGACGGCGAACATCCCGCTTACCGATCGCTCGGTCGCGGGTATCTATACAGCCACCGTCACGCTCGACGGCGAGACTTTCCCCGCGGCTGTCTACGCCAACCCCGAGCGCGGGGTGCTCGAAGCGCATATCATCGACTGGATTGGGGATATCTACGAGAAGCCGATCGTGGTCACCCTCCGCGAGAAGGTCCGCGAGTCGGAGGAATTCGAGGACGAGCTCGCGCTTATGGCCGCTATCGCTGCCGACGTTGCACTGATCCGCGAATCCTTCAATCACTAGCTTATGTTTACCGGCATCATCACCGCCACCGCACCCGTGAAGCAGGCACAGGAGGAACGGGGCCTCTATCGAGTCACCATGGGGAAGCCAAAGGGCTGGAAGCTCGCCCTCGGTGAGTCTATTTCTGTGGATGGGATCTGCTCTACGGTGGTCAAGAAAGACGCGAACACCTTCACGGTGCAGTACATCCCGGAGACCCTTATGAAGACGACCGCGGGGAACTTTGTGAAGGGCAGTATACGCAATTTGGAGCGCTCGCTTACACTCAAGACCCTGATCGATGGTCATATCCTCCAAGGGCACGTGGATACGCGGGCGAAGGTCGCGAACGTAGAGCACAAGGGCGGCGCGTATCTGCTCACCATCGAGCTCCCGAAGAATCTTCTCAAATTCGTCGCCGAGCACGGCTCCATCGGCCTCAATGGCGTATCACTCACGGTGGCTCGCAGGAAGGGTACCCAGGCCACTATCGCGCTCATTCCCCATACCCTTACGCATACCAATTTGGGCTCCTTGAGGAAGGGCAGCGAAGTCAATGTCGAGGTCGATCTCATCGCGCGGTACCTCGTCAACGCCCAGCGGTATGCGAAATAAGCTGATAATCGCAGGCATCGCGTGCGTGGCTATCGGCGGATGTCTTTTACTCCTCTCCAAAGGACACGAGTCAGCGCCCTCGAATGACTATAGGACAGCTGCGAGCACTACCGGCTTCCAGTACGAAGTAGTGAGCGACCCCGCTGCGCAGGAGCGAGGCCTCAGTGGCCGCACCGATGTCCCGGAGAATTACGGCATGCTGTTTGTATTCCCCACAGACAGCTCCTACGGATTCTGGATGAAAGATATGCTGGTGCCGATCGACATTGTATGGCTATCGGACACGGGTACTGTTTTGAAAGTCGATGCAGGTGTCGCGACGAGCACGTACCCAAATGTCTTTTACCCGCCATCACCTGTCCGATACGTGTTAGAGACAAAAGCGGGAGAATCTCAAAGACAGAGATGGATGGTGGGTACCACACTGCAAATTCCCTTTACGAATTGAAGAAACAGTCTCGAATCCACTGTCCACATGACAGGGACTTTCGTGAGAGATAAAATACTTAGTACGTCCTTATTTGACGCCTATTAATAACTTGTACCTGTATGCCGAAAGCTGCCACCAAAATTGCCGCAAAAAGTGCGAAAAAAGTTGTAAAAGAAGCTCCGATTATTGTTGAAGAATCCAAGGAGACAAAGCGTTACCGAGAAATAATTCCTCAGCTCGAAAAGCGCGATGGAAGGATCACGACGTTCTCGTTCGAGAAAATTGTAAGTGCGATTCACAAGGCAATGTCGGCGGCGAATGAAGGCAGTCACGAAGATGCGATTTTGGTGGCACATCAGGTAGCAGGAGAGCTCGCTCGGTTTGCAAAAAAGTACAAGAATTTTCTCCCGACCGTTGAAGGTATCCAGGACTCGGTTGAGAAGCACTTGATGCTCAACGACTACACGGCAGCGGCGAAGGCATACATTCTCTACCGCGATAAGCGCGCACAGATGCGCAGCGAGATGATCGAAGTCCCGGCGCACGTGCGCAAGCTCGCGGAAGAAAGCGCGAAGTACTTCAAGGGTAACCAGCTCGGCGAATTCGTATACCTGCGTTCCTACTCGAAATGGATTCCTGAAGAAGGACGCCGCGAGACGTGGGTCGAGACTGTGGACCGTTACCTCGGGTTCATGAAAGAGAATCTCGGCAACAAACTTTCCGATAAAGAATACGCAGAGCTGCGCGAAGCGGTGCTCAAGCAGGAAGTGATGCCGTCGATGCGGCTTATGCAGTTCTCGGGAGAGGCAGCAAAGAAGTCAAATGTCTGCGCATACAATTGTTCTTACATCGCGCCGAGCAAGCTCGAAGACTTTGCAGAGATCATGTACATCTCGATGTGCGGCACGGGTGTCGGCTATTCCGTAGAGAGCCAGAACGTGCAGGCACTCCCGCAAATCAAATACCAGACCGGCGAAAAGCTCGGCACTATTACTATTGGTGACAGCAAGGAAGGCTGGTGCGATGCACTCACGCTCGGTCTGCGCACGTGGTACGACGGCAAGGACGTGGAGTTTGATTTTTCGCAGATCCGCCCGGCAGGCGCACGCCTCAAGACCATGGGTGGTAAGGCATCGGGTCCTGAGCCGCTGCGCTCGCTCCTCTCATTTGCGCGCGAGCGCATCCTGGCACGCCAGGGCCGCCGCCTCCGCAACATCGACGCGCACGACATCATCTGCAAGATCGGTGAGTGCGTGGTGGCTGGTGGCGTCCGCCGCTCGGCGATGATCTCGCTCTCCGACCTCGACGACACGGAAGTCCGCGATGCGAAGAAGGGCCAGTTCTTCCTTTCCGATCCGCACCGGTCTATTGCGAACAATTCTGCGGTCTACATGGAGAAGCCGGGTAATGAAGAGTTCATGGATGAGTGGGTGGCGCTTATGAAGAGTCGCTCCGGCGAGCGCGGTATCTTTAACCGCGGCGGTCTTATGAAGCAGCTCCCGCAGCGTCGCCTCACGTTCTGGGAAGAGACTGACTATATTAAGAATGGTCGCGTGGTCGGCCCGGCAGGCACCAACCCGTGCGGTGAGATCATCCTGAAGTCCAAGCAGTTCTGCAACCTCACGGAGGTCATCGCGCGCGCGACCGACACCAAGGAATCGCTCGTGCGCAAGGCGCGCCTCGCGACGATTCTCGGTACCTACCAGTCCACGCTCACCAAACTCCCGTACCTCTCGAAGGAATGGAGCGAGAACTGTGAAGCAGAACGTCTCCTTGGCGTCTCCATTACGGGGCAGTGGGACTCCAGGGCGTCCCGCAACGCTGACGTGCTCGACGCCATGAAGGCCGAGACTATCGCTACCAATAGAAAGTATGCAAAGAAGTTCGGCATCAACGCTTCCACTGCTATTACCTGCGTGAAGCCGTCGGGCACGGTATCGAAGACCTTTGATGTGGCGAGCGGCATGCACCCGCGCTACGCGCCGTACTACATCCAGCGCATCCGCATCAGCGCTACCGACTCGCTCTTCAAGATGCTCCGCGACCAGGGCGTGCCGTACTACCCAGAAGTCGGCCAGGACGCAGAGACCGCGAACACCTACGTGCTCGAATTCCCGGTGAAGGCTCCAGAAGGCGCGATCACCAAAGACGACATTTCTGCGCTTGATCAGCTCGAGCACTGGAAGATGGTGAAGCAGCACTACACCGAGCACAACCCATCTGTAACGATTTCGGTGAGCGATGACGAGTGGATCGGTGTGGCCAACTGGATCTACGCGAACTGGGACATCGTGGGAGGTCTCTCGTTCCTCCCACGCTCTAACCACGTGTACCGCCTCGCGCCGCAGGAAGAGATCACGAAGGCGCAGTACGACGAGATGGTGGCACGCTTGGGTCACGTCGACTATGGCAAGCTCTACCAGTACGAGCGTCAGGACGAGACCGAACTCAAGCGCGAACTCGCCTGTGTCTCCGGTGTCTGCGACGTCATCTAATATTTAAAGGAGGGAAATGAAAAGACCCGCTTGCGCGGGTCTTTTCATTTATTGCGGACCGGATGATAAGCCGAGTTCTGTCGCACAGATCGCATACGATCTGCGGGACGACTATCTATCTAGGATGATACTCGCGCATCACCTCAAGCGGCGCTCTCCATTGCTGGAGCACGGCCTTGCACAGCGGTAAGGATTTAGCCGTTTCACTCCCACTCAAGGGACTCGTCTCTGTTCGCACCTCGCGCCTTGCGGCGGACAGGCGTTACCTGCTACCAGACTGCAAATTGCTTTGCCTGTGCTCGGACTTTCCTCCCTTACAGAATAAGGGCAGTCGTCTATCCGGTCTGCAAGCACTGTACCATAAAAACCTTATCTACACCACCGTTCCGTTCTGCGATACGGCGCGCGGTATACTAAAAGGACTTATCAGGGGAAGTAGTTTGAGCAGTACAATACTTTATGGATACGGCACCAGTATCGAGGAAGTTCTCGTTCGACACTGCCGCAGTGTGGGCACTCGCGCTCACATTCGGTCTCGCACTTATTGCATTTATTCCCGGGACGGCGATCCCATTCGTGTACACGAAAGTCTCGATTCTTGCAGTCGGCGCCATCATCACGCTCGCGCTCTTCATCCTTGCGCGCCTCACGCGCGGCAATATTATTGTGCCGCCCGTGCTCCTTTTGGGCTCACTCTGGCTCGTGCCGCTTGCCTACCTTCTCTCCGCACTCTTCTCAGGCGAAGGCGTGCACACCGCGTTCTTTGGATCGGCGTTTGAGAGCGATACGTTCGGGTTCGTGGTCATCTGCAGCCTGCTCGGGAGTCTTGCAGCGCTCGTCTTGCGTCGCCGCGAACAGCTGCGTCTTTTCTTTCTTCTTGTCGCCGCTGCATTCGGCATTGTGCTTATCGGTGAAGTGTTCTTCCTGATCGCAGGACAGGTAGCACCCAATTCCTTCTCGGCGAGCGCGAATCTTGTCGGCGCGTTTGTCGACCTTGGTATGTTGCTCGGGCTTGCGCTCACGGTAGGGCTGCTGGCGCTCCGCTTCACCGCGCTTCCTAGGCGAATGCGCGCCGCGCTCTATGTAGCCGGAGCGATCGAGCTTCTTGTCCTCGCGCTCGTGAATTCAGTCACGATATGGGTGCTCATTGCACTCGTAGCGCTCGGTATCTTCATCGAGGCCATCATGCGCCGCACGATGGCCGCTGCAGATGACGACCTCGAAGGGGTCGCCGTCGTCGAAGCACCCGCTGCACTTGATACAGTGCAGGGTTCGCTCGTGGCACCGCTTATCGTGCTCGTGGTATCGATCTTCTTCCTTATCGGTGGTTCCACAATCGGGAACGCACTCACGGGCGCGCTCCGCGCTGGATCGCTCGATGTGCGCCCGTCCTGGACCTCTACGTTCCAGGTAGGGAGTCACACGTTCGCGTCGTCGCCGCTCTTTGGCACCGGGCCCAATACCTTTGGCACCGACTGGCTCAAGTATCGTGATGCATCCCTCAACAGCACCATATTCTGGAACATCGATTTCACGTCGGGCATCGGCTATGTGCCCACGTCTTTTGTGACCACGGGCGCGGTCGGTGTCATTGCATGGATTGCGTTCCTCGCACTCATTCTCTACCTGGGTATTCGCTTCTTGCTCCTGCGCGCACCTACGGATCCGTTCCTGCGGTTCGTTTCGCTCTCGTCCTTCATTGCGACGGTATACCTCTTTGCACTTGCGGTGCTCACAGTACCTGGGCCGCTGACCCTCGCGCTTGCGTTCATCGCGACCGGTGTGTTCGTCTCGAGCATGCGCTACGGCACGGCTGCACAGGAGTGGGGCGTCGCATTCGCGCGCAGCCCGCGCATCGGCTTTGTGATCGTCTTTGCGCTCACATTACTGCTTCTCGCCGCGGTGTTCGGCGTGTACGTAGTAGTCGAGCGCTATCTCGGAGAAGTCGCGTATGCCAAAGCCGCGGTCGCACTCCAGGGCGGAGACCTCGAGACTGCCAGTGCCGACATCGCGCGCTCGATTCTCTTTGCCCCGAGTGATTACGGGTACCGCCTCTCGAGTTCGGTAGGGGTCGCACGCATGAATCAGGTCGCGAACGATAGCACCCTCACCACCGACCAAGCGCGTACCAATTTCCAGGCGGCGCTCGCAAGTAGCGTGTCGGACGCGCTCACCGCGACCCAGCTTGGACCGAATAACTACCAGAACTGGGGTGCGCTCGGCGATGTATATGCCGCAGTGGTGCCACTCGGGATCGACGGCGCCTACGACAACGCTAAGAGTGCCTACGAACACGCGGAGAGCCTCAACCCGACGAATCCGGTGCTTCCGTTCGCACTCGCACAGCTCGAGATTGCAAACAAGAACAACACCGCTGCCGAGGCCGACCTTACACAGGCCATCAGCTTGAAGCACGATTACACGCAGGCGATCTTCCTGCTCTCACAGCTTGAGGTTCAAGAAGGGAAAGCACAGGAGGCACTTCAAGCAGCGGAGGCGGCGGCATATTTTGCGCCGACCGATCCGACCGTGCTTTTCCAGGTAGGACTTTTGCGGCTTGGCACGGGTAACACCGACGGTGCGGTTGAGGCGCTCCAGGCGGCGATCAAGGTGAATCCGCAGTACGCAAACGCCCACTTCTTCCTGGCGGTTGCCTACGCCGCAAAGAAGGAGTACACCGATGCCATTACCGAGCTTGAGACGGTGTCTTCGCTCTCCCCTGATAACGCGGTGGCCGTTGCTGCAGATATTATGGCGCTTAAGGAGGGGAAGAACCCGTTCCCGGCGACGACCCTCTCCGAGGCTCCGGTCAGTGAGCCTGCCGCCACGGGAACGTCACCTGCCGCCACCCCGGCGCAGTAATAGGGGACATGGTCGGGCGCATCATTCGTTCGCTCACGAATCCGGTACGCGGTCTTCATGAGGCCGCGTACGTGCTTGCCGCGTTCGCGCTCCTCTCCCAGCTCCTTGCGCTGGTGCGCGATCGCTTGCTCGCCGGCACGTTCGGTGCAGGCGGCGTGCTCGACATCTATTACGCAGCATTCCGCGTCCCTGACTTCTTGTTCGCGACGGTGGCATCGCTACTGTCGCTCTACGCGCTCATGCCCATCCTCTCCCGACTCGAGGCCGAGCATCCGGGACGGATGATCTCATTTCTACGGCAGTGTCTACTCTGGTTTTTCGTGGGTATGGGACTCATCGCCGCGATGTGCTTTGTACTCGCACCCCTTTTGATTCACCTTACCGCGCCGGGGCTCGCGAGCGATCCTGCGACCGCTGCGAATCTTGTCTCCCTCACACGCATCCTGCTCCTGCAGCCCATCTTTCTCGGTGCGAGCAACATCCTCGCGAATCTCACGCAGATGCGCCACCGGTTCGTGCTCTATTCCATTTCGCCGCTGCTCTACAACCTCGGCATCATTAGCGGTGTGCTGTTCCTCTATCCGCTCGTTGGTATCGCGGGCCTGGGGTGGGGTGTCGTCGTAGGGGCGGTACTCCACTTCCTAATCCAGGTGCCCTACTTCGCACGCGAATCGATCGAAGAGCGCGTCCCGACGCGGGAAGCGCGTGGTTACCTCATGCAGGTGCTCGTGCTCTCGATACCACGCACGTTCGCGCTCGCTTCGACCCAAGTCACCATCCTGGTGCTCACGGCGCTTGCGTCCTATTTTGCGGCGGGATCTATTTCCGTCTTTACGTTCGCGTACAACCTCCAAGCGGTGCCGATCGCGATCATCGGTGTCTCATATTCCGTCGCGGCGTTCCCGACGCTCGCGCGGCTCTTTGCAAGCGGCGAGCGCGAGAAGCTCGCCGCGCATGTGGAGAATGCGCTCCGGCACCTTTTGTTTTGGTCGGTGCCGCTTACGGTACTCGTCATCGTGCTGCGCGCACAGCTGGTGCGCGTCATTCTTGGCACGGGCGCGTTTGATTGGGCAGCAACCCGTCTCACCGCAGCAGCACTCGCGCTCTTTATCGTGTCGCTCGCTGCACAGAATCTCACGCTTCTTATCGCGCGCACGTATTACGCCGCGGGGAATTCGAGGAAACCACTTTACTACGGCATCGTGGATATTGTTGTGTCGATTGGCTCGGCACTCGCCCTCGCGGGTATATTCCACGCGAGTCCCGGACTTCGTCTCTTTATCGAGTCACTCTTGCGCGTCGATAACATCGTGGGGTCGACGGTGCTCATGCTCGCACTCGGCTATGCGCTCGGGTCGATCGCCGAAGCGCTGGTTGGCTACGTATATTTCGTGCGCGACTTCGGTATCCCACAGCGGCGGGTGTTGCGGGTACTACTCCAGTCGTTCGGGGCATCGGTCATCGGTGGTGCCGCTGCGTACGGCACGCTCGCGCTCCTTGGCGCCACCGGGCCACTCACGACGGTGATAAGCGTGTTTGCGACCGGCTTCATTGCGGGTATCGTCGGTCTCGGGGTTATCGCCGCGTTCCTCTATCTCCTCAAGAGCGAAGAGCTCGTCGAGGTGGTGGGCGCACTCCATCGCCGGCTCGTCCCCGGGACCGCGCCGGTTCTCGAACCGACCGACATCGAGTCATAGTCGCTGGGATGCGTGCTTTCTGGTAGTGTGGTCATAACAGCATGGAAATACGGAATTTCTCTATCATCGCGCATATCGATCATGGGAAGTCGACCCTCGCGGACCGGCTGCTTGAGCGCACCGGTACCATCGAGGCACGCAAAATGCGCGACCAAGTGCTCGATAAAATGGACCTCGAGCGCGAGCGCGGCATCACCATCAAGATGCAGCCCGTGCGCATGAACTATAAGGCGCCAGACGGCAAGTCCTACATCATGAATCTCATCGACACGCCAGGGCACATCGACTTCGCCTATGAAGTCTCGCGTGCGCTCAAAGCCGTAGAGGGTGTGCTGCTTCTTGTGGATTCCACCCAGGGTGTGCAGGCGCAGACGCTGACCACGCTTGCGATGGCGCAGGAAGCGGGCTGTGTGATCGTGCCGGTACTCTCGAAAATCGACTCGGCGTATGCGCGCGAGGAAGAGATTCGTGAATCGCTCGCCAAGCTCCTCAAGGTCGACCCGGGGACCGTGCTCGCTGTCTCGGGGCGCACGGGTGCCGGCGTCGATGAGCTCCTCATGGAAATCGTGAAGCGCGTCCCGCCGCCGCGCGCCGCAGAGGCCGATGAGCCACGCGCGCTCGTCTTCGACTTCTCCTACTCCACGCACCGCGGTATCGCGGTCTATGCGCGCGTGTTCGATGGTTCGTTTAAGAAGGGCATGCCGCTTACATTTAAGGCCGCCGACCGTACCTTCACCGCGCTCGATGTGGGCATTTTTACGCCAGACGAGACGCCGGCTGACTCGCTTTCCGCGGGAGAGATCGGCTACATCGTGACCGGCATCAAGGAGCCGGGTGTGGTGGCGGTCGGCGATACCCTCGGCGCCGCAAAGGGCAACCTGCCGGAGCTCGCAGGCTACGCGCGCCCGGCACCCGTGGTATGGGCATCAGTCTATCCGGAGAGCCAGGACGACCTGCCGCTCTTGCGGCAGTCGCTCGAGCGCCTGCGCCTTTCTGATTCGTCGCTTTCATTTGAAGAAGAGTCTTCAGGGGTGCTCGGGCGCGGATTCCGCTGCGGATTCCTCGGCATGCTCCACTTGGAGATCATCACCGAGCGCTTGCGCCGCGAGTTTGATCTGTCGCTCATCGTCACGATTCCCACTATTGCATACGCCGTCACCGATAAGCACGGCAAGCGCGAAGTCTATTACACGCCATCAAAGTTCCCGCAGTACGGCGACATTGCACTCATCGAAGAGCCGTGGGTGCATGTCACGCTCATCGCGCCGCCGGAATCGCTCTCGCCCTTGATCCAGCTCTTCCATGATCACGAAGCAAGCGTGACACACACCGAATCGTACCAGGACGGACGTATTGAACTTTCCGCTGAGATGCCGCTCCGCGAACTCATGCGAGGGTTCTTCGATCGCGTGAAGAATGTCTCGAGTGGATATGCATCACTCTCCTACACGTTCCTCGATGAGCGCGCAGCGGATGTCGTGCGGCTCGATATCCTCGTGGCAGATGAGCCGGTGCCAGCGTTCGCACGCGTGGTGGCGCGCCGTCGCGTGCAAGAAGAAGCAGAGAAGATGGTGGAGAAGCTTCACGCCATTCTTCCGCAGCAGCAGTTCGTCACCAAGATCCAGGGAGAGGCACTGGGGCGCATCATCGCGTCTCGCACGCTCTCGGCGATGAGGAAGGACGTGACGGCCGGGCTCTACGGCGGCGACGTCTCGCGTAAAAATAAACTCCTCCAGAAGCAGAAGAAGGGTAAGAAGAAACTCAAGGCGCACGGCAAGGTGGACATCCCCGAAGACGTCTTTATGAAGATGGTCCAGGAATCCGAGCGGTAGCGGTATAATCAGGTAATGCGTCGTACCTCGCGGCCACTCACGTACCGAGATATCACCGTAGCCGGGCTCCTGGCTATCGGGATCGTTTGGTTCGGCTTTCTCACCTGGAATATCTTCGCGAAGGAGGAGCGCGCGCGGCACGACGTGGCCGATGCGGGTGCTGAGCTTGCGGCGCTCGATGCTCGCCAGACCACGCTCAAGGCTGACCTCGACGAGCTCAACACTCCGCGGGGGCAGGAAGCGGCGCTCCGCGACACGGAAGGGGTTGCGCGGCCGGGTGAGCACGTTATCATCGTGGTGCCGCCCACGGCGACCACGAGCTCCACGACCACGCTCCCGTGGTGGCAGAAGGTGCTCGACTGGCTCTATTAGTACCATGCAGCGGAATTAGTTTAGTGGTAGAACTGCTGCTTCCCAAGCAGTAGGCACGGGTTCGATTCCCGTATTCCGCACCGATACGTTATCCACATACCCCTTGTGGTATACTGGGGCGACTAACCCGTAGCCATTTATGGACAAAAACGTCACCATCTACAGCACCCCGACTTGCCATTTCTGCGAAATGAGCAAGGAATTCTTCAAGGAGCACGGCGTGAATTACACGGAGTACAATGTCGCCTCGGACCTCGAGAAGCGCCAGGAAATGATCCAGAAGTCGGGTCAGATGGGCGTGCCGGTGATCTTCGTCGGTGACGAACTCGTCGTCGGCTTCGACAAGGAAAAGCTCTCCGAACTCCTCGGCGTCAAGGCGTAACGCACGGTACCGGAAGAAACAGCGGACCTGAGGTCCGCTGTTTCTTTTCGCATCTCGATGTGATAGGTTCTGGGTAGTTTCAACTCGTTCTGTCTAACGCAGGGAAGGGTCCATGCCATGACTGCACTAAGTGTGTATTCTTTCGGTGAAGCACGCACCGCCAATGGTCAACAGCTGCAATTCACGTGCCGCCCTAACGAACAATCCACCATCTCGGCTTTTCTCGCAGAGCACGTGGGTGACGTATCGGTGCCCATGAATCGCGTCGTGTCGCTTTCGCATGGCGCCTACCAGCAGTACTCACGCTACGACATCAAGCAGGATAAGTATGCTGGTTCGGATGGCGAGAGCGGTAGCTGCTACGCAGAGCTGCTCGAGATCAAGAATCCACCTGACGGTCGCTGCGGTGTCGTCATTTATTGGTACGGTACCAACGGCGATGGCGGATTTTCTGAATGGGGTTCGCTCGCAGACGCACGCTCCGCATGGGCCAAGAGCGGCGTGCGCTCATCTGGGAAGGCAGCCAAGGAGTGTAAGGGCTTTATCCGATTCGTCGAATGCGGCGTACTGCGCCCATGGTTCTATGCAATCGGCGATGAACATCTCGTCGGCGACTACACTTGTCCCCGCGGGTTGAATGACCATCCGGTCTATCGGCTCGGTACGCGATTCCTGGCGTACGATCAGGACGGTGTGCCCGGGATTAAGACGTGCCTCGGTGCGCGCCTGATCCCCGCCGAAAAGGATAACAACGGGTTCATGTCACGCACCTTCGAGGTCCCCGAACACTATGTCGTCTATTGGGACGACGGCACCGTGTACGATGAAGCGCATCGTGCGCCTTGGTGGACGACGGAGAAATATCCAGCACCGCGCCTTATCGGCAATGATGATCTTTGGATTGCTGAAGCAACACGGCAGTTCAGATTGTTGCTCGCGGGTAAGACGAATGCCTTCTCGATTAACTTCACCGACGGCACCAAATTCAATGCACGCATTGCTCCGTCAAAGGATCGCAATCCATGCGCTGAAGGCCGGTATCGGGTCGCGGTCTCCTGCAAGGGAATCAGGACAAAGGCGGGCTGGGCCGATTTCGTGCCCACCCCCGAAGCTCCTGATGTTGTCGCCTACGTCACCCAGAAACTCGTCGAGCAGGGTAAAACCGTCACGCGCGTCGAGATCTTGGAAGCAGAGGTGAAGCCCGGTGGCAAGAAGTGGGCGGGTGCTTACATTTCGCCGCCACAAAAATAATCTCAAAACCAGAACTGCGAGAGGGTCATACCCCTCTCGCGTTTCTTTTTATAGAGCCTGGAATGGTGGTATTCTTCCTGTGATCGTTCGCCCCTGTAGTTCAATGGATAGAACGGCTCACTCCTAACGAGCTGATCCCTGTTCGACTCAGGGCAGGGGCACCACGGTAAGCTATAATCAGTGCATGGATCCCGAGCTCAAGTCGCTCCTCGACGAAAACCTCCGCCTCGCGCGCGAGAACAATATGATGCTGCTCGCGATGAAGCGCCGCGCGCAGTGGGGGCTCATCGGCCAGGCCGTGTTCTGGGTGCTGTTTGTAATTGCGCCGCTTATATTCCTCTGGGGCTATCTCGGCCCCCTCATGAGCGCTGTAAACGGCAATTTTGACGGCAGCGGGGCCAATATGAGCGACCTCCAGAACCTGCTCCAGCAGTACCAGAATCAGTAGGTGAAAGGGCAGGGCAGGTATGGTAGGATTCGCAAGACGCTTGGATAGCTCAGTTGGTAGAGCACTTCCCTGAAGAGGAAGGGGTCGTCGGTTCGAGCCCGACTCCAAGCACCATTGGTGCGGTATAGTGCAGATATAGTCATGAGCATGCGGAAAAAGCTTTTTGCGTGGGTCGGCAGGAATGAGAAACATTTGTCCACGGCGGCGTTCGTGGTGAGTTTCATCATCGACAACCTCGCCTACGAGCGGGTGGATGTCCCGTGGGTGACGTTCATCTTCACGGCCATGATGCTCATCGCGGCGATAAGCATTCTCGTGAGCCACTACCTGCACCGAGATCGAGCAGACGCCGCGCCTTCGATCAAGAATCCGTTCTACACGATCCTCCCGATCATCGCGCAATTCTTCATGGGCGGACTGCTTTCGGGCTGCCTCATTTTCTATACGCGCAGCGCGAACCTCATCGCGAGCTGGCCGTTCATCCTGCTCCTCGTGGTGATATTCCTCGGGAATGAAGTGTTTAGTAAGTACCGCGAACGTCTTACCTTCCAGTGCGTGCAGCTTTTCTTCGGGCTCTACTTGTACGCAATATTCGAATTGCCGATCGCGCGCGGTGCGATGAACTCGCTCATTTTCGTGGAGAGTGGGGTGGTGAGCGTGGTCCTGTTCGGTCTTTTCCTCGGCATGCTCCACGTGGTGGGGGCAAAGCGCCTCACCGCAAGCCTCCGGCGTATCCTCATCACTTCTGGAATTCTCCTCCTCTTGGTGAACTTTTTCTACTTTGCAGGCGTACTCCCGCCCTTGCCGCTCTCGCTGCGCGAGGCGGACGTCTACCATAGCGTAGCGCGCACGCCGGACGGGTACGAAGTCTCAGGGGAAACGGGGACCAAGCCGCTTTTCGGGCCGGAGGTCGTCCATGTCGTGCCCGGGAGCCCGCTCTATGTATACAGCGCGGTGTTCGCGCCTATTAGACTCAGCACGCCCGTGGTCCATCGCTGGGAAGCGTACGTGAACGGCTCGTGGCAGACGGTGTCAAAGGTGGGATTCCCCATAGCCGGCGGTCGCGACACCGGGTATCGCGGGTACTCTGAGCTTGAAAACATCACGCCGGGCGCGTGGCGTGTGTCTATCGAGACGCAAAGCGGCGCGGTGATCGGCCGCGTCCGTTTCAATATTGAAAACGTGACGGCACCACCAGAACTGTATAGCGAGATAAAGTAAAAGACGAAACCGGCAAAAATAAAAGGAGCTGACTGCCGAGCGGCATGCGCGTACCCTTTTATTTTTGCCGGTGAGCCTTAACTTGCGCGGACTTTGAGTTTGGTCTGGCGCGCCTTGTCGTGCTTCGGCAGCATGATAGTGAGGAGGCCGTCCTTTGCGCCGGCGGAAGAATTCTCGACGTCGACTTCCTGGGGAAGGAGGATGGTGCGCGAGAACGAGCCCCAGAAAAGTTCACGCGTGAAATAGTCGGAATCGGAAATCGTATCGCGTTCGTCGCGCGAACCTTCGATCACTACCATGTCGCGGCTGATGGAGACATTCAGTTCATCAGCGCGGACCCCCGCGACGAATGCGCGGATCACAATCTCGTTCGCCGTCTGGTAGACGTCGACCGGGAGCTGGCCCTCGCTCTGGTCGTCATCCTGCGGGATGCTGCGGCTCACCTGGACTGGCGCGCTCGAACGCGCGGGCGCTGCTGCGGGGCGCTGCATCGGAAGATCGTCGTCAAAATCGTAGTCCTGTGCGGGGACGGAGCCGGAAAGGCGTTCGAAAAATGAGCGTTTAGGAGCCATGCGATAAGTAGTTAATTATAAGGGCCTATTTTCGTATCGTTTCAGTACTTCAAAGAGAGCGAACAGCACGATGATACCGGTCCAGACGGTGAAAAACGCAGGAAGCGCGCTCGAACCGCCTTGCGAAATTATAAGTAAATTGAACAGTGCGTGCAATGCGACGGCAAGGATAAGTCCCGTGCCGGCGATCACGGTGCGCAAGAGTGCCTCAAAGCGCACCGAGAATGCGAGCGCAAACCCGATGATGGAAGACGCGATGATGTGGAGCAGAGTCGATCCCACAAACCGCAAGTCATCGGTCAGGATGCCTTGCGTGTACTGGCCCGCCGCAAATGGCGCCATCAGGAAGAGCGCGTTCTCAAGCGCGGCGAAACCAAGCGCCGCGGTGAGCATGTACACCACGTAGTCGAGCGGTTCGTCCACGTCCTTGCGCCAGAGGATGGCGCCAGCTACCACGAGGTACTTCAGCACCTCTTCCACTACGGCCCACGCGAGGATCACTGGCGGGCGCGGGGTGGCGGTACAGCCGCCGAGGCTCTCGCAGGCCATATGCTCGAGCAGGAGCGCGAGTATCACCGCCGCCATGCCGGCGAGGAAGGCAAGCGCGATGAGGCGCTTGGGTTCCGGGTTCTTCGCGTCCTCCCGCAGGAGGAACACGAGCCACACAAGTGCAGGCACGATACCTGCGAGAAAGGCGTATACCACCGAAACCGATGTCATTGCTTATATAGTAGCAGCTCTAGACTGGCCACTTCGCTACCATGAGGAAGTCAGCGTCCTTGGTCGGCATCGACTGCCAGATCTCTTCTGTCACGAACGGCATGAACGGGTGGAGTGCGCGCAGCATCGCATCGAGCGTCTGGAGCAAGAGTGCTTTGCGCGATGCGATGACCTCGGCAGACTCAGTGCTCGGCGTGTCGTGCGTGCCGAAGATCTTCTTCGAGTCCTCGAGGATTTTATCCGCGAGCTCGTCCCACACGTAGTGGTAGAGTTTATCGGACGCGAGATAGAGGCGGTACTCGTCGAAATCTTTCGTTACATCAGCGAGCACTTCTGTGACGCGGGTCTCGCGTGCGGTGTCTGCTTCCGTAAGCGGCGCATTCACATCGGCACCGGCGGTATTCTCAAAGATGAAGCGTGAGACATTCCAGAGCTTGTTCGCGAAGAGCTTGTACGCCTTTACTTTCTGCTCGTCGAACTTTATATCCGCGCCAAGCGGCGTGCCCACGATGAGCCCCATACGGAGCGCATCAGCGCCGTACTTCTCGATCACCTCAATAGGGTCGATGCCGTTGTTCAAGGACTTGCTGAACTTGCGCCCCTGCTTGTCGCGCACGAGACCGTGGATCATCACGGTCTTGAATGGCACTTCGCCGAGCAAAAATCCGCTTGCAAGAATCATGCGCGAGACCCATAGGAAAAGGATCTCGTACGCCGGACTCATAAACGACGTGGGATGGAAGGTCTTCAGGTCGGCCGTTTCGTCGGGCCAGCCGAGCGTGGAGAAGGTCCAGAGTTGGGAAGAGAACCAGGTATCAAATACATCTGCATCCTGCTCCCAGCCCTCGCCAGTGGGCGCTTCGCCTACGTGCACGTCATCGCCCTTGTACCACACCGGGATGCGGTGACCGAACCATATCTGGCGGCTGATGCACCAGTCGTGCAGGTTATCGATCCAGTGGAAGTAGGCGCTACGGAATCCATCCTGCGGCATGGAGACGCCGCCAGCTTCAACGGCTTTACGCATCAGTTCCTTTAGTGTGAGTGTCGAGCCGGACTCGATGCCAGGAATTTCTGAGTGGGCGAGTGTGAATGGCTTATCGACGCCGACAAACCACTGCAATTTGGGCAGGGGCTCCACAATACCGCCCGTGCGCTCTGCAATGGAGACGTTCTGGGTGATGTCTTCTTCCTTCTCCATCAGACCTTCCGCGCGCAGCCACTCAGCGACTGTTTCTCGCGCTTCAGTAGTCTTGAGGCCGTTCACGCGGCCCGGCGCCGTCATCTTGGCGTACTCATTTATTACGATGCGATCTTTCGGGAGGTTATTGCGTTCAGCAATGTCCCAGTCGGTCATGCTATGCGCGGGCGTCACGCCGACCGCGCCGGTACCGAATTCCGGATTTGCTGCCTGGTCACCAACCACCTTTATAGAAAGCGGTACATCGCAGAAGGTCACGTCGTACGTCTTACCGATGAATTCTTTGTAGCGCGGATCATCGGGGTGCACCGCGACGGCGACATCACCGACTTTGGTCTCGAGGCGCGTCGTCGCGACGGGGATAGGGAAGTCTTTTGAATAGCGGAACGTGTAAAGCTTTGCCGCGCGCTCCTCGTGCGCGATCTCGTCGTCGCTGATGGTGGTCTGGCCTTTGGGGTCCCAGTTCACGATGCGGTTACCGCGGTACACGAGTCCCGCATCATACATGCGCTTGAACGCCGTCATCACGGCTTTATTCCGCGGCTCATCGAGTGTGTAGGCATAGCGGCTCCAATCGAGCGATGCGCCCATGCGGCGGACCTGATTCAAAATAGTGCTTTCGCTCTGCTTCGCGAATGCTGCGACGCGCTTCACCAGTTCCTCGCGGCCAATTTCGTGACGGTTTTTCCCCTCGTTCTTTTGGATGTCCTTCTCCACACGCGCCTGCGTCGCAATTGCAGCAGAGTCAGTGCCCGGCACCCAGAGCGCCTTCTTGCCGCGCATGCGCTGGTAGCGCACTACCGAGTCCTGGAGCGAATCCTCGTACGCATGACCCAAGTGGAGCACACCGGTCACGTTCGGTGGGGGAAGGGTGACGGTGAATGACTCTGTGCGGTCGCCAGGGAGGTTGTCCGGATTGAAATATCCCGACTTTTCCCACGCCTCATATATCCGACCCTCAGTTGCCTGCGGGTCGTACGGCTTCTTAAACTTTTCGTCCATGCCTTCTGCCATCCCCTGGACTATAGCAGATTTTACGGCTTATTTGCGAGGGAAAGGTTCCCGTTCGCGCGAAGGGTGTCTGGGTCCGCGAATTCACCTCGAGAGGCACGATAGAAGCCCGCGAGGCCGATCATGATGGCGTTGTCGGTGGTGAGGGAGGGAACGGGGATGCGGAGCGCTACTTGCGGGTGCTTGTTTTTAATATTTTTCTCGAACTCGCGGCGAATGTGTGCGTTCGCAGCGACGCCACCACCGACGACGACTGTCTGCGCGCCGGTCGACTCGATAGCGTCACTGGTTTTCTTCCAGAGCACTTCTGCCGCCGCGTCTTCAAACTCGCGCGCGATGTGCTTTTTCTGTGTATCGCTGAGCTCGCTATTATTTTTGAGCAAGTACAAAACTGCAGTTTTGAGTCCCGCAAAAGAAAAGTCGCCGGTTTCAGAATCGATCATCGGGCGTGGGAGCGCGTAGGGATTCTCTTCATTGATCGTGCGCGCGTCCTCGGCGAGCCGAGATATTTCTGGGCCGCCAGGGTAGGGCAGGCCGAGCATGCGCGCGACTTTATCGAATGCTTCACCCACCGCGTCGTCGCGCGTCTGTCCCACAAGCGTGTAAGTGATCCAGGGATTCATGAGCTCTAGCTCCGTGTGGCCGCCAGATATAAGGAGCGCCAGAATCGGCAGCTCCGCGTTCCCTATCATGATCTTTTCGGCTTCCCTCTTAGCTATGCCTGCAAGGATGTGACCCTCCATGTGGTTGATGCTCACGATTGGCTTACCCCAAGCTGCGGAGAGTGCTCGGGCGAAGTTCACCCCGACCCATAGCGCAGGTTCGAGCCCGGGGCCATACGTAACCGCGATCACATCGATGTCCGGAACTTCGTGCTCAGCGAGAAATTCTTGCAGCTGCTCATCGAGCTCCGGCTCGCGCTCGAGCATTGCTGCGATTTTTGATTTGAGTTCGTCCGGCACATTCTGCACACTCTCATGGAGCATTTCTGCTTCCTCAAGCGCAGACGTTAAAAGGGGAACGAGATTTTTTGCGTGCTCGCGTTTCGCAAGATGCGGGAACACGCCACCGTATTCGCGGTGGATTTCTATCTGCGAGAGCAACGCGTCGCCACGAATTATGAACTCAGCGTGCTTTTCATCGCCGGTCGCTTCGAGTATCGCAACTGCTGTTTCATCGCACGAGGTTTCAATCGCGAGAATTTTCATTCCTTCTCGGGCTTGTGCTCGACCAGCTTCCACGGCATGGGTTTGTCGTTCTCCACGTGGAATCCAGAACTGTTGGGGTGCCCGTTGCCGCCGTACTTCTGCGCGATCTTGGAGACGTCGACGGTGCCATCGCCGCGGATGGAGACGCCGTAGCCCAAGGGATGTGCAGAGACCACGAGCGCGAACGGTCCCTGCTTCTTCACGAGCAAGTTCCCCACGAGCGATTTCATCGGTTTTATCGGGTGCGTGTTCGCGAAGTAGACTTCGTGGCCCTCGAATTCCACGAGCTTCGCGAGGTTCACGGAAATGTCCGCCATGAGCGCGAATTCCTCGGCGTAGATGCGCATGGTCTCGAGCATCTTCTCGCGGTCGGTCTGCAGGCGCTCCGCGACTTCATCCCACTTCTCGAATGAGAACGGATGGACGGAAAGGTACGAGATCACCGCGCGTGTCTCGGGGAGCGCGAATCGGTACAGGTCGTCGTCTTCGACGTACTTAATGAGTTCCGGTTTCGGCGTGCCGGGGTGGAAGTAGTCCCACGCGATCGATGCGCCGGAGCGGTCTGCGTCGTACACGGTCCCGGGGTACTGCATCACGACCTCCTCCACGCCCTGGTGATGATCGAGGATGGTGAACGTGCCGGCAGCCGCAGCGACCTGGTCGAGCCAGGGCTTCGGATACGAGAAGTCCACAAAGTAGACCGTCGCGCCTTTGATATTCTCGAGCATCTCGTCATCGAGGAAATTGCTAAATCCGAGCGGGATGTATTCCGCCGCGTCGCCGAACTTCTTCCACGCAGCGTACGCGCCACCGAACCCATCGGGGCAGTCGCCGTGGTAAAAGACATACGTTTTCGCCTCGTGCATTACATTGTTATAGCGCATTTGGGCAGGCTATACTAGGCAGATTGCTATGAAATCGATCTGGCGGCACGACCCGCCGCTCACCAATAACCCGCTCAAGTTCTTCCTTTTCGTGAGCCGGCCCCACCGCAAGGCCGCGCTTTTCGCGACCCTCTTTGTGGTGCTTGCATCTATTTTGCGCGCGCTCATTCCGTACATATATAAAGTCATCATCGACACGGCCACCCACTTTACACCCGCGGCGTACACCACGCTCTGGGAGTCTGCAGCTGCATACATTCTCATCACCCTCGGCGGTAATCTGCTCTGGCGCGCGAGCGGCTTTACCGGACTCATGTGGGGCACAGGCGTGCGTGCCACTGCCCGCGAGACGCTTTCCTCTTACGCTGTCCACCACAGCCATCAGTACTTCTCTGATCGCTTCGCCGGCTCGATCTCAAGCAAGATCAAGCAGGCTGGCGACAGCATGCGCGAGTTTGTGGAGGCGTACCTCTGGCAGTTCCTCTCGTTCGTGGTCTCCGTGATCGCGAGCTTCATCGTGGTGTTTCTCGCCAATCCATTCCTCGGGTTCATCCTCATGGGTCTCTTTGTGGTCATCACGCCGCTCAATATCTACTTTGCCCGCAATCGCGTCCCGATCTCAAGCGCCACACAGAGCGCCGAGACTGAGCTCACCGGTGTCACGGTGGACATGCTCACGAACATCTCCGCCGTGCACGAATATGCACAATCGCGCTTCGAGATCGACCGGCTGCGCGAATACATTTTGCGCCGCCGCCGTTCGGGTATGCGCAACTGGCGCTACGGCGAGTGGACGCTTGTCGCGAATAATGTTGTCCAAGCAGTGTTCACGGGCGCGATGCTGCTCTGCGCCGTGTACCTGTTTACCCACCAGGCCATTTCAACTGGTGATATCATCCTGCTCCTCTCGATGATCGCACTCATCGAGGATCAGCTCACGTTCATCGGAAGCCAATTCAATAGCTTTGCAGAGAATTGGGGGACGGTGGTGGAGAGTCTGAACGAGGTGCTCGTCCCGCATGGGGTAGCCGATGCGCAGCATGCCCGCGAAGCAGCCATCATGGAGGGATCGATCGTATTTGAAGAGGTGTCGTTTGGGTACGGTGGCGCAGAGGTCTTTAGCGACCTTTCGTTCACGATCCCTGCGGGGCAGCGGGTCGGCGTCGTGGGGCGCAGCGGGGCAGGCAAGTCCACACTCACCAAGCTCCTCTTGCGTCATTACGATCTCACCGGTGGCAAGATCATCATCGATGGCCACGATATTGCGTCCATCACCAAGAACGCGCTGCGGCGCTCTATCGCTGTGGTGCCACAGGAGCCCGCGCTCTTCCATCGCAGCATTGCGGAGAACATAGCCTACAGCAAACCAGACAGCTCGCGTGAAGAAATCGTCCGGGTCGCGAAACTGGCGCAAGCGCACGACTTCATTGAGTCGCTGCCTCAGGGATACGACACACTCGTGGGTGAGCGCGGTATCAAACTGTCTGGAGGACAGCGCCAGCGTGTCGCGATTGCTCGCGCGCTCCTTAAAGACGCGCCCGTGCTTCTGCTCGACGAAGCCACGAGCGCGCTCGACAGCGAGAGCGAAGTCGCTGTGCAGCAGGCACTCATCAATCTCATGGAGAAGCGTACGGTAATTGCTATCGCGCACCGACTCTCCACGCTGCGCGCCATGGATCGCATCATCGTGTTTGACGCAGGGAAGATTGTAGAAGACGGCACCCACGAACAGCTGGTCGCAAGGGGCGGTCTCTATGCAGACCTCTGGAGCCACCAGGCCGGTGGATTTCTTGAGGACTAACGGGTATTGGTGCGCGGTATAGGACTCGAACCTATGACCCCATCCACGTCAAGGAAGTGCTCTACCAACTGAGCTAACCGCGCGTTGTTCGCAGTCTAGCAAAAACTCGGCAAAAGGGAATGCGTACCGGTCCATGAATTTGCGATAAGTCAAATGGCGTGCTATTATGCGCATCTCATGGAAATACTCAAGGTCGAGCAGGTGGGCGTGGATACGGCGGCGGCACGGGCCGCTGCAGTCATTGCCGCTGGAGGCGTCGTCATCTATCCCACCGATACTCTCTACGGCATTGGGGTGAACGCCCTTGATCGCAGCGCACTCAAGCGTATGCGCTCGCTCAAAATGCGGGATGAAAAGAAGCCGGTCTCCATTATGGTCCCGAGCGTCGCTGCCATTTCTTGGCACGCCGACCTCACCCCGGTCGCGGGCGAGCTCGCGCACCGTTTCCTCCCGGGGAAGCTCACCCTGGTGGTGCCGGCAAAGGAGCACCTGCCCAAAGAAGTGACGCTGAACGACGCCATCGGCGTGCGCGTACCGGACGACGCCTTCAGTCAGACGCTCGCCGCGATGTCCGAATATCCGATCACAGCCACCTCAGCGAATATGGCTGGCGCATCCACGCCCGCGACCGTTCCGGAGATCATCATGCACTTCGGCCGCAACATCGCACTCATCGATCTCTTTGTGGACGACGGCCCGCGCGCGGGCGACACGCCTTCCACGGTGGTGGCCGACATGGGCGGTGTACTGCGCGTGCTGCGCGAAGGCGCGCTCACGCGCGAGGCACTCGGTCTCTAATTTCCGTACATTTGCTTTCTTATTTCTTTTAGTTTTTCAATCCGCTCTGGATCAGTGATCTTAGTAAATCGAGGGAGCGTTATTCCGTCTTTGGTCACATCTTCCATAAACATCTCAAGCGGTCGTGCGAAGTGTTGAAGCTCTCCAAGGAATTCGCTGTCATAGAGGGGCCGATACAAAACGAGATACGACCCATCTTCCGTATTTCGAGCGACGCCGACCACCTCATATTCACCCTTAGCGGGGTCTCGCTTGTAGTGGTAGTAAAACCCATTTTCGGGGAGCTCCATATATCAAGTTTACCAACCTCCCTCGTCTCCATCCATCACGCGCCAGAGGTAGAGACTGGCGACGGTGCGGTGCGGGCTCCAGGCCTTCGCAAGCTTTTCCATTTTCTTTACATCGGGAAGTTTGCGTAGATTGAACACGCGCTGGAAGCCTTTCTGGATCGCGAGGTCGCCCGTGGGCAGCACATCGGGCCGGTAGAGCGTGAACATGAGGAACATGTCGGCCGTCCAGCGGCCGATGCCCTTCACGCGGATCAAGTGTTCGCGGATCTCTTCATCAGTCATCTTGGAGAACTTGTGCGGCTCGATGGTGCCGTCGGTAAAGCGCAGCGCGAGGTCCCGCAGGTATGAGCGCTTTTGTGGTGACACCCCTGCTTTCTTAAACTGCGCGTCGGTGACTTTCAGCACTTGTGCGGGTGTGGGGAACTTTCCGCCAGGGAAGAGCGCGAGAAACTTTTTAGTAATCGCAGCCGCAGCCTTACCGGAAATCTGCTGATAAATAATAGAGCGCACGAGCGATTGAAACGGCTCGGTGGGCCGGCTGCGCGGTTCGAGCTTTAACTTCAAAACCTTCCGCATCCGCGGATCCTTCTTCAAATGTCGGTGCGCTGCCTCCATCGCTTTCTTGTGCATAGTTGCTTTTCTTAATAATCAGTGTATAACTCGAGCAGAACGAACCTAAGGAGTCAGTAATGGGTATCATACTCAATCTGTTGGCCGATATGGCGCGCGGTTTTTACCGTAAACGGGAAGTCGCCTATTTGCGAGGAAAGATCACGTCACGTCACGAAGCCTGGATCGGTGAGCTCTTGAACGACATCGGCTGGAAAATTAAAGACACGAGTCCGAGTTTCTCTGCCATCCGGCAGTCCTATTGTCGCAGTGTGGGGTATGGAGATCTCGATATCGGAGCCAATGGTCAGAGAGCGTTCTGCAGCGAAGCCCCGATCATCTTTTCGGTGTATCTCGGCGGGTTTCCGGCGTTCATGCTCGGCGGAGAATTTCGCGGTGATGTGTTTTGTATTCGGCAGCTGCAGGGGGCACTGGGAGTGGCGATCCCTCCGGAGCTAAAGCATTGGCCCCGACTTCTTGTCGAAGCTTGTATGGAGTCTGCCGAGCAGTATGGCATTCCAGAAATCCGCCTCTACCGAGCCCACCAGACGCTCTTCTATCGGATGCCAGTCTTTGAAGGGCCTCCGCAGGCAATCTCTGCCTACCGTCAGCGTATGCGCAGGCGCTACGACGGTACTGCCCGTCAGCTTGGCTTCACTATGAAGCGAGATTGGGGCGAGTGGAAGAATCCTGCCTATGAACGGCCTTCTGTATAAGGGGGCCGTTCGCTTTTCCACAGTTAAACTTGTAATTAGAACGATTGTTCTAATATACTATGGACATGGAACATGCCTCAAAAGACGCTGTGGAGAAGATCGCGCACTTCTACCGCAGTCAGCGGCGCATGCCTTCCTACAGCGAGCTGGAGCGCCTGTGGGGCTACAAGAGCAAGGGTGCCGTCTCTTATATGGTCGATAAACTGATCGACGAGGGCGTGCTTGGTAAAGACAAGACCGGCCGGCTCCTCCCGATGCGGTTGCTGGTAGGTACCAAATTACTCGGACTCGTGGAAGCCGGGTTCCCGACGCCCGCGCAGGAAGAGCAGCTCGATGAAATAAGCTTCGACGAATTCCTGACGCCCAACAAAGAAGCGAGCTACATATTGAAAGTGAAAGGCGACTCCATGATCGAGGCCGGGATCCGCGAGGGTGACATGGTAATAGTGGAGCGCCGGCAGACCTACAAGCCCGGGCAGATCGTGATCGCTGCGGTGGACGGCGAGTACACGATGAAATACCTGCGGAAGTCCGGCGAGCGCTACTGGCTCGAGCCGGCGAACGAGCGCTTCAAGCCAATTTATCCCGAAGGGCACCTCGAGATCGAAGCGGTCGTTACTGCTGTGGTGCGCAAGTATTGAATCACCGCAGTAATCACCGCATTTTATGATCCTCCACATCGACGGTGACTCATTCTTCGCCGCGTGCGAGGTCTCGCGCAATCCGTGGCTGCGCGGCAAGCCGGTCGTGACAGGTGCCGAGCGCGGGATCGTGTCTGCGGCGACGTATGAAGCGAAGAAGCTCGGTATCCACCGCGCGATGCCGATCTTCCGCGTGAAGCGCGAGTATCCTCAGGTGATCGTGCTCCCCGGCGACTACGAGCTCTATGGCATGTACGCCACGCGGCTCTACGCGATCGCGCGCCGCTACGCGTCGCGCGTCGAGGAATACGGCATCGACGAATGCTTCGCCGATCTCGCGGGCCAGGACGTGGTGCTCGGTATGTCGTATGAAGATATTGCACACAGGATTAAGCAGGACTTATCGACCGAACTCGCACTCACCTTCTCGCTCGGGCTGGCAGAGACGAAGGCGCTCGCCAAGCTCGGCTCCAAGTGGGGGAAGCCGAACGGCTTCACGGTGATACAGAAGGGCGAAGAAGCGCCGTTCCTTGCGGGGACCGCGGTAAAAGACGTGTGGGGCGTGGGTCGGGCGCTCTCGGTCTATTTTGAAGCGCAGAATATCTACACCGCGCTCGACTTCGTGAGCCGGGATCCACAGTGGATACGAGAGAAATACGCCAAGCCGACGGCAGAACTCCAGCGGGAGCTCGCGGGCGAGCGGTTGTGGAGCGTGCACGACGGCGCACCCGAAGCGCCGCACTCCATCCAGCGCACGCGCACGTTCACGCCGCCGGTGCGCGACCGCGAGCTCCTGTGGTCGCACTTCTGCCGGAATGTAGAGGATGCGTGCGCCGCCGCACGCCGGGACGAACTCATCCCCGGACGTGCGTCCCTGTTCCTAAAGACACAAGAATTCCGCTACAGCGGGCAAGAAGTACTGTTCCGGCATCCGTCCGACATGCCCGCCGATGTGCTGCGTGCGGTCCGGCCCGCATTCGAGAAGCTCTTTGAATCCGCGAACAAGTATCGCGCGACCGGCATCACGCTCTACGGATTCCGCCGGGAGAGCGAACTCCAGCTCGATATGTGGAATGAGCGAGAGGCGTCTCGTAAGCGTGCGAAGGTGTTCGCTGCGGTGGACGCGCTCGAAGCGCGGTACGGCAGGGCAGTCGTGGAGCTCGCCGCCAGTATACCGGCGCGCGACGCGCGCCGGCAGGTGCGCAGTGTGCGCGACGCCGCGTACCGCGAGCGGTTCCGTATCCCCGGCACGGGTGCCAAGCACCTCCCGCTTCCGGTCTTGGGTACCACTTCATAAACTCGCGCAATATAGAAAAGTGCGATACAAATGACGAGTGAAAAAGGCGGTGAAGAAGCGCGCGAAGCGCAAAGGAGTACCCATCCCGGACGGCATGACCGTCCGGCGCTCTTCTGCGGGGCTCGGCATGTTCGCGACGCGCCCGTATAAGAAAGGCGAGTTCGTGATCGAATATGTAGGCCGCGTGATTTCTAAAAAGGAAGAGGAGACGAGCCGCAGCAAGTATCTCTTCGAGGTCACGAAGAACAAGACCATCGACGGCAAGCCGTCGATCAATCCCGCGGGATACCTCAACCACTCTTGCCACCCCAATTGCGAGGCGGATGTGAAAAAGGGCCGAGTGCTCATTACTGCCATCAAGCATGTAAGGGCGGGCGACGAGCTCACTTGGGACTACGGCAAGGAATACGTGGGCGAGCACATCGCGCCTTACGGCTGCCGCTGCGTAAAGCACCGCCCCGAACTCCACAGAGTGAGGAAGTGATACCATAGGGGCATGGATGCCGATGCTGCAGGCAAGCGAGACGAAGCGCTTTCATTCCTTACGGGGCACAGCACCGGCGTGCTCGCGACGGTCTCGCGCGAGGGCGCAGCCCGAGCGCGTCTCGTGTACTACGCGTGCGACGATCAGTTCCAGATCTATTTCTTGACCTACGGCAATACGCGCAAGGCCGCGGACCTCGCTGCGCATCCGCATGCGGCATTCGTGATCGCGGAGACCGATGTGCCGCGTACGCTCCAGATCGAGGGACAGGTCACGGACCTTTCCGATATGGCAGGGGTCGATCCTGCGCTCACGGACCTCCTCCATACGCTGCAGTCCAATACGAAGTTCGGCGCACCGCTCACGCGCTTTGACCCGAGCACGCTCAAGTTCTATCGCATCACGCCGGACTGGGTGCGCTGGGGCAATTTCACCTTTGGTCGCGGCACGGATAACGTGTTCTCAGTGATCGATACGAAAAGCGACGACTAGACGGGACGATTAGATAACAAACAGAATTGCGATCAATCCAAGCGCTCCGAATGTGAGAAGCGTCTTGAAGAAGTAGGTAATGGCCTCGCCTTTCTTCTGCTCAATGAGGAGCATCACTGGGCGGTAGAAGAAAAGAAAGCCCATCGTCGCAGCGGAGAACGTGAACAGCGATATCGCGGCCACGGAGCCCACGACGTTATCCGGCGTGTCGTGGTGGAGTCTCGCGATGTGGGTAATGAGGAGCACGAGCGCCCAGATATACGCAGCCGCACCAATACCATTGAGGTAGGGATTCCATTTCATATATGCACTATAACTCTCTATCCCTGGTGGTAGTTACTCAGCTAACAGTAGATTTCCTGATCCATCGCTGGAACACGATTTCGCCTATGACCACGAGCTTGGCGGCCAGGACTGCCGCTAAGAGTGCGGCTTCGTATTCCCGCGGAAGATGTCCCGAATGTAGAGGTACGCGCTCCCCGCGGCAAGTAGCGCCGCAATCGCACCCAAAATAACTTTGATATCCATACTAGGTTTTGATTAAGGCAGAGAAGTGTTCGCGCAAGAACGTGTGGATGCGGTCGGCGGCATCCTTCTTGGTTGCGTCGTTCTGTTCGAGCATGTAGTGGTAGGGCGCCGCGATGGTAAGCGCGTAGACGACATACAGGTCATCGAGCGCGCGGTTCACGGTGAGCCCCGATGATTCTTCGTACCCCGCGATGCAGGCGTCAAAGAATTCCCTCTCACCACTCAGCACCCACATGTCTGCGGCGAGTCGATACACCGGCGTGCCGTGGTATTCGATGAGCCACGCTTCCTTTGGAGAATAGGTATCCATGAGGTAGAGCGTCCCGCCCGTGTAGAGCGCGTTGTGACTGTGGATGTCTCCGCCATAGGCAAGGGCCGCGGTGAGCTCTCCCGTAAAAAGGGCGCGGTGCTGCTCGCGGAAATCGGTCATGTAGGCGCAGTAGGTATCTATTTCCGCTGAAGGTATGCGGTGCTCCATGACCCGCATCCACGCGCGCGCATCGTCGATGCGGTCTTGGAATATCTCGTCGTAATTGAGGCCCCCGGGAAGCGGGGTACGCACTTTCTGCAGACTCTCGCCGAGGCCCTTGCCGATCGCGAAGGCGTCGTCCCGGGTGATCGCTCCCCGGAGCAATTTCTCAAATAGAATGTCGTGCGTATCGACGCGGTTCATGGTAATCACCAACTCCTCCGCCTCCTCTCTGGGGACAAAGACAACGCCATCTTCCTGCGCCCGCACCCCGATCAGTTCCGTGTACACCGATGGGGTAGACGCGTGGTTCCAGGCAAAGTCTTTTTCCGTGAAGCGAAACCGCGCATCCTTGCTTGAGAAATCCTGGAAGCTCTCGTTGAAGGTCTGGTTGTCATTTTTGTAAAACTTGTAGACGCGGTCGTCGAAGAGAAACACGTTTGAGATGAACGTCTCGATGTGTTTGGGCGCATGCGTTTCTCCGGGCGCCTTCCCCTGCTTCATGAGTGCTACCAGCCCTTCCTGCGTGTATGCCATGTGGTGTAGTCAGTATATGCCAGAAATACGCCGTATTTGCTAATTATTGACATATACATATTTTATGTATATAATGTAATTCGTACTAGTTCTACCCAATACAGGAAGGGAAGTGCATGCCCAGTCAAGACACCGCACCGATTTCACTCGCCCAGCTTCGCGAAATCGCGATTCACGCCGGTGGGATCATGAAGACCTACTTCAGCCACTTCGGCATGGAGCGCATCACCAAGACCGACACGACACCTCTCACTCTCGCGGACACGCAGATCAACCGTATGGTGATCGACCGCATCCGTGAGGCGTCAAACGAGGTCGACATCGTCGGCGAAGAAGAAAGCGACCGCAGAAACAGCCCGTGGCAGGTCATGTGCGATCCCGTCGACGGTACGTTCCCCTACACCTGGGGGATGCCCGTATCGACCTTCATGATCGGTCTCATGTACGAGCGCAAACCGGTGATGGGCGTCATCTACGACCCCTTCACCGAGCGCATGTACTACGCCGAGCGTGGCAAGGGAGCGTGGATGAACGAGCTTCCGCTCAAGGTCTCGAGCGCTCGCGAGCGCTCGGACCGGCCGATCGTCGGATATGTATCGTGGCCCACCTGCCCGTACAACGTCCTGAAGGTCTGCCAATACCTTGAAGAGCGTGGCGTCACCTTGGTCAACTTCTGCAGCATCGGTTACATCGAAGCTGCGGTCGCGACCGGCGAGTTCGCGGGAACGATCTTCCCGGGTACGAGCCACCACGACACCGCGCCCGGTCACATCATCGTGAGCGAGGCTGGTGGGCGCGTGACGGACATCTTCGGCGGAGAGCTCCACTACACCGATAATAAGGTTGCGGGGCATCTCATGTCGAACGGTCACATCCACGACCTTCTGGTCGAGGCGGTCAAAGCCTGTAATTGAAACGACGAACGCGGACGGTTAGACGAGCAGCGATGCTCGTACTACCGCCCGCGTTCTTTTCTTTGGCGCGGCCACAGAACCGACCACCTTTACCGCAGTATCTTAAATCGATCTCGATAGATAAGGCCTTGTAGTGCTGCGCCACATAGAAGGCCGAGTATCACCTATGGGACATTGCATTTGAAGCGCATACGAATACCATAGACTCATGAGAAACATCATCGTCCAGGAATTTATTACGCTCGATGGCGTCATGCAGGCACCGGGTGGGCCGGAAGAAGACACTTCACTCGGGTTTACATACGGCGGGTGGACTGCGCCGTACTTTCGTGACGCAGATGCAGAAGCCGGTGAGCTCATGGGCAAGTGGCTCGCGCCGAGCGATTTGCTGCTCGGGAAGAAAACGTATGAAATCTTCGCAGCCTACTGGCCGAGCCATGCTGATATGTGGCCGGGCATTATGGATGTCACCAAGTACGTGGTCTCCGACGTCCCGATGGAAACCACGTGGCAGAACTCGCAGGTGATCACCGGCGACGTGGTCGCAGAGATCAAGAAATTAAAAGAAGGAGAGGGCAGCGACCTCCAAGTGATCGGTAGTGGAGACATGGCGCAGACGCTGTTCAAGAATGACCTTGTGGATGAGCTGCGATTGATGACCTTCCCGATTACGCTCGGGCAGGGCAAGAAGCTGTTTGACCACGGCACCATCGCCGCAGCATTCACCATGGCCGAGCACTTTGTCGCCTCAAACGGCGTCATCTACGCGAGCTATAAGCGCGCGGGCGAGGTAAAGACTGGTACGGTCGGATAGTGTGTGACCCCACGGGGAATCGAACCCCGATTTACGCCGTGAAAGGGCGCTGTCCTAGCCGTTAGACGATGGGGCCTCTAAATAGAGGCGCACCTAGCCATCCTACATTTTTGTGTCGATAAATGCTAGGATACGCAGGTTAGTTCACCTGGAGAGGTGGCTGAGTGGATGGAACCGTGCGGGGCACGGTTCCATCCGAGCGCAGCGAGGAGGACGATTCATCGACCACCTGCACACCTCTCCGGAGTAAATAACGTAGGAGAGGTGGCTGAGTGGTCGAAGGCACCGCACTCGAAATGCGGCGTATGGGTAACTGTACCGTGGGTTCGAATCCCACCCTCTCCGCACATGGAAATCGAAGTAAAAGCACGGTTGAAGAACGTGGCAGAAACGCTAGCGAAGCTCGAGGCGCTCGGGTGCGTGTTCTCAGACCCAAAGACGCAGGACGACCTTATGTTTGTCGAGAAGCCAGGCGGTGTGGAGGAGATCATCAGTAACGACGTGTTTGCCCGGATTCGCATCGAGAACGGCAGTAAAGTAGTGCTCACTATTAAAAAGCCGATCAGCAAAGTGGCCGATGTGCTCGTAAAACACGAGCACGAAGTGGTGGTGGATTCCGCAGAAGAAGCGCGCGGGATGCTCGAGTTGCTCGGCCTCAAGGAATCGGTGCGGGTGGTAAAGACGCGGCGCACCGGCCACTACGGCGCGTATGAAATCTGTATCGATGACGTAGCGGATCTCGGTTCGTTCATCGAGGTAGAGATCATGGGAGAACAGGAAGATGCGCAGGAACTACAGAACAAGATGTGGGAATTCCTCGCTTCGCTCGGTATCGCGCCTCACGACCAAGTCACACGCGGATACGATCTGTTAATGGCAGCGGCGCAGAGCGCGTAACAGGCACGGCCCCTCACGGGGCCGTGCCTTTGTTCTGAAAGAGCTTTGAAAGAGCGGAGTCCTATTGATTGGTCACCGAGACACCGGAATCAAGCACGCCGGTATCTTGGGCGACGCCACTGTGCATGCCGATGTTCACTGCGGCACTAAGCGCGACCGATGCCGAAGGGGCCATGACGGTGCGGACGATACCGGAGCTATCGACATAGTGGTATTCGTCGGCATTTGCGCTCGTCGAGCCAGTGCCCGTGCCAGTGACGGTGTCACCGGAATCAAGCACGCCGGTGTCGAGCGTGACGCCGCTATTCGGGTCGCGGTCGGTCGCCATCAGCATGGCGTCATTTGCATTATCTGCCTGGATAGTGCGCACGGTGCCGCTAGTATCCACGTAGTGGTACGTGGCTGCGAACGAGGCTGCCGGAAGCGCTGCCACGGCACCGAACGCAAGTGCGGCGAGAAGGAATTTCTTCATATCTATTTGTTCTGGTTAGCCGGGTAAGTAGTGAGTTAATCATGGCAGCGCTGAACCCGCGGTGAACACCTCATTCAGGCACGCTTCATATTTTTCTGCTACGATTTGTCCATGATGCCTATTACCTGGTGGATCGTGGTGGGTGCGTGGGCGGCATTTCTCATCTATTGGATTTATTCGTCGTTCTCGGTAAAGCGCACGGTGCGCCGCAACTGGGCGCTCTTTTATATACGCGTCGTGGTGATCATCGCTGCGGTATGGTACGTGGGTACGTATAAGCCCGCTCCAGGGCAGGTGTACGTGCCGGAAGCGGCCATGAATCCAGTGCTCGGCATGATCGGTGCCGCGCTTGCGGTGATCGGCGTGGCGTACGCGATTTACGCGCGCTACTACCTCGGTCGCAACTGGGGTATGCCTATGGCGGTGAAGGAGCAGCCAGAGCTCGTGACGACCGGTCCTTATGCGACGGTGCGGCACCCGATCTACACCGGCGTCATTCTCGCGATCCTCGGGTCAACACTTACGGGCGGCTGGTGGTGGCTCGTAGTCTTTGTGATCTCCACCGCCTACTTTATCTACGCCGCGATGCGGGAAGAGAAAGAAATGGCGAAGACCTTCCCCGATACCTATCCGGCTTACAAGGCGCGTACCAAGATGTTGATCCCATACGTGTTCTAGCTGCTATGATGGGAGTAGCACGAGGGTGTAAGAATCGGTCTGCATAATCGTCATATGCACTATGAAATCACGCATGAAATCGCTTCAGGGATTTATAGGAGTTGAGCTCGCGATCGCGCTTGCCGTACTCGCCGTGCTCGCTATTGCGGGTGCAGGGAGCTATGTGGCGTACCACGACCGCATGACGGCAGCAGACCACGCGACCACGACACCTCCGGTAGCTACCACCACCGATGACTCATCCGCGACCACGGGTGGTGATACTACGACGAGCGGCTCCCTCGTCGTGACCGCCGCCGACTCCGATACGACCATCCATCTCCATGTGGGCGATACGTTCGTGCTTAAGTTGGGGAGCGATAAGAATTGGAGCAATGTGGCGGTAGATAATCCCCACGTCATCGGCACGGTAGAGACCTTCGCTGCAATTCCTGGTGCCCAGGGTATGTTCGTCGCCAAGAGCGCGGGCACTGCGAGCCTCACCGTAGTCGGCACTGCCATCTGCAACCCAGGTGAAATGTGTCCGCAGTTCGCGCTCCTCTATAAGGTCACCTTCATCGTGGACTA
>DASZTF010000059.1:0-1535 GCA_035548315.1 Minisyncoccota bacterium
GACGGCAAGCCCGTCATCGGGCTGGAGACGCCCGAGCAGCAACTCGCGCTGCTCGCGTCCGAGGATCCCAAAGCGGAGCTGCAGGCATTCGAGGCGGGACTTGCCGGTGCCGGCCATCCCGCCGACGACGAAATCGGTCCGGCGATATTGTACTTGACGGACTTGCCGCTGTATATAGGGGGGATGAACCTGCTTGGTGAGACTGGGGGTATCGCATACCATGCTTCGCCAATCGGTTGGTGTGAGAATGCGCAAGCTATGGATTCTCTGCGGCGCTGTTGCGGTTGTCATCAGCAATCCGGCTTGGGGCATCGGCACTTACAAATATTGGGATGGCAGCAACTATATTTATCCCTTCGGGTGTAACGTCCCCAGCCCCACGACTTTTGGGGAGGTCGTTACAGCTCCAGTAGGGAAGTCCCATCTGAACAAGTTCACTTTCTCGTTGAAAAACTTCGATGGTGAACGTGGTTCGATGATACTGCGCGGCTTCGTCTATGCATGGGATGGTACAAAGGCTACGGGGGATGCACTTTACGAGTCCAAGGGTCGAACAATCGCGTTCCAAGATGATGCTTTCCACTCAGAAAGCTTCAACACTGGTGGGGTGGCGGTGTTGTCAGGAAGCCAGTATGTGATCTTCGCCAGCATGGGTACCACACGCAAGGATTATGGCCGATGCACCCGCCCCTACAATTTGGGCTGGGGCTACATAGGCGAAGATGTCTATACCGGAGGATATTTCGTCTTTAGCTACGATAATCGGCGCAGGTGGACCGAGCCCCCCGGTTGGGAAGGCCTAGGACCCAAAGACTTGGCCTTCGAAGCTGACTTTAGTCGATAGTCGTGCGGACGGCTGAGTTCCCCCTAGAGGGGGTGCGCTTTTCGTGACTTAGGCGGCTTGGGCTTCTTCGCGATCTTCCGAAGCTGGGCATCGAATTTCTTCAAGTCTGGATCACAACCGAGGCGCTTAGCGACGGACTCGAAATCATCTTCTTTTTTGCCGGGCTTGGACTGAGTGGCCTTTGTTTTTCTCATCCTGGGTCTACTTCCACGTGTTCAAGGTACACGGTGCCCTCATCGTCAATGCGGAAGAAGAAGGCCAGCGGTGGTATGAAGCTGATCTTTTTCGTTCTGGCGTACCTGAACGTGCCCAACCTGTTGCGCAAAAAGGGATTTTCCGTCAGCGGTCCCTAGGCTTCAAGCTACGAGATAAAGACATATAGATTTCTTTATATCTTTCTTGCCGGGACCGGGGGCGGCTGCTATATCCGGGCCGCCTCAGCCAAGGACCACACATGACCGCCGCCCCCGAATATGTCGTTGCCGATATCAAGCTCGCCGATTTCGGCCGCAAGGAGATTTCCATCGCCGAGACCGAAATGCCCGGGCTCATGGCGACGCGGGAAGAATACGGCGCATCCAAGCCGCTGAAGGGCGCGCGCATCGCGGGCTCGCTGCACATGACGATCCAGACCGCGGTGCTGATCGAGACGCTGAAGGAGCTCGGCGCGGATGTGCGCTGGGTATCGTGC
>DASZTF010000060.1:0-2216 GCA_035548315.1 Minisyncoccota bacterium
CCAGGATCAGGTGATCGCTCCGCAGATCACGCTCTGGAACCAGCAAGGCTCGGAAGTGATCCAGGGGAACCTGCTCGTGATTCCCATCGAGGAGGCGCTGCTCTACATTCGCCCCCTCTATCTGCGCGCCGCCGGCGGGCGTATCCCCGAGCTGAAACGCGTCATCGTGGCGTATCAGAACACGATCGTCATGGAGGAAACCCTAGACGAAGCCCTCGAGCGGATTTTTCCTCGACCAGGAATCTCAGCGCGCGCCTCGGCGACGAACCCGCCCAGTCTGACGCAGCAACGCGCGCTCGAACCCGGTTCCGCCACTGCCGCTCAGCGCGACGCTGCCGCAGAGGCGCAACGACACTACCAGCGTGCAATCGAGGCACAACGCGCAGGAGACTGGGCTCGCTATGGTGATGAGATCCGGCAACTGGGCGCAGCTCTCGAGCGGTTGAACGCGGAGACGCGCTCATCTGACGCTCGCTGAGCTCTGCGTCGATCCGATTCGAATGGGGGTGGAGTCGATCGTGGCGGCGTTGGAGATGCTCGACACGGCGCGCCGAACCCTGCTGAGCTTCGCGGCCGCGTCGTATGCGTGAGAGCGTTGGGGCGCCCTCGAGCAGTCCGATCGAATTTCTGGCGTACAGCTCGCTGTGATCATAGCCAGCGATGGAGTGAACTACAGCGCCGGCGCATCTGCGTTTCTAGGTACTAGGTCCAATACCTTCCGGCTGGGAGCGAGTTCGAGCATCGGCAGGCGCCGCCGAGTCAGCAAAGCCCGGACACTGGAAAGCTCCTCATGGCCCTTTCGAATGAACGCGTCTCGATGCCCATGCGCGTCACCGCGGACAATTTCCCTCGCGCCGAGTCCGACCTGTATTTCGCAAACGTTGTGAAGGAAGGCGGCTTTGGCAAGTTCGAGCATCGACGCGTGCCAGCGGAGGTCGACGCCCAGACCGTCATTCGGCGGAACCGCGACACCCTGTATTCGGGAGCGATCTTCGATCTGGATGGCGGTCCCGTGTCGCTCACGCTGCCCGATGCTGGCGAGCGTTTCATGTCGATGCAGGTCATCAACGAAGACGAGTACACGCTGATGGTCGTCTACGGCAAGACGCCATGCGCTGACGAGGGAGAGGGTGGGCTGCGGTGAGCCTCCGCTGCGTGAGCTCGTACTACAAACATGTAATTGGCACTGCAAGCCGGGACCATTACGCTCAACGTCGTTCGTTTATTGACGCTGGCGTGTGCCATGAGGCCGCCGCCCAACCTGCCTGTCGGTGGAACGGATGGACAAGCCACGCATTTTTCTCGGCTCCTCAGGAACGCAACAGAAGCTCGTGCAGGCATTGACACGTGGTCTCGACGACTGCGTGCATGTCGATCCCTGGACGACATCCTTCAATCCTGGGACCACCACACTGGGCCGCCTCCTTGAGCTTGCGCATGAAGTCGACTTCGCCGCGTTCGCGTTCGCTCGGGACGACTGGACGACAAGCGGTCAGCCCGCATCCTCGCCCGCTGGCTCGGGGCAGGCTTCGCCGCGGGACAATGTCGTCTTCGAAGCCGGCGTTTTCGGTGGAGTCCTCGGGATGCGCCGAACATTCATCCTCCATGCGAGCGGCACCAAGCTGCCGAGCGATCTCCTCGGGCTCACGTGCGTGCGGTACGGCGAAGCCACGACCCCTTCCGAGATGAGAATCGTCAACCAGAAGCTTCGAAAGGCGATTGAGCACGAGGGTCGCGTCGCACGCATCGAGGGCCTGTGGTGGCAGTTCTCCCTTACCGAGATCGGTCCTCTCGAGCCCGCGGCCGTGAGCCTCATCCGAATCTCGCGGGACCGCGACGGCGCGCTGGAGGTACGCGGCCGCTGTTGGCAAGAGGATGGCAGGCTGTCATCGAGATGGCGGTGCGAAGCGTCGAAGGAGAGGAAGGAGCCCTCGGGTGTCTTCTATTATTGGAAAGGGGAACGGCCTCTGGATTCGAACGCACCACAGCTGGACGGGACGGGAGAAATCCTTTTGGAGTCCGCCGATCGCGCTACCGGATACTTCACCACTCGTTCGGACGTGCCGGGGAGCCTGAATGCCCGGACGGCCGGCGTTTACTGGCGCGCCGAACCACAGGACATGAGCATTCTGGACGGAAGCGATGATCGCCGACGCGCGGAGTTGATCGCAAAGCGCCTGAGGCGCTGGAAGTCCATCACGAACGCCTGAGTTCAG
>DASZTF010000061.1:0-2019 GCA_035548315.1 Minisyncoccota bacterium
CCACATGTCGGCCTGCCAGTAGAAATCGACACGCGGGGTGATCGAGTAACCGCCATCGAGATCGAACTTGTACTGCGCACCGATGCTGATGTTCCACGGCGGCGCATTCTGGAGCTGGTTGCCGCTGAGCGGAACGTGGACGCCGTCGGATTTGTTCAACGGATTGGTAGGATCGGTTCTGGCATAACCGCGGGCCGCCAACAGGTCGTCCCACGTGTCCGTCAGGGGAAGGCCGGCAGCAGTCAGCGCCGGGGTAAGTGCAGCGCCGGTTGGCGTGCCGCACCAACCATAGTTTGCGTGCGCCACGCCGTGCCCCGCCAAGCCCGAAGCACCACCCGGAGGAGCGAAGTAGTACGACCCGAGGATGGGATCCTGATCCGGAGTGGTCGTTGTACCGGGCAGCATATACAGCACACAGTTTTGACCAATGCTGGCACCCAACACGGAATCCTTGATAAGGACCGTGTCGGAGCGGCCGCCGGTCGGGTTCCTTTGGTCAATCAACGCGACGTTGCCGATGCTCGAGTCGGTATGACCGAAGTTCAAGTTGAATTGCCAATTGGTTGTCGGTGCCCACAGCAATTCGCCTTCGACACCCCAGATCTTCGCACTGATGTTCTGGTTGACCGAAGTGTTCTGCACGATCGCCGAAACCTGCAGGCTGTCATAATTGTAGTAGAAGCCCGTCAGATTGGCCTGCAGCGTGGCGTCCATCAAAATATTCTTCGTGCCCAATTCGTAAGCGTCGATGCTTTCAGGATCGTAAGACGGCGGGATGCCGAGACCAGGCTGAATGCCAGGATTGAAACCGCCGGCCTTATAACCGCGAGCATAAGATGCGTAGATCGTCGTCTGATCCGTGAAGTCGACCTTGGGCGTCCAATTCAACACGGCGCGACCGGTCCACTTGCTATAGGTGACCTCATTGAACTGGTAGCGCTGCGTACCTGGGGTCGCGGCATCTGCGTCCGCATTAAGATAGTCGAGCGCAGCGGATTCGCTTGGCGTGCCGATCGGGACATTTCCCGGGAAAATGAAGATACGGCCGATTTGATCTTTGTGGTCGTTTGTATAGCGGGCGCCGATGGTCAACTTCAGATCGTCTGGAATGATATCATAATAGATTTCGCCGAAGATGGCCTTGGACGTCAGCGTATTGCGCGTACCATCATTGTGATAGTAACCAGGATTGATGCACCCGACGGCAAGGCAATCAGGATTTGCCAATCCCGACAGCGCACCGAGTATTACGAAGGGATAGTCAAAGGTATTGGCGACAATGTAATAATCGCCAGTACCCTGCGCAGCGAGATAGTAGCCCGCCAGCAGGAAGTTGAGCGGCCCCTGAAAGTTGCTGGCAAAGCGGAGTTCCGCCGAATATTGCTGACTGTATTCATCCGATTGGTCGGACGCGGTGACGACATCGGAGAACGGGCCATAGTTTCCGCTCGTAAGTCCGAGCCCGCCGATAGCTGAAACCGGCAGAGAATTGGTCGCCGCTCCCGCAAAATACGGCGCGTAATGTTGCATATAGGCGCTAGCAAAGGCCGGGCTTCCGGTCAGGAAAGCGATAGTCCCTTGCAAGGTCGCCTGGGCAGTAGCGATCGCGCCCGGCGCAAATGGCTGGCCTCCCACGTTGTTGTAGCTCTCCTGCGAGAATGTCGCGTGATAGTCATATCCAGCGACAAACGTTGCATCGAGCCAATCGGCGAGCTTCTGCTTTGCATTGAGCGCGAGAAACTCATCATGCGCATGGTAGATAGGCGCAAAGTCCGTGTTGACCTTTCGAAGGTCGGGCGGATTCAAGACGTCAAGCGGAGCCGGCAACGTAGGTTGCGTCGCCAGATTAAAGAGGCCCAAGGTAGCTGGCAGACCAGCGAGAGTCATTGCCTGCCTACTGGAGGCAATCGTCGCCAGCGTGGAATTCAGGTTGATGACGCCCGTGGTCAGCGAATCCGGCAAGCAACCCAACGTTCCCGTCGGGTCCGTCGTGCAAAGCTGCTTGCGCGAACGCATCTT
>DASZTF010000062.1:0-3349 GCA_035548315.1 Minisyncoccota bacterium
GCCGGGCAACGCCGCGCTGGTCGCACGCATGAAGGAAGTCGATTCCGCGCGCGCGCAGGGACAGCCCACGATCCCCTCGACCATCGGGCTCGAGAAGAAGACCAATCCGTTCCTGAGGCCCAATTCGGCCGAGATCCGCAAGACGCTCGGCATGGAGACGGCGAGCGACGTCGATGTCTTCGCCGAGACGCGACGCCGGAAGGACAATTTCTAGGCAGGCCCCTTCGGAGGAGGCGTCGGAGAAGAAAGCTTGGACATCATCACAGCTAAGGTGTCTGGTGTAGAGATTGAGGTCGGCCGCGTATCCGACGGGATCGGTTGAGAGGAAGCGGCCGCCCTGGGGCCAGTAATAGCGGGCGCGGTAGTACAGAAGCCCGGTCTCGGGATCGAGCCTGCGGCCGGTGAAGCGGTAGGGCTCGCCGGAGGACGAGCACGCGCTGCCGCCCGAGAAGCAATCGCCGTACGGATCGTAGACGTACGGCCCCTCCGCCTTGGCGCCGCTGTCGTCGCTCATGGCGATCACGCTGCCCTGGCGGTTGGCGTGGAAATAGTGGTGGGTGTAGGGGGCGGCATTTCCCGTCACCGCGGCGACCGGCTCGTCGATCGCGGGCCCCGGCACATAGCGCACGGTCAGAGCCTTGTTCCGGTCGTACTCGGCGATCTCGTCGGCGCCGTCGGAGAGAAAGTAGGTCGCGGTCACCCCGGCGCCGGATTTCTTGGTGGTCCGCAGCGACAGCGTGCGGACGCCGAGTGGGTCGTAGGCATAGGCGGCATGCACTGTGCCGCCATCGGATATGCATAGGACAAGTTCGCGGAGGCGCTCAACGTGCCGTTCCACGAACTCTTCCTGCCGCCCGAACCGGGCGCCGAGCCGCCGAAAGCGCTGCCGAGCGGGCGTCCGCGCGGGAAGCGCTTGCTTAAAAGTCGATTAGGACCATGTTTCATAACGCAAGACGCGCGAGGACATTGTTGCTGCTTTTGGATCGGCAAGCGGTCGCAGCCAACCATGTGGCCCAAAAACAAAGCCTGACGGGACATCACGTATATTCACAGCCGCACGAGTTTTTCCGAGTCCCACTATTGGCCAACAGCGAGCAAGGATTGCAATTTTTCCTTGCCGAACCAGGTCCAGGAAACGAAGGAGCTCATCCTCGCGCTTTTCACACGGCTCAAACCCCGCAGCATATCCCTGCCGCATGTTCCGGACATTCAATCGATTGGCAACGTTCGCTCTCGTGTCAAACCCTACACCTATGAAATCGTTTTCGGTCAGCACTATGTCTATTTGTGCTTGGTCTGAGCGCGGCGGCCTGAAATGCGCTTCGTATCTTACTTGGTAATCCTCGGTGAGATCACGGGTAGGGGAGCTAATCTCCTTAAAGCTCACGGCTTGCAACGAATTCGCCGCAACCCAATCCCTCAACACGCTAGAAAGACTTTCTGTCACGTCGATCTCCGCTCAAACTAACGATGTAAGGTGCTAATCTAGTTTCCGCACGCTTCATGAGAAGTTGCCGAGACGCCCGCTATGCAAGTCTTGATTTGCACGGAGCCGTCCGAACCTATCCGCGCCTGAGCGCCCGCCCGCTGCGCGAAGAGTCTGGGACTCCGAGCGCGACCAGCAATGCCTCTTCGACGCCATCGCGCTCGGGATTACGCACTACGCGCTCACGCGCCCGCGTCCCTAGAGAACCCGCCTCCCGCGTGCCCGGGAGCATCGGAATCCTCCGGTGCTCCCGCAACACGCAGGAGACCAGCATGAATGGTTCTTTCAAGCCGAAGACAAGCATCTACGAGAAAGTCACGTCCCAGATCGTCGCCATGATCGAAGTGGGCACAGAGACATACCGGGCACCATGGCATGTGCCGGCTGGAATGTCGTGCCAACAATCGGTGAGAGCAGAGGATAAACAATTCTGACCTCGATCGTTCGGTTACTCATCGACAGGCCGAAGCAATCTTACTCCGGCCCCAATCTTCCGGTCTTCAGGCTGTACTCAATCCCGCTGTTCATTGAATTGAATACCGATGTCTTCGCCTGTGACATCTGCCCCGACCACATTAACGGCAAATCTTCTGGTAGGATATTTGGCTCGCAAATGACACTCCCAAGCTTCACGAATTTGAGCTGCGAGCAACCGCAACTCCTCGAAGGTGGCGCTTCGATCTGAAAAGATATACGGGAGTTCTAGGAAATTGAACGACGCCTCAATTTCCGAGACGGACAGTTTGCTCTCCGATTTGGCGGCTCGAAAAGTTTCGTTCAGATTGGAACTGTCTAAATTGATTAGAACGCTGCCATCAATTTCAACGAAGCGGGGTACGAACAAACAAGAGTAGAGTAGAGCCGCTTCTCCGCTGCCGAATTCGTGCACCATGTCCATCAGTGTATGTGGAACTGATCCTTCTATCGGGCGAAATCTTGATTTTAGCGTATCCAGTAGGGTCGTGCCCATCATACATTCCTCCCTCGTACCGCCGCGCTCACTTCACGATACACACCATCCGGCGCTCATCAACTACGTGGCAGATGTCAACTCTGAACCTCTAATACTCCTGCTGTTGATTGCATGCTTGAGGGTTAGTTGAGCATATCTGTTGCTCCACAATGGGATCAGGGACAATCATTGGTAGCACGCCTCCACGCACTAGTGGCGCCAAGAGTGGCGAGAGAGGAGGCTTGGGAATTTCATTTGGTAAAGCTGGACGTGCTCGATTGGGCACCGAACCCGCCCCCTTACCTGGTTCTCGCTCGAGCACCAAAGGAGTTTTGACGCCTCCGTGCGGTTTGCCAACGCCACGAAACCGCAATTTGGGATCATATTTTCCAGTTTTCTCATTCTGTTCGTATGTCTCATAATGCTGGACTTGACCGGAAGAATCTCTTCTGAAGGTACTATGTGGGCCTTCGGCGTTTGGGTCCGGTCTGAGCGGATCTGCCCCGCGCGCAGCGATCTGGATGGGTTTGGCGGATGGACTAGCGTTGGGATTATCCCCGATGGACCCGATATCCGGCGTGAACTTCATGTCCTTTGTGCTACCGATACCGCTGAACGTGACATCGACGCCTTCAATGTCGAGTTCCCCACCTTTGCAAACATCCGGAGGGCAATCGCCTGTGGGATCGACAGCATCAGCCGGATCATTTCCAACGTAGGTGTAGAGGTTGAGGTCGGCGTCGTAGCCGACAGGGTCGGTTGAGAGGAAACGGCCGCCTTGCGGCCAGTAGTACCGGGCGCGGTAATAGTAGAGCCCGGTCTCGGGATCGAGCCGGCGGCCGGTGAAGCGGTAGGGCTCGCCAGTTGAGGTACACGCACTCCCGCCTGAAGAACAATTGCCATACGGATCG
>DASZTF010000063.1:0-1987 GCA_035548315.1 Minisyncoccota bacterium
AGTAACCTGGTAAGGCCCCTAGTCCATCCAGCGCTCTACCACCATTGCCGACCATCCGAGGCTGCTCCTAAAAGCATTTCGAAGAGAACGGGCAATCACGGAGTTTGATTAGCCTTTCACCCCTACCCTCAGTTCATCCGAGCTCTTTTCAACGAACATCAGTTCGGGCCTCCACGCGGTGTTACCCGCGCTTCACCCTGACCAAGGGTAGATCACCCCGCTTCGCGTCTTTTCCCAGCGACTGAACGCCCCATTCGGACTCGCTTTCGCTACGGCTCGCTTGCGCTTAACCTCGCCACTGAGAAAAACTAGCCGGCTCATTATGCAAAAGGCACGCGGTCAGGCCTTTCCCTCGGTTGCCCTCGGGACATAGCCCTCCCACTGCTTGTAGGCATACGGTTTCAGGTACTTTTTCACTCCCCTCACAGGGGTGCTTTTCACCTTTCCCTCACGGTACTGGTTCACTATCGGTCGCCAGAGAGTATTTAGCCTTGCGAGATGGTCCTCGCAGCTTCCCACGGGATTTCTCGTGTCCCGTGGTACTCAGGAACCTGCCCAGCGAGCCAGCGTGGTTTCGTCTACGGGGTTCTCACCCTCTGTGACCGACCGTTCCAAGTCGTTCGACTACCATGCTGGTTGCTCACTCGCCGGCCTTGCGGCCTAGCAGGCCCTTCAACCCCGAAGTGCAAGCACTCCGGTTTGGGCTCTTCCGCGTTCGCTCGCCGCTACTAGCGGAATCACTGTTGTTTTCTCTTCCTGCGGGTACTGAGATGGTTCACTTCCCCGCGTTGCCTTCACGGCCCTATGGATTCAGACCGTGATACGGCGGCATGTCCCGCCGTGGGTTGCCCCATTCGGAAATCCCCGGATCACAGCTCGTTTGCAGCTCCCCGAGGCTTATCGCAGCTTACTGCGTCCTTCATCGACTTCTAGCGCCAAGGCATTCACCGTACGCCCTTAGTAGCTTGACCATTGGAATGGAACTGAGAAGCCTGGACGCCTCGCGGCGCCCCTGCGTCCCAATCCCTCTTCCCACCCTCACATCACACACTGCTTGTGTTTGTGGATCGGAAAAACTACCGTTTGCAGGATATTCAGTTGTCAAAGATCCTTCGAAGGGCATCGCCCCTCGAACTCCCCGACTGGCTCGCTTGCGTGGGCCCCAAGGCCCCGCGCCGCTCGCCAGGGCGCTCGCGTTCGCTCGCGCCATGTGCCATCAACGATCGACGGCCAACTCACTCGAGCTCCGTCGCGTGTCCGCGCCGTGAACTCAGAACTGATCGACCTTCGCTCGGCTTGCCAGCCGTAGCTGCTCGCGAAGCGAGCGCGTAGCAAAGGTTGGTGGAGAATACCGGGCTCGAACCGGTGACCTCCTGGTTGCAAACCAGGCGCTCTCCCAGCTGAGCTAATTCCCCGAACTTGTGAAGAGACGTCGTGCGATGGCAGGCTGGGTATCTGGGAGACCGAGGTCTGACCTGAACCAAGACTGCAATCAGTCACTTCTCAGCAATTCGTCGCTCCTTCTCAGCGGCAGAGATGGTGGGCCTGAGTAGACTTGAACTACTGACCCCACGCTTATCAAGCGTGTGCTCTAACCAACTGAGCTACAGGCCCTCTCGAACGCTGTCGCCGGGGGCTCGCATGCCCCACCTGTCAAAGAACTCGACTTCGCGGCATTCCGCCGCTTCGTCGCAGCAAGCCAACCGGCTTGCCGGGCCGAAGCGCGTAAGCGCGAAGGCCGGTTCTCTCAAAACTAGACAGAACGTGCGCCCACAACCCGACTGAATACCAGATCGATCTGATTCGTCCGTCACGCCGACGCGCCGAAGCGCGATGGCGGACGAGGCGTCTCTAGAAAGGAGGTGATCCAGCCACAGGTTCTCCTACAGCTACCTTGTTACGACTTCACCCCAATCACTGACCATACCTTAAGCGCCTGCCTCCCTTGCGGGTTAGCGGAGCGATTTCTAGTACAGCCAGCTTTCGT
>DASZTF010000064.1:0-4108 GCA_035548315.1 Minisyncoccota bacterium
GGCACCTCGGCGTCGATGAATGTGCGGAACTGCATCGTGTCGAGATGTCGCCACCGGCGGCGGCGAACATCGTAACGTGGCGCCTCGCGCTGACAGCGCGGGCAGCCCAGGCGTACGGTGCTGTCGATGCGGACATGAATATAGTGACTGTCAGTTCTGGTTCATCGAGTTCCACCAGACTGACCGTCCACGGCCTCTGAATCCCGAGAAGCCGGCCATAGTGATCGGTATCGCGCATGTCGCGAATCTACGCACGAACCACTCGATTCACCGAAGCGCCAAAAAAGAGGGGGGATGAACGGGACTGGTGAAGGGTATCATGAGAGGCACCTATCCCCATGACAAAGGCATAGCTGGCAACATGGATGGAGATCTTGCCTGTGATATGTGAAGCGGAGGTGACGGATTTGGAAAGCATCGTGTTTGCATGGGAGACGAGGAGTGCGGTGCGATTCTGTAGGGCGAAGGTGCTGCCAGGATACGGGAAGCTCTTCGAGTGGGAAGATGAAGTCTTCGGCGGACTTTAGCCGAGTACGGAGTCACGTCGAGTGAGACGAGGCAAAAAAAGCGCCCCTCCGACTGCAAGTCCAGAGGGGCGTTGTTCTATTTGCCCTTGTTTCCCTTGATCCATCCGAGTCCGCCTTGTTGTGTCCTCGTCGTCAGGAGCTCGAACTGCTGGGATGTGCGGCGAAGGCCATACCACTCCATCAGTTCATCGACATTCATGGCAAGGAACACGGCAAGTTCCTGAATGTCGAACCCAAGTTGCTCAAGGTGAATGTTGATGACTTCACCAAGAAGCGCAGGACGCTCGCGTGGTATGTCCAGCTCGGCAGGTTCCCGTTTACGAAAGGGGGCCAACTCGATACGGAGCGACTTGAGCTTCCGATCGGAAATGCAACCCAGCGTATTCGCCCGGTAGAGCAGAGATGCCATGGACACGCCCCAATATCTCTTCAGTCGAGCAAGTTGGCCAACATCAAGGTTCGACAAGTGCGGTCGAATTTCACTCTCTGGCATCAAAAATTCCGCCGCAAATCGGTTTGATTCCTCCTCCTCATCGCCGAGCGGGGGGCGAAAGGCATGTTGAATCGCGTGACCCAATTCATGCGCGGTCGAATAGCGCATGCGGTCCCCCGTCGCGTTCTTGTTGATGAAGATCAACGGCGGCAGCTTGTCGACCGACACGCTGAGACCGTCTAACTTGTCGGTCGCAAAATCACAGTGGACCACTACGCCGCCAGCAAGCTCAATCAATGCTGTAAGATCTTTGATTGGACCTCTAGGGACCTTCCAGAACTCACGGACGGCGCGTGCTGTTTCCTCTGGCGAACTGTATTGGTCGGGGTCGATGCATCGGATGTTGTCGTTTGCGATTTCGACCGACCGGAACAGTTTTTCGATATGGTGCCTCATAATGCTGATCATGGCGTCCTGCCGATCCAGCAGTTTGCGCGGCACGCTCTTCCGGGCGCGATGGTACTTCATGCCCGGTGCAATACTCCCGCCCGGTTCGGTAAAGAACGGTTCCGGGAACCCGAGTGCTTCAACTAGCCTTGCGAACACTTCCGAAGATGGAGCTTGAAGCCCAAGTTCGATTCGAGAGATGGTCGCTTGCTTTATCGCCCCTGGGAAGGGGCTCATCTTTTCCGCCAAATCGCCTTGTGAAAAACCGCGAAGCTGTCGAGCGAGAGTAATCTTTTCAGGAATTACCTTGTTCGCCATGCTGGATGTTGTCCTCCTTGTCGTGTGAATCTGGTTTTCGGACAGTATCCGGCTTCTTGTCCGCATCTGGAGTAATGATGCGCAAATTGTCGCGAAGAGACTTGTCGAGTTGCGTCGTCGTCGGTTCGCTGAAGGGGATCAGCAGCGGTTCGTAGCCAACGAGCCTCGTACCGTCTGCCTCGATTCGCCACTGCAAAATCCCATTCCGCCAGCAAATAGCATGCTTGGCGTTCAAGCTCTGCTCAAGTGCGTCCCATTCCCACCCGAGGTATGTCCATGTGATCGACTTCACCGACAGACCCAGGTCCAAAGCGAGCTCTTGCCGGTTGATTGCCGACACTCTCCCCGTCATCACGTTCGACGGACGACCGCCCCGGAGCTTCTTAAAGATACACCCTAGGTATCCTTCTGGCTCTTCGAGCACCAAGCTGAAGAAGCCGCGACCGGGTTCGTAAATCATTGTATACGGTTTGCCGTACTGCGCCTTTCGGATCTGATGCACTACCCGGTCTCGATAGTCAGAAGACCGAGAGCGCATCGTTTGGTACGGCTCATCGCTTCCTACCATCTTGGTATGCAGTTCAGCTGCTTCATCGATACTCTCCATGATCCATGGTCGCTCCGTGAGTGCCCGTCTCGCGACCTCCTCCGTAATAAGGGACATTTGTTGTTCCAGTTACTGGCGGGGTGAGGCTTATTGTTCGCGCAACATAACTCGCGGACTGTCCATTTCCAAAGATTCTACTCATAGAAAAATTGCAAGTTGCGCTTCTTGGCTAAAATCAGCCTTCGTGAGTAATAAAATGAGTAAAATTGCGAATAGAATGGCTGTGCCTTACCCCAGCATCGCACCAACGCCTCATCCGCATCTCGGTGGATGAAGAAAGAAGAAGAGAGCCGGGCCTTATCGCGCCACGAACCGAGCATCACCTACCCCCCAACACCGCATCCAGCGCCTCGTCCGCATCCTTGTTGATGAAGTTGGCCTGATAGCCCAGCGTCGTCTTGATGTCGCTGTGCCGGTAGAGCTTTTGCAGCATCTGCACGGGGATCTTGTCCCCTGCCAGCGTCGCGAACGTATGCCGCGCGATATGCATCGACAGTTTCCCCTCGATCCCCGCCGCAGGGGCGACACGCTTGGAAAGCTGCATGTCGCATTGCGAGACGAGGGTTGCGATGCGCTTCTTGAGCGCGAATTCATCCCCCAGATGCGCGAAGCCTTTCAGGTAGGGGAAGACGAAGTTGTCCGGGTGCTGTTTGTCGGCTTCATACCGCGCCAGCACCGCCCGTGCCTTCTCCGGCACTTTCAGCGAAACGGGCTTGTCGTTCTTGTTCATGACGTAGTGCAAGCGCCCGTCCTTGAAATCCGACCACCGCAGTTGCAGCACGTCTGCCGCCCGCATCCCCGCGAAGTAGAAGGAGACAAGCCAGAGATCCCGCGCCACGGCCTGCGCCGGGTGGGGGAGGTCGATGCTTTCGAGCTTCTCCACATCGTCCTTGGTCAGGCCGATCTTTTGCGTTTCAGGGAGCTTGATGCGTATCTTCTCGGTCCCGAAGGGAAAATGCTTCTCATCCAGCACGCCTTCCTTGATCGCCTGGCTGAAGACCGCCTGAATGACCATCAGGTAGTTGGCAATCGTGCGCTCGCTCAAATGCAGTTGCGCCTGGAGATGGATTCTAAATTGTCTCAGAAGCCCGACATCAATCTGTTGGAACGGCACATCCTGGCCGCCGAGCACGCCCCGGCAGGGCGCGCGCTTCGATGACGGCGACTTTCTTCCGGGCAATTCGTCGCGCACGGCCTCCGTGCCGAGGACGAATTCCTTGAAATTCCGGAGACGCGGCGCTTCCGCGTGCCAGCAGTTGAAGTTCCCCGCTTCTTTCAGCCGCGCGAGATAGAGCGCGGCTTGCGCGAAGAACATCGCCCCGGCGGCGGGCTTGATCTTGCGCTTGATCGTTCGTGACGACGCTTCCTGCTGGTGCGTGTCCAATTCCAGCGCCGTGTCATTTGCATCGGCGAGCTTCTTCAGGATGAGCGCGTTCAGCCGCGCGGAGTTGGGGTGGGACTTTTTGACATGCTGGCTCAGCGCGTCCCAATCCTTTTCGTGGACGTGATAGCCCAGATGGATGAAGGACGTCTTGCGGTCCTTCGTGATCCGCAGCGCGAGCGGGAAGGAGCCGTCCTTGTTCGCCTTCTTGCGGAGAACGACCTTGACAGTTGCCATGGTTCGAGAGGTTTTGCACGTTTGAAGGGGCCGCGTTGGTACAACAAAGGTACAACAAGGCGCGGTTTTGCCTGCATCCCTGTGACGGATATGGCGATGAAAGCGTGTAATACCGGAAAATATGGCCCTTTGACATCAACCAAAACCAGCGGAGCGAG
>DASZTF010000065.1:0-3678 GCA_035548315.1 Minisyncoccota bacterium
CGGAGCTTCGAGCGACGCCGCGTCGATACGTGGGTGATTCGCGCGGTATATGAACAGCTTCAATCGCATCTGGGCACAGAGAAGCCAGTGCCTATTCGTGCGACCGATTCGCTGGCGAACGACCTTCTTGTAGACGATGAAGACCTCGATATGGATATCGCAGAAGAAATCCTCCAGCGAACAGGCCGCTCCATGAAGGATACAGAGCGGAATCCCTACTACGGGAAGGTGCGAACAGTGGCCGACCTCGTCTATTTTGTTAACGAGCAGCCGAAGGCGGGTTGAGAGCTGAGAAAGCAGCAGGGTTCACGGTGGCCCTAACGGAACACGACATCGAGCAATTCGCCGCGCGCATACGGCTGCACTTCGCACCGGAATTGCGGGACATTGCATTCGACTTGGCCGCTGCAGCGTGCGCAGCTGACCGGCACTGAAGCGACCCGCGTGCCGCTCGTTCAGCTCCATCCAGATCGTCTTCGCCTGCAGACCGGGATCCTGGCGCAGCAGCGCTTCCACTTCAGGCCACACCTCCACGAACGGATCGGGCCGCGTGCGCCACGTGTGCGCGACCTTCGCTTGCGATGGCGCGCGACCTGAGTGCACATATTTGCGCGCTGTCCGCTCGCTCATCCCGGCCTTCGCCGCTGCGGTCACCTGCAACATCCCCTGCGATAACAATGACATGAGCAACCTCACCTGTTCGTCTGTTACCACACAGCCCCCTCTCGTGAGGGCTGAGTAAATCAGACCGTGGATGAGGCCCGCCGACCGGCACTTTTAATTGTCGTCGGCACCGTCGAGCGCACCGCTCGACGACAATTACCGGCAAATCTAGTTGTCGTCAGCCGGCATTTCTAATTGTCGTCGACCAAGCGGGCAACGCTCCGCCGATCAAGCCTGACATCGACGAGATCTTGGGACGACTGTCCGACGCAATCTCGGTAGTCGCGACAGCGGCGAACGCGCTGCTGGGTGCGGAGGAACGCGAGGGGAGTACAGCAGGCGCCGATGTAGGGGATGAGATCACGACACTCCTGCACGGCGTTCGCTGTATCAGGCGGGCGTACGACGCGCTCGATGTAGCGATCCGGGAGGTGCGGTCATGAATGAGGAACTGAAGTCGGAATTGCTACTGACATGCGCCACGTGGTTAGCGCGTGCAGATGCATTCAAGGCAGAAGCGGAACGCGCAGTTTCCCGGCGTGAGAAGGCAAGGCTCGCTGCCAGTGCAGAGACGCTGGAGTGGGCTGCGTGTGATCTCGCCACGCTGATCGAGCAGCCGGAAGAAGAAACAAGTTCGGAAAACACCGAACGTTGATGTCGTGACGAGTAACGGCCGCGTGGCCGTTACTCGTCTACTCCCAATATCCGATTCCCAGGAGCGTCAAAAGAAAATGGCGAGACGATCGAGGAAAGGCCGTGTTCAGAGTGCGACGCGTGAGTCTGTCGAGCCAAGTTCGGGAAACGTCTTTGCGGATCTCCGACTTCCAGACGCACGCGAGCTGGACACAAAAGTGCGACTGGCGATTCGAATTAACCGCGCCATCGGCCGGTTGCGGCTCTCGCGTGCGGATGTTTCGCAGAGACTCTCGCTGAAGGCGCCACAGGTTACGGCACTCAAGGCGTATCGACTCGATGAATTTTCGGTCGAGGCTTTGACGCGCTTCGTAAGGGAGATGAGCCGCCGCGGTTCAGGCCCGAGTTCGGTCACTGCGCGTGAGTGCGCCGAACGTCGGGCGGCATTGGGGGGAGCCGAGCCCGGTCTCAGGCGCGCCTACCGACGGCGAACCCGAAGGACGCGCTAACGGCGCAGCACGCGACGGGGCGAAGGGTGGGCCGCCGGTCATAATTATCGTTACTACACTAATTCATGAGAATCACATACAATCGTCTCAAGCGGGAAAGGACCCTTGCCGAAAGAGGCTTGGATTTCCGTCGAGCGAAAGAAGTGTTCGACGGCCCACACCTCACCCGTGAAGATGATCGGACCGATTACGGAGAATTGAGGTACATCACGGTCGGATGGCTGGATGCACGGCTCGTGGTCCTGGCCTGGACCCCGCGCGGTCGCGCGCGCCGGATGATATCGATGAGGAAAGCAAATGAGCGGGAAGTCAAAAAGTTCGCGTCGCAAGTGGCGTGACCCGGACGACGCGCCGGAGATCACTCAGGACTGGGTCGATAGCGCGAATCTGTACCACGGAAAGAAGCTGGTCAGGCGCGGTCGTCCGCCTGCGCAAGTGCGCAAAGTGTCCACCACGCTCCGCTTGTCTCCCGAAGTACTCGAACACTTCCGGGCCGGCGGCCCGGGCTGGCAGACCCGCATCGACCAGGCGCTGAAGCGCGTTGTAGCCAGAGCAGGCACATCGAACGCAAAAGAACGGTAGTCATGGCCGAGACTAAATTCGCGCCGTACAACACGGCGGACTACCTCGACAACGAGGAAGTCATTGCAATGTATCTGGCCGCAGCGCTCGAAGACCCAGATACGGAAGCGTTCATGATGGCCTTATCGAACGTGGCCAAGGTGCGTGGAATCGCGAAGGTCGCAAGGGATTCTGGATTGGGACGCGAAGGGTTGTGCGAGGCGCTCGCGCCGGACGCCAAGCCGAGGTTCGAAACGGTACGGAAGCTGGTAGCAGCCCTGGGGGTTCGCTGGACTGTCGCGCCTTACGTATCACGGATGCCGGGCAATACGCGCGGAGCCGCGGACATGCGATCGCGAAGACAAGCTGGGGGTCGCTAGTTTTGAACTCAATCCGCAACTGGCGGCTCTCGATGATCGTAGTCTGCGTATTGCTGTGGCTGTTCATTTGTGGCGCGCTGCTGTTGATGCTTTGGCCATGGCGGCCGGCCGGGCCGGCGCAGTGGCTGTTATTTCTCCTTATCGGGCCTTTGGTCTACGGGACGGTTGAGTACGTAGGCGAGCGCATGTTGAGTGCCAAGATCGCGTCGCGCATTTCACCGCGCCGATTCTCGTGGCTGCGGATTGCCTATGCCTTGTTTGCTTTCTTGCTGTTCCTTGCTGTCGTATTCAGCGTGTTGCGATTGCTGGGTGCAATAATCTCGCCAAGCGACGCTTAACCCTATCAGACGCTACAAGTCCTAAAGAATCCCATGGAACTGCATCAGCTCGCGGAGTCGGTGTCGGACGAGAAATCGTTCTTGGCATTCGTGGATGCTCTGCGGAGAGATCGGGAGTTGGCTGCTTCAGCGGAGAATGCGTCTCTGGCTGACCGGTACGGTCCGGAGCGGGGCTGGGAGAACGTGACAATAGAATCCTTCCTCGAAGCAGCCCATGCTTGGGCAGAAGACACGGATTTCGGAGCGCGGCAGGATCTGAGGGAGGCCTCGCCCTGGAGGAAATTCGCCATCTTCCTTTATTGCGGCAAGATCTACGAGTAACTAAGCGGGTGGGAAGAGAGAGGCGACGCTTACACCCGGAAACAATTCGGCTTACCTCACCGGCTGTGGCGTACTGACTGCTAACCGAAGTCTTCGTTTCAGGAGCTCCGCTCGTTGTGGTGCTGGGACGACTGACCTGCCCGGGGATTTTCGGACCAACTGATTCCTGAGAGGATGGCTTCCGGGCGACGAGGAAGCCGATGAAGAAGAGTCGATTCAACGAAGATGGTATGGACGCCGCCCGGATAATCACCAAGTGTTTGGGTGTCTTCA
>DASZTF010000066.1:0-3777 GCA_035548315.1 Minisyncoccota bacterium
CACATCGATATCGGCGTTCAGCGTTACCGTACCGCTCGCGATGAACGCCAGCACGCCGCCGGTCTGGCCATCCCAGGCCTTCGCCGTGAGCGTGCCGGTTACCGTCACATTGGTGTACTGCGGCACACGGATCACCTGCACCAGGCCGCTCACGTCGTACTCCCGCGCAAGCTTGTTGTGCAGCACCAGCGTGAACCCGTTCACCTCATCCACGGTGGCCAGCTCGTAGTTGCCGGCGTTGTTGTAGGCCGTGATGTCACCGAAGCCGGAGTGGTCCGTGAGGTCGATGCTCGCCCCCTTCATCTGGATGATGAGCACCTTGTCGCCGGCGGCGAAGCCGAAGGAGTTGCGCACCACGACCGAGGCGTTGCACTTGTCGATCAGCACAACCGGCGTGTAGCGGTTGATGACGCCGCTGATGTTCGTCTGGGCATGGGCCGCCACACTCGCGAGAAGGGAGAGCACGGCCAGGATGTATGGGTATCTACGCATGGGTACGTCTCGAGTATCGATCAATTGGATTGACATTCGTTCTGTTGCCGGTGCCGGACCGGTTGCCTCATTGCTGTACCATGGAATGCAGATGGCCATTCCTTCATACCCCCGCAGCGAAGTCGAAGGAGTTGCGCACCACGACCGAGGCGTCGCACTTGTCGATCAACACAACCGGCGTGTAGCGGTTGATGATGCCGCTGATGTTTGCGGTCTGTGCGTCAGCAGACCGTGACAACGCTGCACAGAGCAGTACGATAAGGAGACCGCATTGCTTTGTGACTGCTGCTCGATTGCTCTGAAGGCGAGAGAGTTCTACCATTGTTCGACCTTATGCGTCATTGTTACATTCGTGGTACGCCGACATTCCCGGGAGACCCATTCACCAATATCAGCTCCCAACATCAGGATTTTCTCTCGGCAACTGGCACACCACCTACTCACACGACTGAATTCGATCAATGTAAGGCATAGTCAGGCTGGTATCTCGCCTGACCACGACACACATAATCGATCCACGGCGCTTGATAAGCGAATCTCCGACGACGAGCACTTTCATGAGCCTGCCCGACAAGTCACCAATTCGGAGCATGCCATTTGCCGTTTGAATGTCTACCATCAACATTTTTTGTTGAGATATACGTACAACGCGACCATTAAATGCGTCATCTTTATAATTGTTATATGATGAACATCGATTGATGATCGCAAAAAACACGGCAACGACTATTCCGATCCCGCCGAGCACAGCTCCGGCCTTAACTGCCTTTCGGAATAACATTTGAATATCATCATCGCCCGCTTTACTCATACGCGCACCTCCTGCGGATTAACGTGATTGCCTAATAGGACTCTTTCATACTACAAACGTATCTTGCATTGAGCCATATCCCATCAATTACTGCGACACCGGCTAGCTCTCCAGCACTCCTTGCCTCGAACAAATATTGATCTGCCGGAGGGCACAAAGGAGGCCGCCATCGAATGAAAGCGACAGGACTTATTTATCAAGGGCAGGCAAGCTTGAATCTTCAACCTTTGGCTCGAAGAACGCCCCCAAGACTGGACCAATTTCATTTTGCGTTCCGATTGATCTTGAGCGCACTGGCATGACCTCAGAAACTTACGCACCCTCAATCCCTCCAGCAAACTTTCAGTAATTACTTTGGCTAGCCGTAGCCCCTTCATTGCCACCACGCTGACAACCGGGGAAGCTTGGTGCGGATACTTCACCTGCTGAGCCTTGCGGGACATCAAACGAGGGAATTGCAAGCCACCCAGACGCACCGGATGGGAGCTGCGGCAGATCCATGCCAGGCCGAACATGATAAGTCCCACCGCCGCCGTCACGCCACTCGACGCCAACAACCGGGCGGGCAGATTGAAATTCAGCGTTTGACATGTGTTTGATCGGCGACCCTAAATACCAAGAATACGTATCATGAATCGCGCCTCCATACTTAACGTTGGCAAGAGGGACTGGAAGCGAGGGCGTCGATGTCGCGGCGCCATACGAGACCATTAGCCACGTCGGGTTTTGAGGCCATATGGATACAGGCCTCCCGGTTTTCTCTGCATCTTCCATCCATCCGAAGGATGTCGAAAACGCACCAACCCCGAATGAGTACGACATGGCATGCTCCTTCAACTCCTCGGGCTTCAGGGTTTCATCCGGCCGTTGTACTAGACCATTCCAATAGGCAACAGCAGATAGCCCTCCTCCGACCTCCAACCCTGCCGACACTCCAAGGTGAAAATAAAAATGCGGGATGTATCTGTTGGAACCTCTCAGGAAAAACACGACGTCAAATCCATAATTGATACCAAGCAATGGCACAAATGTCGCATCAGCCGTTAGCCCAATTGCTTCAGGCGGCCGAGTTAACTGAGCGAGCAATCCCGTCCATATCGGGTTGGTGTTCATCATGACTATATTTTTGATATGCTCAGCTGTAGCCATGGGATCAACCATCACCGTGATCGGGTTACTCGAATTTACTGCGAAAGGCAACTTGTATCCGACGTCGACATCACCATCACGTATTATCGCAACCAGCTTGGTGTTTGCATCGAATACGTAAACGTCTTTACCATCCTTATCTGCGAATAGAATCGGCGAGTCTACAGCATATCCATATGGGGAACATCCCGCATATTTCGCCTCAAGTGGCTCCCCACTCAACCACCTCCCCAGCCTCGGCTCATAGATTCTCGCCCCGTAGTCATAGCTGTTCCCCTCACCACCCGTCACCGCCGTTCCGTTGTTCCAGTCGTTGTCCATCTCCTTCCCGTTGTAGCCGTAGCGGCCACCCGCGATGTTCATCTCGCGGCCGGGCTGCGCCATGCCGAATGGGTAATAGTTGGTGTAGCCGCGCAGGTCTACCTTGTACGGTATGGTCCCCGCGGTGTTCTGGCTCAGCTTCACGTTGCTGAAACGCACGCGCACGTTCCCGAGGTGATCGTTCAGCTCGTACTCCTTGTCGCCGAGGTCGCGCGTGAAGAGCGTCGCCATGCTGTGATCGCTCATGTCGCGAGCCGTCTTCGGGTAGAGCGTTGCCACGCGCCCGTCACTCTCCAGACCGTACACATACTGCTCCGCCAGCGTCGCCGGGCAGCCCCCTCCTTCCTTCGGCACATCGCACTCGCACGCGTCGCCGATGCCGTCATGGTCCGTATCCTTCTGGTCCGGGTTCGGCGTCCACGGGCAGTTGTCCTCGTTGTTCGGCACGCCGTCGCCGTCGATATCCCCGTCACAGCCATCCGGGATGCCGTCGTGGTCCAGGTCGCCCCCTCCTGCGCCGGGCGTATCCGGGCAGGGGTCCACGCCGTCCGGGATGCCGTCGGAGTCGTGATCGCCGGAGCAGCTGTTGAGCGGATCGTACGGGCAGGGATCGGAGAGATCGGGAATGCCGTCGCCGTCGCGATCGAACCCCAGCACGTCGGGCGTACCGTCGCCGTCGGTATCCCGCTGGTCCGGGTTGAAGACCGCGGGCGCGTTGTCCGTTGCATCGGGGATGCCGTCATGGTCCGTATCGGCGGCGCCGTTCGGGTCCACGCAGCCGGGACCGTTCTGCGGGCCGGTGAAGTCCTCCGGGTCCGCGCACGCCTTCGTGTAGACCGCGATCACCTTCCCCCCCCGCCTCGCGCACGTAGTAGGTGGTGGTGCCGTCGGCGGCAACCTTCTTCACCCGGTTCCCCTGCGCATCGTAGCCGAAGAGGATGCGCGAGCTGCCGAACAGCTTCTGAACCTGCTCCACCTTGTCCTGCGGGGTCCAGGAAATCTTC
>DASZTF010000067.1:0-4826 GCA_035548315.1 Minisyncoccota bacterium
GGTGACCCATGCAACGTGGGTCCTAAAACTGGAAATCGGGTGGGCCTAAAGCAGGAAATCGCGCACTTTGTGTTTGCCGCGCGCACCGCGTTCGTCGTCGCTGCAGATGAGGCGATGATCGAGTACGCCGTGCGCAAACACTTCCCAGAGTTGCCCGATACAACCGGTCCTCGCGATTACGCGCGCAACTATCTGGAGAAGCTGATCCAGGTCCCGTTCCGCATCCCTGCGCTTGGTGAGGCGGAGACACGCACCTACGTCACTTTACTCCTCCTCGGCGCGGAACTTGGTGACGCCGATGCCGACTACAGCAATCTCATTCGGGCCGCGCGCGAGCGCCTGAAGCGACCATGGGAATCTGGGGCCATCGACGCTGCCTTGGTAAACGAAACGCTTAGAGAGGAGAATATTTCGAAGGCTCAGAACGCGTTGACGTTGAGCGATCAGATCGGCCCAATTCTCGCGAGTGGGACGCGAGGCAATCCGCGTCAGATCAAGAGATTCTTGAATTCACTTCTTCTTCGGCAGCGCACGGCCCAGGCGCGTGGGTTCGGCGACGCCGTCCACCTTCCGGTTCTCGCGAAGTTGATGCTTGCCGGTAAGCGGTAACAGCGCGGCGCGCTTGCCGTCAGCTCGGACCGTTGATCTCGTCGACGAAGATCTGATCCTCGAGCGCTGGTCCGAGAGCATTTTCGAGACGATCGAGTAACTGGTGTAGCGTTTCGCCCGGTCGACGCACGAGGGCTACGAGCATGTTGTGCTGATCACTGGCCACGGCCGTATAGCCGAGCGTGGCGTTGAAGCCGAGGCTGCCGAGCGTGACGTCACCTTCCTCAGAATCGAGGAACGCTTCGATCGTCGGCCATGGTGTCGAGCACGCGAGCTTCGGAGTCGACGTCGCTGATCTGCGTTTCACTGCACTATAGCGCTTGGTGCGGCGAACTCGTTTGGAACGTGCCATGGAAGTTCGATGCGGGTGCGCTATTGCTGCGAGCGGTGCAAATCCGAGCGCATGGGATTGGCGGCGAAGAGCGTTTTCCACAGCCGCGGAGTGAGCTCGGCCACTTTCGATGCGGGGTGTTCGCCGACTCGCTGAAGCACATCGACCAGGTACGTGTACGGGTCGATGCCCTGCAGGCGGCAGGTGACGATGAGGCTCTGCACGATGCCCACGTGCTCGGCGCCGAGCTCGGTCCAGCAGAACAGGAAGTTCTTGCGTCCCATCGGAATGACGCGCAGAGCGCGCTCCAGATGGTTGGTATCGATCGGGACGTCAGGGTCTTCGAGAAAAACCTGTAGCTGCTCTTTACGCTCGCGCGCATACGCCAGCGCCTGCGTGAACGGATTACTCGGCAGAAGATCCTGGCGTTCGAACTGCCGATCGATCCACTCGAAGAAGATCTCCACGAGCGGCTTGCTGTGCCTGAGCCGATACAGGCGCTTGCTCTCGCCCGTCAGTTTGTTCTTGCGGATCTCATCCTCGATCGCATAGAGCAGACGGATCTGCTCCAGCGCTTCGAGCACGCCCTGCGGCTCTACTGCCTGGGCCTCAAAAAAGCCGCGGCGTGTGTGCGACCAACACTGTGCATGCGTAATCCCGGTTTTCTTCGCATAGTGCTCGTAGACAGGATTGCCATCGCTGAGCAGTACCCCACCTGCAGTGATCTGCAACCCCAGCGCCGCCTGGACGTGTCCGGCGCTGCGCGAGGCAAAGAATGGAAAGCACACTTCATCGCGCTCTCCATACACCGGCCAGAAGTACGCGGTCTTCATCTTGCCGTGACCGGCGCGCGAGGCCTTGATCGGCGTCTCGTCCATTGCCTTGACGCGACTATCGCGAATCGACTGAAGCTGCGCCTCGTAGATCGGCTCGAGCAGGCTGATACCCTGTTGCGCAAGCTGCGTGAGCCATTGCCGGCTCACATCGATACCGGCGTGCTCCAGACGCTGGTGCTGCCGATACAGCGGCAGGTGCCAGGCAAACTTGTCCATCAGCAGCCCGACGATGAAGCTCACATCCGCGCGGCTGCCTTCCAGAACGCCTCGTGGGGCTGGCGCGCAATGAATCGCCTGCGTATCCCGGCGCTTGATCAGGGGACGAATGTACTTGAGCACGACGTAGCTGCCCGGGCGTTGCGCCAGGCGATAGCTCACCTTCTGCCCGATGCGCTCATACTGCTCGGCAGAGAGCCCCTCGGTCTCGGGCGCCGGCAGTTCGATGATCTCGATCGGCACGCGCGCCTCATCGAAGAACGGCAGGCTCTCGCCTTCGTCCGCCGCATCGCGTGACTTGAGGCGGCGGGTATGCGCAGCGATCGCGCGCGTCTTCGGCGGCGGTGGCATGGAAGTCGCGCCGACGATCTCTCCCAGAGACAGCTGCTGTGCGTTGGGCAGCAGCTTCAGTCGTTCGCTCTTCGTGCCGAAGTGCTGACGCTTGAACCACTCGAGTTGGTGCTGCAGGGACTGCACCGTCCCAACCAGCGACTGCACGATCTGCAGCAACTCCGGCGCGGAAAGCCCCGACAGCTCAGCCGGGTTCGGAAGATTTTTGCCCGGCCCTGGAGCCGCCGCTTTCTGCATCCACGCATTGTAGCGAATGCGATTGTGGATGCTCCGCTTTCTGCGCCATCACGCGATGAAATCTCTTGCGTCGACGGCCAGGCTCGATGCCTTCCAGCAGCAGCTTCAACGCCGTCCAGTCCATCTGCTGTGTGCGTACCGCGCGCCAATCGCTGATGAAGCGGCCCGCCTCCAGCTTCTTTCCCCAGATGCAAAATCCCGAGCGGTCGAAATACAGCACCTTCATCTGCGTCGCTTTACGCGAGACGAACACGAACAGATCGCCACTTAAAGGATTTTGCCGCAGTCCCTCGCGGGTCATCGCGTACAGGCCGGTGTACGACTTCCTCATGTCCACCGGTGCGCCGTATAAGTGCACGCGGATCTGGCCTTCCGGGAAGAACATCAGCCGCGCACGAGATGCATCACCACGCCCGCACCCAGATCCAATCGCAGCTCCAGCCGCGTGCCCTTCGCGCTGAGTGTCCCCAGATCCAGAAATCCTGCTGCCTTCGGCGCTTCGCGCGGCGCCATCGTCACCGGGTGAACCGACTCATCCGACAGCCGCTTGCGCCAGCGGTAGAAGCTTGCCTGTCCGAGACCTTCGCGTTCACAGAACTCGCGCACGCTCAAGCCGCTCTCCTCAAACCGCCTCAGCACCGCACGCCAACCTGGTACGCCCAATCTCGCTCGTCGCTTTGCCTTCGTCTCCATCGTTCGCTCCCGCTGACCTTGCCTGGAGCGACACGTTCACATCTCACGCGCGCGCGGGGAATGACGCCGCGTGCTTACCGGTTACGCTTGCCGAGCGATATTTCCCGCGCGTGTTCGAGCAGATCGCGACGACGGCAGCGATTAACGCCAAAGGACGTTGCGAAGATCTCGTTACCTTGGAGCGCATAATTGACCAGAAACCTGTGGAGTTAACATCCACAATCGGCAAATTGACAACTGCTGACGAGGCAGAGTCCGGCGCGGACGGCGAGAGCAATCAGAGCGTTGTATTAAGCGAGTGGCTGGCATCACCCGCGATTCGGACTTGGGCTCGTATCAAGCCAGAACTTGGCGGTGTGGATTTACGGCCGTATCTATTCGTCACAAAGGACCGCAAGGACTACTTCGGGGCAGCCTCGATACTCGGGCATCTTCATGCAGTCGTTGAACAGTTGCTTGGCCCGAAGCTTTCTGTGCAGGCTCTCGACGGAGACCTCAGACGGCTTGCGCTCCCGGAAGCAAACACGGTTTTCGAAGCTCTACGCGGACGCATTTTGACGAGCGCAACGTTCGACACTGAGCCTGCAGGTGCGGCAGGTCTTGCTGCACTCGTCAAGGCTCATCCGCAACTCCAGGGAAATCTAGTGGCATTTCTCGAGGGACTCCCATCGGAAAAGCTTGGTCCTTGGCCCGTCCGCGGTTGGGAAGGGGTTATTACCGAACCCGACACTTCTGCACGGTTCGAGCGGTTGCTCGATACTTGGGCGAAATCTGCAAAAAGCCAGTTCCTTCGCAGCGCGGCCGCCGCAGCCCTTAAAACGCGCCGCGGTGGTCGCTAATGGGCACCTCGAGCGCGAATAGCGGACCTGATGGTCGTACTCCACTCATACCGACGTGGTTAAATTCGGGTGATGGTGCCCCACTATCTGCAGCCGACGACACAAGCCCCAACGGGCAAGCGCCTGACGGTGGTTCACCAGTTCCACCAGCACCTACATATAGACCACCCCCGCCCGCACCACCGTATCCAGGTAGGTTTCAAAATCCGCGCGCCAATCTGAGCCGATTCGCTCGATCTGATGGTAGCGACCGACGAAGTCTCGGACGCGCGGTATCACAATACGTTTCCTCTGCATCTGGTGGCGCGCGGAACGCAGCACGGAGAATGGGAGCTTCTACCAAGACCGCTTCAGGGCTGCTCGGCTTCCTTGTTGATGCTCAGGAACGCGGCGCACGAGAGGCACTACGCGCGCTCAATTTGGAACGGCTCGCGGGAAGCCCGATCGAGGAGATCTTCTTAGGGCTCGCGGACTACGTTTGCCCGGACGGTGGCTCGATCGACGAGGGTATAGCGCGCGAGGCATTTATTGAAACGATCGTAGATCTTTCTGAACTTGGAATCAGCAATCTCGACGCACTATTGAGACTTCCGTAAATGGGTGACCACTCAGAACAACTCCGCTTGCTGCCAGAAGGCAGCGACGAGGGTTGTTCGTCGCTGCATGGATCGAAGGCGGGAGCGAGCGGCATTCCTGAGCTCTCCCAGGTCCTTC